>NZ_JAAQRO010000033.1 GCF_012070565.1 Anaerosporobacter faecicola
AAACGAATCAAAAAATACAAAGAAAAATGGTGTGCATAAAAAATGACCATACCTCATACGAAGTATGGTCATTCAGTAAACACTCATTTTAGATATTTAACCTGTCTACTTGACAGGGGGCATATCATTTGAAATAACATTCAAAGCCGCCGCTTTTTTAGCAGAAATGTATGTGTGAATATATTGTTTTTACTTGACAAAGCGACATGAGTGTCACATTATAAGTATAGTAAGTTTGTCATGTATTACTTGAATTAGGCTAATGTTTGTACAAACTAGCGAAAGAAAGCTTTATTATTATTGATAAAAGAAGGAGTAAGAGTATTAAGATGGAGGGTATCGATGCCAACTAAAGGAGAACAGACAAGGTCGTATATTAAAGAAAAAGCATATGATCTTTTTGCAGAGAATGGTTTCAATGCAGTAACCATGAAGGATATCTGCGAGAAAACAGGTTTAAGTCGAGGCGGTTTATATCGACATTATGGAAGCACAAAAGAAATCTTTTGTGAAATCTTTGAAGATCTGAATCAAAAGGATTCCTTTCAAGTAGAGGAATTGATTAAGAAAGGACATTCCGCAGAGGAGATTTTATCTGGGCTGTTACAGCAACTCTATGAAGAGATGAATTGTCCAGAGAAGTCCCTAAGTTATGCCATTTATGAATATGCCAATACAGTAGATTTCGCATTCTTTGGGGAAAAGAATGCCATTGGTCGTGAAAAATGGATTCGCTTGCTACAATATGGTATCGAAACAAAGGCATTTCCGGAGGTAGCAGTGGAGGAACTTGTTGATGTTATCCTATATTCCTATCAAGGGGTACGTATGTGGAGCAGAGTGCAACCACTTGATACAAAAATAGCAGATCATATCGTACAACATATACGACGAATCTTAACAAAATCCTAGCGTGAGTTCGTCAAAGAATGTGTTAAGATGGAACAAGCATTTTTTGATGAAGGGAGAAAAATCATGCAAGATATGATGATCGACTTAATGAATCAATATGGGTATCTCGGTATTTTATTGCTGATTGCAATCGAGAACCTGTTCCCACCCATCCCCTCAGAAGTTGTATTAACATTTTCAGGGTTCTTAACAACCTATACGCAGATGACGATATGGGGGGCGGTACTTGCGTCCACAGCAGGAGCAGTTATTGGAGCTATTATTCTATATTGGCTTGGACGAATTCTGAATAAAGAACGGTTTATGCGGATTGTGGAAGGAAAAATCGGACGAATCTTACGTTTGAAAAAAGAGGATGTTGAAAAAGCGGATCATTGGTTTGGAACGAAAGGAAATATGGTCGTATTCTTCGGTCGATTTGTTCCAATTATTCGTAGTCTCATCTCCATACCAGCCGGAATGAGTGAAATGCATTTTGGTCGATTCTTACTTTTAACAACCATTGGATCAGGAATCTGGAATACGGTTTTGATTTTTGTGGGAAGTGTAGTGGGAGAATCCTGGGAAGATGTTGTTGCCATCATGGAGGAGTATTCGTTTCTGACCCTTTGTGTTCTTGGAATTGTGGGAATCATAGCGGTTTGGCTATATTATAAAAAAAGAATACGTAAGCAGTAAGAAGAACATTCTTAAACTATGCACTCGCTGTTCTCAAACGAGCAGATGCTTGCTATATTCATCAGAAAACGCGTGCTCGCTTGGCTACAGCTTTTGACACCCAAATCAGAAATAATCTATAGCGGGAACTCCGTTAAAGTAAAAGAGTTCTTGTGAAATGTAAGAAGTCCCTCGTCCCGTAATTTGCATAGTTCATTTGACATGGCGCTTCGATCGACGGAGAGATAATCTGCCAATTGTTGACGATTGAATGGTATGGTAAATGCATTCGTGCCCTGTTTTGTCGCTTGTGCAGAGAGATAGGCGAGGAGTTTGTCCTTAGTGGAACGTTGACTGATATAGTCCAATTTCTGCATGAGAAATACGTTCTTTCTTGCAAGAGCCTTCATTAGATTTTGAATTAATCTTGTGTGAAAATGGCAAGCGGAAGAACATACAGTTACAACTTTTTGCATATCAAAAAACAATATGGTGGTTGCTTCTGTGGCAACACAGCTAATCTGGAATGCTTCTTGCTTCAGACAAGCATACGCTTCTCCGAAGTATTCACCGGGCATAACTTCCGATAAGATGGTATGGTTACCCCAGTAATCTTCTTTCACAAGGTGTGCACAGCCAGATAAGATAAGACCAATCTTACTCGTGGTGTCCCCTGTATGAAAGATATAGTTGTCTTTTTTATAAGATTGTTCCGTAGCAGATAGACAAGGAAGAAGGCCGACAATCTCATCGGAAGAGATTCCATCGAATAGTTTGGAAGCTTGTATAATAGGAATATATTGTTGTTGTACCATAGTAATCTCCTTATATATTTAACGTATTAGGTAGCTCTACTGGTTCTATTTTGGAATCGGTAGGGCTTTTCTTTTTGTGTTGGGTTTGCGCAAAAGCGCTACTTGACGAATTGTTCCGTTGCGTTGCAACTCCCACAATTCTAAAACATTCCGGGTCCGCATAAAATGCTCCTTGCTCATGTTTAGCGGGTCAACAAGTCATATTCACTTATGTGCAAGCCGGGCGTGAAATGACCTTTTGACCCTTGCAGATGCACGAATTGTTCCGTTGCGTTGCAACTCCCACAATTCTACACATTCCGGGTCCGCATAAAACGCTCCTTGCTCATGTTTAGCGGTTCCCAAGGTCATATTCACATTTGTGCAAGCACAATGTGAAATGACTTTTGGAACCTTGCATCATATTATAATTTAATTATGTTGTAAATACAACAGAATTATGTATGCGATTTCAATATAATAAGGTCACAAGCTTAGTTAAGCGAGGAGTTGCAAAGCAACGTAACAATTCACACATTAGGAAGGGACAAATGTTATGTTTGTATCTTCCATAATAAAAATAGAAAGTTGAGGAGAAGATCGATGGAAAACAATATGTTTTGTTATCAATGTCAAGAAACAGCTGGGAATAAAGGTTGTACAAAAGTAGGTGTATGTGGTAAAAGTGCGGATCTTGCTAATATGCAGGATTTATTAATCTACGTAACGAAGGGATTAGCAGAAATTACAACGAAATTGCGTAAAGAAGGAAAAACTATTTCCAAAGATGTGAATCACTATATAACCTTAAATCTATTCACAACGATTACAAATGCAAACTTCGATGATGAAGTATTCTATACAAGAGTAAAAGAAACGTTAGCAATGAAAAATGACTTGATGAAGCAGTTAGCAGATCAAACTAGTTTATCAGAAGCAGCTACGTGTGATGTGGAAGAAGATAAGAAATCTGGTTTTCTTGCTACATTGAAAACGATTGTGGCAGGGAATAACAGTGGAAAAGAAGTAAATGCTATGTTAAAGGCTAAAGCTGAATCCAAAGAAGTTGGCGTATTAGCCACAGAAAATGAAGATGTACGTTCTTTACGTGAATTGATTACGTACGGACTAAAAGGATTATCTGCATATTCCAAACATGCCAATGCATTAGGGTATGATAACGAAGAAATTGATGCATTTATGCAAGAAACCTTAATGAAGTTAATGGATGATTCCTTAACAGCAGATGATTTAGTTGCATTAACATTGGAAACAGGTAAAGTTGGTGTTGATGGTATGGCACTTCTTGATACAGCCAATACAACAACTTACGGAAATCCAGAAATCACAAAAGTAAATATTGGCGTTGGCAAAAACCCTGGAATCTTAGTTTCTGGTCATGACCTTGCGGATCTTGAACAATTATTGATCCAAACAGAAGGAACAGGAGTAGATGTTTATACACATTCCGAAATGCTTCCTGCACACTACTACCCACAATTAAAGAAATACAGCCATCTAGTAGGAAACTACGGAAATGCTTGGTGGAAGCAAAAAGAAGAGTTCGAAAGCTTCAATGGACCAATCTTAATGACAACAAACTGTATTGTACCTCCAAAGGATTCTTATAAAGCAAGAATGTTCACAACAGGTGCAGCAGGCTTCGCTGGTTGTAAGCACATCGAAGGGGAAGCTGGTTCAAAGAAAGATTTCTCTGAAATTATTGCATTAGCAAAAACATGTGCGGCTCCAACAGAAATCGAAACAGGAGAAATCGTTGGTGGATTCGCCCATGAACAAGTATTTGCATTGGCAGATGCGGTAGTTGATGCAGTAAAATCGGGAGCAATTAAGAAATTCGTTGTTATGGCTGGATGTGATGGTAGAGCTAAAACAAGAAACTACTACACAGACTTTGCAAAAGCTCTTCCACAAGATACGGTAATCTTAACAGCAGGATGTGCCAAATACAAATACAACAAATTAAACTTAGGAGATATAGGCGGTATCCCTAGAGTATTAGATGCAGGACAATGTAACGATTCGTATTCCTTAGCATTGATCGCATTAAAATTAAAAGAAGTATTTGGTCTTGCAGATATTAATGAATTACCAATTATCTACAACATTGCTTGGTATGAACAAAAAGCGGTTATTGTTTTATTATCCCTTCTATATCTTGGTGTAAAAGAAATCCACTTAGGACCAACATTACCAGGATTCCTTTCTCCAAATGTAGCGAAAGTATTAGTAGATAACTTTGGAATCAGCGGAATCTCTACAGTAGAAGAAGATATGGAACTGTTCTTTGGTGAAGAAGTAGCGGCTGCAAAAGCAGAAGAAGGTGTAATCTCCAAAGATATGATCATTGGAGATATCCTAAAGGCAAACCCTGACAATGCCAATGTATTATTGGCTGCTGGAATGCACTGTCTTGGTTGTCCATCTTCACAAGCAGAAACATTAGAAGAAGCTTGTATGGTTCATGGGCTTGATGTAGAAGAACTATTAGCGAAATTACAATAGGAATGTAGATTTTACATGTAAAATATAAAGAAAAATAAAAGGTTATGCAATTCATATTGGGATGAAGGGCATAACCTTTTTGGTATTTGTGTTTTCGATGTAGTATAATACGATTAAGCAAGGACAAAAAGTTCATTCACCTTGTGCTTACATAAAAGGAATATGCCAAAAGGAGAAGGAAGATGTCAAAACCATTATCAGAAATGAGTCTAGAGGAATTGTGGCAGTTATTTCCCATAATTCTATGTGAACATAAAGCAGAATGGAAAGTATGGTATCAGGAAGAGTATACGTTCCTATGCAACCTATTCAAAGCAAAACCAATTTGTCAGATTAGCCATATAGGCAGTACCGCCATTCATGGTATCTGGGCAAAGCCAATTGTTGATCTGCTCGTTGAAATTCCGAAGGAGTGTGACCAAACAGAGTATAAGAGCATTCTTCTACAAAACGGTTATCTGTGTATGAATCAGGATCAGAGGCGAATGACCTTTAATAAAGGCTATACAGAGCACGGATTTGATGAACGAGTGTTTCATCTGCATTTGCGTTATGAAGGGGATAATGACGAAGTGTATTTTCGGAATTATATGAATGAAAATCCAGCATTAGCAAAACAGTATGAAGCATTAAAGTTGTCATTGTGGAAACCATATGAACATGATCGGGACGGGTATACCAATGCAAAAGGCGATTTGGTGCGCAAGTATACGGAGGAGGCCAAGAAACAGAAGACGGTTTTATAAAGAGTGATTCTGTGATATAATGATGCAAGGATCAACAAGTCATATTCTCTTATGTGCAAGCACAAAGTGAATATGACCTTTTGATCCTTGCATCATATATTCATAAAATTACACAGGAGGATAATATGAAAGTATTATTAGTAAATGGTAGTCCAAATCAAAAGGGTTGTACATATACCGCTTTATCAGAAGTGGCGAAGACATTAAATCAACACGGAATTGAAACAGAAATCTTTCAAATTGGAGCAAAGCCAATCGGCGGTTGTCTTGGTTGTGGTACTTGTATTAAAACAGGAAAATGTTTTATGGAGGATACCGTTAATGAATTCGTAGAAAAGGCAGCAAGTGCAGATGGTTTTGTATTTGGTTCCCCTGTCCATTATGCAGCAGCTTCCGGAATGCTAACTTCTTTTCTAGATCGTGCGTTTTATGGAAAAAGTGCCCTATATGCAGATAAGCCAGGTGCTGCAGTGGTAAGCTGTCGTAGAGGTGGTGCAACCGCAACATTTGATCAGATAAATAAATACTTTACCATCAGCAACATGCCAATCGTCTCTTCCCAGTATTGGAATATGGTTCATGGTAATACTCCTGAGGAGGTTATACAAGATGAAGAAGGAATGCAGACAATGCGAACACTTGGTACAAACATGGCATGGTTGATGCAATGTATTCAAGCAGGAAAAGACGCAGGTATCGCAAAGCCTACAAGAGAGAAAAAGATTAGTACGAATTATATTCGGTAAGAAATGAAATTCCGTGTGGTGCCTTTGCAAGTTTGTAAAAGTGGAGTATAATTGTTGAGAATATAGTAAGGCTTAAAAGGTATATGGAGGTAATCACATGTACAATGAATTAACAAAAAGTGATATTAAGAAAATACAAGAGGAAATTGATTACCGTAAATTGGTCGTTCGAAAAGACGCAATTGAAGCGGTTAAAGAAGCTCGTGCACAAGGAGATCTAAGTGAAAACTTTGAGTATTATGCAGCCAAAAAGGATAAGAATAAGAATGAAAGTCGGATTCGTTATCTGGAACGAATGATCAAGACAGCGAAAGTGATTGATGATTCTTCTGATGATGACGTGATTGGTATGAATAATACAGTGGAGTTGTTATTTGAAGAAGATGATACAATAGAGACCTATCGAATTGTCACGACCGTTCGGGAGAATGTATTGAAAGGATTGATCAGTATCGAATCTCCTTTAGGAAAAGCAATTATGGGGCATCGTGTCAATGATCGAATCCATATTCAAGTGAATCCGCAATATGGGTATGATGTTGTAGTGAAGTCCATAATGAATACACCAGAAGATGAGAATGATAGAATACGAGGATATTAGAAGATAAAAGCTGTTACAATAGCAAAGGCTAGCCAATAAAGGATTAGCTATGTAGCAGCTTTTTCTATTTTTTTATGGCTAGATAGTACCATTAGAACAATATTTGGGTAGAAAGAAGGTTAAAAGGTGGGAAAAAAGAAAGTACATAGAATTATTTTTTGCCTCCTATGTATTCTGTTAGTTACTGGTTTGTCAGGATGTAAGAAGAATACTATGGTAGAGAATAGTTTTCAGAATCAAAGCAGTTCATCTACTAAGGAAAATGGGCAGATGCAAGAAGAGGAACAGAAAAAAGAAGGTGAACATAAGCAAGAAGAGGAACAGAAACAAAAAGAGGAACAAAAACTAGATAAAGAACAGAAATTAGATGATGAACAAGAGCAAGATCATCAGGAAAGCGAACTAGAACAGACGAAGGAGTCAAACGAAGAAAAGAATCAGACAAAGCAGAAACAAGAAGAACAGAATGAACAGAATGAACAGGAGTATGAGTCCTATACAGGAGAGATTCCACATATCTTCATCCATGCTTTAATTGCAAATCCAGAGATCAAGGATTCCAATGGACTTATGCGTTATGATGCAGATTGCATTACGGTAAAGGAGTTCGAAAATCTATTAGAAGAACTCTATAACAATGGGTACAGTTTGATTGATATCAATAAGACCTTTTATACAACGAAAAAAGGAAAAATGAAAACTGCCAAAAGTATACAGGTACCAAAAGGAAGAAAGCCTTTGATTTTTTCTGTAGACGATGTAGTGTATGATGTAAAAAAACGTGGAAATGGAATGGTTGATTTTCTTGCAATTGATGAAAAAAAACAGATCGTTTCAGGAACGTATCAAGAAGATGGTTCTGTGCTATATTCCAGTGAGAATGAATTCGTTCCAATTTTGGAAAAGTTTATAGAAAAACACCCAGAGTTCTCAACAAATGGAGCAAGAATGACGTTATGTATGACTGGGTTTACGGGTGTGTTTGGTTATCGTACAGACCGAAACTATGAGGGCGATCGAGAAGAGGAGATTAAGAAAGCTAAGAAAGTAGCCAATCGGTTAAAGGAACTAGGGTATACTTTTGCATGTCATAGTTATGGGCATTATGATTGTACAAAACATACGAAGAAGAGCCTGAAGACAGATTTGCAGCATTTTCAAGAGGAAGTAAAACCTATTATTGGAGATACAACGATTTTCGTCTATCCTTATGGAAAGTTAATAAAACCAGAGGATGAGAGATATCAAGTGCTCCTTGATTATGATTATCGGGTGTTCTGCTCTGTTAGTAATTTCTTCTACTTAAGAGATTATGAGGAAGGTCATTCGATCTATATGACGCGTGTTGCTATTGATGGTTATTCCTTGCGAAACTATAAGACTGTACTCGCACCTGTCATCGATGTTGACCATGTAATTGAACGATAATAGGATATAAACATTTTGTTTTGAGGAATCACATCATTTGTACTAATATATACAGAGAAGTTTGAAAAATACTGAAAATTCGACATAATACATCGATTTATCGAAAACTACTATGATTATTCTGAAAATAGTTATAAATAAATGTTTAGTAGAAGGGAAAAGTTATAGGATTAATGAGCTTTTCATAGAGTATTACGAATACTTTTTATTTGTTGCTTTTACAAAAACCTCTATGATATAATAAGCCGATGTATGTAAAGACGCATTCGTAAAAGGTAAGATGATCTTACGAAGGCACAAATGGTAATTATAGTAGGAGGATTTAAGCGATGAAAGAACTGGGGAATCAGGTTAAATCGAATTCAAATGATGGGATTTATAATGTGAAGCAATTGGGGTTATCGAAGACGATTTTGTTAGGGTTCCAACATACGTTTGCAATGTTTGGTGCAACGGTATTGGTTCCAATTTTAACAGGTCTTAGTGTTTCTACCACATTATTAATGGCTGGTCTTGGAACTTTGTTATTTCATTTATTAACAAAGGGAAAGGTACCAGCATTTTTAGGGTCTTCTTTTGCTTTCCTTGGTGGATATGCAGCTGTTGCACCACTAAAAGATGGGGTAGCAGATCCAACTCAACTGGCGTATGCATGTGGAGGAGTTTTTGTAGCTGGGTTCTTATACTTGATTGTAGCAGGTTTGATCTATGCCTTCGGAGCGAAGAAGGTTATGCGTTTCTTCCCACCTGTTGTAACGGGACCAATTATTATAGCAATTGGTCTTACACTTGCACCAACAGCCATTAATAATTGTAACTCCAATTGGACGCTTGCAATCGTAGCTGTAGGAATCGTTATTGTCTGTAACATATGGGGAAAAGGAATGGTGAAGATCATTCCAATTATGTTAGGAATTGTTGGTTCTTATATTGTGGCATTGTGTATGGGCGAAATTGATTTTACTGCAGTAAAAGAAGCTGCCTGGATCGGAGTTCCATTAACAACAGCTAACTTTGCAAAGTTTGATATTAGTGCAATCGTAACCATTGTGCCAATCGCGTTGGCAACCATGATGGAGCATATCGGTGATATATCTGCAATCGGTGCAACGACTGGAAAAAATTATATTGCAAATCCTGGACTTCATAGAACATTATTAGGAGATGGACTTGCAACAAGTTTATCCGCATTATTTGGTGGACCTGCCAATACAACATATGGAGAGAATACAGGTGTGCTTGCATTGTCAAAAGTATATGATCCACTTGTTATGCAGATTGCAGCAGGAATCGCAGTGGTACTTTCTTTCTCGCCAAAATTCGCAGCAATTGTAAGAACGGTGCCAACCGCGATCATTGGTGGTGTATCCTTGATTTTATACGGAATGATCTCCGCAATTGGAGTTCGAAACGTGGTAGAGAATGCAGTTGACTTTACAAAGAGTAGAAACTTGATCGTAGCAGCAGTAATCTTAGTGAGTGCATTGGGAATTCAGTACCAATATGTGTTTAATGAAGCAATAGGAGCAAATGTTATAAATTCGGGAATTTCTTTTAATATAGGAAATTTTGATATTACATTATCAGGTATTGCAGTGGCAGCGTTAGCAGGTATTATACTTAATGCAATCCTACCTGGTAAGGATTATGAGTTTAATGAAGAATAAAAGCTGTCGAAAGAAGCGACATTAGCACGACGTAAAATTATTCCCAAACAAATAGTAATGAATATGATATAGTATAACAATAATTCCAGTCTAGTTAACAAACTAGACTGGAATTTTTATTAGAAATGGAAAAGGGAGAGTTTTATGTATTGTAGAAATAATGATTCTTGTCACGACAAGATGGATAGATGGAATCGCAAACCAGCATGTGAGAATGTAAATAATACCTGCAGTTATGTAAGGCCAGCCTGCGAATATGAAAAGTCAAAGTGTGGCAGTATGAAACCGGTATGTGAAAAAGAAAAACCAAGCTGCGGTGATAGGAAACCAGTATGTGAAAGAGAAAGACCAAGCTGCGGTGATAGGAAACCAGTGTGTGAAAGAGAAAGACCAAGCTGCGGTGATAGGAAACCAGTGTGTGAAAAAGAAAGACCAAGCTGCGGTGATAGGAAACCAGTGTGTGAAAGAGAAAGACCAAGCTGCGGTGATAGGAAACCAGTGTGTGAAAGAGAAAGACCAAGCTGCGGTGACAGGAAACCAGTGTGTGAAAGAGAAAGACCAAGCTGCGGTGACAGGAAACCAGTATGTGAAAGAGAAAGACCAAGCTGCGGTGATTGGAAACCAGTATGTGAAAGAGATCGATCAAGATATGGCGACATGAAACCAGTACGTGAGAGAGAAAGACAAGAATGTGGTGACAGGAAACCAGCATGTGAAAGAGAAACACCGAGATGCGGTTGTAGAAATGAGCAGATGGAAAATGAAGGCGCAGATTTGAATATTATCTTAGTAAATGATTGTTCTTGTCAGGAATTCATGAGAATGTACGATTGGTATAACTGTTCTGCAGATAAAGCGCATAGAGAATTCATGATTGCAGAGAAGAATCTACGTGATGCGATGGAGTACATGAAGATGGGAATGGAATATAATCAAAAAGCAAAAGAAATTCATAGTTATATGGAAGAATTCCTTGATGGAATGGACGGTACGGATGATGGAGTAGAAAAGGGGTGTAAACGTACTTGTCATGCTTGCAACTGTGATCCATGTAAACAGATGCGTGAGGAATGGATTGAGATGATGGATACCCTGAATACCATTGAGAATGATAGTTTGAAACATACCAAGGAAGCGATTACTTGCTTAATGGATGCACAAAATCTTCATCGTTCGCTATGTCAATTAAAGAATAAAGTTGCGAACACATGCTTCCCAAAATGTTAAGAAAATGAGGGATATATAATGTGATATAAGAGGAGCCATTGCACCAAATCCGATTCGGTTGGTGTAATGGCTCTTTATTCTTATTTTTTTTCGTTCTTATAGCACCAGAACCAATCCATACATTGCAGGTTCATGGATTCCGGATTATCTTCCCTCGCCATTAATTCGGTATAAGTTTTAGCTGGTGGAACTAAGACCGGTTGGTTTTTTGTCCAGTTTGCAGGAGTTACAACGCCCTGTTGGTCGGTAGTCTGTAAGGCTTGTAACAGACGTAGAATCTCTGGAATACTCCGTCCATTGGTTAGTGGATAGATTAGAATTGCGCGGATCACTTGATCCCGATCAATAAAGAACACGTTACGCACCGTTTCAGTTTGGCTGGCATCAGGAGCAATCATACCATACAAACGAGATATGGAACCATCCCGATCGGCTATAACAGGAAAAGGCACCGTGATTCCTGTGAGTTGTTGAATGGTATAGACCCAATCCAGATGAGAAGGATTACTATCAATGCTAAGACCTATGAGATCAGCGCCTAAGTCTTGAAATTGTTGGTATGCCTGTGAAAATGCAACGAATTCTGTAGTACAAACAGGTGTAAAATCACCAGGATGGCTAAAGAAGATGACCCATTTTCCTTTGTAGTCAGACATTTTTTTTGGACCGAATGTAGTTTGTGCTGTAAAATCAGGCGCATGCATTCCAATTGTAATATGGTTTTGTTCCATGAAGATTACCTCCAAAGAATAGATTCTATGGTCATTGTATGCGGTAGGTTGAAGAATGAAGCAATGTTCATTTACATTTTATTGGAAAACGATTACAATATAGGAGATCTGCAAGTGTATTTTTTATATAAGTACAATTGATACTTTAATTGTCTGGGAAATTGATTTATGGTATACTAAATAAATATGAAAAAAAGTGCATATTTGTGGTAAGTATGCAAAGACATAACAATACGTTGTATCAAGAATACTTGCGTATTTTTGGAACATATTGTGATATAGAAAAAAGGAAATCGTATTCAATGAGGGTATCTACAAATGAGAAAAAAAGAAAATGAAAACGCAGAACAAGTAAACGTACAACAGACAAAAATGAAACAAACCAAGCAGAAGCTTTTGAAATTACAAAAAAAGAAACAGAGAAGATTAAGCCATCATAAGATGCTAGTATTGTTAATAGGAGTTGTTCTTGTTAGTACGGTATTGGGAATGATATTCTACCTTCAATATCGTGGAGAAAAACCATTAATATCAAAAGAAGAAAATAAAGCAATCCGAATGATTGAGGATTTAAGTTTACATAACATATCAGCAGATATGGACTATATCAAACAGATAACGGGGACAATCCGCCAGAAAGATGAAGACACATGGAATGCAGAAGAGTATTTTCTGTTAGCAGTAGAGTCCTACATGGATTATAAGGATGCAGAAGCAAAAGACTTATTCCTTGCGGCTATTTCTCATATAGAAGAGAAGACTGATGGATTTGTAAAAGTAGCAACAGGTTTTTATTTGAGTAATTTAGAGGATTGTCAACTAGATGAAATCCTTGAACAGATGAATCAGATCTTCCCTACATTGCGGGTTAATGATTGGAATGAGAATATTGATGTTATCTTATCCTATACCTATGTAGTTATGAATGAAGCAGCGGGAAGAGAAGTATGTATTTCTTATTTTGAGGATATTTTAAAAGAGGAAAAGAAATTGTCGGTATCCACAATCCTTAATGTAAAGAACAATCTTGGTGTTATGTACAGTGCATCTGGGAATTATGCAAAAGGGTTGGAACAAAGTCTGTCGGTAATAGCGTTGGCACAGGAAAAGAATAATGCTTACTTTGAGGCTAAAGCGTCAGCAGATTTAAGTGCCATTTACAATGCCTTAGAGAATTATGAGAAAGCTGAAGAAGCCTCGTATTCTGCAATGGAAGTGAAGATTGACGACCCAATGGAAGCAGTGTTTATTAAGTCGTATGCAATTGGTAATCTATGCCAAGCTGTTTTTGCGGTAGGGGATTATGAGAAGGGGATTGCACTCAGAGAAGAATTGGAATCGCTATATCCAGACTTACCAGAAGAAGAAAGTTACGGGTACCGTGTTAGTATGGAAGTATTTGAAGCGGAATATTACGTGAAGAATGGAGAATTTGATCGTGCTAAGGAATGCATTATCAATGCAGAAGAATACTTAGATCAAGCGACAAGTTCTAGTACGCTGAATACAAGACTGCTGTATCTGTTGGCATATGGTGATTATCTGGCAGCTACTGGGCAATCACAAGAGGCACTTGGCAAATTCAAAGAGGCATTGGAAAATGCAGATTCTGATGCGTACTATAAGAAGATTATCTTGTCGAAAATGGTTGACCTTACTACTGCAGAACATGCAAGCGACGAAGCAATTAAATATTATGAAGCAATTAACCAAATCTATGATGACGAAAGTTCTCGATTGAATAACGATTATGCTGACTATTGCATACAAAAATATAACAATGAACGAGAAAACATTCGTATTAATGAAGAGAAGATTCGACGACGAATCTACTGGAGCAGCATCATCTCAGTGCTCATGATTCTTTTGATTGGGATTCTTATGAAATTAAAAAATCTCCAGAGAACGAACAAGATGGATAGCCTGACCCAATGTTATAATCGAAATTATTTTGAACAAATATATGCGAAACATAAAAAAGAGCAGAATACAATGAACCTGATTATGTTTGATATTGATAATTTTAAGAAAATAAATGATACATATGGACATATGAAAGGAGACGAGGTGCTTCGACAATTAGGAGCAATTGCGAGGAAAATAGTTGGAAAACAAGGACAAGTTTTTCGATATGGCGGAGAAGAATTCGTTGTCATTCTTACCAAAACTTCATTACATGGCGCAGAGGTATTCGCAGAACGAATAAGAGACAATGTAGAACATTTTAAATGGAAAGACATTGGAAAAGTAACAATAAGTGTGGGGGTTGCGTCTAACTCCAATGAAGAGAGGGAAGAAGAACTGCTACTTCTAGCGGATGAATGCTTATACTGTTCAAAAGAAAAGGGAAAGAATCAAGTTACCATTAATGGATATGCATAAAGCAAGGAGGAAGAGACAGTATGGATCGAATCTTAATGGAACAACTATCGAAGATTACAAAAGAAGAAGAGAACATACTGGAAGGAAAAAAAGATATCAACCGCTCTCTCTATACGAAGAAAGAAGACTGGGTGATTGATTGTGACAATTTGTTGCAGAAGGGAAAACTGATTCAGGTACGACCACATACCAGATTCACCCATTTCCCGAAGCACACCCATAATTATATAGAAGTAATCTATATGTGCAAGGGGCATACAACTCATATCATTGATGGGAATGAGGTTGTTTTGCAAGAGGGGGATTTGTTGTTTCTAAACCAGAATGCAGTGCAAGAAATCTTGCCAGCGGGGTATGAGGATATTGCGGTGAACTTTATTATTCTGCCACATTTTTTTGATGTAGCCTTTTCTATGATGGGAGAAGAAGAAAACTTGCTAAGAGAATTCTTAATTGGTTGCTTACGACAGGATTCCAGTGTACCAAGCTATCTGTATTTTCATGTAGCTGATATTCTACCTATACAGAATCTACTGGAGAATATGATCTGGACAATTTGGAATGACCAACAGAATAAACGTAGTATTAATCAGATTACCATGGGGCTATTATTCTTGCAATTATTAAATCATATGGATAAAGTGGAGTATGGGCAGAATCCGTATGAAAAGAATATCGTTGCACATACGCTTTCGTATGTGGAAGAACATTATAAAGAAGGAACGTTGACGGAACTGGCGACATTGATGAACCAGGATGTGTACTGGTTGAGTCGGGAGATTAAGAAATTAACGGGAATGACGTACAAGGAAATCCTACAGACAAAGCGTTTGAACCAAGCCATGTATCTGTTGGTGCATACCAAAATTTCGGTTACTGATATAATTGAGACCATTGGATATGATAATACGAGTTATTTCTATCGCATCTTTAAGAAGCGTTTTGGGAAGACACCGAATGCATATAGAGAACAAATAGACTTAAAAAACACCCTTGACGAACGATAGCATGTATAGTAGAATAATCAAAGAATTGGGAATGAAGTTCTCCCGCGATGATGATCGAAACCGCTTATAAGCTGATGACTTCTGTGAATATCACAGGAGAAGTCGGCTTTTTTTATATACTAGGAAAGTCTTGCGACTTCCCTAGTATATAAACACTCCGTGGGATGCGCACTCGCACATAAGGTAGATGTCAGCTGAAGCTGACAGTGCTCGGCGCGGAGAACAAAGTGTACTTTTAAAGCTGTTATTAACGCGAGAGTGTACGAAGTACACTTTGTTATATATTAGGAAAGTCTTGCGACTTCCCTAGTATATAAACACTCCGTGGGATGCGCACTCGTACATAAAGTAGATATCATTACCGATATGAAGGAGGAGATAAAAATGTTAACAAGTCTTGCACTGATTTTTTTACTGGGACTCTTACTGGGTTCAATATTTCAAAAATTAAGATTACCCGCATTATTGGGAATGATCTTAACAGGAATCCTTTTAAGTCCCCATGGGTTTAATATGTTAGATGATTCCTTGCTAGTAATCGCTTCTGATTTGCGTCAACTTGCTTTGGTGATTATATTGACAAGAGCGGGCTTATCCTTAAATATTAATGATTTAAAAAAAGTTGGTCGTCCAGCTATATTAATGTGCTTTGTACCAGCATGTTTTGAAATCATAGGTATCGTAATCTTTGCTCCACATATTATGGGGGTTACGATCTTGGAAGCTGCAATTATAGGAAGTGTGGTTGCTGCGGTATCTCCTGCAGTAATTGTGCCACGTATGCTTCGATTGATGGAAGAAGGGTATGGGAAAAAACATGGAATTCCTCAATTAATCTTAGCGGGAGCTTCCGTAGATGATGTATTTGTGATTGTCTTGTTTAGCTCCTTTACATCGTTAGCGACAGGTGGGGAGATTAATATGGTGAATTTTCTAAAAATTCCAGTATCCATCGTGCTTGGTATTTTAGTTGGCATTCTAATTGGAATGTTTTTATCGTGTTTCTTTAAAAAATTTCATATGCGAGATTCGGTTAAACTATTGATTCTGCTGAGCTTTTCTTTCTTACTGATTGAGTTGGAGAGCCTCTTAAAATCATATGTTCCAATATCAGGCTTGATTGCAATCATGACACTGGCAATAACCATATATAGAACCTACGAAGTATTAGCGAAACGGCTATCTGCACGATATAACCGATTATGGGTTGCGGCAGAAGTTTTGCTTTTTGTGTTAGTAGGAGCTACAGTAGATCTCAAATACGTATATTCTGCAGGCTTTGCTGCAATTCTTCTAGTTGTAATAGCACTACTGTTCCGTATGGTAGGTGTGTTGTTTTGCTTGGTCCAGACAAAATTAACAAAGAAAGAACGTGTATTCTGTATGATCGCATATACACCAAAAGCAACGGTACAGGCAGCAATAGGAGCAGTTCCATTATCAATGGGTCTAGCGTGTGGGAACAAAGTGCTTACTGTAGCAGTATTGGCAATCTTGATCACAGCGCCATTTGGAGCAATTATGATTGATTCATTTTATAAAAAATTATGTGAAAAAGAGGAAGTGGAGTAAACAAAATATTCCTAGAATAGGTTTTATACAAAGTGAGATAATAACTCATGTACGAGCGAATAAGCTTGTTAATAAACGTATATGGAGGCTATTATGGAAAAAAATCTTTGTATTGGTTGTACCGTAAACAATTGTGAATATCATGCACAAACAGAAAATTATTGTACGTTAGATAAGATCGATGTGGGTACACATGAGAAAAATCCTACAAAAGTCGAATGTACAGATTGTAATTCCTTTGTCTGTAAGTCAGAAGCTTGCAAATAATAAATCATAGAATGATTTAAAGAAATCATATCTTATGAAATAGCAAGTTGGAAAACACGAATGAAAAAGGAAACGAATAGATAAAGAGAAAAGGCTATATCAGAACAGAAACTACCTGTTTTTATCTGATATAGCTTTTTTACGATAGACGGGACTATTGATGCTTAATCAAGTTATTTAATTGAATTTGCTTTTTATAATGCTTTTTGCTATAGTGATGTTGTTGGAAACGAAAGTCATTAGAAGAAGGATTTATGGGGGGAAAACATGACATTACAGCAATTAAAATACGCAGTAGAAGTTGCAAAATTAGGATCGATTAATGAGGCAGCAAAACGTCTTTTTGTCTCACAACCTAGGTTATCCAATACAATCAAAGAATTAGAACAAGAGATGAAGATAGAGATATTTACTAGAACAAATAAGGGAATTCAAGTTACTTTAGAGGGGGCAGAGTTCTTGGGATATGCCAGACAAGTCTTAGAACAGGCAGATCTGTTAGAACAAAGATATGGGGATACAAAACCAGTGAAACAAAACTTTTGTGTATCCACCCAACATTATGCTTTTGCAGTGAATGCGTTTGTGGAATTGATGAAAGAATATGGGCAAGAGGAGTATGAGTGTTCATTACGAGAAACAAAAACGTATGAGATCATTGATGATGTGAAAAATCTTCGAAGCGAGATTGGTATCATCTATATCAATGAGTTTAATAAAAAGGTTATGTATAAATTAATCAAAGAAAACAATCTTACCTTCACTGCGCTTTTTACGGCTAAACCCCACGTATTTATAAGCTCGCAAAATCCTTTGGCAGCAAAGAAATCAGTTCGACTGGAAGATTTGGAGGAATATCCATATCTGTCCTTTGAACAAGGTGATAATAATTCCTTTTATTTTTCGGAAGAAATTCTAAGTACAAGAACGCGAAGAAGGAATATTCATGTGAGTGATCGAGCAACTCTGTTCAATCTATTAATTGGTTTAAATGGATATACCATATCCACTGGAATTATCAGTGCGAAACTCAATGGGGATAATATCATAGCAGTACCATTATCCATAGAAGAGGATATTATCATTGGGTACCTCACGCACAACAATAGTAGGCAGAGTGAACTTGCAAATCGATATATCATGTATATGAAACAATACATTGTCGAAAAAATGGACTAATATTATACGCAATTTCGAAAAAAATGTAAATAAAAACAGAACTAATTGCCTATACTTTCTCTTTTAATTTTACATAATTTATGCTATTATAGGTAAGTTGAAACACCATGTGTAGAAGGGGAGAAAAGAATTGAATATTGAAGTTTTAAAACAAAATGGCAAATTTCGAACATTTCAAGCAAAAGACGAGATGTGCCGAGAAGGTGAATTAGGTGAAACCGTATATCTATTGCTTAGGGGAGAGGCAGTTGTATACATGAATACTAATTTACAGAACGAAAGAATGCCAATTGGTAAGATTTTAGAAGGTACATTTTTTGGTGAGTCTGCATTGCTAGAGGGTATGAAAAGGGAAGCTTCTGTTGTAGCGACAGGAGACCAAACCATCGTGCTTGCTTTTGAATATAAACGATTTCAAGAGATCATTGAACGAGAAAATGTATTGGCGTATAAACTATTAAGGACGTTGTTATCCCGGATAGATGGGGTTATGGATACTTTAATATCAAAGGATCCGGCGTATGTGTTTCAATGTCGCACAGATGATATCTATTCCATGGTTTCTTCCTTGGATGTGGAAACGTTTACTGCAATAGTAACAGAGAATAGAGAATATACAATAACAGCAGTTAAGGCATTATGTGAAATGCTACGATCATCAAATAAGAGGCTATTATCATAGGAGGGTGGATAACACTTCCTATGATTTTTTTTAGGATAATATGTGCAATACGTGCAGTGCGTACTATTGCATCTATCGTATTAATAAGAAATACTACGTTAGATGTATAAAGTGATAAAACATTAATGTGATAATAAAAGAAATACATTCGAATTTATGTATATGCATACCTGAAATAAAAAAAATGCAATTTTATCGCAAAAAAATATGAATAATTTTGTTGCAATATTATAAAAGAGCATGTATAATTTAAAAACAGAATGAATATATAAAACTATATACAGATTGCTTTTGGAAAAAGAGCTTTATTATAAGGATTTACATAGGATATTGGCTGGTTCGAACGAAAGAGACATGGACAGAACAGTAAGAGATAAATTTGCCAATAATGTCATGAATTTCGTAATAAATATGCAAACTTAAATTTTATAATACAATTATGTAAAAAAAAGCCAAAAAAAATACAGTTGACAAACAATTTAAATGACAGTATAATTCATAACTGTATTGAACAAGGGTGTTCTGGTAAACCAGGATACCCTTTTATACCTTTTATAATTTTTTATGATAACGCTTTATCACGGTAAAGTTGAGATGACGTAAAAGAGCATAACAGTGCATTTGTGATTAGAAAAGGTGATCATGATATTGCACACAAAAGAATTTCATTCATTTTAAGATTATTCACACAGTATATGGCATACGAGAGAAGGATAGGAGGAATCCTATCATGTCATCTACAATAGGTTTGCTTGCGAGGTTATTTCTATTGTTTGTGTTTTATACTAGTGTTGTATAATAAATGTAATTAATATTTAAGGAGGAAGCTTTTATGAAGAAAAAAGGTTTGGCGTTATTATTAGCTTTAACACTTACTGTTTCTATGATGGCAGGATGTTCTAAGAATAATAACAAGAAAGACGAAACGACTACTGAAGAGACTACTACAACTGATGATGCAGCAGCAACTGATGATGCAGCAGGATCAGAAACAGCTGAAACAACAAATACAGAACCTACTGGACAAATCATCCTTGGTGATGTAACAGAATTCAATGGTAGTTTCATTGAAGGTTGGGGAAACAACGGTGCCGATGCGGTAATCAAAACATTAATCGGTACATATCCAGGATTTTATGGTACAGCAGAACTTACAAGTACGGATGAATATGTATATAATCCAACCGTATTAGCAAAAGATCCAGAAACGACATTAAACGATGATGGTTCTAAAACATTCAAGTTCACATTAAATCAAGACTTAACATGGAGTGATGGTTCTGCTATCACTGCAAAAGATTATGTTGGTAACTTAATGATCTATGCTTCACCTGCATTTGGTGAAATTGAAGGATCGAATACAGCTGGAAACACTGTTGTTGGTTTTGATGCATATAACAGTGGTGATGCAAAAGAATTTGCAGGTATTCATTGGATTGATGACTATACATTCTCTATTGATATCTCTGCAGAAAATATTCCTACATTCTTTGAAGCAGCTGCTTCAGCAGTAACTCCAGTACCTTTCTCTGTATACGCTCCAGGCGTTGAAATCAAAGATGATGGAAAAGGATGTTACTTATCAGATAACTATACAGCAGATCTTATCAAAGAACCTATGACTGCTGAAAGATACAACCCTACAGTAACTTGTGGTCCTTACAAATTTGTAAGCTATGATTCAACAAATCAAGAAGTTGTTCTTGAAGTAAATGATCAATTCAAAGGTAACTACGAAGGAAAGAAACCTTCTATCCAAAAAGTTATCATGAAATACACAGAAGAAGCTACTCAACTTGATGAGTTAGCTGCTGGTAATGTAGATCTTCTTGCTGGTATCTCTGGTGGAGATAAGATCAATGCTGGTCTTGACTTAGTAGATCAAGGAAAAGCTGATTACGCTACTTACTTAAGAAATGGTTACGGATTACTTGCATTCCACTGTGACTTTGGACCAACTCAATTCAAATCCGTACGTCAAGCAATTGCTTACTGTTTAGATAGAACTACATTCTGTTCACAATATACAGGTGGTTTCGGTTCTTTAGTTAATTCAGAATATGGTCTTGGACAATGGATGTACCAAGAAAAGAAAGATGTTATTGATAGTGAATTAAATCCATACTCATATAGCATTGATAAAGCAAAAGAAGTTCTTGATGCTGATGGTTGGAACTTAAATGAAAAAGGTGAAGCTTACGTTGATGGAACAGATACATTACGTTACAAAGATGTAGATGGCGAATTAATGGCATGTGAAATCCAATGGGCTTCTTCTGATAACTCTGTTGCTCAATTACTTGCAACAATGTTACCAAGTGAAATGGAAAAAGCTGGTATGAAATTAACTACTACTGTAGTTGACTTCCCTACTTTACTTAACAACTATTATCGTGAAGGAATTGATGAACCTCAATTCAATATGTACAACTTAGGTACTGGATTTACTCCAATTCCACAATTTGAATACAGCTACAACACTGGTAAGAGCTTCTTAGGAAACTTCAATACAAACTTCTGGATGGATGATGCAATCATGAACATGGGTTATGATTTAACAAAGACAGATCCTTCCGATCGTGATGGATACCTTAACAAATGGGTTGAAATTATGAAGACAATCAACGAAGAAATGCCTAATATTCCTCTTTACTCAGATGAATATCATACATTCTTCAATCCAAAGGTACAAGGATATGTTGGTGATGATACATTCTCAATTGGATATTCATTAATCTACATGTCAGTAACTGAATAGTTTCGATTGTAGTTTTGTAGAATCTAATGTACACGGAATAGGGCATTCTTATAATGCCCTATTTCCGTGATAATAGAGATATACGCAATTTATAGGTATTACTGCAAAGTAATCAATTACCGTGAAGTAAGAAGCAAATAAGTGTGAAAATATCTCGCAATTTGTGCGACCATAGGGGATGGTTGCATCTCATTGAAAGAATATGGCGTCAGCATAAAGAGCAAGAAAGCAGGTGTGGATAAGATGGCAAAATACATTGCAAAACGTTTGGTGTATATGGTATTTGTATTCTTTATTATGTCGATCTTAATGTTTGGAATCTATAAGATGGTACCTGGTGATCCAGCAAGACTTCTACTAGAAGGTTCAAAAGCAGGGATGAAACCAGAAGTTTACGAAATGCAATATCAACAAGCAAGAGAGCGTTTAGGTTTGGATAAACCAATTCCCGTACAATATGCAGTATGGATTACAAATATGTTAAAAGGTGATTTTGGATATTCATCCAATTACCGTAAAGATGTTATTGATGTAGTTGCACAGCCATTAAGTAATACGATGCAGCTGAATTTAGTGGCGATAGTTGTTGTATTCGCAATAACAATTCCTTTAGGAATTATATGTGCCGTTAAAAAAAGGAGCACTTTCGATAACGTGGTACAGGTATTCTCCGTCGTCGGATATAGTTTGCCGACATTTATTATAGCCCTTGTGCTAATCTGTCTGTTAGCGGTCAAAGCGCCAATCTTCCCAGTTAGTGGTGTTAATTCGGTTGGTTTTACAGGGTCCGCATTAGCAAAAGCGTTTGATAAGTTATGGCATATGGCATTACCAGTTTTAGTTATGGTTTTAGGCTCAATTGGTTCCATTACAAGATACGTTAGAGCCGCAATGATTGAATCTTTAAGTATGGATTACATCAGAACAGCAAGAGCAAAAGGTGTAAGAGAACGAGCAGTTATCTATTCTCATGCATTCCGTAATGCTTTGCTTCCAATCGTAACCATTGTTACTGGTTGGATCATGAGTGTATTCTCTGGTTCTGTTATTATAGAAAATATCTTCTTATGGCCAGGTATTGGTAAAATCTTATTTGATGGGTTAATGCAACAGGATTTCATGGTTGTATTAGCAATGCAGATGTTTTATGTAATTATAGCTCTATTAGGTAACTTGATCATGGATATTGCTTACTGCATGGTTGACCCTAGAGTTAAATTAGATTAGGAGGAAGAGAGAGATGAGCAAAGAAAACAAAGCGAAGAAATCTCGCGTAAGCATCTTAGGCTTATTGTTCGGGAATCGAAAGAAACAACTCTCTTTCTTAGAAGAAGAGCAGTTGCAAAGTCCAATGCGTACAGTCATTAAAAACTTTGTAGCAAACAAAGTTGCAATGGTGTCGTTAATTATATTCCTTATCATATTTTTAAGTGTATTAATTTACCCAGCGGTAAATCACATTGATTTAACTTATCAGGAACAAACGCAGCAAAATGTTGCTCCTGGATTTAATATGATGAAAGTACCAAAGAAGTTACAAGGAAACATAAAAGAAATCTCCGTAGGATCAACCTTCAGTGTTGGTGTGTCCAATGATGGAGAAGTATTCGTTTGGGGTAAGACAAAGATTACTTCTGTAATCGATGTAAAAGATATTCCTGAGAATATGGGAAAAGTTGTTCAAGTTGCTGCTGGTGCAGACCATGTTCTGGCATTGAATGATCAAGGCGAATTGTTTGCTTGGGGTAATTCAAGAAATAAACAATGTGCAATTCCAGAAAACCTAAAGACAGTAAAGAATATCAAGAGAATCTATTCTGGATTCCAATGTTCAGCAGCTGTAACAGAAGATGGTAATGTATACTTCTGGGGTAATACCGGTATTATTGATTTTAAGATTGGTGAATACCAAGGTCAGATCGATAAGATCGCAATCAATTCACAAGGTGTTCTTGGTTTAACAAAAGATGGTCAGGTTGTAAGCTTAACAGCGAATGAACTTGCTTTCTCAAGAATTCCAGAAGAGATGGGAAAAGCAGTTGATATTGCTTTAACAGCACAAACAGGTGCAGCCGTTACAGAAGACGGTAAAGTATATGTTTGGGGTAATAAGACGAAAACCATTCATGAAGGAGAAACACTAGAAGGTGTTGTTTCTATTGAAGGAGGTCGTTATCATTATACAGCAATGTTAGCAAATGGTGATGTTGTAGCATGGGGACATGATGATTTTGGTCAATCTAGCGTTCCTTCAAAAGTGAACAAAGCCAATGTTACTACAGTTTATACAGGATATTACCAAAACTATGCAATCACAGACAGTGGTAAAGCAATCACTTGGGGTCTTAAAGGATATATCTTAGGAACAGATAATTATGGACGTGATGTATTATCTCGTATCATGCACGGTGGTAGAATGACCATGACAATTGGTGCAATTGCCATTATTATATCTGTTACGATTGGTATCATTATCGGTGGTGTATCTGGTTACTTTGGCGGTAAAGTGGATATGATCCTGATGCGTATAGCGGAAATCGTATATGCATTGCCATTCTTACCGTTTGCAATGACCTTATCTGCCATCATTGGTAATAAGATTAATGAGACGCAGCGTATTGCTTTAATCATGGTTATCTTAGGTTTGTTATCATGGCCAGGTGATGCAAGATTAGTACGTGCGCAAGTTCTTGCAGAACGTAACAAAGAATTCGTTACTGCAGCTCGTGCAGTAGGTGTTCGACAAAAAGGTATTATCTTTAGACATATTATCCCTAACGTTGTTTCCGTTATCATCGTTAGTGCTACATTAGGATTTGCTAGTGCGATGTTAACAGAATCCGGTTTATCCTTCTTAGGATTTGGTGTTCGTGAACCAAGACCTACTTGGGGTAACATGCTGAATGGTTGTCAATCTTCAACCGTTATTCTTCAATATTGGTGGAGATGGGTATTCCCTTCTATAGCATTAGGATTATCAACAATTAGTATTAACTTGATCGGTGATGGACTACGTGATGCAGTCGATCCAAAAGCAAATGAACGATAGGAGGGATAAGAAATGGCTCTATTGGAATTAAAAGATTTACACACGTTCTTCCAAACAAAAAGAGGAACGGTTAAGGCTGTAAACGGCGTTTCTTATTCTGTTGACGCTGGTAAGACTTTAGGTGTCGTAGGAGAAAGTGGTAGTGGTAAAAGTGTATCTGCAATGAGTATCTTACGATTATTAGATAGCAATGGTTATGTTGCAGATGGTGAAATCATCTTTGATGGTAAGAACATTCAGGATTGTACGAAGAAAGAGATGTACAAGATTCGTGGTAATGAGATTTCTGTAATTTTCCAGGAACCAATGACAAGTTTGAATCCTGTATTTACTATTGAAAGACAGTTAAGTGAACCATTTATCATTCACCAAGGAATGAACAAGAAGCAAGCAAAAGCAAAGGTAATTGAGATGCTTTCTTCTGTAAAGATCCCTAACCCAGAAAGTGTTGCAAAACAATATCCTCATCAATTATCTGGTGGTATGAGACAACGTGTTATGATTGCAATTGCACTTGCCTGTCAACCAAAACTGTTGATTGCAGATGAACCAACTACAGCACTTGATGTTACAATTCAAGCACAGATTTTGAAATTAATGAACGATTTGAAGAAGGAGAAGGGAACCTCCATCCTATTCATTACCCATGACCTTGGTGTTATCAACCAAATGGCAGATGATGTTGCTGTTATGTACTGTGGTCAGGTAGTTGAGATGGCTCCTGCAAAAAAGATCTTTACTAAACAAAAATATTCTCATCCTTATACAGAAGGACTTATGGAATCCATTCCACGTTTGGATACTCCTGCTGGAGTACGTTTGGAGGCAATTCCAGGTGCGGTTCCTCATCCACTTGATCTTCCAAAAGGTTGTAAGTTTGCACCTAGATGTAAGTATGCTACTGATAAATGTAGAGAGGAAGAACCAACCTTAGTTAAAATTGAGGAGAATCATCAAATCAGATGTTTCTACCCAGAAAAGGAGATGAGAAAAGATGGAAAATAAGAAGAAAGATAAAAAAGTTTTACTTCGCATCTCTAATTTAAAGCAGTACTTTCCTATTAAGAAAACAAGTATGTTCCAAAAAGAACAATTATACGTAAAAGCGAATGATGGTATTTCCATTGATATCTATGAGGGAGAAACATTTGGTCTTGTAGGTGAAAGTGGTTGCGGTAAATCAACTTTTGGTCGTACCTTGTTACAATTATACAAACAAACAGATGGACGTACGATGTATTATGGTCGTCCCCTTGATGAAATCGCTCCACGTTATATGGAGGACACGCTAAAACATCTATCTACTAAGATGAAGAATTATGAGACACATCAAGCAAAAGCGGATCTTCTTCAAAGTGAGTATGATAAACTTACAACGGACGAAGAAAAGTATAATATGCATGCAAAGGTGAAAGAAGCGAAGAAAATTGCCAATGATGCATTTCTTGATATTGTTCAAGTAATCGGTGGTTTCTTTATAGAAAAAGATCTTCAAAAAGTGTCAAATACTTTCTTAAAAGAGTACCAGGATAATGTGGCATGGTGTATTGCCAAGGAAGAACTTAGAAAATTAGAGAGTGAATTCGAAGCTGCTGTTGCAGAGAAAAAGGCGAAGAAAGCTTCACAATCTGATATTGATGCTGCTACAGCTAAGATCAAAGCAAAAGTTGAAGCAAAAAGAAATGATGTAAAGGCAAAACAAGCAACTTTTGAAGCATCAAAGAAAGAAATCGATGCAATGCGTGCAGCATACAAAGGAAATGCAGAGTTCGAAAAATACGAATCCTATCGTGATGAAGGTGTTGATTTAGCAAGATTAACAGAAGAGGAAACTCGTCGTCTTCGTAAAGACTTACAGTTGATCTTCCAGGATCCATACTCTTCATTAAACCCAAGAATGTCAGTAGGACAGATCATTGGAGAAGGATTGAATGCACATAAAGTATTCCATAAGAACAAGGATAAGATGCAGGATTATATCATGCAGGTTATGGAAGACTGTGGTCTTGCTTCGTACATGATTCATCGCTATCCTCACCAATTCTCAGGTGGACAAAGACAACGTATTGGTATTGCTCGTTCCTTAGCATTAAAACCAAAATTCGTTGTATGTGATGAAGCGGTTTCTGCTCTTGATGTTTCCATTCAATCACAGATCATTAACTTATTACTTGATCTGAAAGAAAAAGAAAATTTAACATACTTATTCATTTCACATGATTTAAGTGTTATCAAATACATCAGTGATCGTATCGGTGTTATGTACCTTGGTAATATGGTTGAATTAGCAACGACAGAGGATTTATTCGCTGCGCCTATGCATCCATATACAGAAGCTCTTCTTTCTGCAATTCCAACAACCGATGTTGAGAATAAGACAGAACCGATTCTGATCGAGGGAGATATTCCTAGCCCAATCAAACCACCTAAAGGCTGTAAGTTCCATACACGTTGTAAGTATTGTACGGACATCTGTAAGAAAGTGGTACCAGATTTGGAAGAGATGACACCAGGACATTTTGTTGCTTGTCATCATAAGAGAAATGTTGTAGAATCTAAGTAGTATTTTACTTAGGTTATAGGAAAAGAAAAGACTATTGCCAAAGTTTATGGGGTAGTCTTTTCTTTTTTTTGATATTGTTATAGCATGCTCATGTATAGGAGTATAGGAGGAACTATGTTATTTAGTAAGAAAGCAACAAAAGTATTAGATGAACAGACGGAGTTATTTGAGAATAGAGAAAAAGACAGAGAGAAAAAAGGTCTTGTAGATGATGAACAAGAAAAATTACAGTGGCGTGATCTTGTAGCAATGTGGATTGCGGGATTCATTACATTTGTACCAGCCATACTATTGGTATGTGCTTTATTTGGACTGGTTATTTGGCTATTTTTCTTTCGATTTATGTAGAAGCAATAGTTTTATTAGAAAAGAGAGAATCAAATGAATGTTATAAATTATCAAAAAAAATTAGATCAACTGATTGCATCATTAAAAAAAGAAAATCGTGTTCCAACAGTATTCTTACACAGTTGTTGTGCACCATGCAGTTCCTATTGTTTGGAATATCTAGCGGAATATTTTCATATAACGTTACTTTACTATAATCCCAATATCTATCCGGCGGAGGAATACAACCATCGGGTAGCGGAACAAAGACGTTTAATCGATGCTATGAATGAGAAGGTGAAGTATCCAATTCGATTTATGGAAGGTAAATTTGAACCAGAGAAATTCTTTGCCATGGCGAAAGGACTTGAAAAAGTTCCTGAAGGAGGCGAACGTTGTTATCGTTGTTATGAATTGCGATTGCGGGAAGCAGCAATATTAGCAAAGGAAGGTGGTTTTGATTACTTTACAACCACACTTTCCATTAGTCCGCTGAAGAACGCACAAAAATTAAATGAAATTGGTGGGGAGTTAGAACAGGAATACGGTGTATCCTATCTATATTCTGATTTCAAGAAGAAAAATGGTTACAAGAGGTCTACAGAACTGTCGAAGGAATATGATTTATATAGACAGGATTACTGTGGCTGTGTCTACTCTAAGGCACAAAGACTGGAGGAAATGAAAGAAAGGGGAGAATAATTATGAGATGTCCATCTTGTGGAAGTGAAAATTGTCATATTATTGAGGAATCCGAAACAAAACAAAAGGGGTATGGTGTCTGTTCTGGCTTATGTGGCTATATCATCTTAGGACCAATTGGCTTCTTATGTGGGTTATGTGGAATGGGTGATGGTAAGACAACAAGGCGAGCTTACTGGATCTGCCCAAACTGTGGAAGAAAGTTTCGCGTTTAATAAGTATGAAATACAAAAAAGGTGTTCTTATGAATGATATGTCGTTTAAAGAAAGTAAGAAAAACAATTTCAGTCATGAAGATAAAAAAGAATATGAAACTTGGCTACGTCTGATGAAAATAGGAGAGAAAACAGGCTGTCATCAACGAGCGGATCGAAGTTTCTATTATCATGGGATGCAATTCCCGGTCTGTGCACGTTGCACGGGTGTTTTTATTGCATATATTAGTTCCATTCTATGTTATATCTGTTACATCCTATTCCAGTGCATATTCCGGCGGAAGAAAGGTAACAGGCAAAGTAATACGGGAAACATTTTTGCACTTTTCGGGTGTATGCTTATGTTTTTTGATTGGTTGATGCAGGCATTGCATATAAAAGAATCTACGAATGTAAGAAGACTAATAACTGGATTTGTTGGTGGACTTGGAATTATGCATTTTTATCGAATAATACTACGAGTAATATATAAAAAAGGAAAAGAGCTATTCGGATTCGAATAGCTCTTTGTGTTTTGTTTTATTTTGTACCGTAGATACGGTCACCAGCATCTCCTAAACCAGGAAGGATATAACCGTTTTCATTTAATTTTTCATCCAAAGCACCGATGTAGATATCTACGTCTGGGTGTTCTTCTTGTAAATGTTTTACGCCTTCAGGAGCAGCAATTAAACATAAGAAGTGAATCTTTTTGATTCCTCTTGCTTTTAATTGTTTGATAGCACTAATAGCAGAACCACCAGTAGCAAGCATTGGATCTACAACGAAGATTTCACGTTCGGCAGCGTCAGTAGGTAATTTGCAGAAATACTCAACTGGCTCTAAGGTTTCTTCATCGCGATATAGACCAATATGTCCCACCTTTGCATTTGGAATTAAGTTTAAAATACCATCTGCCATATGAAGACCAGCACGTAAAATTGGTACGATACATAATTTCTTACCAGCAATTTCTTTTACGGTTGTTTTCACTAATGGGGTTTCGATTTCGATATCAGCTAGAGCTAGATCTCTAGTTGCTTCATAACAGATAAGCATTGCGACTTCTGTAACAAGATCACGGAATTCCTTTGTAGAAGTTGTTTTAACTCTCATGATTCCAATTTTGTGTTGAATCAATGGATGATCCATAACGATAACTTTAGACATTTTATACCTCCATAAATGTAGTTACACATTCACTATTATGTTATTAAACCTACGTTCTACTCATTATAACACTCTTGTCCGTGATAGAAAAGCAATTTTTTTGAATTATTTTATATACAAACGTTTCGTTATGTCAGGAAAGTGTGTCTTCATTTATCATAACTCGTTATGTTCTTTTTTATTTCAAATAATTGGTCCATAATTTCTGAAGTAACGGTAGAATGGAAAACATCAAAGGATTGACGAATGGTATCAATCGGGAAATTCCACCATTCGAGTTCGAGAAAACGTTCGATTAGATCTTCCGAAAATCGATATCGAATGACCCTGCTTGGGTTTCCAACGACAATAGCATAAGGAGGTACATCTTTGGTAACAACGCTACCAGCACCAATTACTGCACCACTTCCGATGGTAACACCACGTAAAATATTCACGCCTGCACCAACCCAGATATCATTTCCTAAAGAGCATTCCTTATTACAGGATTCCCAATTACTATGACCACCCATTTCCCATTTGGGATAAACCAAAAAGCTATGAGTTGTAACACGGTTCATATCATGGGTATTACCGCCAATGCTTACATTCCAAGAAATTGAGTTAAACTGGCCCAAGGTAGCATTTCGTATCGTTGTATTAGGACCAGTGTAGCAATACCTTCCAAGCTGTGAGTAAAGAATGGAATTACATCGTCCTAGTTGTACCTTAGTACCGAGGGTGGAATGGTTCACCTGAGTATATTTATCAATTATGACTTCATTTGCAAGGTTGCTTTGTTCAATGTCTGCTTCCTGAGAAATAGAACACTGTAATCCAAGGGTTGAATGGATATCAATCATAAAATACTCCTCCTTTGTATGGTTGTATCACTCTAATTCGTATTATGTACATTGTATAGGAATGACGGTTAATCAATCCTTTTATAAGTATACCATAAATTACTAGAATGTTATGCTTTAAAATAAAGCTGATAAATACGAATGAATTCTTATTAATGATCAAAAAATATTTTCTAAGCAAAATAAAAGCTGGTATAAACCAGCTTTTATTCATTCATTTATAAAAAGAGGAGTCCAGATAGAAAGGGGAAGAAAAAAACTATCTGGTTTTATGAAAAAACAATTTAGTATTGAAACAACATGTTGCTTCTTTATGAATCTTATTATATACAACATATATGAGGATAGTATGGATAAAATATGAACGTTTTGTTAATATGACTCCATGCTTCTCTTTATATTTATTAACAAAACTTTCATTTCATGATTTAGATTGAATAAGGAGATAATAAAAGAAAGGAAAGATAAAATGATAAAAGGATATTCCAAAAAGATATTCGAAAAGATACAAAAATGATATTCCAAAAAGTTTTCTTTTCTAATGTATAGGTAAAAGGGAAGAGAATTCATATGATTTCTATTGATACTATTTGACTGTATAATCATATAATAATAGTAGAGTCAAAGTACGGAACAATCCGTAATACTAGGCGAGAAAGATTTAATATGCATTATGCAGAGAAGGGAAAGATAAGCTTGAAACTTGACGAATAAAGGGAAATATACTAGAATAAGTTAACAAATAAGCAAAGTGTTAGGCGGTGAAGATATGGTTAATGTTTTTAAAAAACTAATACGAACTGAATTTGGTATTAACAAATATAATCAGTATGTTGGAAGTTATCATAAAAAGATGTTAGAAAAGAATTTTGATTATCGTAATCTGAAAAATGAAGAAATCTATAATGACATATATAGCAGTTTGAAAGATAAAGATCTGGAATCTTTGAAAAAGATGTTTGATCGTTTGACAGAAGCCATGCTCCTAGTAGTGAAGATTAGTAGGACATATTTTTCCATTCTTTTGGTATATATATTTGGGGCAATCTTCTTAATTACGAGAGACTTGGTACCTTGGGTAACAGTGGTCAGTATTCTGTTAATGAGTGGTTGCTTCTTGTATAAGACCTATGAATATGTAGTGAATAAGTTTTGCTATATCGATGCAAGAATTATCATCGTATACAAATCAGTGTTGGATCAGCTTCTTCGAGGTAATCCGAATACAATTAAAAAAGTATAATGCTAGAAAAAGTAGAATCCGAACATATAGGAACATTGTATTCCTATTGTTCGGATTTTGTTTATATATAGGAAAGTCCTCCGATATCCTATATAAACCCACCGGGGGATTCGCGCTCGCACATAAGGTAGATATCAGCTGAAGCTGACGGTGCTCAGCACAAAGAACAACGTGTACTTTGAAACTGTTACTAACGTGGAGTGTAAGATGTACAATTTGTTCATTCACGATTGATGGCAATTTGAAGAAGATGCTATATCAAATTGAAATGTTTTAATGCATAGGATATTCCATTGTCATCCACATCTTTTGTAACGAAGGATACCAGTGGAAATAGAGAAGGATCGGAATTACCCATAGCAATACTATGTGGTACATAGGTGAGCATGGATAAATCATTGGTACTGTCCCCAAAAGCATAAGCATCATCAATTGAAAGATTGAAGTGATCAAGCAGAAATTGAATACCTGTAGCTTTGGAATACCCATGTGGTACAATCTCAAAGAAGGAATTGCCACGGTCAATGAATGTAAAATTCTTTTTTTGACTTTCATAAAAGGAAGAATAATCGCTGGTATCCTGCACCCATATCGTAAATTTAGTAAAGTCTATGTCAGAATCATCAAAAGTTCCAAGTTGAAAATTACGAGCTTTCATAGAAGCACGTAAGGAACAGATTGTATCATTCGTTGAGTCTTTATCAAAGTAAACCTTGTTTACACCCTCTAAGCAGGCTTCTAGATTGCATTTCTTTAAATCAGAAAGTACAGAATCCATTACCTCTTTGGTTAATTTTTGGTTTAGTAAGACTTCCTTTTCGTGCAGAATATAAGTTCCGCAACCACATACTAATCCATCAAAATCAAGAGAAAGAATACGATCATCCAACTCTTCTAAGGTCCGTCCTGTATTGATAAATGCCAAATGACCGTTTTTTCTTGCTGCTTCTATTGCAGCTTTTGTATCAGCAGAGATGACATGGGTTACTTCGCTTAGTATTGTACCATCTATGTCAAAAAATAAAATATGTCGGTTCATAAAATCTCCTTTGGTGCTTTGCTTCTTTTTTCCTTCCACATACTAGCATAATAACAAACAAAATTCAACATTGTCCGTGTATTCTATAAGAAATTCTAAGAATATCTTGACGAATGAGGTTTGTTATACTATACTGTCTTTAATGAAAATGATAGTGATTCTCAATAAGGAGGTTTATATATGACGTTATTTGAAGGGGACATCAATCAGGAATATCGAATCGATCAGGTTGAGGTAGAAGGAAATGTTGGAAGAAGGTTACAATCCCTTGGTTTGATCCATGATACATTCATCAAAGTAGTGAATAAAAAAAAGAATGGAGCAATAATATTTAAAGCAAGGGGTACAAGACTAGCAGTGGGAAAAGATATTGCCAAGAAAATCTTGGTTTGCACAAAAGAATGTTAAGCCCAACAGAAATAGGGGAGAATGGAGAGACATATGAAAGAAGAATTGCAAGTAGCATTCATAGGCAATCCCAATTGTGGCAAGACCACACTTTTTAATGCCTATACAGGAGCAAAATTAAAAGTAGCCAATTGGCCCGGCGTAACAGTAGAAAAGAAGGAAGGTGCGTTTAAGTACCATAGTCATCTGTTTAAACTAGTTGATCTGCCTGGTATCTATAGTCTTACGTCGTATACACTAGAGGAAAAATTGTCAAGAGAATACATATTAGATGATACCGTTGATGTAATCGTTGATGTTGCAGATGCATCTTGTCTTGAACGAAATCTTTTCCTTACATTACAGTTGATTGAACTTGGTAAACCAGTAATTCTGGCTCTTAATATGATGGATATTGTAAAAGAGAGAGGAATGGAAATCGATCTGCATCGTTTACCGGAGATGCTTGGTATTCCTGTAATTCCCGTGTCAGCCAGAAAGAAGACAGGGCTTGATATACTTATGCATGCAGTAGCACATCATCAAGTGAAGCATATGGATAGTAATTTGGAACATCATCATGATGGGAATGTCAGTAATCATAAACATAGTCATCATTTGGAATATGCAGTGGTATATAGCGATGAGATTGAAGACAAGATTGATGAGATTATTGATCGACTCTATATGCATGACCCTGATTTAAAAAATCCAAGATGGTATGCCATTAAGATTCTTGAACAGGATCCGGAGATATGCGAACAATTCCAAATCGACTTTTCTGATGTTGTACCACGCAGTTATGAAACAGACATCATCAATCAAAAGTATGATTTTATCGAAGAAATAATAGATGAGGTTTTAGTAAATAAAGAAGAGAAAGCGGCGAAGACGGAAAAAATCGATCATTACCTCACACACCGAGTTCTAGGATTGCCAATATTCTTAGGAATCATGGCACTGGTTTTCTTTCTGACATTTACCATTGGTGACTGGTTAAAAGGATATTTCGAGGTTGGAATAACCGGTATATCAGATGGTGTATTGGCATTGCTGCAACATCTGCACGCCAATGATATGGTTATCTCTTTAGTAGTAGATGGCATTATCTCAGGAGTTGGCGGTATTCTAACTTTTTTACCTAATATATTTATATTATTCTTGGCATTAGCATTCTTAGAGGATAGTGGATATATGTCTCGTGTAGCGTACATCATGGATGGAATCATGGGAAAGATTGGTTTGTCAGGTCGTGCATTTATTCCTATGTTATTGGGATTTGGATGTAGTGTTCCAGCGGTTATGGCAACGAGAGCACTAGAAGACAGTAATGATCGTAGAAAGACCATACTTGTAACTCCATTTATGTCTTGTAGTGCCAGATTACCAGTGTATGTTTTGTTTTCCGATATGTTCTTTGGGAATTATGCAGTAATTGCAGCATTCTCCATGTATGTTATCGGTCTTGTGATAGCCATTCTTATTGCTTTTATCATGACGAAACTTCAAAAGAAGAGTGAAACACATTCGTTGTTAATCGAGTTGCCAGAATACAAAACGCCAAATCTTCATACAATTGTTATCTATGTATGGGATAAAATTAAGGATTACTTAACGAAAGCGGGAACAACAATTTTTGTTGCCTCTATCATCATCTGGTTTATCCTAAATGTAGGTCCACATGGAATCGTAACGGATATTACCGAAAGTTTTGGAGCTGGAATTGGAAAATTCTTAGTCCCTATATTGGTTCCTACTGGTTTAGGTTTGTGGCAGATTGCATTAGCACTCATATCTGGTTTGGCAGCAAAAGAGGTAGTCGTATCTAGTATCGGAGTACTCTTTGGAATCGGAAACATTGCTTCTACCAATGGAAGAAGTGCTTTGCTAGAGGTATTAAGTAATGCGGATTTTACTGCTGTGAACGCATATTCCATGATGATTTTCGTACTCTTGTACACGCCATGTGTTGCAACGATTGCAACAATCAAACGAGAAATGAAATCCGTAAGGTGGACAGTATTTGCCATCGTGTTCCAGGTTGCAGTCGCTTGGTTGGTATCAACGCTATTCTTCCAAATTGCACAGATTCTTATGTAATCGAAAGATAGAAGTTTATTATAAGTAAAGCAATGTAGGAATAATCCAGCAAAGAAAGAAGGAAGGTATATGGTTTCAATTCTAATTGTAGCTGCCATTGTAGCATATGCAGGATTTGTAATACGGAAAAAGGTCAAAGATATAAAAGAAGGAAAATATTGCAGTTGTGGCTGTTCTGGTTGTGGTATGCGAGGACAATGTCATAAGGAATAATACGAGTTGTTGCAGAATACGACTGGAGGCGATTTACGAAAAAACGTAAGATTCAGAAAATATTTTGCAACAGCTTTTTTTGTTTTTTTCTTAAAATTTTGTATTTTTTAAAAGAACCCTTTTAAATTGTGATATAATTTAGTATAATATAGGTATTTAGCACGATAAAAAAAGTAAAAATTAATCGGTACGTAGAATATACATAGTATTAGGCAATTACTTTTGCTAGGGAGGTTTTATCAAATGGATAAAAATCTTAAATTATTGGAACAATTAAGAAAAGCAGAAGTTATGTTAGAGAATGAGAAAGGGTTAAATCTACGCCAAAAACAGGAACTACGCGAACATCAGAATCTGAGTCCCTTTGCCTCGTTTAGTGATGAATCTCTTGGTAGAGATAATTGGGAAGAACCTTGTGACCTAAGAACCGCATATCAACGAGATCGAGACCGAATTTTGCATTGTAAAGCATTTCGAAGATTAAAACATAAGACACAGGTGTTTCTTGAACCGGAAGGTGATCATTATCGGACAAGATTGACGCATACATTGGAGGTTGCACAGAATGCACGAACCATTGCTCGCGCACTTCGGTTGAATGAAGATTTGACGGAAGCCATTGCGCTTGGACATGATTTAGGGCACACCCCTTTTGGGCATGCAGGAGAAAGAGCATTGAATGAAGCATGCAAATCTGGGTTTGAGCATCATATACAGAGTATACGTGTTGTAGAATTACTTGAAAAGCATGGGGAAGGGTTGAATCTGACGCAAGAAGTACGAGATGGTATATTAAATCACCAGACATCGGGAAAGCCAACTACCTTGGAAGGAAAGATTGTCCGTTTATCCGATAAGATTGCCTATATCAATCATGATATAGATGATGCCATTCGAGGGAAGATTATAACGGAGGAGGGAATCCCCGCCGTATACACAGAAGTTTTGGGACATAGCCCAAGAGAACGGCTGAATACCCTAATTCATGATATTGTAATCCATAGTGAAGGTAAAGATGATATTGTAATGTCTCCTGAAGTGGAGGAAGCAATGCTTTCCTTACGAAAGTACATGTTTCAAAGTGTCTACACAAATCCGGTAGCAAAAAGCCAGGAGAAGAAAGCTGAAAACTTAGTAAAGCAGTTGTTTGATTACTATGTGGAACATATAGAAGAATTACCAGAAGAATATTTGGAGATGAGAGAGCAGGTACATGAATCAGAAGAACAAGTAATATGTGACTACATAGCGGGTATGACGGACCGTTATGCGATTAGTAAGTTCAAAGAGTTGATGATTCCCAGGTCATGGGGAATCTATTAGTTAGAAAGGAAAGGCAATCTGATGTATTACCCAGAGGATTTAGTAGAAGAGATAAGACAAAGAAATGATATAGTCGATGTGATTTCTGAACATGTGAAGTTAAAACGTTCTGGAAATAACCATATGGGATTGTGTCCATTTCATAATGAAAAATCCCCTTCCTTTAGCGTTAGTGGTCAAAAACAGATGTATCATTGTTTTGGTTGTGGTGTTGGAGGTAATGTATTTACCTTTGTAATGGAGTATGAGAATTATTCTTTTGTAGAGGCTTTGAAATATCTTGCAGAACGAGCCGGTATTCCTTTACCAGAGGAAGAACAGAATGAAGAGGCAAAACGAAAAGCCGATTTAAAAACCCAACTATTAGAGATTAACCGTCAGGCTGCGAAATACTTCTTTTATCAGTTGAAGTCGGAGAGAGGGAAGATCGCTTATGAGTATTTGACAAACCGTAAACTTACAGACGAAACCATTAAGATGTTTGGTCTGGGGTATTCTAATAAATATAGTGATGACTTATATCAGTATCTAAAACAAATGGGATATAGTGATGAAATCTTACGACAATCAGGTTTAGTAACATTTGATGAGAAAAAAGGTGCCTATGATAAGTTTTGGAATCGGGTAATGTATCCAATCATGGATGGTAACAACCGTGTCATTGGTTTTGGTGGACGAGTTCTTGGACAAGGTGAACCCAAATACCTCAATTCACCAGAGACATTATTATTTGATAAAAGTAGGAACTTGTATGGTTTGAATATAGCAAAAACGGCAAGAAAGCATAATATGCTGATTTGTGAAGGCTATATGGATGTAATAGCTCTTCATCAAGCCGGTTTTACCAATGCGGTGGCATCGCTAGGAACTGCATTTACGGGGTTACAGGCGAATCTTTTGAAGAGGTATACAGACGAAGTATTGCTGACCTATGATAGTGATGGTGCAGGAGTAAAAGCCGCTTTACGTGCAATACCAATCATGAAGGAAGCCGGACTTCGTACAAAGGTCATTAATATGCGACCATATAAAGATCCAGATGAATTTATGAAAGCATTAGGTGCGGAAGAATTCCAAAAGAGGATTGATGAAGCACAAAATAGTTTTTATTTTGAAATTGAGGTGTTACAAAAAGAATACGATCTTAATGATCCAGAACAGAAGACAAAATTCTTCAATGAAGTAGCGAAAAAGTTATTAGTTTTCACGGAAGAGATTGAAAGAAATAATTATATTGAAGCAATCGATCGAATCTATCATATGGGATTTGATAATCTGCGTAAACTTGTTAATCATTATGCTGCAACGATGGTAACAACGCCTACTATGATTAAAAAAGTACAGGAACGAAGTAACAATAAACGGGTTACTGCGCAGGATAGCATGAGACAAGCTAGCAAATTATTATTGACTTGGCTGATTGAGGATACAAGATTGTTTTCGAAAATAAAGGGAATCATTAGCGAAGAAGATTTTGATGGGGAACTTTATCAGAAGGTTGCTGGAATGTTATTTCAACAATACAAAGAGCAAGGTCAAGTGATTCCAGCGAAGATCATTAACCAGTTTGAAAGCAAAGAGGAACAGAATGAAGTTGCTTCCCTTTTCAGTACTACATTTCAGGAAGAGATGAGTATAATGGAAAAGGAAAAAGCATTGAATGATTTGATCTATCGAATCAAGAAATACAGCTTGGACAATCGGAGCAGAAATGTCACGGATATTGCACAAATGCAGAGCATCATCAAAGCACAAGCCGATTTACAGAAATTGCATATTTCTCTTGCGGATGGTTAGAATATTAGTAATTGTGTGAAGTATTTGTAATTTATGAGTTATAACTTAGAGATTGCGAGTATAACTGATTAGGAAGAGGTGGACTACGATGGACGAAAGTATGGCAAAGTTTGTAGAAAAATTAAAAGAGCTTCTTGTGTTTGCTAAATCGAAAAAAAATGTTCTAGAGTATCAGGAAATTAATGATTTCTTCTCAGACATGGACATCGATGAAGAGAAAATAGAGAAAATCTACACATACCTTGAGAAAAATGGGGTTGATGTATTACGTATAACAAACAGTGAAGAGGAAGAAGATCTAGGTCCGGAAGATGATATGTTACTAGATGAGGAAGAGGAGATTGAAGATTTAGAAAAGATCGATCTGTCTGTTCCAGAAGGTATCAGTGTTGAAGATCCAGTACGTATGTATCTGAAGGAAATCGGTAAAGTTCCATTGCTTAGTGCAGATGAAGAAATTTCACTTGCGAAGCGAATGGAAGAAGGCGACGAGAATGCAAAGAAACGTCTTGCAGAAGCCAATCTTCGTCTTGTTGTTAGTATTGCAAAACGATATGTTGGTCGAGGAATGCAATTCCTTGATCTGATTCAAGAAGGAAATCTTGGATTGATCAAAGCTGTTGAAAAGTTTGATTATACGAAAGGCTATAAGTTCAGTACTTATGCTACATGGTGGATCCGTCAGGCTATCACAAGAGCCATTGCTGATCAAGCAAGAACCATTCGTATCCCCGTTCATATGGTTGAGACGATCAATAAATTGATACGTGTTCAACGACAATTGCTACAGGAATTAGGAAGAGAACCACAACCGGAAGAAATTGCAAAAGTCATGAAATTACCAGTGGAAAGAGTTCGTGAGATTCAGAAGATATCCCAAGAACCAGTATCACTTGAAACACCAATTGGTGAGGAGGAGGATAGCCATTTAGGTGATTTTATTCAAGACGATAATGTACCTGTTCCAGCAGAAGCAGCAGCATTTACCTTACTGAAAGAACAACTGGTGGAAGTTCTGAGTACCTTAACAGAACGGGAACAAAAAGTACTTCGTCTAAGATTCGGTTTAGATGATGGAAGAGCTAGAACACTCGAAGAAGTAGGAAAAGAATTTAATGTAACAAGAGAACGAATTCGTCAAATAGAAGCCAAAGCTCTTCGTAAATTGCGCCATCCAAGTAGAAGCCGCAAATTAAAAGATTATTTAGAATAAACAATACAAGGGTCAAAAAGTCATTTCACTTTGTGCTCGCACAAAAGTGAAAATGACCTTTTGACCCGCAAAACATGAGCAAGTAGCGCGAAAGCGCGGATTGCGAATGCTTTAGGATTGCGGGAGTTGCGAAGCAACGGAGCAATACGTGTATTGCAAGGAATACAAAAAGTCATTTCACTTTGTGCTCGCACAAAAGTGAAAATGACCTTTTGACCCGCAAAACATGAGCAAGTAGCGCGAGAGCGCGGATTGCGAATGTTTTAGGATTGCGGGAGTTGCGAAGCAACGGAGCAATACGTGTATTGCAAAGCAACGGAGCAATACGTGCATCTTAAAACTACAAAGAGAAAATGCCATATGATCGGGGATAAATCCATCGTATGGCATTTCTTCTGTTAATTTAATTTGTTATTTAGCTAATAATTATAAAACTAAACATAAAATTAACATAATGCACAAAAAAACAGATAAAAAGTATGAATTGTTAATAAAAAAAATGGTTTTTTTCCTAGAAATGTGTTATAATGTTGGTAAAAATAAGAATAAAATTAGGGAAAAGTGCCAATAAGTAGAGAGGTACAATATGCAAATTTCAAAAAGACTACGTGCTGCAGTAGCACTTGTAACGAAAAATAATCGAGTGGCTGATATCGGGTGTGACCATGCGTATACTTCCATTTATTTGGTGGAGAATAAGATTGCATCTAAGGTTATTGCTTGTGACATTAACAAGGGACCTTTAGAGAGAGCAAAGGAAAATATCGCACACTATGGATATGATTCTGTTATTGAAACTCGTCTATCAGACGGTGCAAAGAAGATAACTCCAGGAGAGGTTGATACGTTGTTCCTTTCTGGAATGGGAGGAGCACTTGTAGTTAAAATCTTGTCCCAAAGTAAGGAAGTTACATTACAGTGTAACGAGCTGATCTTACAACCACAATCGGAAATCTTTTTAGTAAGAAGATATCTTCATGATATTGGATTCGAAATCACCAAAGAAGATATGGTGATTGATGATGGAAAATATTATGTAATGATGCGTGCTACGAAGACGGATGAAGAACAACAATATACCAGTGAAGCGGAATATCTATATGGCGCTGAACTGTTGAAAAATCGTAATCCAATCTTACTTCAGTTTCTTCATAAGGAAAAGAATACCTATGAAAAGATCTTATCGACATTAGAAAAAACACAATCGGATAACTCGATGAAACGAATTTCCGAAGTAAAAGAACAACTAGAATATATAGAAGAGGGATTGGGATACTATGATATGTAGAGAATTGATAAAACATTTAGAGAAGATTGCACCAACGTCCTATGCAGAGCACTGGGATAACGTTGGTTTACTTGTAGGTGAAGATACGAAGGAAGTAAAGAAAGTGATGATTGCTTTGGATCCTTCCACAGAGGTAATCAAACAGGCAATAGAAGAGCAATGCGATATGCTTATTACACACCATCCTTTAATATTTTCTCCGATGAAACGAATCATTGGAACTGATTTTATTGGTAAAAGAATTCTTACACTGATGAATCATTCCATTGCATATTATGCAATGCATACGAATATGGATATTGCCATTATGGCAGATGAATCTGCACGAATGATAGGATTGCAAGAAACAAAGGCACTAGAACCAATGAAGTCTGATTCGGACCTAATTGGTATTGGACGAGTTGGAACAATAACTGCGACTTCCTTGTATGATCTTGCAGTTGAGGTGAAGAAGCAATTTAATCTGAATGATGTTCGAGTAGTAGGTAAACTTGATCAAAGAATTGAAAAAGTTGCTATTTCTACTGGTTCAGGAGAAGATTTCATAGCGAATGCAATTGAGATGGGAGCTGACGTGCTAATTACAGGAGATATCAGACATCATAAAGCATTGGACGCAATGGAAGAAAATCTTTGCATAATTGATGCTGGACATTACGGAACGGAACGATTTATGGTAGAATGGTTAAAAACATATCTACAAGATACAAAACTAACAATCGTTGCGGCAAAAGAGCAATCACCATTTAAAATTGTGTAGAGGAGATTAGGCTATGAGTGTAAAAGTAACTATTAACGGAATAGTAAAAGAGTATGCAGAAAATACCACGTTGTTCGATATCAGCCAAGAATATCAGAAGGAGTATTCTGATGACATTATTCTTGCGTTCGTTGATCATAAATTACGAGAGCTGTTCAAGACTGTTACGAAAGATTGCACAGTAGAATTTGTAACTACAAAGGATTCTGCTGGACAGAAGACGTATATGAGGGGGATGACCCTTTTGTTACTGAAAGCAATCTATGATGAGATTGGAAATCAAAATGTAGAGAAAGTCTTAGTTGAATATGCAATCGGTCCAGGTTACTATTGCGAAATTCGTTCTGATGCAACATTAGATGATGCATTAATTGGGCGAATTGAAGCAAGAATGCACAAAATCGTGGAAGAGGATATACCATTTCAAAAGAGAAGCATTACCACAGATGAAGCAATTGATTTGTTCCGTAATTACCGAATGTATGATAAGGAAAAATTATTCCGTTACCGTCGTGTATCAAAGGCAAACATATATAAACTGGGTGGCTTCGAAGATTATTTTTATGGTTATATGCCTCCTAGAACGGGTATGCTCAAATATTTCAAACTATATAAGTATGATGATGGTTTGATTATGCAGTTACCAAGAAGTTCAAATACAAAAGAGGTACCAGCATTTGAACCAAGACATAAGTTATTTCACGTACTAAAGGAATCCAATTGTTGGGGAAATACCATGGATATTGAGAATGTAGGTTCCCTAAATGATGTGATCTGTAAAGGTGGCATCAATGATCTGATCCTAGTACAGGAAGCTTTGCAAGAAAAGAAAATTGGAGCAATTGCTGAGAAAATTGTTGAAAACCGATCAAATAAATTTGTAATGATCTCAGGACCATCTTCTTCAGGAAAAACGACCTTCTCGCATCGTCTATCCATTGAGTTGCGGACACATGGGCTTAATCCATTACCAATTGCATTGGATAATTATTTTGTAAATCGTGAGAATACGCCGTTAGATGCAGATGGAAATCCGAATTTTGAATGTTTAGAAGCAATTGATATTGAACAATTTAATAAAGATATGCGTGGATTATTAGATGGTCAGCGTGTGGAATTACCTACATTTAATTTTAAAACGGGTAAAAGAGAGTATAAAGGAAATTACCAACAACTTGGCAAAGATGATATTCTGGTTATTGAAGGAATCCATGGATTAAATGATAAGTTATCCTATTCTTTACCAAAGGAGAGCAAATTCAAAATCTACATAAGTGCGTTAACGCAGTTGAATATCGATGAACACAATCGTATTCCAACCACTGATGGTAGATTGATCCGTCGGATGGTGCGTGATGCCAGAACAAGAGGTACTTCAGCGAAAGAGACAATTGCAATGTGGCCTTCTGTTCGAAGGGGAGAAGAGGAGAATATCTTCCCATTTCAAGAGGAAGCTGATGTAATGTTTAATTCTGCATTAATCTATGAATTAGCTATATTAAAATTATATGCAGAACCAATTCTTTTTGGAATTGATCGAGATTGCCCAGAGTATGTTGAGGCAAAACGATTATTAAAATTCCTAGATTACTTTATTGGCGTTAGTCCAGAAGAAGTACCACATAATTCCATTATACGTGAATTCATAGGTGGCAGCTATTTCAAAGTAGACTAAGAAGATAAAAAAAATTAGATAAAAAAAAGTAACTGTTCCATTGTAGAGTGCAATGGGCAGTTACGAAAACGAAGAAGGATAGTATTCTTTTTATGTGAGCAACACTATAAGCCGAGTTCTGTATTAGATGATTATCTATCTAGTCTCACTGTTACCAGTAAGCTCAAGCGACCAACCCGAAAACACGGCGGGCAACCGTATTGTTTTCCATTCGGTCTTGCTTCGAGTGGGGTTTACATAGCCATTCTTGTTACCAAGAATGCGGTAGTCTCTTACACTGCCTTTCCATCCTTACCAACGAAAGTTGGCGGTATATCTCTGTTGCACTAGCCTTGGAGTCACCTCCACCGGACGTTATCCGGCACTCTGCCCTATGAAGCCCGGACTTTCCTCACCTAAGACCTTTCGGTACCAATAGGCGCAATCATCTGTGCTACTCACAGAGATATATTCTAACATAAATTGTTTAGGTTGTAAATCGTAAAATAACTTCAAATGAAATTATAATACCAAAGAGGTATATCTATAGATTTTGATAATGTACTGCTTACAGGAAATGAACAGCATCGTATCATATGCTTTGGTATTTGTTAGTTTCCAATGTTCGAAATAGATTGTTACAGTATGATCTGAATGTGGTCTTAGACACCGTTCATAGCCTGTGTACGGAAAAAAATACACAGTAAAAGAGAAAATATAACATTTATTTTAATTTTAGGACATATATATATAAGCGTGGGTGATATTTGTTTGAACGCGTTAGCAATGCATTCTTTTCATAAAGAATGATATTCATAAATGCTACAAATTAAATAATCATTAGTGGAACATTTGGGGACAAAGGAGGAGAAATTTATGAATTTATTACAGAAGCCATTATCGTTGTTAGAAATCGAGGAGATGTTAGAAAATGAGTTTCGGGATGACCAAAAAGGAATTCGTATAATCGGGGATTTGGACTTAACTTATGAGGATTATTGTTTTTTGGAACTGAAAGCAAAGGGACTTCAACGGTATTCCAATAACATGGTAATGGTAGAAAAGTATCGATTTGTTGTATTAACAACATGGGTATTCGCTTTGCGGTATGGAAATCTTGATAAGATCAATATGGCTAAGGTGAGTAAGAAGTTTACCTCCCTTCAACAGCATATTATGAGGAAATCGATTCATATTATTTCAGAAACGTTCGATGAGTTTGGACTGAATACATACGGTCAAAATACCTATACATTAGAAGGACTACTAACAGCAATTGGTTTGCATGCAGGAATCCCTACCAATGTACAGGAACGACTATTTACTGTTTTGGAAGAATCCATGAATTATCAGGATATGAACCGTTTTGAGCAACAATTAAAGTTTGATCTAGAACCTAGGTTAAGTATGATTTTTTCTTACGTAGGGTCAAAGATGACACGTAAAATATTACTTGAATACCGTGATATCTTTCTTGAATGTAGGTTGAATAACGTAAACATTGAGCAGCTGCTGGAAAGGTATATGAATGTTTCAAAGGGCTTTATAGAAAACCTTGTACGTTGGTGTGAAGAGATGGATTATAATAATACGCATTCACAGAAGCAGTTGATGTATAAATAGAGACCCATAATGAGGCTACTTTTTCATACTTTTAGGGAATAATGTTATGTTTTTCATACATGAATGAATTCATAACGTACTTGTCCATAAAAAATCTTCATGACTTCCCAAGAAGACATATATGTTCTTCTTGGAAGTCTGAAGATTTTTTGTTTTATGCACGAATATCAAAGGAAAATCTTTTTAAGGATGTTGCTGGTTGGTCTTTTTCAATGATATCTTTTACAATATCAACATTTTTCTCTCTTTGAAAGAACTCTGCATGGAAGAGATAACCGTTTCTTGCTAGTCCATCTTCTAGAAGATCGATATTGTTCTTTAGTAGCTCCGTTGAAAAATCATCTGACAGATAGAATTTGGCTTGTACAGAACTTCTTGCTAGAGTGACATGAATATCGGTTGCGCCCAGATTCTCCATATCGAGATGAAGTAAAACACTGATGTTCTCAGGATGCTCTCTGAGATTCTTTTTCTTTGTGTATACATACAGATCACTATGAACATATTGTTCTTTTAGTTTAATTGGTAGTTGAACATAAGGAAAGAGCTGGTTAATCACACGCATGAATTCCATGTTCTCCTGAAGGTTTGATGCCGTGTTGTGCATTTCCTGAAATGCTTCCTTTAATCCTGTGTTTTCTAGGAAAGATCGAATAGAGTTAATCTGTTGATAGGTATTATCGTAAAACTGATTTACATTACCAGAGGCAATGTCTTGTGGAGATAGGGACATTGTGCTTTTGGTATGTTCCTTAAGTACCCATTGAAAAACCTGAGATGAATAGAGGCTTTTGGCATCAACGGGGTTTGTATCTTTCATAGCATTTTGAATGGCACGAAGCAGCTCGTTGGTTCCGATTTGACCATTTATGATCGAATTACGAACCTTTTCGGAGAGTGGAAATGGTGCCAGTGAAAGAGATAAGGTTTGTCTGTTTTGTAAACTGAGAAACGTAGAGAGTTCATTATTATTAAATTGTTGGGTTGTGAACTGATCAAGAACATGTCGTACGATAGGTGCTTGGAATACATCCGTTAAGGAGAGTTTATTACTATTCGTATTGCCCGTTCCATCGTTTGTTAATACCGTTTGTCCTGTTTCTTCAGCAATAACTGGATTCTCTAATGCTGCTGATTGCTCCTTTTCCATCTGTTCAGCCATGGCAATACTATCTTGAATACAGGTAACGACTTCTCGTAAGGAAGCAGTTTGCTGGTGGATACTCTGCTCAAGTGTATTGGTTAAGGCAAATGGACGGAGAAGATCAAGAAGCATCATTTGCTCTTTTTGCCCGGAAAGAACAGAATAGAGAGGAGTTTCTTGAGGAATTGCCGTGTCATCGATCAGAATGTTCATGACACCATCATGAACTGCCATAAAAGTATTGAAATTGGTGAAGGTGCTTACTTTATCTAACATCTTTGGAATCTGATCAGCCAGTACTCCAATATCTTTGCTTAACTGGTGATCAAAATTACGATAATTTTCAAACTGAGTTGAAGTTGCATCCGTAATAGGAAAATCATATTTGTTCATTAAAACCAGTGTACTGATAGAGGCATTTTTATTAAGCAATGATTGCTGGAAAATCTTTTGGATACTTTGCTTATCAATAGACATCTGGTTATTCAGTAATTCTAAGACGATTGTTTGGTTTCGTTCACTTTTTTGAAGGCCTGCTTCTTCCAATGCTTTATTAATTGTTGCAAGTCGAGCTTGGGAAGGTCGGGCAGATATTGCACGTAAAGCAATACCATCTTCTGTTTCCACTGCTTTGAACGTTGCAGTTTGTCCAATGGTTAGTTCGGGATCTCCTTGCAAAGGATATGTGATCGTTTCGCCAAGATCAACTTTAACCGAAACGGTGTTATTTCGAATATCAGTAACTTCCCCGCGAATGATTTGTCCTTTGTCAACGAGAATCTGTCCAGTTGCTGTATAGCTGAGATTACTGGATACAGCAGTAGAAGAAGTACTTCCTGCAGTTGCCTGAAAGGAAGAGGCTTGCCCGTTGGTGAAAGCAGGACGTTTTTTGGGGGTCATGTTGCTTGGATTTGAGCCAACATTTCCAATCGTATTATTTAATAAACTCATTCTTGTTGCTCCTTTTAAGCAAAATTAGTAGATAAACGTGTTTTAGATCAAATTCCCTGGGAGAGAATTTATCACACGAATCAGTCATATTATATATATCGGACTAATTACCTATTTGGTTTAGATGATGTTTTGGAAGTGTTTGTGGGCGTAGTTCTATACATACATTCTCTCCTTGTGTCATAGGGTTAGTATACAACAGAATGGCTGGAATATCACTTGGTTTTTATCTATTATTCTGGCGTTGATTAGATACAAACTAAGATAATAAGGTTAGGTGGGAGAAAACAAAATGATTCTAGCGTGAAAACGGACGATAATTAATTATTTTATAGATTCACGTAAGAAAAGTAAGTAAAAGTATGAAAAAACTTATATAATATAAAAAATGCGCAAAAAATGTACTTAAATATATTGTATTTTTATGCACTTATACAAATGTTATAGAAAATTACATTTTTAGGTTGAATCTATGAAACAACTAGACTATAATCACGTTTAAGAACAAAGGCGTTCTTGGAATCATAATTTACAATTAGATCCAAGAATGCCTTTTTGCGTATTTTCGAATATTCCATAGTATCAAATCATACTGATTTCTAAAAGGAGCGTGTTTTATGAAAATGATAAATTATGAAGAAGTAAACCGAGTAAAACAAGGATTATATGATCCCAGATTTGAACATGATAACTGTGGGATCGGTGCAGTTGTCAATATCAAAGGTGTTAAGACGCATAAGACAGTAGAAGATGCATTACGTATTGTCGAAAATCTGGAGCATAGAGCTGGTAAAGATGCAGAAGGAAAAACAGGAGATGGTGTAGGAATCCTCTTACAAATCTCTCATAGGTTCTTTAAGAAAGCAGTGAAACCACTTGGTATTGAATTAGGGGAAGAAAGAGAATACGGTGTTGGTATGTTTTTCTTTCCACAAGAGGAATTAAGTCGTAACCAAGCAAAGAAGATGTTTGAGATCATTGTTGAAAAGGAAGGATTGGAGTTCCTTGGTTGGAGAGAAGTACCAATCAATCCAGATACGTTAGGACAAAAAGCGATTGAATGTATGCCATATATTATGCAGTGTTTTGTTAAAAAACCAGTTGATATACAAAAGGGATTGGATTTTGATCGGAAACTTTACCTTGCAAGAAGAGTATTTGAACAGAGTAATGATAATACCTATGTGGTATCCCTATCAAGCAGAACGATTGTTTATAAAGGAATGTTTTTGGTAAAGCAACTTCGTTTATTCTTCGAAGATTTACAATGTCCAGAGTATGAGTCAGCGATTGCTACCGTACATAGCCGATTCAGTACGAATACGAATCCAAGTTGGCAAAGAGCCCATCCGAATCGTTTTATCGTACACAATGGAGAAATTAATACCATTCGTGGAAATGCAGATAAGATGTTAGCCCGTGAGGAAACAATGGAGTCACCTTACCTAAAAGGACATATGCACAAAGTAATCCCAGTTGTGAATGCAGAAGGTTCGGACTCCGCAATGCTTGACAATGCACTGGAATTCTTGGTTATGAGCGGAATGGAACTACCATTAGCTGTTATGATTACCATTCCAGAACCATGGAGCAACGATCGGGCAATTAGTAAAGCAAAGAAGGATTTCTACCAGTATTATGCAACTATGATGGAGCCATGGGATGGACCGGCATCCATTTTATTTAGTGATGGAGATCTAATGGGAGCAATCCTCGACCGAAATGGTCTTCGCCCTTCTCGTTACTACATCACAAGTGATGATAATCTTATCTTGTCATCAGAAGTTGGTGTTTTGGATATTCCAGCGGATAAGATCGTGAAAAAAGAGCGTCTTCGTCCAGGTAAGATGTTATTAGTAGATACGGTTCGTGGAAAATTAATCGATGATGAAGATTTGAAAAATCATTATGCGATGAGAAAACCATATGGTGAATGGTTAGATGCCAATTTAATACGATTGAAAGACTTAAAGATTCCGAATAAGAAAGTAATTGAATACAGCAAAGAAGAAAGAGCAAGATTGCTGAAAGCCTTCGGATATACATATGAAGAATATAAAACAACCATTCTTCCAATGGCAAAAACAGGTGCAGAACCGATATCTGCAATGGGAACAGATAGCCCACTACCGGTATTGTCTAACAAAGAACAACCACTTTTTAATTACTTTAAACAATTATTTGCACAAGTTACAAATCCACCAATCGATGCCATACGAGAAGAAATTGTGACTTCAACATCTGTCTATATTGGAGAAGATGGTAACATCTTAGAGGAAAAAGCGGAAAACTGTAATGTACTTAAGATCAATAATCCAATCTTGACCAATACCGATTTACTTAAGATAAAGAGCATGAAGGCAGATGGGTTTAAAGTGGAGGAAATACCAATCATTTATTATAAGAATACTTCCTTAGAAAAAGCCATTGATCATTTGTTCGTGGAAGCAGATCGTGCATACAAGGAAGGTGCAAATGTGCTGATCCTAACGGACCGTGGTGTTGATGAAAACCATGTTCCAATTCCTTCTTTATTAGCCGTATCTGCCCTACAACAACATCTTGTTAAGACAAAGAAGAGAACACGTGTTGCGATGATCTTGGAAAGCGCCGAACCAAGAGAAGTACATCATTTTGCTACATTATTGGGATATGGTGCTTGTGCAGTAAATCCTTATCTTGCACAGGATTGTATCAAACAACTCATTGATAATAATATGCTAGATAAAGATTACTATGCGGCAGTTAATGATTATAACAATGCCATTTTACATGGTATCGTTAAAATCGCTTCGAAGATGGGAATCTCAACAATCCAGTCTTATCAGGGATCAAAGATCTTTGAAGCGATTGGTATCGATAAAAAAGTGATTCACAAATACTTTACAGATACAGTAAGTCGTATCGGTGGAATTACTATAAAAGACATTGAAAAACAAGTAGACCGTCTACATTCCAAAGCATTTGATCCATTGGGATTGAATGTGGATCTGACATTGGACAGTGTTGGTAGCCACAAGCTAAGAAGCAACCAGGAAGAACATCTCTATAATCCAAAGACCATCCATCTGTTACAAGTTGCAACGAGAACAGGTAATTATGACGTATTCAAAGAATATACTGCTTGTATTGATGAAGAGGGAAGTGGCTTGAATCTTCGCGGATTGATGGACTTCAATTTCCCTGCAAAAGGAATTGATATCAAAGAGGTAGAAAGTGTGGATTCCATTGTGAAACGATTTAAGACAGGTGCGATGTCATATGGATCTATTTCACAGGAAGCACATGAAACATTGGCAATAGCCATGAATCACTTGGGAGGAAAGTCGAATAGTGGAGAAGGTGGAGAGAGTCTGGAGCGTCTCCATATTGGAAAAGATGGCTTGAATCGTTGCTCTGCAATTAAGCAGGTTGCATCAGGACGTTTTGGTGTAACATCCGAATATCTTGTTAGTGCCGATGAAATTCAGATTAAGATGGCACAAGGGGCAAAACCTGGTGAGGGAGGACATCTACCGGGCAAGAAAGTATATCCATGGGTAGCAAAGACAAGACATTCAACCCCTGGTGTAAGTTTGATCTCTCCGCCACCACACCATGATATTTACTCCATCGAAGATTTGGCTCAGCTGATCTATGATCTGAAGAATTCTAATAAAGATGCGAGAATATCTGTAAAACTTGTATCAGAAGCAGGGGTTGGTACCGTAGCAGCGGGTGTTGCGAAGGCAGGAGCAGGTGTAATCCTAATCTCTGGATATGATGGTGGTACAGGAGCAGCACCAAGAAGTTCCATATACAATGCAGGTCTTCCTTGGGAACTTGGTTTGGCAGAAACCCATCAAACCTTGATCATGAATGGATTACGTTCAAAAGTTCGGATTGAAACAGATGGTAAGTTAATGAGTGGCCGTGATGTATTAGTTGCAGCATTACTTGGTGCGGAAGAGTATGGTTTTGCAACAGCTCCACTTGTTACCATGGGTTGTGTGATGATGCGTGTGTGTAATCTGGATACTTGTCCAGTGGGAGTTGCCACACAGAATCCAGAACTTCGTAAAAACTTTAAGGGAAAACCGGAATATGTAGAGAACTTTATGCGGTTCATTGCACAGGAACTTCGTGAATATATGGCAAAATTGCGGATTAAAACAGTAGATGAATTAGTTGGACGGACCGATCTGTTGAAAGTAAAAGAGTCCTTCAAGAAAGAACAAGCAAAGAAAGTTGATCTTTCTGCAATCTTGAATACTGACCTTGCGGAAAAAGATATCCCACATACATTTGATCCAAAACAAATCTATGATTTTAAACTGGAAGATACGATTGATGAAAAAGTATTTTTAAAGAAATTACGTTCTTCTATCGTAAATCGTCAGAAGAAGACGATAGAGGCAGAAGTAACCAATATAGACCGTTCTCTTGGTACCATCTTAGGTTCGGAAATTACAAAGCTTCAAGGCACTTCACTAGAGGAAGACACCATTACAATCAAATGCCATGGAGCTGGAGGGCAGAGTTTTGGTGCGTTTATTCCAAATGGTTTAACCTTGGAACTATCAGGTGATTGTAACGACTATATTGGTAAAGGGTTATCCGGTGGTAAGATTATCGTGTATCCTCCAAAAGGATCTACGTTCAAGGCGGAAGAGAATATCATTGTCGGTAACGTTGCGCTATATGGTGCAACTAGTGGTAAAGTATTTATCAATGGTGTGGCAGGTGAACGATTCTGTGTACGTAACTCTGGTGCGACAGCCGTTGTTGAAGGGGTAGGAGATCATGGATGTGAATATATGACAGGCGGTCGTGTAGCTGTACTTGGTCGTACAGGTAAGAACTTTGCAGCAGGTATGAGTGGTGGAGTTGCATATGTGCTTGATGAAGACAGCAATCTATACATGCGATTGAATAAAGAAATGGTTGCAGTTGAACCAGTTACAGACAAATATGATGTGATGGAATTAAAGGAAATGATCGCGGAACATGTGAAAGTTACCGATTCAAAACGTGGAAAAGAAATCTTAGATGATTTCATGGAATACCTACCAAAATTCAAAAAGATCATTCCTCATGACTATCGCCGAATGTTACAGACGATCGTTCAGATGGAGGAAAAAGGACTTAGCAGCGAACAGGCACAAATCGAAGCATTTTATGCAAATACAAGACAATAGAGCCGACAGTAACGCATAGAGAATTGAGTAAGTTTGTAACGTGAAAACGTTAGAATTTAGAAAGGGGCACGTTAAGAATGGGAAAACCTACTGGATTTATAGAATATGAAAGAAAAGGAAATCAGGCGGTACAGCCAAAAGAGCGAATAAAGAATTTTAATGAATTTCATACTCCGTTGACAAGAGAAGAACGTAGAAAACAAGGTGCAAGATGTATGGAATGCGGTGTTCCGTTCTGTCAATCTGGAATGATGATCGGTGGAATGACATCGGGATGTCCACTGAATAATCTTATACCAGAATGGAATGACTTACTATATACGGATAATTTAAGCCAGGCATTAAATCGTTTATTAAAGACGAATAATTTTCCTGAATTTACTTCAAGGGTTTGTCCTGCTCCATGTGAGGCTGCTTGTACTTGTGGGCTCAATAACCAACCGGTAGCCATCAAGGAAAATGAAATGGGAATCATTGAAAATGGTTACGAGAAAGGATATATGAAGGCAAACCCTCCGAAGATTCGAACGGGTAAGAGGGTTGCGGTTATTGGATCTGGCCCATCAGGATTAGCAGCGGCAGATCAATTGAATAAGCGAGGTCATCTGGTAACGGTATTTGAACGATCCGATCGTGTGGGTGGTCTATTGATGTACGGTATACCCAACATGAAATTGGAGAAACATATTATAGATCGAAAAGTCTCTCTTATGAAAGAGGAAGGAATTACATTCGTTACAGGTGCAGATGTCGGAGGAAACTATAAAGCAAGCAAGATTATTAAAGAATTTGATTCGGTCATCTTAGCATGTGGTGCTTCCAATCCAAGGGACATTAAGGTACCTGGAAGAGGAGCGAAAGGAATCTATTTTGCTGTTGACTTCTTAAAATCAACAACGAAGAGTTTATTGGATTCCAATCTTGCAGAGGGGACATATATCAGTGCAAAAGATAAGAATGTTCTTGTAATTGGTGGTGGAGATACAGGAAATGACTGTGTTGGTACTTCCATTCGACATGGTGCAAAATCCGTACTTCAATTAGAGATGATGCCAAAATTGCCAGATTGTCGCACAGAGAATAATCCTTGGCCAGAGTGGCCACGTATCTGTAAGACCGATTATGGGCAAGAAGAAGCAATAGCTGTCTTTGGTCATGATCCTCGTGTTTACCAAACGACAGTGAAAGAGTTCGTTGCAGATGAGTCAGGAAATGTAAAGAAAGCGAAGCTTGTTAAATTAGAGAGCAAATATAATGAAGAAACAAAACGGAATACAATGGTAGAAGTGGCAGGAAGCGAATATGAGGTTGAGGTTGATCTTGTACTGATTGCAGCAGGCTTCCTAGGAACACAAAGCTATGTTGCAAAGGCATTTGGTGTAGATTTGAACGAGAGAACCAATGTAGCTACAGAGAAAGGAACTTACCAAACCGGTGAGGAGAATATCTTTGTTACAGGAGATATGCATCGTGGACAATCGCTTGTAGTTTGGGCAATCCACGAAGGAAGAGAAGTAGCCAAAGAAGTAGATACGCATCTTATGGGATACAGTAATCTACGATAAGAAGAATATGATATATCATACGATGGCGTATAGAGTCTAGTAAAACAAAGTATCATTAATTGAAAAAGATCCTAGTAAGAGAATCGGATTATTCCCTTACTAGGATTTTTTTATGTTATGTAGTAAATGCGGACCGATTAGGAAAGGGAGAGTCTATGAAAAAAAGGATGGCAAACTTAGGGAAATAATGTTGAAAATAGTATAATACAATATAGAAAATGACGAAAAAATTGTGGTAAATATATATAGAATGAGGGTAAAATAGGGTACTTGAATGTTAAAGATTACGAAAGATTCGAAAAAATTCGAAAAAAATTTTGTGCAAACTGTTGATTTGAGTATAGGTTTGTGGTATTAATAATAGTATGATTTGTTAATTAAATACCAGTGAAATTTACTGTGCTTATTGTAAAGTTTGCGAGTACTTGGTAAGCAAATCATAGGCTCTGTGTATAACACAATACACGGAGTTTTTTGGGGAAAGTTTATAAGAAAGAGAAGGAGAGGTATTATGAAGCAAAAAGCTACATGTCGAAGAGTAATCAGTATCCTAATGGTACTGGTTATGGTGGTTACATTGTTGCCAGATCAATTCCGAATGGTCAAGGCAGAAGCAGAGACGGTAAGAAGACTTGATGATAAAGTCGAACTTGTTGTAGGTGGACAACCTTATACTATGAACTTATATAGTGATGGGGTTTATGAAATTGCAGTACCGGCAGCATCTGGTGCAGCAATTGAGGTAAATGTAAATGGGACAAAAGCAGGAAGTTCAACATGGGAAACTGCTGGGACAAATGACGTTTATGTTACCTATAATTCAGTAACAAAGGAAATTCAGAATTCCATCTCAAATAGTGGAGCATTTAAGCAATCTGCAACCTGGGTGGGAAAATTATCAGATCTTACAGGAGCGGATTTAGCTGATTGGACACCAGGGGATGAAAAAGCCGATTTAGATTATATGGGGGGCGGCATATTCCAGAAAACATTCGGGTTTTCAGAGTTAGAATCTGATTTTGTTTTACAGCATGATGGATATAAAGTAGCGTATAACCATGACTGGGGTAACGGAGAAGTTTCTGACGGAGATAAAGTTGCACTTACAATTCCAAGTGGAAGCAATCAGATAACCGTTTATGCAAATTCAAGAACGGGATACATAACAGATTCAGTGAACACACCAACCATTGAAAAAGAGGTTTCCTTAATAGGAAGCATAAGAAATGATGAAGCAGTGAATTGGGAAATCGCACAAGCTGGATGGGAATTTACGAATATAGATGGTTCGTATGCGGTATATAATCAAGTATTTGATGCGGGAACATACGATTATAAAGTAGTATTTAACAAAAATGAATGGGCAGAAGGCGGAAATAATACAATTATATTACCAGATACGACAAATGTAGTATTTGTCTATGATTATTCCACCAACATGGTATATGATTCTGTGAACGATTACAATACAGTAGCAAGTTTTCTTGGATTCCCTGGCAATGGAGAAGAAGAACTGGTTCCAGATAAGATTGTTGCACAACCAGGAGGACAAAGTGTATGGAGAGTAACAGGTAATTGTGCACAGTTTGATAATTGGAATACAACAGGGGCAAATAGTGTTATGAGCCATCTGGTAGGAGAATACTATGCAAAATCCGTTGTATTAAATGCAGGTTCCTATGAGTTCAAGTTTACCAAGAATGGAACTTGGGATGGTGCCATTGGAGGAACAGAGGACAATTTCAAATTAACACTGACAGAAAAAACAAAGGTTAATTTTTATATCAATGATGAGCTGGAAGGAAATGATCGAGCAAGAATCAATATTGATTCATTAGAATCACAAGGATTAAAACAATACATTCCACAACGTACACAAGAAACTTGGCCAAGATTGGTAGGGAATATCCAGACTTTACTTGGAGATGAAGCAGACTGGAATCCTGCATCTGCAAAGAATTTCTTAGTAGATTATTATTTTAATGATACGGAATATCGGATACAAAGAACGATAGCTCCAGAACGTTTTCCAGCAGAATATTCTATAAAAGTAGTATACGGGAATAGCTGGGATTCAGTGGATTATGGAGATGGTACTGATAATCATGTCTTAAAAGTGTTAGATGCAGCAAATGTTACCTTTACAACAACCGTACCAACAGAATTTGCGGATGGAAAAGGTGTACTAAAAGATGATTACAAGCCTCAAAATTCTGCATATGATGGTAAGATTGATACTGCTGAATTGTATTATGACAGCCAGTCAACTACTTACAAGAGTCCATTTGGTGCAATTCCGATGGAAGGGGAGAATGTAACCTTCCGCTTGGCTGCAAAGGCAGGCGATGCACAGCTTGTGAAACTGGAATTAGCAAATAGTAATGATATTGCAAAGACTTATCCTATGAGTATTGTTACTGTTCTAGATGATAAGGATTATTGGGAAGTTACTGTCCCTGCAAAAGATTTTGACTCCATTGGTGTGTGGTCCTATAAGTTTATTGTTGTAGATGGTACGGCAAAGGTAGAGTATGGAGATGATGGTGTCTCAGGTGGAACGGGAGCTTATGCAGAAGAAGGACAAACTGGTTATGATCTTACCGTATATGAGAAAGATTTTAAAACACCAGATTGGATGAAGAATGCAGTTGTGTATCAGATCTTTCCGGATCGTTTTTATGATGGAGATTCTTCCAATAACAATGCCAAATTAGTGGATGGTTCAAGAGGAGATGGTGTTCAACTTTTTGATGGTTCAGAAGGTGCAGCAGGAAATTGGTCGGATTATCCAGAAAATCCAAGACAATCAGAGGAAGCCAATAAACCATATTATCCAGATGCAACCACAGATGGGGTTTGGTCGAATGAATTCTACGGTGGTGATATTAGTGGAATTCGTACGAAGTTATCCTATCTCCAACATCTTGGGGTAACTGCAATCTATCTCAATCCAGTATCATGGGCTGCGTCAAATCACAAATATGATGCGACGGATTACAAACACTTAGACCCAATGTTTGGGGAACCAATCTATAACGTGGCAGGAGATCCGACTTCCGGTTTGAACTATGAAGAGACGAAGAAAGCGTCGGATCTGGTATATAAAGCATTTGCAGATGTATGTAACGAACTTGGAATCTATTTGATTGCAGATGGAGTATTCAATCATGTAGGAGATGATTCCATCTATTTTGACCGTTATGAAAAATATCCAGAGATTGGTGCTTACGAGTATTGGAGCAAGGTATGGAATACCGTAGAGACCCAAAAAGTAACACAAGCAGAAGCAGAAAAACAAGTAAAAGCAAACTACAAGGCACAGATTAATCCGAATACCAATACCTATTATACAGAGGAAGACTTTGTCTATACAACTTGGTTTGAAGTTGGTCCAGATAAGGTTTACGATAAAAATGGAAACTTTGAACGGTATGAATACGAATGTTGGTGGGGCTATGATTCTCTTCCATGTGTGAAGTCTGTTACAGCAGAAGAGACCAACTTGACCAATGATGAGAATGCAACAATAGCGGGAAGTCACGAATACAATAATGTAGAATACCGCAATGAAGTAATTGGTTATGAACTGACAGGAAAGTCAGATGCAGCAGCACAAGAAGCAATGCAAGAAGCCAATTCTCAAAGATGGTTGTGGATGGGAGCCAATGGATGGCGACTTGATGTTGCACCAGATGTATCCGATGCAACATGGCAGCAATTTAGAAAAGCAGTGAAATCGGCAGCGGGTTATACGGATGCCAATGGTAATACAATTGCAGATCCAATAATTCTAGGAGAAGAGTGGGGAGTTGCAACGAAATATCTCTTAGGAGACATGTTTGATTCCGTTATGAATTACCAATTCCGTTCCGCATTACAGAATTTTATCATTAATGGGGCAGATGCTAAGACATTTGATGCGCAGTTGGAAACAATTCGAGAGAACTACCCAGAAGAAGCATGGTATGCGATGTTAAATTTGGTGGATTCCCATGATACCGTTCGTAATATCACGAAGATTGACAATCCAAGTTGGGAAGAAGAGAATACAGCGAATGCAAAAGAAGCATCGGAACGAGCAATACAATTACAGGCATTAACAGCAATCTTTCAATTAAGCTATCCAGGGGCTCCAACCATCTACTATGGAGACGAAGTTGGTGTAACAGGAACGAAAGATCCAGATTCTAGACGTACCTTCCCATGGGAGCGAATCAATGCTAGTACGAATGAAATCGCTACTGCATATGCAGATCAATATGGTACGCTATACAATACATATGTTAATGCAGCAAATGTTCGTAATGCGAACAAAGAGCTATTCGCAACTGGTGATATTAAGACAGCATATGCAGAAGGAAATGTTATCGCATATGCAAGAAAGAGTGATACAAAAGGTGGTCTGGCAGCAATTAATACATCGGATCAGGCAGTAACCTTTGAAGCGGATGTTACCGACTTCCTTCCAGAAGGATTGGTTCTTAAAGACCAATTAGGCAGTTCAGTACAAAGCGTAGTAAATGGCGGAAAAGTAAACATTACAATTCCAGCATATTCAGGAATTATGATGGTTTCCACACAAGGATTTGATGAACTTCCTGTAGCACCTACTACGGTAACAGCAGTTGAAACCAATGGTGCAAAAGGAAAGGTTACCGTTTCTTGGGATGCAGTGGAAGGCGCAGATTCTTACGGTGTGTATCGTGCATATCTAGATGGTGCAGACAAAGAATTTCTTGCAACTGTTACAGAAACAACATATGAAGATACAAGCGTAACCAATGGTACAAGATATTATTACTACATCAAAACAAATAAAGATGGTTTATCAAGTAACTATAGTACTTATGCCTCTGCATTACCATCGTATGAAATTACTTCCCTTGGAAAACCAAGCGATGCGCAAGACGTAACATTAGGTATGGGCAATACGACAGAAGAGATTACAGCAACGATTGCAATACCTGGATTGACGGATGATGAGCAATATACGAATAAAGATGTACCAAACCTTTCTTTGATGCTATTCTATTATACGGGAGAAAAAGAGAGTGCAGAAAGCGTGAAACTGCGTTACAAAGAAGATGTCCTTACGGATGGAAAAGTAACTGCCAAAACATATAGTACGTCCTTCGAACCGACAAGAGTAGGAGAATATAGATATTTTGCAAAAGCTACTGTTAATAATGGCTATACCTTTACTTCTTCAGAAGAAAATGTACTGACTGTTATAGCATCTGCGAATACGGATAAACCAGTAAAACCAGAATTACAACAGGCATTATCAGAATCAAATCGTGCTACACTGAATTGGACTTGTGAAGATTCATCTGTGAAAGGATTTGATATCTTCCGTAGTCAGGCAACGAAGAATGGGGAAGGTGCTGTAACATTTAGTGAATTCCAGCGTATTGATACGGTTGATGCAGCAACGAATGGTTATGTTGATTATGCAGTCAATAATGATACAACCTATAAGTATTATGTTGAAGCATTTAATGAATATTATAATCGAACAAAATCTGAGATAATCGAAGTTACACCAAAACTTGTAATGGTGGAAGTTACTATGCGTTTGACGATACCGACAAAAGTTTATACGTCAGCAACGGATTCTATCTATATTGCTTCCGATGCGAATGGCTGGACACCAGATGGATGGGAACTGAAAAAACCAAGTGGTGCAACAGACGGCAATATCGTGGAATACACCTTCAAGATGATGGCAGGTAAGAAGATTCAATACAAGTATACAAGAGGTTCCTGGGAAACAGAAGCATTAACAAGTAGTAATCCAAACGATACAACTTCAGCAGGAAACTATGGATATAGTGCCATGGACACGAATATTCCACTTACAATCCGCAACCAAGGCGGAAATAAGATGCTTGTAGAAGATTATGTATTACGTTGGGTTGATATGCCATTAATGATTACTGTACCAAGAATCTCCTATGGAAATGAGGATATTAGCTATGAGACAACAGAGGAAACCTTTGATCTGCAAGCAAGCGTCCCTATGGGAGGTATATTTACCATCAATGGTACGGATATTAATTCCATTCAAGCTGGAGCGCTTGATGCGTATGGTAATGTTCGTTTAAACAAGATTCCTTTGGAAGTTGGAGTGAATACCTTCGTTCTTCATATTGAGCCAACAGAAGATACAAAGAAGAAAGAATGGTTAACGGATTCAGGTAGAATTGAAACACAGATGACTGCCACAAAAACGATTACCATTACAAGAAAGCAAAGTGGTGTACAAGAAGGGGATAAGGAAGACGATAAAGGAGAAGGAACGAATACAGGAAGCAATGGATCTGCTCCTTCTAGTGAACCAAGAATAGTTGGACAAAGTAGTACATCAGGCTGGGAAGCAATCAATGAAAGTTTGGTTCGTATGGTGAAAGATTTAGACAAAGAGCAGATAGAGGAAAAAGTTGTGGAAGTTATCATGAATGAAGCAACAAAAGTTCCTTATAAGATCTTTACCACAATAGCAGGTACTTCAATCAAATTGGTATTGATAACAAAAGATTATCAATGGACGATTGAGGGAGAACGCATTGATACTGGCATTTTATCTGAACTTAGCAAGTCAGATGAGGCGATAGATCTTGGTTTTGTAAATCTTGATAAAGATACGAAAAAGCAAGAAATTGATACCATCTTAGAACATACATTAGCTAAGAATAAGGATACAAGAAAGGTTACTGGTATTACGTATTTTGAATTAGCTCATGAAGGAAAATTCCCATTCGAAGCACAGTTAACATTTACGGTAGGAAAAGAGTATGCAGGAAAAACTATTTTCTTAAATTATGTAAATGAAAAAGAAGATCAAGTAGAACCACAATGCTATGTACGTGTAAAGGATAACGGCCAGGCTACTGTTCGTTTCGAACATGCTTCAAAGTATGTAGTAACCCTTGAAAATACAGTTTTACCTACATTATTAACGAAAAAAACACTTTATACAGGAAGTACATATAAGATTGGAACGAAAGTTAAGAACTCTTTACCAGGTGATGCGGCTACTTACTATACGAGTAAGAAATCTGTTGTATCAGTAAGTAAATCAGGAAAACTTACGGCGAAAAAAGCGGGTACAGCAACGATCACCACTCGATATGTACAAAACGGTAAGGTATATGTGTTCTTAACAAAAGTAACTGTGAAAAAACCATATATTAAATTGACAAAGGTTCCAACGAAATTAAAAGTCAAAGAAAGCTTTACCTGCAAAGCAAAAGTATATGGAGCAAAAGATTCCCTTGTATGGTCAGTTTCTGATACAAAAGTCGCTTCAATCAATAAGAAAACAGGAAAGATCAAAGCGAAAAAGGCTGGGAAAGTAGTTGTTACTGTAAAAGCAGGAGATATTACAAAGAAATTCACAATAACAATAACAAAATAAATAGTTAACATATGAAAATGGGATTTCGTATTCCATAATTAAAAACAATTTTCATTGAATGGTGCATAAGGAGAAGGTATAATACCGAAATCAGAATGTACTATTCGTGAAAATTGTTTTTTTTAAACGAATTCTTCTCTTTAAGCGAGGGGCATTATTGAGGTTTGTATCAAGTTAAACTATAAGTTGCATTTATAGGTATAAAGATGACTTGAGAAATCATGGTAGAAATGGTATGATTAGTATTACAATACGCATTTATCCAATTGTATCTCAATTCAATGGAAAATGCTAAGAGAGGACATAATAGGAAAGTGGAGGAGCTGTATGAAAAAAAGAAAGATATGGTTTTGCATTTTACTAACTTGCGCTTGTGTAGCCACGGGATGTGCAAAAGAAAAGACAAAAAATAATAACACAGAAACAGAGAACAAAACGGAAACACAGGATACGACGCAAAAGGAGAATACACAAGGGTGCAAAGTAGAAAAGGATAAGATTACCATTCATTTTGAACTCTATCAGGTGAACACGGAAAAGCAAGACGATGGAAAGATGAAACTCAATGTAGATGGGTTTGATGCCAGTTATGATGAAACCTCAATTCCATTCCTTTCTTATGTACTTGCATTACCACAAGATACAACATTGGATAAAATCAGTACCGCCAATTGGTCAGATACGGTGAATACGTTAGAAGATGTTGATCTTGCGGATCTTAAACTAGCTCCAGTGTCAGAAGATAGTAGCAGTGGAACCTTGGAAGAAACCAGTGATTCTGGATTTAAAGTTCGCGTATTTTCACAGGATTTTCAAGGAATCCCAGTTGTATATGTTTCAATATACCCAATTACATATGATAAAGAAAAAAGTCAAGTTCAATTTGTACAAAGTGGTGACTTTGAAATTGCTTTAAAACAAGAAGCTTGGGATCTTTCCCATTATGATTCACCAGAACGAATTAAGAATGTAGTAGATAATCCAGAATTAGTTGATTCCTATAAGGTCTCAGAAAACTAGGTTTTTGATTCATTAAACTTTGACACATATCACAAGGGTCAATTGCAAAGATTGTATAAGACAATTAATTGACAGAATTGGACTCAGACAATTGTAGAAAGGAAAAAGCGTATGAAAGTATTAAAACAAAACGGTGCAAAGAGATTTCTAGCAAGCCTCCTGGTGATTATTCTGGCAGTTTCATTGATGCCAAACTTATCCACCAAACCAAACAATGTTGTAGCTGCAAATAAGTCAGCGTATGAAGATGTAACGGAGATTGAATTAAATTATTATTTTGGTGATCTTCAGTTTGGAGAAGGAGAGCATGGAAAAACAGTTGATATTGATGGATTGACGAAAGTAAACGATGAAGGAATGCCAAATTTACCTTCGAAATCAATCTCTGTATTGATTCCAAGTGGGAAACAGGTAGCTGGTGTTAGAATTGAAACATCAGATGAAGAAAGATATGAGAATATTCTTGTAGAACCTGCTTCTGCCATCGTATCTAGTATAGAAGAAAATAATGAAGATGTAACAGCAAGCTATGATGAATCTGTGTACAAAAAAGGTGAAATTTATCCGAAAAGCAATTATGGAGAAGGTTCAACAAGTAGTACAAGAGGTTACCAAGTATATAGCATGTTATTATATCCTGTACAATATCAAGAACAATGCATCACATTTACAAAACATATGAAAGTTGTTCTTAAGTTAGCAGAGGAAGAGGCACAAGCTTCCGTTCAGGCTAAAAAAGGAAGTGCTGTTTTCGTTCCAACCAAAGAAGATGAAAGCTTCATTTCTGATAAAGTGGAAAATATCGAAGTAGCAGCATCGTATTATGAGAAAGCTGACGAGACCATTACTTATTCTGCATTATTAGGAAGTGATCCATGTGATTATGTGATCATTACTTCAGATGAGTTGAAGACAGCATTTGAACCATTAGCAAATAATAAGATTGCAAGAGGATTACGGGCGAAGATTGTTACCACAAGTGAAATCTATGCAAGTTATGTGGGAAGAGACCAAGCGGAACAAATCAGAAACTTTATCAAAGATGCATATGCATGTAATCATATCAAATATGTTCTCTTAGGTGGAGATGCGGATGGTGATACGCCAATCGTTCCAACTCGAATCTTGTATTGTGCACCTGTTACAACCGATACAACAACTTCACTTGCTTCCGATTTATATTTTGGTTGCTTAGATGGAGATTTTGATTCCAATGCAAACAATACATTTGGAGAAACATCCGACAACGTGGACTTTACATACGATGTATTAGTCGGTCGTGCACCAGTAGATGATGTAACAGAAGCAACAAATTTTGTTACAAAAACAATTGCGTACGAGAGCAGAGAACAAAATGCAAAAGTAACTCTTGTAGGAGAAGTATTACAAAGTAATAGTGATGGTTGTACATCAGAATTAGCAGCTGAACTTCAAACAACAATGGATGCGGGAACCTTAACAGATAATCTTCGTCTTGTAAGAGACCAGATTGTAGATGACACCTATGTTTCCTTATACTATGATGCAAATTCTTTCTTAAAGACGGTATTCGTTAATGATATGTCCTTGTTATTAGATTTTTCAGAATTGCTCGTATCATATCATAAGGATTTTGCCCAACTAGTAAGTACCGGAGCTTGTTCTGATCAGATTACAAAGTCTGATATTAAGAAAATTCAAGCATTTTGTACAGATTTAAAAGAGGCAATGAAAGATACTTCTGCAACTTATGCAAAGAAAGACAAATTAATTGAAGAAGTAGAATATGCCATTGACTATGTAGGAATGGCAGAAGGCAAGACCTTTGATGAAATTATTCTTTCAAGTAAATTTGCAGATTCTAGCAAAACATCAAGTACGGTTTCCTATAATACAGTAGATGGTGAAGATGATGAAGAAAATTATATCTTCGGTGGTGACTACATGGATGAAATCAAAGATGGTGCCACAAGTAAAAATGGAGGCAACGATTTTGTAACAGTTGGATTCCCAGACAACTATAATAAGAATACCTTATATGACCGTGATTACAAAGACTACAATTGGCCAAAATCAGAGGTTATTTCGATTATGAATAGTTCTCCTGAGGTTGTGAATCATTTGGGGCATTGTAACAATACAACCTTGATGAAGTGTTCTGTTGAAGATATGGAAAGTTTGACAAATCAACAAGCATTTTTCGTATATTCCCAAGGTTGCTATGCAGGTGCTTTTGATGGTATGGATACCAGCGATAACTACACTCAACCAGATTGTGTAGCAGAACAATTAGTTGTTAGTAATTCCGTAAGTGGAGCATATGCTTGTATTGTGAATTCTAGATATGGCTGGTACAGCCGTGTTGGTACCGATGGACCTTCCCAAGCATACAATCGTAAATTCTGGGATGCAGTATTTACGTCTTCTGAAACATCAAGAAACATTGGTAGTATGTTGGCGCAGTCAAAAGAGTATTTTATTAAGTATTTATCTGGTTATGACAGCAGTACCGCAATGTTATTCTGTTATTATGAACAAAACTTATTAGGTGATCCAGAAGCATCACTTTACACCATAGCCAACAAGGTAGAAGTGCCAGCAACGTCTGTAGTTGTAAATCTTGGTAAGAATGTGACCCTGGAAAAAGGAAAGAGCTTGAAAGCGACTGCCTTCTTATATCCAAAGAATAACACAGATACTGTTTATTGGAAAACTTCAAATCGTAAGATTGCGACAGTTAGTGAAGACGGAACGATTAAAGCGAAGAAGAAAGGTACTGTTAAGATTACAGCAAAAGCACTTGGTGGGAAGACATATGTAACAACAGTGAAAGTAATTGATGCACAAAAATCTAGTAAAGCAACAAAGAGTGTTACATTATCACAAACAACAGCAACATGCTTACGTGGTGATAAAGTGACACTAACGGCAACGATTAAAGGTAGTAAGACGGGATTACTTTGGTATTCTTCTGACATTAACGTAGCTACGGTTACTAGTAAGGGTGTAGTTGATGTAGTAGGTGCAGGTGAGTGTATAATCTACTGTCGTACAGCGAATGGAAAACAAGCCAAATGTACCATAACTGCTACTTTACCACCAATTGTTGAAGAAACACCTAATCCATAAGATTCGTAGGAGGATTTGTATTGAAAGAATATATACTTCGAGCGATATTCTGGGCAATTGCAATTATGATTGGATTAGCAATTGTTGCACGAATAGAAGGTGATGCAATTAACTTGCTGAAACTTCTGATCTATGGATTGACCATGGGAGTTGTTGACTTCCTAGTTTCAATGATTACTCGTAAGGCAAAGAAAAATAAATAATCGTTTTAGTTAGCCTTGTAAATGCTAGAGAGATTGTACTCTTTAGCATTTGCAGGGCTTTATTTATGATGTAAAAATTAACCTGTTTTTTATTGACACAAGAGGTCTATTATGATAGACTTTACAAAAAGAAGGTCTATTGAAGTAGACTTAAGTTGATTCGATTTCAACTACAATGACCTGCAATAGCCAAACGAACATTGAACAAAAAGGAGGACATATGGAAAACTATAAGTTATATGATGGAGAATATCGTTTTGTTAACTTAGTATGGGAGAACGAGCCAGTAGGTTCGGGAGAACTGGTCAAATTATGCAATGAAGCATTTGGCTGGAAGAAATCCACCACCTATACTGTTTTGAAGAAATTGTGCGATCGAGGTATTTTACAGAATGAAAACGCAATTGTAACAGCACTTGTGAATAAGAAACAGATTCAACGTTATGAAAGTGAAGCCATATTGAATAAAGCATTCGATGGTTCATTACCACAGTTCTTAGCTGCCTTTTTAGGGAATAAGAAGTTAAGTAAAAAGGAAGCGAATGAGTTGAAAGAATTAATTGATGCACATAGAAGGGAGTGATGGTATGGAATGGTTGATCGCGATATTTGGGGAGATACTACATAGAAGTATCTTAGTAACAATCCTGATTTTGGGAATCTTTTTTCTTAGATTATTCCTTAAGAAGATGCCAAAAAAGATAGCTTATGTATTATGGATTGTGGTATTTGTTCGGGTACTCTGTCCATATTCGATTCCCTCTCCATTAAGTGTGTCATCTATTGTTACGAAGAACATTCAGGAAAAATCAACGGAGAAGAACACGAATACCTATAAGCAGGAAGAAAGTAACTTGCAGGTGTCTATAGGAGGACAGCTGATACAGAATCATCAGAGTAGCATGGATAATCGCAATAGAATACTAGGGGAAAAATCTTCAGTAGACCAATTTAGTGAAGGAACACCAAAAACAGAAGCATCAAAAACAGATACACCAAAAGCAAGTACATCATCTATTTTTTCTATATTAGCAATAATATGGGGATTAGGCATGGTAGCCTTATGCATATGGAATGGCAGAAAAATTATGGGTATAAAGAGAATACTTGGAATTGCAGTAAAGAAACCAACCAATCTTGCATATGTTGTATATGAGTCAGATCGGATACCAACACCATTCGTCTTTGGTCTTTTTCGACCAAGAATCTATCTGCCAATGAACCTATCAGAAGCAGATATAAGTAAGGTCTTGCAACATGAGAAGGTGCATATTCAGAGAAAAGATTATCTTATTAAGATGATCGCGTATCTGGCGGTAATATTACACTGGTTTAATCCGTTAATATGGCTAGCATTTGCTGCATTTACCAAAGATATGGAGATGTCTTGTGATGAGCAGGTAATAGGGAACCAATGCGATAAAGAAAGAGTGGATTATAGTATGACGTTATTATCTATGGCGATGGAGCAACCATCACCAACGTGGAGTCCTATTGCTTTTGGTAATGACCATACGAAAGAACGAATCAAACATATTCTTACCTATGAAAGAATATACAGTCGAAAACGACTGATTCCAGTTGTTGCCATTCTATTATTGCTTGTTGCTTGTACGAATGATCCAGTTAATAAAACGCAGGAAGAACAAAAAGGATATGGATTCTCAGCAACAGAAGGGGCTGAAGCGGAACAAACAAAAGCAGAAGGACCCACAGAGGAGGAACTGACGATGGATATGCTAGAGCAAGAAGGGTATTCTTCGGCATGTATAAAGGAACTTGCTGCTAATCGGACAGAATATATTGGCGATAATTCCAAAGTTGGGACGCTTGTTTCCCTATTGCCCGTTTATGAGAATGTGGATCGGAATGAGATTGAATTAGATACGAAAGAAAAACCTTATGGATTAACGATCTATTATAAGCAAAAGGAAGAGAAAGATAAGACTACAGACTATCTTCCCATCTATCGAAATGCAATTATATTGCTGGCAACCATCGATAATGCAGATTGGGTATCACAGATCTGTTTTTGGAATAATCCAGCATTATCGTCCCTTTGTTTTCAAGTAAAGATCAGTAGGGACGAAGTAGAGAAAAACTTAGGAATCACATTCTCCTCTTATACAAAAGATGAGGAAGGACTGACAAGATTACTTATGGATTTGACAAGTGATACGTTTATTGACCATGTGACGGAATATATAGAGCAATTGACACCTGAAGAATAATTTGGAAAGTAGAAAGAAAGTCATATTATCTCATGTAAGCCTTATAATTTTAGCATTTGAAGTTGTTTGACATAATTATAGTAAAATTAATAAATCCCATAAACTTTTAATGCATTCTTAATACAATATATGGTAAAATTGTGTATAATAATGTAAGAATCATAGTCATAGTGAAAAAGAGATTGGAATAGAAAAGAGGCGCGATATGGAACGGGTATTTACGATTTGTATGATTGTTGGCTTTACAATACCACTTCTATCTTTAATCTTAGGACAGATTGGTGATATCCTGGATAATTTGTTTGATGGTGTCTTCAATTTGTTTGAAGGTTTATCTTTGCATACGCATTTTGAGGTTGGTAATCTAGAGCTGTATTTGTTGCCATTTTCTATGCAAAGTTTATGTGGAGGGTTGTTAATCTTTGGTGCAGTAGGAAAACTGCTTATAAGGAAGACGAATCAAACGGTATGTATTATCGTTGCCGTTTTATTCGGCTATTTGATCGCTGTTTTGCTTCAAACGATGATTCAGAAACTGAAGCATGTAGAGAATACAACTTATTCCAAAGAACAATTACTTTTATTCGATGCGAAGATCATTAATGCAATCATTCCAGGTGGATTTGGTTGCGTGAGTGTTACTACATTAGATGGTATAACAACGTCTTATCCTGCAAAAGCAACTATAGCAGAAGGTATACCACAAGATACGAAAGTAAAAATCTTATATTTTGAAAAAAATATTGCAATTGTGGAAAAAGTTGAGGAAACATAGAGCACTTGCTCTGTTTCACTATAAATGCCTAATGTTAATGAGGCTAAGGAGGAAGCAAAAATGCCAGAATATTTAGAAAATATGTTACCGGGTATCTTCATTGCGGTGGGGATTGTAATCATTTTGATGGTTATCTTGTCCATGTGGAAAAAGGTACCACAGGATAAAGCCGCTGTTGTTACAGGTTTGAAAAAACGAATCATAACCGGTGGTGGTGGTCTAGTCATTCCTGTATTTGAACGAATCGACTATATCTCATTGGGAAATATTCAAATTGATGTAGTTACCGATGAAAGTATGTCTTCACAAGGCGTTCCGATTGCTGTTATTGGTACGGCGGTTATAAAGGTGAAGAATGAACAGGCTTCCATCTTTAATGCGATTGAACAATTCACAGGGAAAAACGAGGGAATGATCGAACAATCCATTCGTAGTACAGCAACAAATGTTTTGGAAGGTAAGTTAAGAGAAATTGTTTCAACCATGACGGTAGAAGAAATTTATCGAGATCGAGAAACATTTTCATCGAAAGTACAAGAGGTTGTTGGTACAGAATTGATGGAGATGGGCTTAGAGGTTAAAGTATTTACGATCAAAGACATCAACGACAGCAATGGTTATATTCAAGCACTTGGTGTAAAGCAGATTGCGGAGAAAAAGAAAGATGCAGAAATTGCAAAAGCAGAAGCAGATCGGGAAACCCAGATTGAGACATCAAAGGCAAGACGTGCTGGAGAGCAGGCAAGATTACAAGCGGAAACAGAGATTGCGGAGGCTACAAAGTTAAAGCAAGTACAAGAAGCTGCCTACATGCAGGAACAACAAGCTGCGAAGGCAAAAGCAGATGCAGCCTATGATATTCAAAGAAATATTACATATAAAGAAGTTGTAACTGCCCAGATGGATGCAGAACTGTTAAAACAAGAACGTCAGAAAGATGTTGAAGCTGCACAAGTACAGATTATGATTACAAAAGAGCAGAAAAACATCGAACTGGCACAGAAACAGGCAGAGCGTAAGAAGGAAAGTTTACGGGCTGAGGTAGTAGAACCAGCTATTGCAGACAAAGAGAAGCAGCAAACAATAGCAGATGCAGAAAAATACCGTAAGATTGCAGAAGCAGAAGCCCAAGCGCAGGCACAGAGAAGATATGCAGAGGCAGAAGCAGAAGCTCGTAAAATCAAAGCGGTAGCAGAAGCAGAAGCAATTAAGCAGACAGGTCAGGCAGAGGCAGATGTAATCAGTCAAAAGGGTGTTGCAGAAGCGAATGCCATTCGTGCAAAAGGTATTGCAGAAGCAGAAGCAATGGAAAAGAAAGCAGAAGCATATCAGAAGTACACGGGTGCTGCAGTTGCAGAGATGTTGATCAATGTATTGCCAGAAGTTGCAGGTAATATTGCCAAACCATTATCGCAGATTGATAAGATCATCATTATGGATGGTGGAAATTCTGATGGAAATGGTGTATCTAGTGTCGCATCTAATGTTACTGGTGTAATGACACAAGTCATGGAATCAATGAAGGAAGTAACAGGAATTGATCTATCCGATCTTGTTAAGGCAAAAGGGTATGATGCACAAGTAACAAGAAATGTGAACATACAAGCAAGTAAAGATGTACCAGAATTAAAAGACTTGTCAGGGATAAAAGAAGTAGCCATGCTAAATGAAGTAAATGAAGTTTCTGAAGTACATGATGTAAAGGTAGCAAACGAAGCTAAGGAAGTAAAAGAAGATAAATAAGTAGTAAGTAATATAAAGAAGTAAATAAAATAAGTTAAATTGCAAAAAGATGCAATGATACTAGAATTGTAATATAATAAGAGGTGGGAGAGTCTACAGGAAAGGAAAAAGCAAACCAAACTTCCGCCTCTTGTATAGAACGAGTTTTATACAAAGAGCGTTTGCACATTGGTACGATGTTGTATTTGAGGTAGTTCGAATGAAAAATAAAGTTAAGTTATTAGCAATCAATATACGTCTATTTATCACGAAAAGAAAAATATTATGTACGGTCATTTTATGTATTGTTCTGGTTGTATGTGGTTTCTGTACATTTTTGGCTATGCGAAAACAGAGATTTGGATTATCCAAACAGCAGATGATGGAGGATTATGAGGCAGTAGAACAGATGTTGAAAGAAAACTATCCTTATTGGAGGCTTTTGGAACGAAATAATCAATCAATAGATAAAGCATTTGAAACACGATATGAAAAGATGCAGGAATGTGATGGAGATAGTAACTATTATAATATCTTTTTCAATACGTTTAACCAATTAAGTAATATGGGTGGATTAAATATTTGTGATTATTGGAGATATTGCTATACCCAAGATATACGCCAACGGTTTGCAGAAGAGCAGAATCAATATGCATTGTCAGTTCTTCAGTCCAAAGAGAGTAAGAAAGCGTATAAGATTTTAAAATATATTCATAATACAAGAGATTATCTTTCAGAGTTTAGGGATAGGAAAGTGAAGACGGTTTTACCAGATAATATTGAAACCCAGATTGTAAAGGAAGATGAAATTGCCTATCTTGGAATAAAAACTTTTGACTTTGCATATGTGAAGGAAGATAAAGAAGAAATCATGAGTTTTCTGGAAAATATAAAATCCTATAAACATTTGATTATTGATGTCCGAAGTGTTTATAGTGGAGTGGCAGATTTTTATAAGGAAAATCTTGTCGCACCTAATATTGGTGAAGCCCTAACAGCGGAACAATATTTGCTTTTTAAAGGTGGGGACAACAACCAAGTATTCCTTCAGTCACTTTATAAGAGTGATGAAATTAAGAATATTGATACATTACCAGATTATCCACAAATTAGTGAGGAAGATTTGGAGGAAATGGACCTATATGTCCAAGATGCAATTACAGTAGAACCCATTGGAACACCTATATTCCAGGGAAAAATCTGGTTACTGACAGATCAATATACGTATGGAGCAGCAGACCAGTTTGCGTATTTCTGTAAGAAAACGGGCTTTGCTACTGTAGTTGGTGAGACAACAGCAGGGGGAGGACTTGGTATTGATACATTCCTTTATCAGATACCAAATAGCCACTTATTCATAGAATATCATGGGGATTACCCGATAAATGAGGATGGATCCTGTAATTATATACAAGGTACAACTCCAGATTATTTAACAAGTAATGAGAATATAGAGGAAGAATGTATGAAACGCATAGAGAATGGTGAAAATTAGAGTAAAAGTTTCGAATAATTATGTCCAAAACCCCTGAAATATGGTATACTATAGATATAAAATCAATGCAATATCGGATTCTTATATAGGTCTGATTTTGATGGACTGACAAGAGTATGAATGGAGGGATTGACATGAATAAAATCATTACAATTAGTAGACAGTACGGAAGTGGCGGTCGAGAGATCGGGGAAAAACTAGCGAAGGCATTAGGCATTCCATTCTATGATAATGAATTGATTACGAGGGCTGCAAAAGAAAGTGGATTTGCAGAATCTGTATTCGAAAAAGCGGAAGACAAAGCGACGAATAGTTTACTTTATTCCATTGCAATGGGAATGGGAGCTTATGGTAATCAGGATTTTGGATTTGCAAATTTATCTTTAGATGATCGAATCTATCTTGCACAATCGGATGTGATTCGGAAGATTGCAGCAGAGGGACCATGTGTAATCGTGGGTAGATGTGCTGATTACATACTAAAAGAGAATCCAAATGTAGTGAATGTATTTATATGGGCAGACATAAAGAGTCGTATTGAACGTGCAACAACGAAGTATGATATGTCATTAGCAAAAGCAGAAGACAACATACTTAAGATTGACAAGAGAAGAGCAAACTATTACAATTATCATGCCAATGAAAAATGGGGTAGAGCAGAGAATTACCATCTATCTATAAAGAGTGATTTCGTTGGAATTGACAACGCAGTTGAAATTATTAAATTATTTGTGGAAAAAGGTGTTTAATCAGAATGAAAGTTAAGGATAAGATGAATAAACAATACACCTTGATATCCATTTATGTTATCATCACATGCATTATCATCTATTGTCTCAGTATTGTTGCAAAAGATGCTCCGGGTATACTCAATGCAATTATGGATAAACTTAATTGGATCTTGCGTGTAATGAAGCCAATACTGTTAGCTTTTGTATTTGCTTATTTAACGGAACCACTGGTGAATTTCTTTGAAGATCACTTTAATAGGTGGAAAATTTTCAAAAGAGTGCAGAACTGCCGAACTTATGCAGTTGTTACAACGCTATTGCTCATATTAATTGGTATTACGGCATTAGTTTCCATGCTTGTTTATAGTGTGACGGATCAAGTCCGCTTTGCTAATTTTGATGATATAGCGGTTATCGCTAATGAATACGTAAAAACAGTGAATGATTTCTATAATCAGATATTAGACAAATTAAGCAGTCTTAATATTCAATCGACAGAGCTGAATGCCTATATAAAAGATGCTTCTACGTTTTTATTAGATGGCTTAAAAGGATTTGCTAATTCAATCCTTGCTTCGATTTCGAACATCTCTGGTTACCTGACAACAACAATATTTGCATTGATTATTGGAATCTATTTTCTGTTAGATGGTGCAATGATCAAGAATTATATTAGCAGGGTTTCAACCGCATTATTAAGTAAAAAAGTAAATCGCCATATTCGTCAATTTATTAAGGATGCAGATATCGTATTCTCTGGCTATCTGAAAGGACAATTGACAGATGTGCTTGTTATGATGATTTTAATCAGCGCAGCACTTTCTATAATTGGTGTGAAGTTTGGTATTGTAATTGGTGTGTTAGCTGGACTTGGTAATTTGATCCCTTATTTTGGACCATTTGTTGCATATGCTGGTACAATTTTAATCTGTCTGATTAATGGGGATTATAAGCGTTTGATTATTGGTGTGATTGCCTTATTCATCATTCAGACGATTGATGGTAATATTATTGGACCAAAATTATTAAGTAAGAGCATTAAAATTCACCCACTATTGGTCATTATATTTTTAATTTTTGGTAGTGCAGTTGGTGGTTTCTTAGGTATGATTTTAGCAGTACCAGTCGGTGCATTAGTTAAAGTTCTTTTTGTACGTTTTATTGATCATCGTATGGAGCTTAAAGAAAAGGAAGAAGATTTGTGCGAAGAATTGCATGAAAAAGTAGAACGAAACGGAAGAAATAGAAGAGAAGAAAAGCCAGTGACAAAAGAAAATAGAAAAGATCAGAACGTAAAAAACCAGAAAGAAATTCTACGAACTTCATCGGTAAAGAAACAGTAATAATTGAGCATATCATTATTAAAATGGAAGGACTTTTTGGACGAAATATATGAGAATTTGTATTTCGTCTGAGAGGTCTTTTTCTTTCTGTTATTTAGCGGGATTGTAAGAAAAACTTAAGAAAAAAATACTTCTATATTTGTCAGATTTAGAGTAGGATTGTAGATGTAGGAATGTATGTATGAAATTGGAAGAAGAAATACATATGGGATTATACATAGGGAGGTGAGAGTGTGGCAGAGGAAAGAGAAAAAGTTATTGAAGTTTGTAATGTAAAAAAGGTTTATCGTATGGGTACAGAACGTATTGTAGCTGTGGATGATGTCAGCTTTGATATTTATAAAGGAGAGTTCTGCTGTTTACTTGGAACCTCAGGCTCTGGTAAATCGACGTTGTTGAATCTGATGGCAGGAATTGAAAAACTATCCAGTGGACAGATTATTATTAAGGGAAAGAACATTCATAAAATGAGTGAAAAGAATCTGGCCAAATTTCGTCAGAAGTATTTGGGATTTGTGTTTCAATCCTACAACTTGATGAATTCAATGACGGCGTTAGAGAATGTAGAATTTCCATTGGTTTTTAAACGAGTTCCTGTAAAGAAGAGAAAAAAACTGGCAAGAGAAATGCTAGTTAAAGTAGGTTTGAAATCAAGACTGGAACATAAGCCAAAACAGATGAGTGGTGGTCAGCAACAGAGAGTTGGTATCGCTCGTGCATTTGTTGCAAAACCAGAGATTGTATTTGCCGATGAGCCAACAGGTAACTTGGATTCGAAGACAACGATGGAAGTTATGAATCTTATCAAAGAAATTGCAAGTACGAATCATCAAACGATTGTTATGGTTACTCATGATCGTCGTCTGGCGGAATTTGCAGATAAGATTATACATATCTTAGATGGTAAGATTCAAAGCGTCGATCTTGTAGAGAAAACACCGAATACGAAACAGGAGATGGAAGAGAAGGCTGAAGAGAAGAAGGAATACCAAATGAAAGAATTCAAGGAAGATGCAGAAAATCAATTACCAGGTGAACAACTGGTTGAAGATAAAGAGGCTCCTTTACAGGGACAAGAGCTGATCAAAGAACAAGAGTTAGCGTAAGAAAAAGAATGACCTATTCAAGGACAAGAATCGTTGACAAAGATTACAAACTAGAAAAGAGATTTAACATTTAGTGGAAGAAAGATCTGGAGGAGGAAAAAGAAAGCATGAAAAGTAAGAAAGGAAAGAAATTGCTTTCCTATTTAACAATATTCACACTTATTATTGCGAATTTGTTAGGAAGCGGTTTTGTTAGTAAGGCAGAGGGTACGAATGTAAAATTAAAGGGCACATTTGAAACAGTACAAATTACTGCAGGAGCAACGCAGCATGTTAAAGTTCCATTTAAGTTAAATACTACTTCATATTCAAGTGTGGATAATGTAGATTTTACAGTAGAAGCTGTGAAATCAGATACACCGATTAGTGTAATATCTGATGTTTCAGTAAAACTAGCAAGTAATTCGACGGAAGTTTCCCTGTTATCTCCTAATGTAAATTATTTATTGGAGTTTGATATTGAAGCAAAAGAATTAGCTAGCAATGGAACGTATGCATTTAATATTGTAGGTACCGCTGATTATTTAGATACAAGTGGGGATGTTCCGGACTATAGTACTTGTACATTAAGTTTTTCAAAAAAACTATCTGTAAAAGTTTCTGGAGAAAAATCAGCTTCCAAAATTAAAATTAGTAATGTATCCTATGAGGAAGAAGTTAATCGTGGAGATGAATTTGAAATTACATTGGATCTTACGAATACGGGAGATTTAAAAGCAAAGGATGTAAACGTTTCACTTGGAGATTTTTCTACACAGACAGATATTGTACCAGATAATGCGAGCACAGAATTATCCATGGGAGATATGGCATCTGGTAAAAAGCAAAGTATAAAATTTCCAGTGAAAGTTGCTTCCAAAGCAACAGCTGGTTCCAAAGGTCTGAAAGTCACAGTAACTTGGAATGATGATAAAAAAGAAGGATATACAACATCTACCAGTATTTATATCGATGTAGTTGTACCAGAAGACCAAGCACAGAACAATGGAAAACCAAACCTTGTTATTTCAGACGTAACACAAACCCCAGATGCACCTACCGCACAGGGAAGAGTTGTTGTTGCATTTACCGTTAAGAATAAAGGAAAGACTACAGTAAAACAATTAAAGTTCACACCAACAGGATTAGCATCAACAGGGCTAAGTCCAACTTCATCAAAACCATACATATACATTGATGAATTAAAAGCAGGAAAATCAAAAAAGGTAAAGATGGAATTTGATCTTTCAAAGGACATAACAGAAGGATTACATGAATTAGCCTTTACTTTTACGTACAAATACTTAAACAAAGATGGTACGGATTATGAAGAAGGATCAGAGAATGTGAATTTATTTGTACGAGATGTGCAAAATCCTACAGAAACCGTGAATACAAGTGTACCGAAATTAATCATTAGTGATTTTAATACTGGTGATGAAAAACTAAAAGCTGGTTCAGTCTTTACATTCTCTTTTGATGTAAAGAATACCCATGCAACTATGGCAGCAAAAAATATTAAGGTAACCATTTCTTCGGAGAATAATATTTTCTCCCAAACAGAAGGAAGTAACAGTTTTTATATTGAGCAAATTCCAGCGGGAGCAACGGTTACAGAAACAAAAGAATTAAAAGTAAAAGCAGATGCCGCATCCAATGCATATCCATTGAAGATAACTTTTGAGTATGAATATGAAGGGAAAAAGTCAAGTACAGACGGTAAAACAGAAGAGGAAGGTACTGCTGAAAAGACGGTAGAAGAAACATTGAATATACAAGTGGCAGAGAATGCGAGACCAGTGGTGCAAGACATCTATCTGAGTTCTTATGACGGTTCTCGAGTAAATGAAGTAACCACGTTAACATTTAACTTCTATAATATGGGAAAATCAACATTAAACAATGTAACAGCAACCGTAGTAAGTGATTATTATCAAGCTTCCGATACATCAACCAAATTTATTGGTAATGTGGAAGCTGGTGCAGGTAATACGTATGAGATTGATGTGATTCCAATTATGGAAGGGGATTGCCCTGGTCAGCTAAAGATTACGTATGAAGACAGCAATGGTGATATTGTAGAATTGTTTGCTGATTTCACAAGTTTCATAGAACCACAACCAACGATGGATGAAGGAATAGGTGATATGGGAATGGAAGAGATGCCAACTGTGGAAGAAGCAAAGAAAGCAATCTTGCCAACTTGGTTGTTTATCGTTTTGGAAGTAGTTTTGTTCGTTGTAACAATCTTTGTATCTAGAAAAGTAGTTATCTCATTATATAAGAAAAAACTACGTAAGCAGGAAGAGGAAGACATCTAAGAAGGGAGATGAAAATCGATGGAAAATCAATGGTTTATGGCAATGGGAGAACATAGCCTTGTGAATAATACAGCTACTACAACAACAGAAGTTACCGTTGATGGAGAAGCAACAGAAGAAAATTTGTTGGATAGTACGGAAGCAACGACAAATTCTAGTACAACGGATTCTGCCTCTACAGATATGGCGACGACAGACACAGCAGTTGAGGGAGAAAGCACGGATGAATCAGCAACAGAAACAGAGGAAGCACCGGAAGGTGAAACGACTGATGGGGAAGTTACCAATACAGAAGCAACAGATGGGGAGTCCGTTGATGGAGAAGGTACGGATACAGAAACAACCGATGTAGAAGGAGAGACAACAACAGAAGGCGTTGATGCGGCTGTACCTGAAGGAGAAGTGATTGATGCCTCTGGCGATGCAGATATGGCAGGAATGGACATGACAGGAATGGATGAGTCCATGATGGGGGATATGACAGGATCTACAGTAAAGGATCCATTCTTATCTAGCCCGGTACCAATCATTGGAATATCAGCAGCTACTTTGGTAGTTGGTATTCTATGTGGAATCTTACTTGCTAAGAAGAAAATAAAAAAAGGAATTGATCTGTATGAAGATTAGTGATCTGATAAAGATGGGGCTTCGAAATCTTAGTCGACGAAAAGCAAGAACAGCATTAACTGTTGTTGGTGTTGTCATTGGTACCATATCCATTGTTGTAATGATCTCAATTGGTATTGGTATGAATACAGGATTTAAGTCTCAAATAATGGAATTAGGAAGCCTAACTACTATCACCATAAGCAAATATGCGGATATCAAGAATGATAAAGGGGAGTATATTGATACAAAAGAACAAATTATCAATGAGGACCTATTGAATACAGTAAAAAATTTAGATCATGTTAAGACAGCAAGTCCTGTCTTAAATGCAGACTTAACTTTAATGATCGGTAAAAAAATTGAAGGTTATGGATATAGCCTTGTTATGGATTTAGAAGCGCTGAAAGAATTTGGATTACCAGATCTAGCATATGGGGAATTTCCTACAGAGGAAAATCAAGATGTTATTATCATGGGAAGTGAAGTCCCTAAGAATAACTTTTATTCTACCCAAGGATATGATTGGAAATCCTATGAATTTCAGCCTGGTAAAGATAAATTATTGGCATATATGAATCTATATAACTATGAATTGGAAAATCCAGAAAAAAGAGCAGAGTTTTATTTGGGTTATAATATAGCTGTTCTGGAACCGAATTCCCAATATGATTACATGTGCTATATGTCTTTAGACACGTTTAATAAATGGTATATGAAATCTATTGAGTACTTAAAAGCTTCAGATAAAAAGAAAGCAATCCGTGATTTGAAGGAATATCAACAGATCATGCTGAATGTGGATAATGTTAAGAACGTAGATAAAGTGGAAAAGAAGATTAAAGAGATGGGCTATCAGACAGAGAGTTTGAATTCCTTTACCCAACCACTTGAACAAACATCAAACATGATGCAGATGGTATTAGGTGGAGTTGGAGCTGTAGCAATGTTGGTATCAGCAATTAGTATTGCGAATACCATGATTATGTCCATTTATGAAAGAACAAAAGAAATCGGAGTAATGAAGGTACTTGGTTGTTGTATTACAGATATCAAGAAATTATTCTTGTTTGAAGCAGGAATGATCGGATTGATTGGTGGTGTTATCGGTATTGGGTTAAGCTATATTGCATCATTTTGTATTAACAAATACGGAAAGCCATTGTTTGAAGCATTAATGAAATCAACTTCTGTAACATACGAAAATACCATAACTACAAATTTCTCTATCATTCCATTCTGGTTACCATTTTTAGCAGCGGGATTTGCTATTGCAGTCGGTGTTATATCTGGTTATTATCCTGCCAAACGTGCTACGAAGATTAGTGCGATTGAAGCAATGAAGACAGAGGGGTAATGCCTCCCTTTTTGCAATTAGGTCATCCAATTTGGGCATTGCACTCGTATGCCATCACAGTATTGTGTTAGGATCGGCTGCTTTACATTTGGTCTTGATAAATAGTTGTTAAAGATCGTATCCACAACAACAGAGATGTTATCGAATATATTTCTCTCGGGCATCCACTTATGGTCAAACGCAGTGGAAGAAGTAATCGTAAAGTTGTACCCTTTGTTTCGATACCATTCCGTATAGACACGATTTAGGGTAAAGGACATGATAGCTAAAACATTTGCCTGAATTGTAGCCTCTGGCCAAGTCGCATAGATTTCGCTGGAGGCTACATTTTTTATATAATCACGGTAAAGCACATAATAATTTCTAGCAGAGTTGTCAGTAGGTGGTCCGTCATGGACAACAATATATTCTGGGATTACAACGCGATCTAATACAATATCGAAACTAGATACATCCTTGATTTCATCTTCTGCTATTTTTGGAGGGTATTCTCCATATAGTGTGTGTGGTGGTATAACATAAAGTTCGGATGTATCTGGACGGTCCGTTTGAGGAAGTAGCTGTGTATTCTGTACAGCTGTTACATTTGGTAAGATCTGTGAACCAGAAACGGTAAAGTCTTCAAAACCTGGTGCGGATATCTGTAGGGTATATTCGGAGTATGGCTGTGCGGATTCTGGTTCTAAGCTGTAATCCAAAGGTGGTGTAGGTAGTTCGATGGTATCAGTTCGACCAATAGAATTGGTTGTTAATTCTTCAACGACATTGGTAGGGTCACCTGTACGGGTAATACGTATCGTGGCATTTTCGATGGGACGTAAGTTCGCTTGGGAATTTACCCGTACAAATAACCTGCCAAGAGATTGTGTTTCAACTTGTGCGGGATAGACGTAATTTCTCATGGGATACCTCAATTCATAATAAGATATAGTATTAAGATATGTTATGAAGTGGAAAGTGTTAGTGAAATAAAAGATGGAAGAAATAAAATTTGTTCTTGTAAATCTATAGAAAATCGAGTATAATGTGTCTAACTAAGTTTGTATTTGTAAAATAACATGGTTGGCAATGATATTTCAAAAATGGAGGTTGATCGTATGGCAGTAAGTGGTATTTATAATCAATTAAGTACGAATTATGAGCATTTATCTACGATGAAGAGAATCAATTCTGCAGCAGATGATGCAGCCGGATTATCCATTTCTGAAAGTCTTAAGAGTCAGTCAGGTGGATATGATGCAGCAACGAACAATACAGCGAATACGAAGAACATGCTGAATGTTGCAGACGGTGCACTTAGTTCAATTGCAGACAGCTTACAACGAATCAGAGAGCTTAGTGTTCAAGCAAGTAATGATACTTATTCCTCTGATGATAAAGCAAGTATGCAAGATGAAATCAATCAATTAAAGCAACATATTTCTGATGCTGCTGGAAACACAGAATATAATACAAAGAAGTTATTAGATGGTAGTGTTACTAGTGTGAATACAGCTGCTACAGCAAATGGTTCTAGTATTCAGACGAAGTTACCGAATTCGACTCTTGATGCTCTTGGGATAGCCGATTACGATGTAACCGGTAGTTTTGACATTTCCAAGATTGATGATGCAATTAAGAAAGTGTCTTCATCAAGAAGTGAAATTGGTGCTTCTACCAATGCTTTAGATTATGCATACTCCAATAGCCAGTATACCAGTCAGAATCTTACAGCGGCAAGAAGTCGTATTGAAGATCTTGATGTTCCAAGATATGTATCGGAACTTAATAAAAATAAAATATTGAATGAGTATAGATTGTTTGTTCAGTCAGCAAAGACAGGGCAAGCAACTAGAGGCATTTCCATTTTATTGGGAAACCGATCCTGATGAATGGTATATAGAAAGGATATTTTGAAATCATTGATTTTAAAATATCCTTTTTTGAGGAGAAAAAAGGAAAGACAAAAAAAGAGTATTAATTTTTTTTGCCCTTTTATAAGATATTCGATTGAATAAGGGGAGTATCAGTTGGAATTGCATGATCGGATTATCTTGCTTTATACCATAAGGATTGGTACATAGAGGTATAGAACATTTTTTGCTAATTGTAGCAAATTGTATATAAAAACAAGATTATTTACACAATTGTATAATAATTCAACATAACACGAAAATAATGTATAATATACTTGTATTTAGATTATTTCTGTGGTAGAATGATAAAAATTTATCCTGATATAACTAGGATATAGACTAATTTCTTTACGAATTAGAATGGTATTATGAAATGAGTGACAAAAGATCATATTTATCATGTATTGTTAAGAATGTAAGGTAAACACTACAATGTTATTTAAGAAAGGAATAGGTATTAATATATGAAAGCGTTTTTAATACTTGAAGATGGCAATGTATTTACGGGAAAAAGTATTGGTTCAACAAAAGAAGTAATAAGTGAAATCGTATTTAATACTTCAATGACAGGTTATCTAGAAGTACTAACAGATCCTTCATATGCTGGTCAGGCGGTTGTAATGACATATCCGTTGATTGGTAACTATGGTATCTGCTATGAAGACATGGAATCTCTTCAGGCTTGGCCAGATGGTTATATCGTTCGAGAGATTGCAAGAAAACCAAGCAATTTCCGTTCACAAGATGGAATAGAAACCTTTCTTTTAAAACATGACATTCCTGGTATCTGTGATATTGATACAAGAGCACTTACGAAGATCCTTCGTGAAAAAGGTACGATGAATGGTATGATTACCACGAATGAAAATTACAATATAGAAGAAGTAAAAGCAAAATTAAAGGCATATACACCAGCAGGGGTTGTAAAGAAAGTGAGCCGTTTGAATAAAACAGAGTATCCTGCTGATGAAGGAACAGATAAGGGACTTCATGTTGCTCTTATGGATTTTGGCTCAAAAAATAACATTACCAGATGCTTAACTAAGAGAGGATGTCATGTAACGGTTTATCCTGCATTTACATCTGCAGAAGAAATCTTAGCATCTAACCCAGATGGAATTATGTTATCCAATGGTCCTGGAGATCCAAAAGAATGTACGAGTATTATAGAAGAAATCAAAAAATTGTATCAGAGTGATGTACCAATCTTTGCAATTTGTTTGGGACATCAGTTAATGGCACTAGCAAATGGTGCAGATACACATAAGATGAAATATGGTCATAGAGGAGCAAATCATCCAGTTAAAGACCTTGCCACCAATCGTGTATACATATCATCTCAGAACCATGGATATGTTGTAGATAGTAGTAATCTTGATGAAAAGATAGCAAAAGTAAGTTTTGTTAATGTAAATGATGGAACAGTTGAAGGTTTGGAATATACAGGTAAGAAGATCTTTACCGTACAGTTCCATCCAGAAGCATGTGCTGGTCCAAAAGATTCTGAGTTATTATTTAATAAATTTATTACTATGATGGAGGATTGCAAATAATGCCAAAGATTGAAGATATTAAAAAAGTATTAGTAATTGGTTCTGGACCAATCGTAATTGGACAAGCAGCTGAGTTTGACTATGCTGGTACACAGGCTTGCCGTTCTCTTAAAGAAGAAGGAATTGAAGTTGTGTTAGTGAACTCCAATCCTGCAACGATCATGACAGATAAAGACATTGCAGATCGTGTCTACATTGAGCCATTAAACCCTGAGATTGTAAAACAATTGATTATAAAAGAAAAACCAGATAGTGTACTTCCAACATTAGGTGGCCAAGCGGCATTAAACATTGCAATGGAATTAGAGGAATGTGGCTTCCTGAAAGAAAACAATGTTCGCTTGATTGGTACAACATCTCTTACAATTAAAAAAGCGGAAGACCGTTTGGAATTCAAGACAACAATGGAGAAAATCGGCGAACCTTGTGCACCAAGTGAGGTTGTTACAACGGTTGAAGCTGCAATCGCATTTACCAATACCATCGGTTACCCTGTAGTTATTCGTCCTGCTTACACATTGGGTGGAAGTGGTGGTGGTATCGCCCATGATGAAGAACAGCTGATTGATATCTGCTCCAATGGTCTTCGTTTAAGCCGTGTTGGTCAGTGTCTGATTGAACGCTGTATTGCAGGCTGGAAAGAGGTTGAATATGAAGTAATGCGTGATTCCAATGGAAACTGCATTACCGTATGTAATATGGAAAACTTAGATCCAGTTGGTGTACATACGGGAGATAGTATCGTAGTGGCACCTTCACAGACATTATCGGATAAGGAATACCAGATGTTACGTAGTGCTGCCCTAAATATTATTGATGAGTTGAAGATTACAGGAGGATGTAATGTACAATTTGCTTTACACCCAACTTCATTCGAGTATTGTGTAATCGAGGTAAATCCACGTGTTAGTCGTTCCTCTGCATTGGCATCAAAAGCAACGGGATATCCAATAGCAAAAGTTGCTGCTAAGATTGCACTTGGTTACACCCTTGATGAGATTCCAAATGCAATTACGAAGAAAACATATGCAAGTTTTGAACCTGCTCTTGATTATGTTGTTGTTAAGATTCCTAGACTTCCGTTTGATAAATTCATCTCCGCAAAGAGAACATTAACAACACAGATGAAGGCAACTGGAGAAGTAATGAGCATCTGTACGAATTTTGAAGGTGCTCTTATGAAAGCAATCCGTTCTTTGGAACAGCATGTGGATAGTCTTGAGAATACGGGACTTTATGATGGCTTTGATAAAGAAAGAATACTTGAAGAACTTCATAAAGTAGATGATCGTCGAATCTATGCAATTGCACAGGCATTACGTCTTGGTATCACGTATGAAGAGATTCATGATATTACCCAAATTGATGAATGGTTCATCGATAAGATTGCAATTCTTGTTGAGATGGAAGAAAAATTAAAAGCTTCGGAATTAACAAGAGAGTTGTTATTAGAGGCTAAGAAATTAGAATTCCCTGATAAAGTAATTGCAAAATGGACAAAGAAAACAGAAAAAGAGATCAAAGAATTACGAAAAGAATATAACATTCTTGCTTCCTTCAAAATGGTTGATACTTGTGCAGCAGAATTTGCAGCCTCTACGCCTTATTACTACTCTTGCTTTGACAATGAGAATGAAGTAGATGCGGTGAAGACAAAGAAGAAAGTCTTAGTTCTTGGTTCTGGTCCGATTCGAATTGGACAAGGTATTGAATTTGATTATTGTTCTGTTCATAGTGTATGGTCTCTTAGAAGAAGTGGATATGAAACAATTATCGTAAACAACAATCCTGAAACAGTAAGTACAGACTTTGATATTGCAGATAAATTGTATTTTGAACCATTGACACCAGAAGATGTGGAAAATATCGTTGATCTGGAAAAACCAGATGGTGCGGTAGTACAGTTTGGTGGACAAACTGCGATTAAGTTGACAGAAGCCTTATTGAAGATGGGGGTTCCAATCCTTGGTACAAGTGCAGAAAATGTTGATGCAGCTGAAGATCGTGAATTATTCGATGATATCTTAGAAGAATGTTGTATTCCAAGACCATCTGGAAAGACGGTATATACGGTAGAAGAAGCGTTAGCAGCAGCAAATGAATTAGGATATCCAGTGCTTGTACGTCCTTCTTATGTATTAGGTGGACAAGGTATGCAGATTGCTATTAATGACCAGGATGTTAAAGAATTCATGGGCATTATTAATCGAATCGTTCAAGAACACCCTATCCTAGTAGATAAATACCTAATGGGTAAAGAAGTAGAAGTTGATGCCGTATGTGATGGAACAGATATCCTGATCCCAGGAATCATGGAACATGTGGAACGTGCAGGTATTCACTCTGGAGATAGTATCTCGGTATATCCAACCCAGAATATATCAGCAAGAACCAAGAAGGTAATTGAAGAGTATACAAGAAAATTAGCCAAGAGCTTACATGTTATTGGTTTGATTAACATTCAATTTATCGTTTACCAAGATGAGGTGTATGTAATTGAAGTAAATCCTCGTTCTAGTCGAACTGTACCATATATCAGTAAAGTAACAGGTATTCCAATTGTTGACCTAGCTTCGAAAGTAATCTTGGGAGCAAAAATCAAAGATCTTGGTTATACACCTGGTTTACAAAAAGAGGCAGATTATGTTGCAGTAAAGATGCCTGTATTCTCTTTTGAAAAATTACGTGGTGCAGATATCAGCCTTGGACCTGAGATGAAGTCAACAGGAGAATGTCTTGGTATTGCAAAGAACTTTAATGAAGCACTCTACAAAGCATTCTTAGGTGCAGGAATTAACCTTCCTAAGCACAAAAAGATGATCTTGACAGTAAAAGATGCGGACAAGATTGAAGCGATTAGTGTTGGTAGAAGATTTGTAGATTTGGGATATACCATCTACGCTACAAGAAATACAGCAAAAGTATTGAATGAGAATGGGGTTCATGCAATAGCAATCAATAAGATTGAACAAGAGTCTCCAAACCTTATGGATTTAATACTAGAGCATGAGATTGATTTGGTAATCGATACTCCTTCCCAAGGAGCAGAACGTTCCAAAGATGGTTTCTTGATTCGACGAGTTTCCATTGAAACAGGTGTTACTTGTTTAACATCACTGGATACAGCCAATGCATTACTTACAAGTTTAGAAACTGCTGAAGCAGATAAGAAAAATCTAGAGTTAATTGATATTGCAAAGATAAAATAATATAAAAATAACCAGTCATGTGTTTCTATCAGTATGGAAAACATGACTGGTTAAAAAAATGTTGGGCATGTTATAACACACGTCCAACATTTTTTATATATCAAATTTTTCTTATTATATGACCTTCCAGGGGATGTACACTCGCACAAAAGGTAGATGTCAGTTGGAGCTGACTGTGCTGAGTTTTGTTTATTCGTTTGCCATACGTTTCACTTCTTTTAATCCATTGGTGAATGCAGGGATTAATAGAATAATCATTGTAACGAGTGCTTCTGGTAGTATATAGGTCGCATTGTAAGTGATGGTATAACCAAGAGCAGTTTGTCCTTCTGGAGCCCATTGACCAAAGAAAACATATCCGGAAATTGCATGTGCAACATAACGTCCAAAAACACCGAGGATATATCCTTTTAAAAGACCGTATTTGGATTTATTGAATACACCAGATAGACCTAGTAAGCCAAATGCTACGGGAAAATCAAGTAGAAGTTGAATTGGATGATAGATACTTGGGTCAATCACTAATTGTAGAAAACCATAAGCAATACCAGTCATTACACCAATCTTAGCACCATACAGATATCCAATAAAACAGATAAAGAACATACTGAATAGAGTAGCGGATCCACCAAATGGTAAATCAACGAATTTGATAAATGAGGTAACAAGTGCAAGAGCCATGGAAACCGAAGCAAATACTAATTGCTTTGTTTGAATCTTTTTGGATTCTTTCTTACTAAAGTAAACAATAGCAAGAAGTACAACGATCAAAGCAATAAAAAGAATATAACTTGGTGCTTTCAAGGAGTAACCATCGTCAGCGTTACCAGTTGCAAAATAATTCATAATTCCTAGATACATAAAAAATCCTCCCTTTCAATTGCTAAGGAGGAGCTCGTTGGGTTCATATCATTCCATTGACAAAATTCGCCATATAAATGGAATATGTACAAACATGTGCTTCCTTACGCTGGTGTTATCCAGTTCAAGTTATGAGGGTTGTGCATGTTGCACTTCTCAGCAGTAAAGCTCCCCTAGCGTATCTATGTTTTACGTGAATACTATAACAAGGGAAAATGGTTCTGTCAATGACATTTGAAAAAGTTCGTTCTTTTATTGCATATAGTGTATGGAATATGTTAAAATCGAAATCAAAATATCAACCGTAAAGAAAGGAAAACTACCATGAATACAAAGAATTATATATTATTTGACCTAGATGGCACATTAACAGACCCGAAAGTTGGAATTACAAAAAGCTTTCAATATGCTCTTAAACATTATGGAATTGAAGAACCAGACCTTGATAAATTAGAAGTTGTTATAGGACCTCCTTTACGTGATTCTTTCATGGAGTTCTATGGATTTACAATGGAAAAGGCAATTGAAGCAGAAAGCAAATATAGAGAGCGCTTTTCAACAATTGGTCTGTATGAGAATGAAATCTATGAAGGAATTGCACAGATGCTGGAAAAACTAGTAAGTCAGGATATGCATCTGGCAATTGCAAGTTCGAAACCTACTGTATTTGTAGAGAAGATTTTAGAACATTTTTCAATTAAGCAGTACTTCGAACATATCATTGGCAGTAACTTTGATGGAACAAGATCCAATAAAGCAGAGGTAGTTGATGCGGCAATTGCCGGATTTGGACAAGTTGCAAAAGAGAACATTCTTATGGTTGGTGACCGTAAATTTGACGTGATTGGTGCTCATGAACGTGGTATTGAATGTGTTGGTGTCGTATATGGTTATGGTGGAGAAGAGGAATTACAACAAGCTGGAGCAGATTACCTGGTATATACAGTAGCGGAATTGGAGGCATTACTTCTATAATTGAAGTATGCACTAGATACTATGAAATGCTATGCACGATGTGTTTTTATACTATAAAATATTCAAAATTTCTTTATTTGGGCTATATTTCATAAGTTTATGCACTTTTTAGCATGTATATAAAAGAAGTATGGTATATTATGACATGCTAGGTTGTTTCATGTAATATTTTATGGTATAATAGTCCCATTACAGGAAGAAACGAGCAGATGTTTGAATGTGTTTGCTTGTTTAACGGTACAGGATACAATTGCACGAATGGAATTGTGTAGGATAAGAGATTAATAGACTGCGAGGTTAAATAAGGATGAGTAAAGCAGCAGGTCAAAGTGTAAGGAAGACGCCACCTTCCTATGTCAATTTGATTTTATCATCAACTAGAGTGGGAAATGTATTACGGGCTGATGATGAGTTTTATGATAGAATTGGAATGACAAAAGAACAATTTGCAAGAGAATTCAAGGATAATCTATTGCAATTAGTGGAAAAGGATCAAAGAGATGAAGTTTGTCAAGCCATTGTATTAGGAAACAACAGTTTGTTTAAGTGTATTATACATGGTTCCACAAAAATTAATAGTACATTAATGCTAGGATATCCTATTGAGCATAAGGAAGAAAAAGGAATCTGTGCGATGATCCTATTTGATTCATTTGTGGAAGAGGTCGGAGAAACATTGGTAGGAAAGAGCGGTAACTCCAATAATTTGGATTGCTCTGAAAATGATGAGGTATTTAAAGAAATTATGATTCGGCAAGTGGCTTCTAAGGAACCATTGGATGATGAACGATATCGCTTGGATAAGGTAACTGGTTTGCCCAATGAAATTCAATTCTATGATATTGTAAAACGGACTATGATGCGGGAACCAAATCGGAAGTATGCAATTGTGTATACTGATTTTAATAGTTTTGGCTATGTGAATGAAATGTATGGTTACCTAGAAGGAAACCGTTTTCTTGCATTGTATGCAACTATTATGAAGCGTGAACGCAATCTTGTTAAAGAAATGACAAGATTATCGGCAGATAATTTTATTCTGTTTATTGAATATGATTCCGAAGATACCGTCGCAGAACAGATTAAGCAACTAAATGAAGAGTTCGTTGATCAATGCTATGATGAACGCAAAGGAATAAAATTGATCTTAAGTAGTGGTATTGCTTTCTTAGAGATAGGAACACCAATCCGTTTAGCAATTGATAACGCCAATATGGCTAGAAAAAGCGTAAAAGGAAAATCACATATGACATGTGGTGTATTTGATAAGAAAATGCAAGATCGAATCCAATGGGAATCCCATGTGAATCAATGTATGGAAAATGCCTTATTGATGAAACAATTTTGTGTATATTATCAACCAAAGGTTGACTTAAAGACAGAGGAGATTGTTGGTGCTGAAGCGTTGGTTCGCTGGATTGTAGATGGTAAAATAATACCACCAAATCAGTTCATACCGATCTTTGAGAAGAATGGATTTATAGAAAAATTGGATTTCTTTGTTTATGAAGAGGTTTGCAAATTCCTTAGAAAGCGATTGGACCAAAACCAGAAGGTTGTTCCAATTTCCGTGAATGTATCGGGCGTACATTTGTCAAATCCTTATTTTGTTCAGCAAGTAAAATCATTGGTAAAACGTTACCATTTACCAGCGCAGTTAATTGAATTGGAATTAACCGAATCTGTCTGCATTGAGAATTCCAGAGAAGCAATGGATACGGTGAAACAATTCCGCCAGAGTGGATTTGTTGTTTCGATTGATGATTTTGGGTCTGGATTCTCTTCCTTAAATCTACTAAAAGATATAGAAACGGATATTATTAAATTGGATCGACAATTTTTCCGTGAAGGAGAGATGCATCGAGAAGAACAGATTATCATATCCAGTATTGTACATATGGCAAAGCAATTGAACATGAAAGTATTATCTGAGGGTGTAGAAACATCTGCACAATCAGAGTTCCTAAAGGGAATTTTATGTGACATGGCACAAGGATTTTATTTTGCTAAACCAATGCCATTAGAGAATTTTGAAAAAACAATATAGGAATAATAGCAATCAAAAAAGGTTTCACCAGTTATATGTAAAGAATCGGACATGAGATGTCCACATTCTTACGAATAATTAGGTGAAACCTTTTTTGTATACTAGGGTTTGGGTGTCAAAAGTCCTGATTTAGTTTGAGGTGCGTCAATTTGCACAATTTAAGTTTGTCTAACATGTAATACAGGATATCGTTCACTCCGGGCACGCTCATGCCCGCTGAAGTTCGTAGTGGTACATAAGGCTTATTCATGCAAACGACGGATTAGTTGATAAATTACGCAGTTTTGAATTACGAGAGGTTTGGTGTGAGCAAAGAAGATGATGCCATCACTTGGTGCTATAATCTGAGAGATAACTTCTCCTTCTAACGGATCAATTACTTCTGCCAATAAATCTCCGAATTTGACTTCGTCACCAGGAGCTTTTAATCGATGGTAGATTCCCGATACGTCAGCACGAATTGGCAGCAAAGATTCTTCTTCAATAACACTAGCAATAAATCCATTGTGGCAGTTGTATTTGATAATTCCCATTCTGGTTAAAAAGCGTAGGACAGAAGATACCGCTTGCCTTGCAGACGGTTCATCAATTTGATCGGTTGCATTGGTATATACAGAGAATGCATTGGTATCATTTAATTGCCAATTATAATTTAAGGTTGTTGTATCGAATGGCTCTGGTTTCCGTGTAAGAACATAAGGGAGACCAAATAAGTTTGCAAGACTAGTATTTTGATGTCCCGTTTCCATCATACGAACATGGGGAATGAAATCTCCGGGGGTATGAAAGCTAGCAAACTGTATTCCGTAACTATAACCTTTGGTTTTTTCGAAGATGGCATTGGCGATTCTTTCGGTTGTTTCGCCGGAAGGATTTCCAGGAAACATACGGTTAATATCTGTTTTATCAAGCGCCCAAAAACGCTTCTCTACATTGATAGAAAAATTGTTGACACATGGAATGACAAGAATCTTATGGTTGTTAAGAATATGACCATTTTTTTCTACCTGTGCCAGAGTTTTAATCAATTGGGAGCACACATAAAGCTGTTGTACTTCATTACCACGTGTAGGTCCAACGATACAAGCGGAGCTTTCCCCGCTACCAAATGTATAACCATAAATGTTCATATTTGCACGAAAGGGAGCATCTAAGGTATAGATTGTTTCTTTTAGCATGTACTTGTACCTCCTAAGATTCGAGCAATTAAAGAACCATTGTAAACGACAGGATATTCTCGCAAAGTAAAGACGGTTCCACTACATGGGGCAAGAATATGTTCTTTGATCGTTCCATTCAAGGAATCGATGATGTCACCTACACAATCCCCTTTACAGATGCCTTTCCAATGAGAGATGGCAGGTACAAAGATGCCAGAGGCTTCAGCATGGATCATCTGAACTTGTCCATCGGTAGAGACAATTGGTTCACGGATTTCAGCGACTGGTCCACTCCATATTCCTAATTCTTTCATAAGATTGAATAAACCATCTACTAATTGCAATCCATATTCTTTGGTCAAACGCATTCCTACACCCATCTCTACGGCGAGTGATGGTACGCCCAAGGAGTTCAGGCTATGTACGAGAGATGATTTGAGGATTGTGACAGAATCGTTAACCCAGACAAAATCCACATTCAATAATTTAGAGTATTGGAGTAATGTATCTACATGATCCGCACTGATTCGTACCTGTGGAATCTCACGAATGAAAATATTACTTGCATGCAGATCAATACATAAATCGGAACCTAAGATGTCTTCAATAATCGTAGCAGCGACACATTCCGCCATATCGCCCTCTTCATTACCAGGAAAGTTACGGTTCATATCAAGATCAAAAGTTGGAACACGTCTTGTAATGGACTCTAAACCAAGAGGATTAACATAAGGATAGATATCGACAATTCCATTCAGATATTGAAGATTTGCATTAATTCTGCGTATCATTTCGTAACAAACAAACTGTCCTTCTAATTCATCACCGTGAATTCCGGTGACGATACAGATTCGTTTTTCTTTACCATTCAGTGTAAGCGGAAGTAAACGATTTTTTTTAATGTCCATGGATTCAACAACAGGCAATCCTACCGAAATAATATCTTTGATCATAGATGTTACTTCCTTCTTTCTATAAGTTATTAACTATACAATCTACGACAAATATGTATATGTCAGTTGTCGTCCTAATAATGATACAATACAATCGAAAAGGTGTCAAATTCCTACCAGAAAAGCTAACAAATGGAAGAAAAGAAACAAAATAACATAATAAACTCAAATTAAACCGAATTTAAACCATTAACATTGTTTTTCTAATAAATAAAGGATATAATGTAACATATGAGAAATTCCGAAGGAATTTCAAGGACTTACACGAAGTGGAAGTCCGAACTCCGAAGGAGTCATATGTTAACGTTAGAAATACCGAAGGGATTTCTAACGTCTATTGTAAAAGATGGAAGAATAAAAAAGAAATTCCGAAGGAATTTCAAGGACTTACACGAAGTGGAAGTCCGAACTCCGAAGGAGTCATATGTTAACGTTAGAAATACCGAAGGGATTTCTAACGTCTATTGTAAAAGATGGAAGAAAAAAAAAGAAATTCCGAAGGAATTTCAAGGACTTACACGAAGTGGAAGTCCGAACTCCGAAGGAGTCATATGTTAACGTTAGAAATACCGAAGGGATTTCTAACGTCTATTGTAAAAGATGGAAGAATAAAAA
>NZ_JAAQRO010000034.1 GCF_012070565.1 Anaerosporobacter faecicola
AGGAGTCATATGTTAACGTTAGAAATACCGAAGGGATTTCTAACGTCTATTGTAAAAGATGGAAGAATAAAAAAGAAATTCCGAAGGAATTTCAAGGACTTACACGAAGTGGAAGTCCGAACTCCGACAGAAAGGTAAATGTGATATGGATATTAATTACGAATTATATAAAGTCTTTTATTTTGTGGGTAAAACATTAAGCTTTTCAGAAGCTTCCAAGGAATTGTTCATCTCTCAATCTGCAGTTAGCCAATCAATCAAGGTATTGGAAAAGAGATTGAACCAGACGTTGTTTATTCGGAGTACGAAACGTGTTAAATTAACAAAGGAAGGCGAGATGCTTTTTAAGCATATAGAACCAGCGATTAATTTAATTAGCCGAGGGGAAAGTCAGATTATGGAGGCTGGAACTTTGAACGGGGGACAACTTCGAATCGGTGCCAGTGATACAATCTGTCGATATTATCTTGTTCCATTTCTAAATGATTTTCATCAGAAATATCCGAAAGTGCATATTAAGGTTACAAATGGGACATCGTTGCAATGCGTGGAGCTACTAGAAACCAATCAAGTGGATCTAATCGTTGTGAATTCACCAAATAGCCGTTTGAATAGCATTAATAATGTAACAGAAGTAGGGACATTTCGCGATGTATTTATCGCCAATAAGAATTATTTTCCTACGGTGGACCGTGAGATGACATTGACCGATCTGAGAAATTACCCAATTCTTATGTTGGACAAACATTCTACCACAAGTGAATTCCTTCATAGTTTGTTCTTGCAACAATCCATTGATTTAGCGCCTGCAATTGAACTAAACAGCAATGATTTATTGATTGACATGGCAAGGATTGGATTAGGAGTAGCATTTGTACCAGATTATTGTGTGAATAATCTGAAACATCAAGACAATGATGATATGATCATACTCAATATGAAAGAAGAATTGCCAATGAGAAAATTGGTTGCAGCGTATAGTAATCAAATACCATTGACGGCAGCATCCCAGTATTTTTTGGATCAATTAGCAGGTCAGGAATAAAAAGTGTAGATTTTGTGAATTTCGGTAATCAACTTGACGAAAGAGTTAAAGTTATATAGAATGTTCTTTGAACTAACATAAGAAACAGAAAGTTGTTTCATTAATAAGATCATATGGAGGAAATAAAGTGAATAAGTTAAAGAAGGTAATGTCTCTAGTACTTATGGTTATACTTGTATGTAGTATGGCCCTTACTGGATGTAGTAAGAAAAAATCAGATTCAAACAATACAAATGAAAGTACAGTTGATACAAGCATAAAATATAAAAAAGAGGATTTAGCGTTAACCATTGATGATGAGAAATTAACAATGGCAGACATGCTTTACTATATCTATTCTTATGAATCACAGATCAGCTATATGGATCAGATGTATCAGTACTATTTCGGAACAGGATACTGGGATATGGAAATCGAAGAAGGTAAAACAATCCGTGATGACTCCAAAGAACAAGCTATGGACACAGCAATTCGTTATGAAGTGTTATACCGTGAAGCCATTAAGAAAGATTATAAATTAACAGATGACGAAATCAAAGAAATTGAAACGAATACTGCTTCTATCATGGAACAAATGTCAGAGGAAGATAAAAAGTTAACAGGATTTACAGAAGAATCTGTTAATGAAATCCAAAAGAAATGGGCAATCACTGACAAATACTATGGTGATTTAATTGATTCCTTTGATATTGATGATGATGCAATCAAAGCAGGTATTGATAAAGAACAGTACAAAGAATACAGTACAGAGTATATCTATGTAACAACTGTATCAAAAGACGAAGAAGGTAACGCAACTCCATTATCTGATGATGAAGTAAAAGCTGCGAAAGAAAAGATTGATGCAATCTATGAAAAAGTAAAAGATAGCAAGAACTTAGAAGATGGTATTGAAGATGGGGATACAAGTGTAGATTACACGGATCTTTCTTTCTTACCAAATGATGAGAATGAACAAACAAACAAGACCTATATGGAAGAAGCCATGAAGCTTAAAAATGGTGAGATAAGTGGTGTTGTTGAAACAGATGAAGGATATTATATTATTAAGATGGTAGATGACAGTGCAACAACAAGCTATGATGAAGCAGTTGATACTGCAATTCAAGAAGCTGAAGAAGCACGTTTTGAAGAAGAGTTCAAGACAATTAAAGCTGCTTACAAAGTAGAAGTGAATGATAAGATCTGGGATAAAGTTGTTATGGGAAATAACACAATCTTACCTACAACAGAAGAAACTACAACAGAAGATGCAGGAACAAGTGATATATCCTTATCACCTGATACTGCTTTAGATGATGGAGAAGAAGCAGATACAACTACAGAGGAATCTGGAACAAACTAGTTAGATGAAATTTTGTAATGAGATCCTGTAAGTTGAATGGAGCGTATAATGGATTATAATATCACGTTCCTTTTGTAGACAGGAGATAGAAGAGAACTCTCTATAGGTGGTAGAATTTGAGAACAGAATTCTACACCATATAGGGGGTTCTTTTTCATATAGTTGCTCATCAAACTAAATCCTGTATTACATGAGATAAGCTAATGCTTGTGCAAATTAACGAAAGAAAGTTTTACTAAGGGCTTTTGACACCCTAATCATAATAGGAAAGTCCTCCAACTTACCTATTGTATAACCCTCCGTGGGGATGCGCACTCACACATGAGGTAGATGTCAGCAGAAGCTGCTGTGCTCGGCGCGGAGAACAAAGTGTAAATATTTTAGCTGATAAATGAGTTTTTCTATAAGGAAACCTAATTAGTAAATTGAATTATATTAATTTTATTTATAAAACACGGTATGGTATAATGAGTTTAACGGTAACGATTGCAGAATACTGTAGGATACAGTTAGATCAGAAAGGTTAGGTAAGCGATGAGTAACGTAAAGAGAATCTATGTTGAAAAGAAAGCACCATACGCAGTCAGAGCAAAAGAATTAAAAGAAGAGATTAAGAGTTATCTTGGAATTAAGGGATTAACAGAAGTTCGTGTATTAATCCGTTATGATATTGAGAATTTATCAGAAAAGACATATAACAAAGCATTAGGAATTGTATTTTCAGAGCCACCAGTGGATTACTTATATGAAGAAGAATTTGAGAAAAATGCAGAAGATAAAGTATTTTCTGTTGAATATCTGCCAGGACAATTCGATCAAAGAGCAGATTCTGCAGAACAATGCGTGAAGTTATTAAATGAAAAAGAAGAACCAATCATACGTTCTGCTACTACATATGTATTATCAGGAACGATTACGGAAGAGGAATTTGATCGAATCAAAGCATACTGTATCAATCCAGTAGATTCAAGAGAGAATAACGGAGCAAAACCAGAAACGTTAGTAGCGAAGTTTGATGAACCAGCAGATGTGATTATATTTGATGGTTTTGCAACGATGGAAGAAGATAAATTAAATGAATTATATAGCTCACTAAATCTAGCGATGACATTTAAGGATTTCCTTCATATTCAAAAGTATTTTAGAAAGGAAGAAAAAAGAGATCCTTCTATGACAGAAATCCGTGTATTGGATACGTACTGGTCCGATCACTGTCGTCATACAACATTCCTTACGGAATTAAAGGATGTAGAATTTGAAGATGGCTACTATAAAGCACCAATCGTAGCTTCTTATAACCAATATACAAAGGATCGTGCAGTCATCTATAAAGGAAGAGATGATAAGTACATTTCTTTAATGGATATTGCGTTATTAGCAATGAAAAAGCTTCGTGCAGATGGCAAATTAGAAGATATGGAAGTATCTGATGAAATCAACGCTTGTTCTATTATCGTACCAGTTGAAATCGATGGTAAGGAAGAAGAATGGTTGGTATTCTTTAAGAATGAAACACATAACCACCCAACAGAGATTGAACCTTTTGGTGGAGCAGCAACTTGTCTTGGTGGAGCAATTCGTGATCCATTATCAGGAAGAGGATATGTATACCAAGCAATGCGTGTAACAGGTGCAGCAGATCCAACCGTATCTTTAAAGGAAACATTAGAAGGAAAACTTGCACAGAGAAAGATCGTTACAGGTGCTGCTAAAGGATATAGCTCTTATGGAAACCAGATCGGATTAGCAACAGGACTTGTTGACGAAGTATATCATCCAAATTACGTTGCAAAGAGAATGGAGATTGGTGCTGTTATGGGTGCTGCTCCAAGAAGAAATGTAATTCGTGAGAATTCTGATCCAGGTGATATTATCATCTTATTAGGTGGAAGAACAGGACGTGATGGTTGTGGTGGAGCAACAGGTTCTTCTAAGGCACATACAACAAGCTCTATTGATACTTGTGGTGCGGAAGTTCAAAAAGGAAATGCTCCTACCGAAAGAAAGATTCAACGTCTATTCCGCCGTGAAGAAGTAAGTAGCATTATTAAAAAATGTAATGACTTTGGTGCAGGTGGTGTTTCTGTAGCAATCGGTGAATTAGCAGATGGATTACACATCTTTATGGATAAAGTACCTAAGAAATATGCTGGTCTTGATGGAACAGAATTATCAATCTCCGAATCACAGGAAAGAATGGCAGTTGTAGTAGATAAAAAAGATGTCGACAAGATGTTAGCATTTGCAGCAGAAGAAAACTTAGAAGCAGTAGAAGTTGCAGTTGTTACAGAAGAACCAAGACTTGTTATGATCTGGAGAGACAAAGAAATCGTTAATATCAGCCGTGCATTCCTCGATACCAATGGTGCGCATCAGGAAGCAAAAGCAATTGTTACCATGCCTTCCAAAGAGGATAACTTCTTACAAAAAGAAGTAACGGTAACGAATATGAAAGAAACATGGTTAAATCTTCTTCATGATCTTAATGTATGTTCGAAAAAAGGTCTTGTTGAGATGTTCGACAGTTCCATTGGTGCTGCAACAGTAACCATGCCTTATGGTGGTAAATACCAGTTAACGCCAATTCAAACGATGATCGCCAAACTTCCTGTATTAAAAGGAAAATGTGATACGGTAACAATGATGAGCTATGGATTTGATCCATATCTATCAAGCTGGAGTCCATACCATGGTTCTATCTACGCAATTATATCTTCCGTTGCTAAGATTGTTGCATGTGGTGGTGATTACTCCAAGATTCGTTTCACATTCCAAGAGTATTTCAGAAGATTAGGAACAGATCCAAAACGTTGGGGCGAACCAATGGCAGCTTTATTAGGTGCATATGAAGCGCAGATGAAACTTGGATTACCTTCCATCGGTGGTAAAGATAGTATGTCTGGTACATTTAATGATATTGATGTACCTCCAACATTAGTTTCCTTTGCAGTAGATGTAGCAAAACAACAAGATATCATTACTCCTGAATTCAAGAAAGCAGGAAGCAAGATCGTAAAATTCAATATAGCAAAAGATGAATATGATCTTCCTGTATTCGAACAAGTAATGGAATTATATACACAGATTACAAAGTTAGCAAATCAAAAAGTATTATTATCTGCTTATGCATTGGGATGCGGCGGTGTGTTAGAAGCAGTAAGTAAGATGGCATTCGGTAACAAATTAGGCGTTACTTTATGCGATCGTGTGAAAGCAGCAGATTACTGCAAGTCAGAATATGGTTGTATCGTTGCAGAAGTTGCAGAACAAGATTTAGACAAAATCACAGCTGTATATGAAGTAATTGGAGAAGTTACAGAGCAAGCAGCATTCCAATATGGTGACACCGTAATCACAATGGAAGAAGCACTTGCATCTTGGACAGATACATTAGAAAAAGTATTCCCAACCGTATCCGAAGGAGAAAATGGTTCCTTAGAAACAAAATTATATGATGCGAAGACAATCTATACAGCAAAGAGTAAGATTGCTAGACCACAAGTATTCGTTCCTGTATTCCCAGGTACAAACTGTGAATATGATGTAACCAAAGCATTTGAAAAAGCAGGTGCAGATGTATCAACGGTTGTATTTAGAAACTTAAGTGAAAAGGATATTACAGAATCTGTTCAAGCCTTCACAGAAGAAATCAAGAAAGCACAAATCATCATGTTCCCAGGCGGATTCAGTGCAGGAGATGAACCAGATGGTTCTGCCAAATTCATTGCCTCTGTATTCCGTAATGAAGCAATCAAGGAAGTGACGAATGATCTGTTAAAACAAAGAGATGGTCTTGTACTTGGTATCTGCAATGGTTTCCAAGCATTGATCAAATTAGGATTGGTACCTTATGGTGAAATCACAGATATTACAGAAGATACACCAACCCTTACAACAAATCGAATCGGACGTCACATTAGCAAATCCGTCTACACAAAGGTTGTTACAAACAAGTCCCCATGGTTAATGCAAGCAGAACTTGGTGGCGTATATACCATTCCTGCTTCTCATGGAGAAGGAAGATTTGTTGCAAATAAGGAGTGGTTACAGAAATTATTTGCAAATGGTCAGGTTGCAACACAATACGTTGATGTCAATGGAAATCCATCCATGAATGAAGACTTTAATCCAAATGGATCTTACTGTGCAATCGAAGGAATCACAAGCCCAGATGGTCGTGTTCTTGGTAAGATGGCACATTCAGAACGTATCGGTGATGGCGTTGCTATGAATATCTTTGGTAACCAAAATCAGATGATTTTTGAATCTGGCGTTGCTTACTTTACAAAATAATAGAAAGAGTAGAGCTGTTGCAAACACATAAGAGGTTTGCAGCAGTTTCTTTTATAGAGGTTCGGGTGTCAAAAGCCCTTATTTATTTTGAGGTCCGTTAATTTGCACAATTTAAGTTTGTCTTACATGTAATACAGGACATAGTTCACTTCGGGCACGTTCGCGCCCCGCTGAAGTTCGGCTTTTGACACCCGAACCATAGAGAAAGAAAAGAGGAGTTCTACCGATGATAAATCATAAGAAATCATATAGGCGTATCTATGTGTGGATTTGTTGTTTGCTAGTACTTGTACTTCCATTCAGGGTAGTACAGGCGGCAGGCTTAAAAGCACCTTCTGATTTGTCCAGTCATCATGCGTATGCGGTTATTGATGGAAAATCAGGAGAGTTACTTCTTGGAGATGAGGAGAATGAGAAAGTCTATCCTGCAAGTACAACCAAGATCATGACCACAATCGCTATATTGGAACAGAAAGGCGTAAATCTGAATAAGAAGATTAAGATTACATCTTCAATGCTAAAACAAGTACCTTCCTGCCTGGCACAGTATGGTTTGAAAGCAGGTCAGGTATATACTTTGAATACGTTGCTCCATATGACGTTGATCGCTTCTCATGGGGACGCGGTAATTTGTGCAGCCATTGCCACATTTGGTTCGGTCGATAAGTGTTTGGACGCAATGAATGATAAAGTAAAGGAATTAGGATTAACGAAGACACATTTTGATAATCCTGCAGGGTTAGATATAGGAGATGGATATAATGAAAATTATACCACTGCTTATGAAATGGCACTGATCACGCAATATGCCATGAAGAATAGTACAATAAAAACGATTGTAGAGAAAGCAACCTATAAGGTAAAACAAGCAAATGGAAAAGCAGGAAAGAAGATTGAAAATACCAATCGCTTTTATTCAGAAGTTTCTTACCCAGAGGACTTATATACCATCATTGGAACGAAAACAGGAACAACCAATGCAGCCGGGTATGTATTTTCAGCAACGGCGGTGGATGCTCAGGGGCATGAGGTAATCTGTGTCTATATGGGAAAAAAGAGCATGGAGAAAACATTTCTTGATATTCGAGCTTTATTGAATACTGTTTTTTATGCCCAAGAGGATGGAATCCTATCGTTAGCAGAGAAAAAAGGGGAGAAAGAATGGATTACCTATAAATCAAATTAAATAGTTTCTTCTGTTGCAGTAAGAAGCATGTATTGTTAAAAAGAAACAAGGGAATGGAAAAGACGAAAGAATATTTGGTTGAAATGTTAGAAAAAATGAAAAAAGAAAAATAATACAGAAAAACTTTCGTCTTTTTTGTTATAAAAGAGATAAAAATAGGAAGAAAGATTTACATGCTGATTCCATATAAGCATGCTATAATATTTTTAATTAAGATTCGTATCTGTTTGTACAAACAGAAGAATATGACGTGCAAAGAGAAGCTTAATATACGAGCATAAGGAAAGAGTCAGAAGTTGATTCTTTTTTTGTTGCTTTTTTCTATTAGGAAACTTTTCTTTTGATAGGGTGGAATTGAAAGAAGAATGGAGGTGTTTGTGTTGCAGATGGAAATCGATTTTCCTTGTGAAACATTAAATCCAACCGTATATTTTGTGTGCAAACAAAAAAGAATAAAAGAGTGTATCTATCATGATCATGATTTCCCGCAGATCAGTGTGATTCTGTCAGGTAAAGGAAAATATCTGATTCAAGGAGAAGAATATGCAGTAGAAGCTGGAGATATTCTTTTTCTTGATGCGAAGACAAAGCATCATAATATTGTAACGGATGTCAAGAATCCAATGGTGGAATTCTTTGTGGGATTTTCGGATATACAATTCTATGATATGCCGGAGAATTCCATTGAATTTGGTGTAAACCCGAAGATTATGCATATGAAAACGCATATGAAGCAAGAGGTGAATAAGATTTGCTATGAGATGTTGGCAGAATACCAATCGGGTCAACCTGGAAAAGAATTCATGATGAAGGCGTATATGTCTCAGTTGTTGATTCAAATTGTACGTGGTTTACTTGTAAAAGTGAAAAAAATGGAAGATACCTCTTATGAAACGTATAATCGGAGTTATGCAGTACGGCGTATTATCAACTATTTGAATGAGAATTATGAACAGCGGATTTCTTTGGAGCAAATTGCGCATAATATGTACCTTAGCCCTGTATACATATCTAAGATCTTCAAAGAAGAAACTGGAGAGTCTCCAATCAACTACCTGATCAAGATACGGTTGGAGAGAGCCAAAGAATTTTTGCAGACAAGCAATGGTAGTAGTATTAAGAACATAGCAAAGCAAGTTGGTTATGATGATGTGTATCATTTTAGTAAATTATTTAAGAAATATTATGGAATATCTCCGCTGTATTATAAGAAGAATATTAGAGAAAAGATGAATGCATAGGTAGGAAGGAGTTATGGAACCAAAATGGATATGTACGAAGCTATATGGAAAAGAAAATCAATTTATCATTATTCAATGGAGGCACTTGATGAACAAATGCTTCGGAATATTCGTACATTTTTAGAACACCAGATTTTATTGCAGGAAAATTGGAAAGTAGAGTACGGCTTACTAAGCCGATGGGATGAGAATAAGACAGCGAAAAATGATCTTGGGGTAGAAGCACCGTATTACCTTGTTATCTATGAAAAAGAGGAAAAGGAATATTATCTGAATGGTGGTTACTTGCTTGGACAATTGGCTCTTTATCTCACTACCAAAAACATTGGTAGCTGCTTGATCAATATGAACTTTGGAAAGCGCAACAAAGAGTCAAAAAAGATTATTGCTGCTTTGGCATTTGGTAAGCCAAAGACAGGTTCTTTGTTAGACTTTCATAAACCGAAAAGGATTGGAATTGATTACTTATGTGTATTCAAAGAAGAAGTAAATCAAGACATTAAGCTGATTATGAAAGCAGCAAGTGTAGCACCATCTTGTATGAATAGCCAACCATGGCGCTTTGTTGTCTATCATAATCGCATTCATATATTCCTAAAGAAAGATCGTGTCATTCGAAAATGGTTCCATTCGGAGCAGATGATCGATATTGGATTCATGCTTTCCAACTTATTGATGGAAGCAGAGAATCTATGGCTTACAACAACGATACAGCGTATGGACGTCGTATCTGAAAAACAGGTGAAGAATTATGTATATGTATTGAGTGTTGTTGTAGAATAGAAGTTTAGGATTAATTCGAATAGAATTCTATACTTGTATGAATATAGTAAGGAAGAGAAAACCTAATGATCATATTGATTATTAGGTTTTTTTTGCATGCAAATTAACACATCGTTATTAAGGGGAGTCTCTATAGGGAACTTTCATACAGCGTTAAGAAATTCCGCATGATAGAACTTGTAGCTAAATTTTGTATACTAAAAAGATAACGTGTATTTTGAAAAAAAGTTATTGTATTCTTATTGATAATTCGGTATCATATTAAAGTATCAATTGAAACTATAAAACATATTAGATGAAAGGAAGTTAGAATGAACAAAAGAAATATAATGGTGGGATTCTTAGGTGTTGTACTACTTTCCAATGTATTCGTTGGATGTAGTAATAATAAGATCTCACAAGACTCGATGGGGGAGACAAATTACTATTCAGTATCAATTGATGGGGACAAGTTTTATTATTCTGCAGAAGATGAAAATGTTGTAGAAATATCGAAAAATGCGAGTGAATTCATCACTGTAGCGGTAAAGAAAGATTATACAAATCCGGAAGTGATGAAAGAGTATGATTATTATACGAAAGAAGTTAAGGAAGCATATTTATCAGATGGAAGACCTGAAATTGCATTAGAATCGCTCCAAAATTATCAATTGAAGGTTGAAGTCAATGAGGTTACACTTCAAAAAATTGAGTTTTATACTTTGAACGGACAAAAGACAGCTTCGGTTACGATTGATTATATAAGTACCATCACGAATTCTACACCAGAATATTTGGAAAGTTTGGCGATACAGGCAAATACCAAATATAAACGTACGATGACCATAGTTATGGTGCATGAAGAGGAACTATGGAAAGTATCTACGTATTCTCTAACTGCTAGAGAAGAAGTGCAATAAGGAGATTTGATGATGAGTAAAAGAAACAAACAAAAGGATATGAGCAACCCAAATAAGAACATCTATAAAAGAAACAGTAAGTGGACAATGCAAATTAAAATAGTATCATTAATTCTGGCATTGCTTATTGTCATTGCAACTACAATAAGTAGCTTGGTTTATTTGCAATCAAAAGCTATTATAACCAGTTTTTTAACATCAAGCGTTGATGATAAGATTGCAATAATAGATAATAAACTGAATTCATTAACGGAAACTACAGAGAAGTTGGCGGATATTATATTGAATTCAGGCAAATTGAAGTCTACCATAACAGCGGAACAAGAACAAGAATTATATACTTATTTTGAACAATTTTTGAATGTATATCCGGAAATTGTAAATTTGATTTTTAGTAGAGCTGACTGTGTATATATATATCCATTGAATGCAAGTGTATCAAATCAAGTACCATCTCAAGCCTCCTGGTACACAGATCGATTAAGTGAGCCAACGGAATCAAACTGGAAAGAACCATACATTGATGCTGCGACAAATCAGTGGATTGTAACCTATTACAAAAGAGTAGTTGAGAATGGACAAATTATTGGATTTATAGAAATCGATATATCATTAACACATATTATAGAACTTATAAACTCTGTTAAGTTAGGTGAACAGGGATATCTTTTTGTAACGAACTATGATGGAGTCATTGCCATACATAATATCGAAGAATTAATTGGTAAAGATATTCCTGATGAAGAATTACGAAAGAAAGTGAGTGAATCTGCTGACGGGCAATTTGCTTATGAATCTGTTAAAGAATCAAAATATGTTAAGTTTAAAACACTGAATAACGCAATTGAGTGGAAGGCAATCTCAATCATGCCGGAAAAACATTTATATAGTGTAACTTCAAGTCTACTATTAAAGATCATTCTATACATTTCAATCGTGTCTATATTTACTATTCTAATAAGTATTATTATTGTTTCAAGAATAGTAAGAAATGTTAAGAAATTAAATACTTGTATTAATTATCTAGGACAAGGAGATTTGACTGTACAATGTGATGTGAAGACAAGTGATGAGATTGGAGAGATGGGAACAGTATTTAACCATTCGGTTCATAAAATGAATACCCTTATTAAGAATACCCAGTTGTCTTGTCATGATATGTTGGCTGAGTTTAAAAAGATGGATGTCATAGCCAAAGAGAGTGCAGATGCAACACATCATATTACAGAATCTATTGCTGAAATGTCTATGGGAGCACAAGAACAAGCGAGCGAAACGGAGCATATTGTTCGTGAATTTGATGAAGTATCTTCTGCTATGCAAGAAATCTCAGAATCAATCGTTACATTAAATAAGCAAGTGGAATATACACAAACAACAAATGAAGGTGGATTACAAGTTGTTAAGAATCTTCTTTTAGCTACAGAAGAGACAAATCAGTCAACAGATAAAGTACGTAATTCCATTCATGCAATTTCTAATACGTCTGTTGAAATTGATGCGATTGTACAAGTAATTAATGAAATAGCAGACGAAACAAACTTACTCGCTTTAAATGCTAGTATTGAAGCAGCTAGAGCAGGAGAAAGTGGTAAAGGTTTTGCGGTAGTCGCAGATCAAGTAAGAAAATTAGCTGAAAATTCTGCTACTTCTGCAAATGATATCAAGTTATTAATCGATACCATTAAAACACAATCTAAAACAGCAGTTGCAGAAATGGAACTTGCGAAAGAAAATTCGATTATACAAAATGAGGCTGTTGCTGAAACAGAAAAAACGTTTGATACCTTGTATACTTCGGTAGAGACTCTTGGAAAAGACATAAACAAGATTGGTGATTTGAATAATCATATGATTTCTTTAAAGGGAGAAATGGAAGATATCATTTCGAACTTGGCAGATAAGGCAGAAAAGAATTCAGAAGTAACACAGGAAATATCCTCTACTACAGAAGAACAATTAGCGATTATTTTGAACTTGGAAGATGCATCACAAACTTTAACAGCTTTAGCGAAGCAAGTTGAAGACGAGATGAATCAATTTACAACGTAAGATAAGAATAGAGTGATAAACCAATTCTGTCATTAATAAAAGATGGATAAGGCAAGCAACGAGCCAAAGTCCAAGTTTACTTGAGACCTTGGCGACTGCCGCCATAACTATGATAAACTCGCAAAGCGTGTTTATCATAGTTGTGTGCCTAGCGACACACATTGATAATGGTAGTAAGTCAAACGTATTGTTTCATACGCATGTATAGTTAATTAGTAGCGAATTGAAGTATGAATGGTACTTAAATTGACTTGGGCTTCTTCTGGTGTGTCACCATAGATCGTTTGATAGAGATCTAAGATGTTGGCATCCCAATCAAGTACGATTGGCCAAGTGGTACCATTATATACTTTAGGAGATTCATAGGCACCGTCGATTGGTAGGGATTTCATATTGATTTGCGAAATCCGATAGTCAACAACGGCATTGAGTAAGGTCTCTATCTGCGCTGTGGTCAGATTTGTTGTAATATAACTTAAACAAGTGTCGGTTGTTTGAAACAACTTAATGATATTCTGGTCTTTATATTCTTGGAAAATAGCATCCAAGACACGACGTTGACGTAAAGTACGTCCAAAATCATTATTCACTCCATCATAGGTAGGTACTTTTCTTACACGACAATAACCGAGTGCTTGGTTACCATTGAGAAGGTTGATTCCTTCTTTTACATTACGATACGCTTTGTTAGAAATGTAATTCGTTGTATTGAGGTAATGTGCTTCTTTTGCGCCTAATTGAATCTCAACACCGCCTAGGATATCAACAACGTTTTCGAAATCTTCAAAATTAACAGAAGCATATCCGTCAAGATGGATCTTATAATTTTCTTCAATGGTATCTCTTAGTAGTTCGATGTCACCATGGGCATAGGCTGCATTTAGTTTCGTTTCTTTCCAACCAGGAACCATGACATAGGAGTCACGCATAAGGGAGGTAAGATGAATGGATCGTGTTTTGGTATTAACGGAAGCAATCATCATAGTATCTGTATTCCTTGCATTCCCAATCTCTTCAATACCAATTAATAATACATTGGTTACATAGTCTTCTTGTCTACCAACGGGATTCCTTGTATTCCATGCGTAATTTCGATCTTCTTCGAATTCTTTTGTCTCCGTATTATCCGTGGTAGCTGCTTTCGTTGTTACAGCAGGAGCAGAAGCTTTTTGTACGGAATCAGAAATATAGTTGGCAAGAATCTTTGTTACAAGGTGATTTCCTGGTTTGGTGAAAACGAGAAAACAGGCGAAAAGAATTAGACAGCTAAAAAATCCACCAAAAATTTTAAGTCCCAGATGTCGTTTCTTCTTGACGCCTTCTTCTTCAAACTCATCATTCGTATCATAGTAAGGGTATTCGTTTTGATTCCATTCGTTTGAATTCGTTCCATCAAGCTGTTCATTCACTTGCTGGCTTAAGGAACTCATAATATCATAGGAATCCTCGTCAAAATCTAAATCGGTCTGTATCTTAATTTCTTGAAGATTATTGGAATCTTCGTTATTCTTTGTATTCATAATTAATTATTCTCCTAATATGAGAGATGGTATGGTATCACGAAATCTCTCTGCATCTGACTTGTTTTGCGATTCTATACTATTTAACCACAAAATCAAAGAAAAAGCACTATAAACTATTAGAAAAAATTATAAAATATTCTTATGAAAATCTTATGAAATCCTTAAGTTTGCTTATTGATATCTTTTTTTGGTATTTCATAGTGAACCAGAAAGTTGTTTTAGAGGAAAATAGGAAATGAAAAGGAGATTTCATTGATTGTATAGAAAATGCTACAAACTCTACGAAACGTGGATTGTTTTTTTTGTTAATTAACCATAAGATAAGAAAAAGGGGAAAGTCACCTTATGAATTGTTATGGTATAATGTATTAAAAACAGTCAGGAGGAAAACGATATGGATTGTGCAAAGGTAGGAAGTTTGATCCTGCAACTTAGAAAAGAAAAAGGCTATACACAGAAAAAACTAGCGGAGTGTATGAACCTTAGTGATAAGACGATTTCCAAATGGGAACGGGGACTTGGTTGCCCAGATGTGTCATTGCTTCAGGAACTAGCAGATGCACTTGGTGTTCCTATTGAGCAGATCTTATCTGGTGAACTTGACGAGAATGAATTAAGTGGAGGCAATATGAAACGAATACGATTTTACCGATGCCCTAGCTGTGGCAATATTATGACCACAACTGCAGATGCAGAGATCAGCTGTTGTGGAAGAAAACAAGTACCTATGAACATACAACCAATGGATGAAGACCATAGAATTCAGATTGAAACGTTAGATGATGAATTCTATATCTCCTTTTCTCATGAGATGACGAAGGAACATTATCTGGTATTCCTTGCTTATGTAACTTGTGATCAGGTATTTCTGAAAAAGTTTTATCCAGAACAAGGGAATGAACTGCATATACCAAGAATGCGTGGTGGTTGTTTCTATGTGTGTTGCAGTCAACATGGATTGTGGAGAGTGAAATAGAAGATGAACTTGTATTTTGCATGGTTTTGTACATAAAAAGAAAGAAGATATTGTGCATATCCATGTATATACGGTGAAATGTTTAGATGGTATAACATATAAGAGTACTATTTTACAAAGAGGTGAGATAATATGATCATGAATGAAATGGTAAATCGGGCCATTACCTATATCATCCAGCATATTGGTGAAAATCTTACAATCGATGATGTAGCAGAGCATTGCCATTTTTCAAAATACTATTTCTCAAGGGTTTTCAAGGAAGAAACGGGAGAGAGCATCTATTCCTTTATCAAGCGAGCAAAGATGGATCAAAGTGCCTTCCGTCTTAAGGTAGACCGAGACCGAAAAGTAACGGATATCGGCTATGATTATGGGTATAGTCCCTCCAATTATAGTTCGGTGTTTCGACAACAGCACAATGTGTCTCCTGCAGTATTTCGAAGAGGGATTGAAGAACGTTCTTGGTCTCACCCATTTTATCCGAAGGCAGCAGTTGAGCGAGAAACATTTGAGGAATGTAATAAGAAAGTGTCAATCGTTACAATAGAAGATCAGTTTGTTATCTATGAGAGGAAGATTGGAAATTACTATGATCTAGGGAAGGAATGGTCTGCATTCCTCACGAAGTATCAGGCATATCAAACAGAACAATCCATGCTAATTGAAAGAACCTTTGATGACCCATCGATTACCGATGTGGACAAATGTCTCTACGATATCTGTATGAGTGTGGGGAAAGATTGTACGCTTGAGAATACCTGTGTAATACAGGGAGGAAAATTCGCGGTATATCATTTTAAAGGATATCCAAGGCAAATCTATACGGCTTATCAAATGATGTTTCAGGTGTGGTTGCCACAAAGCAAGCATCGAATCGATAAACGATACGGATTTGAGCAGTATCTGGAAGTGAATTGCGATGATATGTATATGGTTTCGGATATCTATATCCCGATTGAATGAAAGTACAAGCTATAAGACAGCAAGAATTCAGAAGATTAATTTTACACTCTTTTCTATAATGAAACCTGTTCACAAATGAAAGCATTCTGATCTGGTATTCGTGATGCGACGAATAGATGAATGATGTGGAATCGCTTGCAGATGAGTTTCTTGAGAAAGGGGTAGTAGAATGGATTTAGAAAAAATACGAATGAATAAGGTGAAGATGATCTTACAGTTTTCCATACCGTCCATCATTGCGATGGTATTGACATCTTTGATCACGATTGCTGATGGATACTTTACTGGAAATTATGTAGGGAAAGAAGGAATTGCAGCCATCAATCTAGGCTTGCCAATCGTGTATCTGTATCTTGGACTTGGACTGATGGTTTCCATTGGTGGTTCTGTAATCGCAGGAATGGCACTTGGCGCTGGGAATAAAGAAAAGTGCAATGCCGTATTCAGTCAGACAATGCTGACCACGGTAGTGATCTCCTGTCTTGTTAGTGTTGTTGTATTCGTGTTGTTTCAGCCACTAATGGATATCTTTCGTGCAAAAGGAGAGGTAGCAACATATTTTCGTCAATACTATAGCATCATATTAATTGAAATGCCACTAACGGTTATCATGAATTCCTTTGGTATGTTTATCCGAGGGGAGGGAAACCCAGAGTATTTTATGAAGATCAGTGTAGGAAATGTAATTGGAAATGTTGTATTGGATTACGTCTTTTCCAGTTGGTTGCATCTTGGAATTCGTGGAATTGCTTTAGGTTCACTAATCTCCGTCAGTATATGTATCCTTTGTATCCTACAGTATTTTCTACGTCGCTCAAAGGTATACAAGTTTAGAAAGTTTACATTTTCAAAAGAAGTATTTATAAGTACATTGTTGAACGGAAGTTCAGAATTCATAGGAGAGATGTCCATGTGTATTACCATGTTCGCATATAATTATGTGATCATGAAGGACATTGGTGTCGACGGAGTGACGGCATTTACGATTGTTGGATATGTTTCATACATGTTTAGCATGATCTTAATCGGGTTTGGACAAGGATCAAGTCCATTGATCAGTTTTGTGTATGGGGCAAAAGAGAAGGAATTGGCTAAGGAGATTCGAAAGCAGACGAACAAATTCGTCTTTGGCGCAGGCATTGTAGTAATTATACTTATGCTATTGACTTCTGGCGTATATAGTAGAGTATTTGTTAAGAATGAAGAAATACAAGAAATGGTACAATCAGGGATCTGGATCTTTATCTTATCCTTCCTGTTTTCTGGAATTAATACGATAACATCCTTCTACTTTACCTCAATTGGTAAAGCGAAAGAGTCGGCAATCATTTCTTCCCTACGGGGCTTGATTCTGTTGTTGATCTGTATTCTTATTCTACCAAGCTTGTTTGGAATGACAGGTGTGTGGTTAGTAGCACCTGTTACAGAATTCTTGACAGTGATCTGTAGTCTAGGGTTTCTTCATAGAGAAACATCCGTTACTGCTATAATGGAATAGTTGTTTTGGTAATCGTTCTCCTATCTCATGGATTTTCAAGGGATAGGAGAACGATTTGTCTTACGATATTATCTGCAATAAATCGCAATCGCATCACGTAGAAATGTGGTACATCCAACGGCGATTCGGTCATAGTATGCGGTAAATTTTGGATTGATCACATAGCTCTCTGCTAATGCCTTGTGGGCTTCCTTCGTGTAGGTACCGTCTTTCCAATACATACAAAGCCATTGTCGATGAAGATCACACGCTTTTTGTGCGACTTCACTTGCTGGATCACCAAGTTCAAATGCGGCTTTCAGTGTTTCATTGATTAGATTGCTTAATTCTTCTGTTTTGCTCCATTGTTCTTTGCTCATTCCTTTTATTTTGGCATAAGAAGCTTCAATCTGCTCATCACCAAAGCGTTCACGGATTTCTTTGCCGTAGGATTGTTCGTTTTGGTCAATCAAATTTTGCTTGAAGCCTTCGAATTTTTCTGCATCATTCATTGTTGTTTCCCCTTTCCAGGTTTGAATTGTTTTCTTTATGTTATGGATTAAGGCTTCTAATTGAACTTTTCGTTGTAAGAGTAGGAGTAGTTGATCTTCCAATTCTTTTTCCTTATTCAGATCAGGGGTTGCAAGGATTTCTTGAATCTTTTTTAGTGAAAGACCTAGCTCACGATAGAAAAGAATCTGTTGTAATTTATCGACTTCTTCAGAACGATAGATTCGATAGCCATTACCAGCAATACGCATGGGTTGCAATAAGCCAATCTCATCATAATAATGAAGAGTTCGTATACTGACGCCCGACATCTGTGCTAATTCTTTGACAGTGTATTCCATGATAATCCTCCTTTCGAAAGGTGTATCTGCAAGCTTTTATTTTGCAATGCGCAATGCAATCACCCTTTTCTAGAATTATAGAATAGGTCGAAGAATGCGTCAATATAAATGCTTTGGCGTATTTTGTCCAGGTCCTAAAACCATGTATAATAGAAAGAGTATCTATTATTTGTCGAAATACTTCTTATGGTGTATAATGGAAAAAATATAACCCTTGCAATAATACGATGTAAGTATGTCGAGCGGAGAGGGTAATATGTCATAATTTGCAGGAGGTATTCGAGTATGCCATGTCCAGAAAAATTCATGGAATCCCTAATAAAGTTTCAGGTAGATGAGGAGGTTATCGCGCAGATTAACGAAGGATTTGAAGGAATTGTAAGTAAAACACCAAAGAAAATAAAAGCGCAATACTTTAAACGTGCCATTGACATCATGACGGAACAAGTAGAACCACAGAAAATGCAAGAGCTATTGGAGTGGAATGCTTGTTGCAAAAGTGGGGCAAGAGAGAAAGCTTCCAAAGCATTTGCAAAAGAACAGGTACACAGTAGCTTAGCAGAACGATTGGAAAAAATCAAGGATGTACCTTATATGGGGAATCCTGTTTTGAATGCAGATGGAACCATTACGGTAAATGCTTTAAGCTGGTCAGATGGGGAGCACTATTTGTGCGCCTGCTCAAATTTTAGTGGCCTAAAGCGAGATTACAGGGTATCAAAGAATTATTGCTATTGTTGTGCAGGACATTTCAAATATCATTATGAGATCATGTTAGGTGTGAAGCTGAAAACAGTAGAGATCATCTCTTCACCATTAGATAGTGATGGGAAAAATCCATGTGTGATTCGGTATGCAATCGTAGGGGAGTAATATTCGGCCTCCTGCCTCAGCTCAGGCTGGCTTGGCCTCCGTGCCGCGCCTTCCTAGTTGTATCGTACACATTAAGAACTGCTAAGATGCTACGCTACTGTTTCTTAGTCATACTGCACCAAATGATAAACCTTGCAGTTATATATTATTAATAAGTAAAGCGACGCCGGATAGTATTAGTAGGATTATTACGAGTCTCTTTACTGTTTTTTCTTGCATATGTTTGCTGCATACCATTCCTGCTCCTAATCCTAGTAGCATGAAAGGGATTAAGCTGGCTGCTTGTCGGATTACATGTAAGGTTAGGATACCCCAGATCGTATACAATACAATGCGAAATGTATTCTCTATAAGGAATACGATGCAGATATTGGCTTTAAAGGAATGGCTATCATCGGTGACACGGTTTATGTATGCACCAAGTAGTGCACCAATACCATATAGCCCACATAAGAGTCCGGATAATATGCCAATGATTCCAAGTAATAGCTTAGATTGTTTCACTTTCTTCGTGTGAATTTCTCGTAGAAGCATCTCAATCCCAATCAGTATGATAATGATGCCAAAGATCGTCTTAATAACAGAGGTATCTACATTTTTCAGAAAGAAGACTCCAGGAATACTTCCAAGAAGGACGAATACTGCTACAGGTACGCAGATCTTCCATTGAATTGATTTTCGTTCCTTCCATGCTAAGATTGCATTTGTAGGATAACCTAAGAGCAACTCAACAGGAGAGATATTTACGTTATTGTTATGAAAGCTTAGTATGGTGGTAAATACTAAAGTATTAGCAAATCCACATAGTCCTTTAACAAAAAATGCGCATAGGGTTGCAATGATCCAAGTTATCATGGTTTATCCTCCAAGTGTATTGTATCTTCAGGGGTAATGGAAGTGAGGCCACTTCGAATTACACCCATTTTTAAAGCAATTATGTACTCGTTGTTATCTAAATTTTCACTTAGTATAGCATTTACAAGCGGTTATGACAAGATATCCCAAAGAAAATCGTCAGAGCCCATACCTAGAGGTACTCTGACGATAGAATAATTATTACTATAAGGTAGGAAGTATAATATTATTTTTATTAATTTCCTGTTGGATAATAGGTCTCAATATATTGAGATCCTTAACAGCAATACGTCCATAATATAATTGTGAATACACGGAGGAATCCGCTTGTACTGCCTGCTTAATTGTATAATACCCTTGCAAATAAATAAAATCTTTATTAAAACCACCACCAGCTTGGGTATCACATAAGCCTACTTTAATTCTACTTGCTATGTAAATTGCCTGTTGTAAGCCAACATAATCCTTTATCATCATAACTAATTCATATAGTGATTGATCATTCATACTAAGTGTACATAAGTATCTAGCTGCATATGTCTTTAGCATATGTAGATTCAGTGCATTTGCCCGTTCCTCATTATAGATGGCTAAACCTTCTTCTGTATCCATAGAACAGCTTGTACCATCTGAAAATATTGAATTACCACGTAGCTTGCCATTTTCGTAGCGGAGCACATGGGTTAAAATCTCATGCGCACATAATCGTTTCATATCATTTTCACTAAATGTATAATTGGAGTTGATCCATATTTTCTCTTGACCAACCATAACTTTTGAACCAATACGGTCTGTTATGATAACATCCCAATAACCTAGTGTATATTTTTGAAGTGTCTCTTCAAATTTTTGCTTTAAATCATTTGCGGTATAATTTGCTTTTTCTTGTTTGGTTTCGAGGTTCAGAATACGAAAACATTCCTCGCGTAAGGTTTCATCGGGTAATCCATATACTTTCTGACTTGCCTGGGTAAATTCCTTCGCATTCCCTATCTTACGATACAGATCCACTTCATATTGTTTTTGAATACATAGTTGTTTGTACAGATTTCCGATGACAGTATCCTCAAATTGAAGAGTATTAAGGATTTTACTCATATATTCAAAATCCAAAGTATCCGTGTTAGCATAGGTATATACAGGATTATATACAGTACCTTTTATTATGGCATTCTCTAATTTTTTGTTTTCTTCTGCTAAATTAATTGGTGTTATTAGTGAAAAACCTAATCTAGAATCAATATAATTAAGTACACGTTTTATGTCCAGATCCATACGAATATCACTTACCTTTCCTTGATCGAAGTTTCTAAGGTTTATAGACAAAACTAAGTTTATAATCGTCTCTGCTAATTTCAAAAAATGAAGGCAGACAATCTTTGTAGTTCTTATCATTTGTAAATAATACATAACCAGCGTCACCGATAAAATAGGTTAAACAATAGATATAATCATCATTCATTAGTAAATCAACGCCTTGTCCACATCCAGATAGAAAACCACTGTAATTCAGAGAGGTATCTTCATAAGATACACCATATTGTATTACAGTAAGTACTTCATCGTAGTTTTCTTGGCCAAGAAGAGTCTTCAATTTTTCTTGTATCTCTTTTGTTGGGAGAATCTCATGAATGATATTAGCATTTGTATAGACGGGTTCTGATTTTGTATATTCACCATCCATATATACATGATTACCTAATAAAAGTGAACTATTCGAGCCGCTAATTAATGTTACATTGAGGCAATTTTGATCAAGAATAAACTGTACGATTGCGGATTCTTCATTATCAATTTCGGTTGTAGATTCAAAAATCGCACAGTTTGATTCTGTGATAGTAGCCGTACCATCGATCGTTCCAGTATTTCCGCCAAATGATCCATTGAAAGTAAAATCAAAAGAGTTTGCTGTTTGATTTTCGATGATAATATCCGCAGCTGTTCCCATTGTTGTATCAGTTCTGTGCCATTCACCAATAAAATCATTAATTAAATTGTTAGCAGCAGGGGCAGAAGACGGGGGATCACTTTGTTGTAAACATGTATTATGTTTTATTAAAACACTACAAATGATAAGAACACTTGTTGCTAAAAAGCTAAAGAATACTATTTTTTTTGTAATTCTCATTATTGCACCTTCTTCACATACTTATTTATGTTTTATTAATATCCACGTAAGAAATTAGAGAACTTTTATTTCAATCCCTACAACTTCCCATCTTGTTTCAAAGAAATCATGGCATACGTTCATTTCATGTTTCATGAAATCCACCAACCGTATTCCTTGTAATAAATATTTCTATCAGTATAGCATCTGCATGTAGATATGACAACATATTACTATCACTAGAGGCCCCGCTGAACCAACGACTTTATTTCATGATTTAATCCACTAATATCATGTTATTATATGGCACTATATGGCATTATATGGTATAGTAGTATGTAATTTAATTGAAAGGAGACCAACTATGACAATTGGTATTATTATTGCAGTTATCGTATTATTTATTTTATGGTTCATTCTTTCCTACAATGGATTTGTAAAACAAAAAGCATTCGTTGAGGAAGCCTTTTCTGGAATGGACGTATATCTTCAAAAGAGGTATGACCTGATTCCGAACCTGGTAGCATGTGTTAAAAGCTACATGATACACGAACAGGATACCTTAGAGAAAGTAATCAATCTTCGGAATCAATCCATTACCCAACAGAATCCATCAAGCAAGATCCAGGTTGAGAATGAGCTGTCTAACCAGTTATCCAAACTGTTTGCGCTTGCCGAATCTTATCCCGACTTAAAAGCAAACCAACAATTTTTCTCCCTTCAGACGGATCTGACGAGAATTGAAACGGATATTGCACAAGCTCGTAAATACTATAACGGCGCTGTTAAAAAATTCAATATCAGAGTTAATACCATTCCAAGTAATATCGTTGCTTCTCTCTGTCATTTTTCCAAGTTTCCGTACTTTGAAACGCAAGAAGCAGAACGAAACAGTGTAAAGGTGGAATTCTAATGAAACATAATATTGACCGGCATAGAACGTTTTGGATCCTGTTTCGCATCGTTTTCCTTCTATTTTTATTACCATCTAAAGTGTGCCAGGCAGAAGAAGATGACGGTTTTTACATCGAACATATGGAGGTTCATGTCACAGCGAATACCGATCGTACTTATGATATAGTAGAAACGATTGATGTAAACTTTACGGATAAACGGCATGGAATCATACGAAATATTCCTACCACAAGCGCAATGGAACGTGAGATTCGTATTGAAGATGTCAATGTAATGGGGGCACCATTTGTGTATGATGGAGTTGGTACCATAAAAATTGGAGATCCTGATAAAACAATTACCGGGAAACAACAATATGTCATCTCTTATACCATCTGGCAATATGCTGATTCAGTAACGGGTGCGGATTACCTCTATCTGAATCTTATTGGTACCGAATGGACCACCTACATAGAAAGTTTTGATGCGCAAATTATACTTCCCGATAAAACAACTGTTCAGAAATGTACACTGACTGGTGGTATATATGGAAGTAAAGAATCGGATATGGCATCTTTCACAACGGATAATAATATTATCAACGTAGAAGGCACACGTAAATTACAATCTGGTGAAGGGGTTACCATTCAGGTCGAGATGCCAGAAGGTACTTTTTGTGATGCAAAGGTCTGGACTCCGGATATCATTATTCATAACATAACAGCAGATTATCAGTTGGATGACCATGGTATCTTATCAGTCAACAAACGTTATGATGTCACCCTTTTGAATGACTCGGTTTTGCCCCTTAGCATTGAGGAATCAGTTAGTGATACTTCTATTAAACTAATTGAAGCAACCGTTACTCTGCCTGATAAGAATACGAAAAAACTCACAGACTTAAACACCTACTTAAATTTTGACTCTTATCAGGGGCAAAGGATTCAATTTAATGTACAGTATAGGATCGCATTCGATGTACCGATTGGAAATTCCAGTGCTACGCTACATGCCCATTTGTTTGACTACTATACGAACCAGTTGCTAGAGAACATATCCGTTTCCTTCCGCACTCCATTTGCAATAGATAATACCTCTTTGAATCGTTCGTCCTATGATTCCAGTGATGGCAGCTACTCAGCGGATACATTGAATTTGAACATGGATAAAACTTCAGGAGAACTGACATTTTCAGATCCTTCGAATAATGCAAGGAATGTATATCTACATCTGAATATGGATCAGACCTGTTTCGTACGTGACATTACGATCTTTGATTGGCTTATTCCTATCATAGCACTCCTATTGGTAATTGTTCTTATATTTGTTTATCAACATCAAAAACCGTCGTTTAATCCGGTTCCATGTTATTATCCTCCAGAAGACCGAAATCCAGCAGAAATCGCCTATATTTTGAATAACAAATGTTTAGCAAATGACATTATTTCGTTAATTTATTACTGGGCATCCAAGGGACTCCTTCAGATAAAATTTAATAAAAAATCACATTTTACACTTACTTATCAAAAGGATATGGACAATCAATTCCGTCCTTATGAGAGAAAACTGTTTGGACATCTATGGAAAAATAAAAAACGTACTACAACAACGGATTCCGACTTGGCTAAAAAGTTTTATGTACATATAAACCATGCAATCACAAGTGTGGAGAAGCAATTTAAAGCGAGGGAACTTCAGTTTGATCCTAAATCCGTTCGAATCTCGAAATGGATTGGTCTGGGATTACCCGGAATTATTTTAATCCTGTTAGTGATTGCAGATAGCAGCCGGGGATTTGGCCGCATAGGACCTATTGTAGGTGCAGGATTTGCTTTACCAACCATCATATTCTATTACAAAATCATTACAGCTTATCGAATCCGAAAATATAAAAAATATAGCCTGTGCCGTAGCGTACTTAAAATTCTTCTTACAACTTGTTTCCTTACGTTCTACTCACTGTTGTATATTAATGAGCAGGTTCTTACTCCGACAAGCTGTAATATTACCTTTATCTGTTTGATCATGATTGCTTGTATGGGACCTTTTTTTAAGAATTATTCTCCAAAACGACATGCATTATTGGAGCAAGTTGTCGGGTTTCGGATGTTCCTGATGACAGCAGAGAAAGAACGCTTGAAGATCTTGCTAGATGAGAATCCGGACTACTACTATGATATTCTTCCCTATGCGCAAGTACTGGGTGTAACCAAACAATGGATCCATCGATTTGAAGGACTGGCGATACAACCTTCAACATGGATGCATGATAATAGAAATGATTTAAACGATTATATGACGTTGAATACTCTGACCCATACAATGAAAAGTAGCATGACCTCATCTCCAGTATCAAGTAGTTCTAACGGTTCTTACGATGGTGGAAGCTCTGGCGGAGGTTCTGGTGGTGGAGGAGGAAGCAGTTGGTAAGCAACTTGCTTTTGAAACCCTAACCATTATGTAATACAAGCAAAAGTCGGCAACCTTAGATCTATTCTAAGGTTACCGACTTTAATAATTACGGGACGGGGAATGTGACCTCTGCGAGTAGTAAGTATTAATTCTTGATTACTTGCTTACGGTAACGATAGATATCACCGCCTAAAGTACTCTTGTGATAGAGATATTCAAACCCTCTGTTTAGCATTTCTTCATCAGGTTTTTCTCTGATTCGATCATCTTCGCCCATACAGTCCAGTATGTAGCCATTCGGTTTTGTTACTCTCTGCATTTCAGCAATTTCCGCTTCATAATTATCACCCACTACGTGAGCAGACATAACGATATCAAACGTGTTATCTTCATAAGGAATATGTTCCACTGTACCATCAACGACAACTACATTGGATATGTGCTCCTTGTTAATCTTATCCCGCATATATTCACGAAGCATATCGGTTGGTTCAGAAGCATATACTTTTCGTGCTAATTTGGCAGCAGCAAATGCTAATCGACCAGTACCACTTCCAATATCTAATACCAGTTTATTATTGAAATCGACTAATTCTAATAGATATTCTTCTTTCCAGTTATAGATGTAATTACAGTTTTTAATCATATTACTAGGGTCAGTATAGATAATAGAAGTATCTGTTGCCTGAACGACAAATTCTTCTGCATCTTTCCTTTGCTTTGCGTCAGCATTTATTGGGGCTGAATTAACAAGTTGTTCCACTCTTTCCTGAACTTCAGGAGCTTTTTTCATACAATACCAAGCAACATATGGTTTTGATGCTAGGGCTAATGATAGATTCTCGGCGAATTCAGGCCAAACATTACTTGTATTAATGATCATTCGAATTAACCATCGATCCATTAACAAAAAGCTATCTAGTGTATATTGGGTTTTATCAATAAAATTAAATGACATAAATGTCCTCCATTTCTGTAAGTGAGGCTAATTTTTTGTCTCCCTCCATGCAATAAGTGTTCTTTTGGATTTCAATGCGAACTTCATATCATATCACCCTTTCTTTTGATTAATAGTACATGACGTGCAATTCAATAGTAGTAGTAGGAAAGGAAGAAGCGTGAATTAACTTCTAGATAATTCCTAGTTACTATTATAACTTTTTGATAATTGGAATTCAATATACTCCAATTGCAAACAAAATCTGTTGAGATATCGATTGTATACATTATATTTACAATGAACAGAACGTTACTGTGTACAGATCAGTAGTGCCATTTCCACTTCTGCAAGTGTGCTTGAGAGTGTATGTTTTTGTCCAGTTAGTCGAAAACCATACTTTGCATATAACGAGTACGCTTTTTGATTATTGTCAAGAATCCAAAGTCGCGGCGTTTCCGAACATTGTCCAATCGCAAATAACAACAATTCGGTTCCATATCCTTTATGCTGTTCAGTTGGTAGTATATATAGATTCTCGATAAGTGTATTCTCTTTGATTGAAACAATACCAACAGGCTTTTCTTTTATTAACATATATAGTTTTTTTCCATCGTTCATTTCATTTTCTAGATACTCTTTTTGATGAGAAATGGTATGCTGCTTTATGAATTCATCGCTACAAAACCCAGTATGAGAATCTTGCCATGCCTTGGAGTGTATTTCCGCAGCAGCTAGTAATGTTGTTGCATTAACTTCGATTATCATTATAGGATACCTCCACTTAATTAGGAATGTTTTGATTTTACAATTCCAGTATAGCTATCTTCTTATGTATTTGCTCATTATACCATTCTGTTATTACTTAGGCAAATATTGTATTTTTGTATTACATGTTAGTTAGTCAAAATTAAATTATGCAACCACCTTGTTTTGCAGCTTACAAAATTCTTAAACATTCCGTGCATCAGTAAGGGTCAAAATCTACTTTTGACCCTTACATCATATTATGATATAAACATATATTGACGACATTATGTATACATGGTATGATTTAAAAAATTATTGGAGGATTTTATATGTTAACTGTAATTGTAATTGAGCAAAGTGCAATTGCTTAATCTTATGGAATCTAGGATAGGGTATAGGCATGACCATGTGGTTATGTTTATTCTTTTCAATCATATTAATTAACCTGTTTTAAATGGAATTGGTTAATGAATATAGAGACCATGGTAACGTATCTGTAGACAACCATGGTCTCTATATAATTTACGCAATGCCAACGATTTTAAGGATATGTACATAGGAAGAAGCGCAATTGTGTGGCGTGATTTTAGGAAGTAGAGAGGAATTCTATATAGAGTGAAGCGATAGAAAAATCAAAATAGAAAAAGGAGAATCGTTATGGAATTTAATAAAATAGTAGAGAATAAAAAGGTGTATATGGATCTGCTCTTATTAGCGGATGAACAAGAAGATATGATCGATCAATATCTGGAGCGTGGCGAAATGTATGTGTTAGATGATAACGGTGTAAAAGCTGAATGTGTAGTAACAAAGGAAGCAGAAGGGATATATGAGATAAAAAACATTGCTGTAACACCTGATTGTCAACGAATGGGTTATGGGAAACGCCTAATAGAATATGTGCTTGCGAATTATCCAGAAGGAAAGGAGATGCTTGTTGGAACAGGAGATGTTCCTTCTGCGCTTTCTTTTTATACATCTTGTGGATTTAAAGAATCACATAGAAAAAAGAACTTTTTTGTAGATAATTATAATCACCTAATGTTTGAAGATGGGATACAACTTGTTGATATGGTTTATCTGAAAAAAAAGTTATAAATGCAGAACTTATCTTAAAACTTTTACCAGTGTACTTTAGTTCTACATGGACTGAAGCGGAGAGTAGACCTTCGAAACATAATCACATCTTACTAATGGGAAAGAAAAGGCTTTAGCCATTATGAGTGATGTGCAGACAATAGGGTGCATATTTTCATTATTCAATACCATAAAAATATTTTAAGATCATATCATAATCAGGATACTTTTGCGCTTCTATATCCGCAATAACCGTATTAACATCATAATTAATTTGCAAATGTTTGATATCTACCACACCCGAATTAATCTCAACAATTCCTGCTCTAGCCACATCTTTATCCTTTGAGGGACAGCCTAACGATCCACAGTTGACATACCATTTATTATTGCTATTAACGATAGAACATGTATGGTTGTGTCCGAAAAGTATAAGATCGGCATCAATATTCGAAAACATTTTATCCAAATCTTCTGCGGTAGGGTTTGGAGTATAGTTTACATATATATTATCTGAATTAAGACAATAATGAGAGACATAAATTCTTATTCCACAAATCTCAAGAAATTGTGAATAGGGCAAACTATCCAAAAAAGACTTGCTTTCCTTGCTTAGTAGATTGTGCTCCCACTTATGAAGCTCGATCTCACCCCAATCCATGTGCTCGTCATTAGGTACTGTAGTTGGCATGCTTTCAAGATAATACCGTTCATGATTTCCTCTTACGCAAGCGAATAGATTATCTAAATTCATCATCGTAGTAACGGTTTCTTCTGGTCTTGGGCCAATCCCTATCATGTCACCGCAACATATGATTCCATCTATATGAAGGTCTTTGAATTTTGCTAAGATTGCCTCTAAAGCAATTACATTGTTATGTATATCTGTGATAACACCGATTTTCATTGTTTGCTTCCTTCCCTATATTTAACTTTTATGTTCGTTTTTATATTTTGTAGGATAAATAGATTTTCTCACGCAAACCTATCGGAATAAATTACCGCCCCAATCCAGAAGCCCGTGGAACACAATTGCACCTGCAAGGGAATTATATTTACGATATAATGCGTTCATCACAAAATGCAAAAAAATTATAACAATCAAGTTGACCAGATTAATTTGCATACCGTTAACAGGCATTTGAAAGGGTAGATGCATCGTATTAAACAAAAAGCCTATCACTAGAACTGCTAAATTGTCATTCTTGATTATACCATACATCCTCGTCTGAATGTAGACTCTGAAAATGACTTTTTCTGATAAAGAAATAATAATAAAGTAGTAAAATAAGTTATATATTGCTTGATTAACCGAAATAATTTTACCGCCTTCTAGGATGTTCGGAAGAATATTCATAAAAAAAGAGAAGATAATACCAAGAACCGTTCCGGTCGCCAACGCCTTACCAATATTTTTCAAGGTAAGGCCTATAGAGACCAATTTCTGCTTGCGCACCAATACCAATATCATACAAGCAACAATCAGTAATAAGTTTACAGGAATACCTATATAAATCTGCTTCCGATAACCAACAATCTCAACAAGATTAAAGTAGTGAGCAGCCAAGCGCGAGACGGCGCACAAGGTCCAGTGGACCTTGGTCCTGCGCAGACCGAAACGGAGTGTAGACCGCACAAGGTCCAGTGGACCTTGGTCCTGCGCGGACCGAAACGGAGTGTAGACATTCGAACTTCGAGTCCAGGATAGGACAGAAAGCGCGAGACGGCGCACAAGGTCCAGTGGACCTCGGCCCAGCGCGGACCGAAACGGAGTGTAGACATTCGAACTTCGAGTCCAGGATAGGACAGAAAGCGCGAGACGGCGCTCGAGGTCCAGTGGACCTCGGCCCAGCGCGGACCGAAACGGAGTGTAGACATTCGAACTTCGAGTCCAGGATTGGACTCGAAAATAAAAGTAGGATATCCTTTACGGATATCCTACTTTTATTCATTTGAGAGCGCGAGACGGGATTCGAACCCGCGACCCTCGCCTTGGCAAGGCGATACTCCACCACTGAGCCACTCGCGCATATGTGATTGAAACACTGACAAAAGCTATTATATCGAATAGAAGGAGAAATGTCAAACATTTATTCAGTAAAACGTAATCTACAAGAAATATAAGAAATGTAAGAAAGGAAAACAACTAGAGCTATTTAAGAAACACAAGGAATCACGGTGTGTTTCCTGCTGTGTTGTATCTACAAATTGAAATTAGAAGCAGAAATAAAAAAACGATGCGTCCGAATGCAAACATTCATGGCATCGTTTTTTATACTTGATTGGCGCTACAATAACTTTACTACAATCTACGCTGTAATACTTTCTTCCTCACAAACATCAATGTGTTCAACAATCTGACCATCAACGAGACGAACAATGCTTGTTCCGTACTTTGCAGATTTTGCAGAGTGGGTAACCTGTACGAGGGTCTTATTGTATTTGAGGTTGATGGTTTGGAAGAGTTGCATGATTTCTTTTCCTGTTTTGGAATCTAAGTTACCAATTGGCTCATCAAGGAAAATGATATCAGGATCAAAGACAAGAGCTCTTGCGATTGCAACACGTTGTTGCTGTCCACCAGATAATTCTCTTGGTGTAAGCTTACGTTTGTCGGTTAAACCGATGGTTTCAAGAATATCAGTAAGTGCTGCTTCGTACTTTTTAGGATTTTCTCCATCAAGTATGATTGGGAGGAGAATATTATCTTCAACACTTAAGTTTGGTACAAGGTTATAGAATTGGAATACAAATCCGATCTTACTTCTTCTAAGTTTGCTCATTTGTTTTTGTTTTACTTTACTTAAATCGGTATCTTCTAACATGACGCTTCCGCTTGTAGGTGCATCAAGTCCGCCCAGTAAATAGAGAAGAGTGGATTTACCACTTCCCGATGGACCCATGATGGAGACGAATTCTCCTTGATGGATAGAAAGATTGATATCTTTTAGTACATGTGTTTCTTCTTTTCCGTTAATGAATTTCTTATTCAAATTAATTGCTTCGATCACTTTCATGGTTTATACCTCACTTTTCTATAATGAATTACTCATATTTTAATTCTTGAACGATAGATAATTTTCTACTCTTAAATATGGTAGGAATCGTAGCCATTAATACGACTACTAAGGATACCAAATATACAATTGGAAGAGAGGAATACGCTAAGGATATATCAAAGGAATACCCGATGGTCTCCATGATCTTACCAAGAAGAGGAATACCAATTGTACTGTAGGCGATTGCAATCAACATACCCCAAGTTACGCAAGTAAAGGATTCAATCAACAGGATTCTTCTTCGTAAGGAATTCTCCATACCAACAGAAGATAGTACAGCGAATTCTGTTTTTCTCTGTATAAAACTAATGGAAACATTATTAATGATTCCTAATGCTGCAATAACGATTGCTAAGTAAGAGAAGATACTTAAGCCATCCATCATGAACCTGTTTTGTTTCATGTTATTATCACACATTTTCGTTTTTGTAATGTAAGTGGCTCCAATGGAGCGGACGATTGGTTTTAATTTAGGTAGGAATGTATCCATATCAATGTCAGTACGGAAGGTAATGTAATTTGCAGAAGGTACATTAAATTGGTTTTCAATGGTATCATGACTTACATAGCCAACCATTCCGTTATTGTAGAGACGAGCGTCGATAATTGCATCAATGGTAAGTTCTCTACGTACGCCATTACATTCTACAAAGACGGTGTCTCCAATCTTTTTCCCAGTTCCTTTTACTTGGGATTTGGTTAAGATGATACCATTCGGATCCGAGCGGAATGTTTCAAAATTCTTCTTGTATTTTTCATCATCAAGATGAAGGTAACCATTGTACGCAATATAGGAATCCAGGTCAATTCCGTGTAGATACATGACGGTTTGACTTTCCGTATCGTCTTCATTTAGGTAAAGAAAACCGTATTCGGAATAGATAACATTCATATCTTCTTTCTTCACACCGATGTCAACTAATTGGTCGATTAATTGGTCGGCAACGGAAATTGTATCATTTTCACGGATATTAGATATATTGCTAATCTCAACATCGCAATTCAGGTTTGCATATGCATCGATTACAACGTCACACAAACTGTCTGCAGCAGAGGTGATTGATAATATTGATAGTATGGAAATGACGATTAATGTAATATTGTTTAATAAAATCTTTGAAGTACGTAAATTATTAGCTGCAAAGAATAAGGATTTATTCTTTCCACGGAATAGCTTACTAAACAAACCGGATAACAGATCAATCACCTTTGGATAAGCTAAGATCGTACCAAGCAGTGATAATACGAGTAACACAGGAGATGCTTTTGTTACCAGTTTACCACCGAACAGGTAGAAGAGGATACTTGAACCCAATAGGATGCAACCGATGATGAACTTTTTATAGCCAACATGCATAGAAACACGTACATCATTAAGGATTACTTCTTTTACTTGTAACTTTCCAATCTTACGTACAGGAAGATAAGAAGATACAAGAGAAAGGATAATGGAGAAGATCGTTCCGATAATTAGGTAACTAGGTTTTATATTTACTTTCTCATAGATACCATAGGCTTTCAATGGTGACATGAAACGAGTAATTAAGGTCAATGCCAGAACACCAAGACCATTTCCTAGGATCGCCCCAAGTATTCCATAGAGTAAACTTTCCAGTCGTAAGATGAATTTGATCTTGCCTACGGTAGCTCCCTGGCTTAGGAATGTACCAATGGTTGTTAAACGTTCTGTAATAATCAATTTGAACGTACTATAGATGATGATGGAACTCATTGCTACTACTATAATTAGCATGGCATACAGGGCACTACTAAAGCTGCCAAACTGATCTTTTATTTCGTCTTCATCGAATAATTCGGAAGCGTTAAGAGACGCATTTGCTTTGTTAAATGCTTCCGTTGCTTTATCGATATCGCCATCTTTGGAACAAGCGGTTACATTATTGTAAAGACCTTCTACATCGAATTCTTTTGCCATATAGTCGTATGGGACCATCATGGAGAAGGATTCTGGTTTATCATTATAGAAGAAACCGTCGGGAGCAGTTAATGCTACAACCGTTAGTTTTTTGGAGACACCAGCGATGATCAATTCAATGGAATCACCCACAACCAGGTTTCGTTCTTCGGCGATACGTTCAGAGATGATACAAGAATCATTGACGAAATCTTTTTTGTTACCGGATAAGAGAAGATCATCTGGAACCATGGAAACATCTCTTGCACTAATGGAAATATTTCTCGTAGTCTCATCGTCCGTATCAACGTTGTCGATCAACATAGCATTTACTAGAATCTCTTTTAACAGGCTATCTGGTTCAATTCCTTCTGGGGATAGATCGTCACAAGAAAAGAAGGATAATTGCTTATCTGTTGGTTTAATGGATAGATCTTTCTCTTCAAAGGTTACGATGGTAGGTCGTAAGATGGAATCCAGAATAACATTGACTAGACCAGTGCTTGTTACCACCAAGCTAGCACTCATTGCGATTGCAATTAATAATAAGATAAACCGTCCCTTTTTCTCTGTCATACATTTTAGGACATACTTCAAAAATATTTTCATTGCTTTACTCCTTTGTTTTATTTCTGTATCTTCATAAATCTTAATCGTTAATGGAGCAAATCACTAGTGTAAAATGTCATCAAATGATAGACAAAAAATCGGAAAATATATTACAATTGTTAGGGGATGTGACAAATGTAATATAAAATACTGGTTTGGGTAGTTCGTAGTGGTACATTTACGCAAGGTTTTTGGCATTACAATAGCGAAAAGCGGCCTATAGAAGAAAAGAGAAATACAGAAATTGTGAAAAGGTGAGAGATAAGGTATAATCAATGTATGACTATGTAATTTTTCATAGAATGAGAAGAATACATTTCCAAGTGGAGATGTAACAGAGAGGAAGAGGAAGATGCTTTGTAGACGAATAATACTCTTGATTGATGTACTCTGTGTAGGTTCTAAGATGGACGAGTAAGATCAGTAAGATATACGTATGGGAAAGATACGGATTGCATGATCTGACTTACACAGAGTTTGACTACGTCCTTCATTGGAACTAGATCATTATAAGAAATAACGAATAATGGAGGAGTAACCAATGAAAACAATACATAATAAATCATTTTTACTTTTTTGGCTTAGCGGTTCGGTGTCACAATTAGGTAGTGGCATGTCCGTCTATGCGTTGATTATATGGGCATATGAACAGACCCATTCGGCAATGACAGTTTCTTTCATGTCCTTTTGCTCGTATTTACCCTATATCTTAATTAGTGTGTTCGCAGGAGCATATATTGACCAGCATTCGAAAAAGAAGATTATGCTGATCACGGATTTTATTGCAGCGTTGGGAAGTTTGACAATGTTCTTCTTATTATCTACCGATCAGTTGCAGATTTGGCATATCTATCTAATCAATACGGTAATTGGATTTGCGAATTCCTTTCAATCACCAGCGCAGTCGGTTGCTGTGGGGATTCTTGTACCAGAATCCGATTATGGAAAAGCAAGCGGAATGAACTCCTTTTCTAGCAATCTGTTAACGGTAATCACACCAATGTTAGGAGCAAGCTTGATGGCTGTCATCGGGATTGAAGGTGTTTTAGGGATTGATGTATTAACCTTTTTGTTTGCAGAAAGTGTCCTTCTCTTCTTTATTAAGATTCCAGAGAAATTACAGAAAGAAGAGGAGAAGAAGTCTAGCATATTCGAGGGGTGTAAAGAAGGATTCCAATTCCTGTATGGGCACAAAGGAATCTTCTATATTGTAGTAAGTATGGCTTGTATGAACTTTTTTTCAAGACTGACATATGAGAATATTCTATCTCCGATGCTTCTTGCTCGTAGTGGTGAGAGTAAACAGGTTCTAGGCTTTGTTACTGCTATAATTGGGTTTGGCGGTGTTTTGGGTGGATTATTCGTCTCTCTGCGAAAAAGGTCGGGAAAGGTAATCAAAGAAATCTATCTAATGGCAGCATTTTCTTTCCTGGCTGGTGATTTGCTCATGGGTTGTGGAAGGAATGTAATTGTCTGGAGCATTGCAGCGTTGGCTGCTAGTGTACCGATTCCGTTCATAACAGCAGCACAGAATGTTATTCTGTACAAGATCATTCCTAGACAGATGCAGGGAAGAATCTTCGCTGTTCGTAATGCCATTCAGTTTTGTACAATTCCAATTGGAATCTTGCTTGGTGGTTTTTTGGCAGATTATGTGTTCGAACCAATTCTTGCAAGGAAAGGAACTGTAGCAACCCTTTTGCTAGATCTTCTTGGGAATACGCCAGGTTGCGGTATGGCTTGTATGTTTGTTATGACGGGTGTTTTAGGAAGTGTTACGAGTTTGATTTGGTATCGCAATAAGGAGATTCGTAAACTGGATAAGGAATCGGAATAATGATCAAAAACTCTACGGAGCGTTTCTTGTGTGAAGCGCTCCGTTTTGTTATTCTGTCCTAGAAGGATCAAATCCCTATGCTGCATTACAGCGACGCTGGTAAAATAAAACTGGTAACAATTACGGAGCAGGGGATTCGGCAGCTAACTTGGTGGAAGCATACTTCGCTTCGCTACAGCACGTCTTTTATACGGATATGGAAAAGGAAGAAAGAAAAGGAGGAAAGAGTATGAATATTCTTGTAATGAATGGCTCTCCAAGGGGAGAACAGAGCAATACCTTAAAATTAACCCGCGCATTCCTAGATGGCATGAAAGAACAAGCAGAGATCGTACATACTATTCAGGAGGAAATCAGACCTTGTCTAGGTTGTTATGGGTGTTGGAATAAGACGCCTGGAAAATGTGTGCAGAAGGATGCGATGGCAAGCATACTAGAGAAAATTACGCAAGCAGATCTTATTATATGGTCTACACCATTATATAGTTACGGTGTACCATCTACCTGTAAAGCGGTAATTGATCGATTGCTTCCGTTGTCCTGTCAGGAACAGTATGAAGGGGAGCAAGGCAAGACGCAACATAAGAGTCGATTAACCAGGGAAATACCAATGGTGCTTATTACAGGTTGTGGGTTCCCGGAACGAGAGAATAACTATGAAGGGATGCTGTTTCAATTCGAACGATGCTTTGGTGCAAACTTACCGAAAATTGTTTGCGTAGAAGAACCATTGCTATCTGTTGAAGAAGCAAAACCCATCGCGTCACAGTACCTTGCTTATGTAAAACAAGCAGGGGAACAGTATAAGCAAAATGGCTTTATTGATGAGGAACTACAACAAAAACTGGATCAACCAATGATCCCTCCACAAGTATATCGGGAAGCAACAAAAAAATAATTTATTTTCCTCTTGACCCTCGTATAGTGCGAGGGTTTATTGTTTTGACATAAGGTTAAGTTGTCATAAGCCATTTTGATTCTTATTCATTATGCTGTCAGTATGGGAAGTTGACGACCTAATTGATATAGGAAACTGTGATAATTGTTAAAAATGGAGGGAATTTGATGAGAAAAATTATTGCGTTGAAGCATCATTTATGTAGTGGTTGTTGTATGTGGAGTGGTATAGAGGACGTATATGAACAAATAACGGGAGAACAGGTTCCGGAAGGGTTCTTCTTCGGGATGTCTTGTTTTGGAGAAAATACATATATAAAGCTACCCGATGAAAATCAAGCAAGAATGTTCAGTGTGGGAGATGGACGAACAAGAAAAGTCTATGATAAGCTGAAAGACCTGATTGGTCTATCCTATCGTATATCGGAAGGAGGGACTGTTTCTTATGCACTGAAAACAATCAAGAAAGAGATTAATGAGGAACGCCCTGTTATACTTGGACCGCTTGATATGTACCACTTACCTTATGTAAAGATGTATCACAAAGATCACATCCCGATGCATTATGTTCTAATGGTAGGATATGATGAGGAGAAAAATTGTGTCTATATCTACGATTGTGATCGAATCGATCTCTTGGAACTTCCAATCGATGAACTAATAAAGGCTTGGAATATTGAGAAAAATGCGGTCGGAGACAAGAATGGTTTCATTCGTTTTACGTTGTCGGAGAACCCAATGTCGGTGGAGCAGATCATGGATATCTCAATGAAACGGAAGGCAGAGGAACAATTAAGGGAAAAACCAATCATTCTTGGAATGACGGCATTTGATAAAATCGCTAGTGAATTTCCAAATTGGGAGAAAGAATTAGGGAAAGACCTATATCGTAAAACATTAATGGGATTAACCGAGTTCTTTGGAAAAGTTCCTAAATTACCGAATCGTTTATTAGGAGTAGGGGCTGAGGAGAAAGATATTCCTTATCAGGCGCACTGTGATTGTTTGGGTAATGTCTTATTAGAAATGGGAAATCGTTATCAAAGAAAGGATTGGACGCAGGCAAGTACATATTTCCTAGAAAGTGGCGTATTATTTGAACGGATCACCGATTGTGTGGTTCGGTATTTGTGTGACAACGAAGATACGTTGTCAGAAGTTCCAGAACTGTTCTTGCAGATCAAAGAGAAGGAAGAAGCTGCGTATCGGTTGCTTTTGTAAAAGCTCATTGTAGCGTACGTAGTGTACTTGTGCTATATGCGTTAGAATGCAAAACTCTGGTTAATATTCAATTGCTTCCCTACTAGGGTACAATGACACGAATCACGCTACGCACCTAAAAACTTCTAAATGTGTACACTAGGTTTTTCAAGTGATAAAAAACCGCCATCGATTCGGCATCCTGCCTCAGCTCAGGCTGGTTCGGCCTCCTTGCCTCACCTTCCTAGTTTGTCTAGTACACATTAAGAAGTTCTAAGATGCTTCGCTACCGCTTCTTTGTCATTGTACCCCAGCAGGGAAGCAAATTTTATATATTGAGAGTTTTGCAAGTCTAGTTTATTGTTCAACAAACAGGAATTTCCTAGCAACGTCTTATAACGTTTCTTTACAATGTTCCACAAATGGAATTGGATACATTGTCATCTTTGATGTTTCTTCTATACTATGTCCTTGCTTTAATAAGTTCTTAACAACCGTTTCCATGGATTCACCAATCTCTATGATGTGGAAATCAGGATCATAGATCCGAACAGCACGTTGGTGCCAAGGGTGCATTCTTGATGGGTGTACATAATGGATATCCGAACGTTTTGACAACATCTCTAGGTATTGATCATAATCTTCTACTTCAAAGTAAAGTTCCATATTATTGGATTTTTCAAGAACCTGTTCAGTTGGCAATTCCATTAATTCTGCAAATCCTTGTTGAATCGCAAATCCACCACTAAAGGTAACGTTTGTTCCGAAATCCATAACAACTTCTTGTTCAAATAAATCATGATAAAACTTTTTTGAGACCGCAACATCTTTTACGGCTAATAAAGTACATTGATATTTCATATTAAATCCTCCTAATTAGTTGACATAATGTATTTGCCTAGTTATACAAGCAAATAATAGGATGCAAGGGTCAAAATATGTATATTCATTTCTCTTTTCACCTTACATCATCATAATATAATCAGTATAGGAAATCAAACAGGACAACAGTCTGTCATGTTTGTAAATTAAACTACAAATAATACTGTAAATTATGCTAAATTACGGTATAATTTATGAGTGAAGACATTATCGATTTATAGAGAATGCATAGAAACAAAAGGAGATACTGTATGAAAAAAAGAAACGTGAAGTGGGCTTCTGGCATTATTGCCTGTGGGGTATGTATCCTTACGTTATCGGGATGCAAACCGAATGCTAATGAGGATCCGAATACGAAAAACATCGTAGAGCAGGAGAACAATATGGAAGCAGAGGCAGAAACCGTCAAGCAAGATTCCAATACAGAAGCGACAGGGGAGGCTGGTACGGAAACGGAAACCACAAGTGATATGGAGCAAGCTGATACGGAAGTACTGGAGGAAGAGGAGAACACAGAGCCTACTACCTTACATTTTGTTGATGCATGGGGAGAATGGCACGATACGGAGATTAATCCTAATTTGAATAAACATGCGTATGATTGGACATGCCTCAAGAATGATGGACAGAATATATCCTATGAAGGGGATGAACGGTATACTATAAGGAAAGGAATTGATGTATCCTATCACCAGGGAGAGATTGATTGGAAAAAAGTAAAAGCAGACGGGTATGAATTTGCAATCATACGTGTAGCTTTTCGAGGATATGGGGAATCGGGAAGTCTGAATCTGGATAAGTGCTTTCACACGTATGTAAAGCAGGCGCATGAAGCAGGACTTGATGTGGGAGTTTATATATTCTCTCAAGCAATTAATGAAGAAGAAGCCAGTGAGGAAGCAGATTTTGTAATCGAAGCATTGCAAGGGATTACGCTAGAACTTCCCGTAGTATTCGATCCGGAGCTTATTAGAGATAGTGTAGCTAGAACAGATGACGTAACAGGAGAACAATTCACTGCGAATACCATTACCTTCTGTGAAAAAGTAAAGCAAGCTGGCTATGAGCCGATGATCTATAGCAATATGGTTTGGGAAGCAGAGTTATTCGATTTAGAGCAATTACAGGAGTATCCAATCTGGTATGCAGATTATGAATTGACACCGCAAACGCCATATGCATTCCAGTTTTGGCAGTATTCGGAAAGTGGTAAAGTTGATGGAATAGAAGGAAATGTGGATCTAGACGTTCAATTCATTCCGCAATAACTCTTTGAGAGGACTTATTAGCAATATACAAAGTTATAAGTCTGAGATACGTAAGACAAGATCCGAAAGAAAAGATCCGTAAGAAAAGATCCGTAAGATAGGAGGAATACTATGTTTTGTAGCAAATGTGGAACAGAAAACAACCAGGATTCGAGGTTTTGTAGAAATTGTGGAGCACCATTGACGCGTATTGTTGTGGACGCAGAACAAGAACAGCAGATCGGACAGGAGCAGCAAGCAGGACAAGAACAACAGGTAGTACAGAATCAATGGTCGTCACAGTACCAACAAACAGTACAAAACCAAGTGCAACAGCAACCAGTCCTGAATACACAATCAAGTGCACAACCAAAACCACAAAAGAGTAAGAAAGCACAAATTATTGCCATTGTGACTGCTCTTGTACTTGTGGCAGGAGGTGGAATTGGCTGGAAGTTTTACAATGACCATCAGGAACAAGTGGAACAGGACAAACAAGACAAATGGGATACTTATGTGGAAAAGGTAAATGACTGGCTGGAAGAGATGGAGACCAGAAAGTTAAATTATCTTGTTTCAGAGGATGACGAAGCACAATATCAGGAATTATGTAATGCCATTTTAGAAGCAATTGATTTACATAAGTCTACAGAGACAATCGACAAGCAGAAGGAAGAAGTGGAAAGCTTCATGCAATCATTAGAAGACTCTAGTGTAGAACAGATTGATTGTAAGAAAGCGGAATTAGAAGCGATAGAAATTGAATTTGCTTTAGACAGTGATCTTGAAGCAATTGATACATATAAAACGAATGTACAGAATTATCTAGATGAAAAGAATTATGTTGAGGCATGGAGGGTACTTGAACAATGGGAAAATACCATAAGCTTAGCCAACAGCAATTTTGATAGTTATAATGTTACCGTTCGACAATATGACTTATCCGATTACCCGAATATGAAGATGTATGTAGAGGTAACGGATCAAGACGGTAACTTTGTGGATAACCTTGGTTCGAATGCTTTCTTTGTAAATGAAGGAAGAAGCCTAGACGAAGAATTGAACCGCACAACCCTAACCAGTGCCGCCAAATTAAATCAGAATGAAGGAATCAGTATTGGCCTTGTGGCCGATGTCAGTGGAAGTATGGCAGACTTCATGGGAGAAACACAAGAGGCAATGATCAAATTCGTGGATTCTATGCAGTTTGATAAGGGGGATGAAATGGAGATCACCGCATTTAATGAAGAAGCTTATATCTGTCAAAGCTTTACCAATGATGCATCACAGGTAACGAATTCCATCAATTCCATGGTAGCAGGTGGAGAGACACGTCTATATGATACGCTGATTAATGAGATTGCACGTATTCAGTCTTGTGACAATGCAAAATGTGTAATCGGATTTACGGATGGAATTGATAATCTAAGCGTGTACACACCAGAGGATGTAATCGATGCAGCCGTATCCAATCATATCCCATTGTTTCTGATTGGTATTGGTTCTTCCTGTGATTCAGATACACTACAATATATTGCGGAATCAACAGGAGGCATATATCAGAACATTTATGATGTAGAATCCCTTTCGGATATCTATAATTCCATCTATACGGAACAAAAGAATGTGTATTTACTGGAATATACCGTTAGTGAGGAAGATGATTTTATCGCACCTTGTTATACCGATATCTATGTACGTAACGAAGATGGAAATGGTGGTTGCCTCAATAGCTTCTCCTTTGAACCAATGGATTATTTCCGTATCATGTATAACAAATTCCTTGTAGCAGGAATTGACTGCCAGACAAAAGGAGAACGAAATTTGCTAGACTCAGGACTAATCATAACCACTGAGGATGCCTATAAGAATGAGAAATGCATCGCCCATCAGTCCCAAGCAGCCATCAATTCAGGTGGAGTAGGCTCCAAAGATTCCAGTATATTCGAAGTACTAGTGGGATATGATGTGACAAATGTTGTGAAAGAAGGAGACCGCTATGTTGTGTATGGAATGTCCTCCTATGATATCAGTAAGGAACGAAAGATTTCCAAGGCAAATAAAGCTGAGAAGAAATATGTGGAAGAATATTATGGCGATGTGGATAAAGATACGATGTTTTGGTTCGAAGAGAACATTGTAAATTATGAAAAACTGACCATGATTAAAGATACCGATGGAAAATGGAAGTTCTATACAAGAGAATATGAACGAGAAGATGGCGGAGATGCTATCTATGTAAATGAAGTGTACCAAGCAGTAGAAGAATAACAGGTAGGAATCCCGTGTGCGAATACGACTTGATTAAACGCCATGTATTCCTACAAACTTAAAGAGGGGAACGGAATGAAGAAAAACATAACGATTCAAAATGCAAGGATCCATAATCTACAGGGAGTGAATGTATCCATACCAAAGAACAAAATGACGGTGATCACTGGAGTATCGGGGAGCGGCAAATCCAGTCTGGCATTTGATACGCTGTATGAGGAAGGGAAGAAGCGATATCTTACGTTTTCTGGGACACAATTCATGGTGGAACAGGAGCAGAGTTTCGATCGGATCGATGGATTATCGCCAACGGTTGCAGTAGAACAACGTGTGATTCGGCAATCAAATCCCAGAAGTACCGTGGGAACAAGGATTAAGTTGGAGGCAATGTTAGCCGCTCTACTAAGCAACTATGGAGAAAAAGATCCTCGTTACGATGATGGTAAACCGTTGGAGATTGCTATGTTTCAAAAGAATTCTCCCAAAGGCATGTGTATCAAATGCATGGGAGCGGGGTCTATCTATACGGTTGATGAAGACCAGATCTTCCAGGATCCAGAAGTGACTTTGGAGAATCTATTCGGAGGCGAACAGACACATTACTGCCATTTGACCTATCATTTTGAAAAAGCATATGGCGTACGTTCCAATCGAACACTGGATTCATTGAGTGAAGAAGAAATGATGCTATTCAAGTATGGAGATGGAGGAAAGAAACGTTTTCTAGGCGTTGTTCCCTGGTTGATTCAAAGCTATAATTATCATCGGCAGAAGAATAGAAAGAATTGGATTACAAAATTAGATTGTATACAATACAAGACCTGTCCAAAATGCAAAGGAATGGGAATCAGTGAACAAGCAGCACATACAACATTTGCAGGGAAGAACCTGGTAGAGATGGAACGAATGGACATAGGAGAACTGTATGAATTCTTAAAGCAACAGGAAGGAAACAATACGTTGCTTAGTCAAATTCTTCTTAAATTACAATGCCTGATTGATGTTGGCTTGCACCATCTTTCTCTTTCTAGAAAGATTCCAACCCTATCCGGTGGAGAGATGCAGCGGTTGTTCTTAGCTGCCTATATTATAGCGGAGATGGATTCTATCATCTTTATCTTCGATGAGCCAACGATTGGATTGCATGAGATAGAGAAGAAGAATCTAATCCATATCATTCGGAAATTGGTGGACAGCGGAAATACGGTTGTTGCGGTGGAACATGATGAGAATTTTATGCGTGAAGCGGATTACATCATTGATATGGGGCCGGATGCGGGAATTCATGGCGGACAAAAGATCTATGAAGGCGATTATGCAGGATTTCTCTCATGTAAGGAATCTCGAACCGCTCCATATCTCACAAAGGAACAAGGTTTTAACATTAAGAATACCTATCGGCCAGTGAATCCAAAACAACAACTGCAGATTACCCATGCCAATCTACACAACCTGAAAGATGTCAATGTTACCATACCGCTTGGTGTCATGGTTGGTGTAGCGGGTGTATCGGGAAGTGGAAAATCCAGTTTGATCTCGGATACGTTAGTACCCAAATTAAAGGAAATGTTAAAAACCAAATTTGTCTCTAGTGGTGGAGAGTCCAACGAAAGAGTAGAAGCAACTCTTGAAGGCGTAGAGAAAATCAAACGTTGCTACGTGATCGATCAACGTCCAATTGGAAGAACGAAAACCTCTTGTCCAGCAACCTATATTGGAATCATGGACCGTGTGCGTATCTTATTCGCACAGACAGAAGAGGCTAAAGAGCTTGGCTATACAGCAGGTATGTTCTCGGTGAATTCTGAGGGTGGATGCCCTACCTGCAAAGGAGAAGGGGTCGTACATTATTATGTAGGTTTCGGTAATTTTATGGACGTGACTTGTGAAGATTGTGAAGGAACCGGTTATGTAAAAGAAGCAATGGATGTCACCTTGGATGGAAAAAACATTCGAGAGATTTTACAGATGAGTGTGGATGAAGCCGTTGAATTCTTCAAAGATAAGGATTCAAAGATCGAGGAGATGTTAGCCATTCTACAACGGGTAGGCATGGGATATATTAAACTTGGGCAAGCAACGCCAACAATATCAGGTGGCGAGAGCCAGCGAATCAAACTGGCAAAAGAGCTATCCAAGGGGAGTACGGCAAAAGGAGCCTTGTACATATTAGATGAACCAACGACCGGCTTGTCATTCAGTGATAGTGAAAAATTGCTGTTATTAATGAATGAATTGGTTGATCGAGGAAACTCCGTAATTGTGACGGAACATGATCCCTATATCCTTTCTAATTGCGATCATTTGATTGAGATGGGAATCGGGGGAGGACGTGAAGGTGGCGAGGTCATTGCAACAGGAACACCAAAAGAATTAAAAGAAAATACGAAATCCATCATAGGTAGGTATCTAAAATGTTAAAAGAGGAAATTGATGCATATGTGAATCGAAAACGCTATCGCCAGATCAACAGTATTCTTCTATATGAGAAGGGGGAGATTGTGGCAGAATGTTACTATAATGGATTTACGCCAGAAAGCCGTAATGTGATCCGATCCATTGGAAAAAGTATTACCTCTATACTAGTAGGACTTTGTTTAGACAAGGGGTTCATCAAAAGCTTAGATGATCCCATTGCTAAGTACATTCCGCTGTTTGCTGAAAATCGGCACCCTTATCATAAGCTGATCAAGGTACGTCATCTCCTGACGATGTCATCGGGTATTTACTGGGTTGGAGGTGTTCACTATCATTGTCCACTTCTAAGGCAATTGCGTATGTCCGATAACTGGCTTGCCTATATCGCCGATGTTGCCTGTAGTGATGTTCCAGGTATGCGATATAATTACAAGGAATGGGATGTTCTATTGTTAGCCCATGTGATTGAACAAGCCTGTGGGGAAGACCTCTACGATTTCCTAAATCGGGAATTGTATCAACCTCTGGGGATTGTGAGTGGACGATGGTGGAAAAGTCCTTGTGGGACAACCTATAGTGTTGCGGGAGGCGATAATGAGGCAGAGGAGAGAACTTCGAATCTGTCTGCGAGAGATTTATTAAAGATTGGTCAGTTATTCCTTAATGGAGGTGTCTATGAAGGAAAACAGATTTTATCGAACAACTATATACAGCAGGCAATTACACCTTCCAAAGAAAACCCGGGATATGGATATATGTGGTGGATTGGTGAAGGATGGTATGGATGCCATGGATATGGTGGTCAGAATGTAACGGTTATGCCAGACAAGCAGAAGATCTATGTCATGCAAGCAACACCAACTTTACGAGCAATGGAATATGAAGATATGGTAAGTTATGTCTTGGAAGAGGATATCCATTGGATGGATCGAAGACGGTAGAGCAAAGTTAAAAGAGTTACAATCGAAGGAGGAGAATCAACATGTACGAAACATTATTAGAAGAGAGATGTCCAAGTTATTCCGGTATTCTAGCAGGAACCGCCAAAGGAGATTGCTATTTTAGCAAAGAGGAGCCACCTTTGCTGGCTGTAATCTATTCTTGGTGCGTAGGTGGATATGGTATCTTGGCGGACCGAAGTCAAATTCATGCAGATGCAGAAGGTATCGCAAAAATTAAACAATTTTTATATGGGGAGGTTTTTCCTGCCATTAAGGAAAAAGGATTTGAAGAATTCGAATTTTCTGTAGAAGACGAAGAACTACGAAATGCTGTTTTGGAGGCGCTAAAAGGAGAAAAACTAGAACAAGAGATGGAATACTCCTTTCGAAGAGGGGAGAAACTAGAAGAACAAAGAACATTACCTTCCGAATATCAACTTGTACAAGTGGATGAGCATTTTCTTGCACAAGTGAGAGCGCATCAATACAAACAGGAGGAAATGCTATTACCAAGGGTAAATGCATCCTTTCAATCAGATGAAGATTTTTTAAAGAATAGTCTTGCAATAGCAGTCCTTTATGAAGAAACCATTGTTGGCATTTGTTTTGGAAGTGCAAGATTTCATGAGTACCTTGTAGTTGATATTAAAACCGATAAAAATCATCGCCGCAAAGGAATTGCGACTGCCATGACAACGGCATTTGTTAATGCATGTGTTGATAAGAAATGTGTGGTACAATGGGACTGTGTGGATTCCAATGATGCTTCGAAGGCAGTTGCGAAAGCCTGTGGATTTCAACCATTTAAGGCAAGAAAATTTTATTGGTTTACATTTTAGCAGATATGTCAACGTATTATAGAAGACGGAGTTACGAGGAAGAGGGGAGAGCATATGAAGATTTATTTTATCTTATTTGATGGATTTGAGACATTGGATTTGTTTGGCCCAGTGGAAATCTTAGCGAGACAGGAGAGTCATGAATTGTATTATTGTTCTCTTACAGGAGGAACCATTTACAGTGCGCAAAAGACACCAATCGATACGGTACCATTTAAGGAGATTGAATCAGATGGGGTGATCGTCTTACCGGGTGGAAGAGGAACAAGAAACTTGGTAAACAATGAGGAATTCTTGCTCCATTTAAAAGAGATTAGTAAACAAGCTACGTATTGTCTGTCAATCTGCACAGGATCTGCGTTACTTGGACAAGCTGGAATATTAGATGGAAGACAAGCTACTTCGAATAAATCGGCATTCGATTGGGTTATGTCTACATCAGAGAAGGTGCAATGGCAAAAACAAGCGCGATGGGTGGTGGATGGCAAATTCTACACCTCATCAGGAGTATCTGCGGGTATGGATATGGCACTTGGATTCATGGCAGATCGTTATGGAATAGAAGTAGCAAGAAAGATTGCAAAAGATATCGAATACGTATGGAATGAAGACAGCAAGAACGATCCATTTGCTCGTAAGGATTGATAGAAAGGACAAAAAAGATAGATGTTTATTAAGGAAGATCATACTTTTCAGGATATGAGAAAGAATTCAACCATGCAGTGGTTAGAGGAAGTACAAGCAGGAGAAGACCTTGTGAACAAGCATGGTGCAAAATTAACCATAGAATATATAGAATCTCTGCAACAGGAGATAGCAAAATTACAAGATCAGATTGTGTTGCGAGATGAGTTCTTAAAACGTTTGAAAAAGAAAAATGCCAAAATCGATTAGCAATAAATAATTCCAAAGTGATGTCCTACAACGTTGTATGAAGAACATCCTTTGGATTTTTTGCATCTATGATTAAGAATGGCTTAGGAATGTTTCTGCTTACGAATTGCAGTAGGCGTTGTATGATAGGTTTCTTTGAACAATTGATAGAAGAGTTTATGGTTGGTAAAGCCATGCCGATTCAGTATATCGATAATGGCATCCTCGGTATAGGTAAGGTCATGTACGATATGAGAAATTCGCACAAGATTGACGTACTTCAGAAAGGAGAAACCGATCTGTTTCTTAAAATAGCGGCAGAAATACTCTGGATTCAAGGCAAATATACCAGATACCCCCTGAAGTGTGAGTTGTTCCATATAATGTTCTTCTATGTAAGTAATGATATTTCGCATTCGTTCATTGGCTTTTGTATCCGTAGCAACAGAGATTCCATTCTGCCTTGTAGAAAACTGCGTATAAAGTGTATAGAGAAACGTTTGTAACCATTGACAGAACAAAAAGGGATAGCCATCTTCCTTCTGTTCATAGACATCTTTCATGGAATGAAGAGCATGGAGCAGCTCTTGATATGCTTCATTTTTTTGAAAAGTACGGTTTGGCATGTAGGATTGAAAGGTTATCTGGCTGAGGTCAGGAAGGGCATTTTTCAGGTATTCATAAGGAATCTGTAGTAGAAGAACCTTCGTATTTCCGATACTTTTGGTGTAGTGAATATCGGTAGAATTGATGATCATTAGGTCATTGCTATTCAGCAGGAGATTATTCTGGTTACAGATCACCTGCATCTGTCCCTGCAAGATTAGAATGACTTCGATATGGGTATGCCAATGGTTTGGTACGATGGAGTAACTCGAGTTATAGATGTCAAAATAAACGGGCAATAGTGGCTTGGCTAGGATAATTTCATGTTTAGACATAATCGTTCCTTTCTGATTCTTTCATGGATTGGTGCTTATTCCTTCTACATTTTTTAATCACACATCTGAATTCATTATATGTCAATATTGACCTAATAACAAGTCAGTAATGCTATTGTTATAGTGCATAATTTCGATTAAGATATGAATAGAATGTTTATAACTGGTTAGGGTGTCAAAGGATGTCCTGTATTACATGAGATAAGGTAATATTTGGGGATGTTTGCGAAGAAACAGGTTAGATCTTGACGTCCTAATCCAAGATTATATGAGAATTGGAACGGATTTGGCAAAGTACCCAGATCGAATTCCATGATTATAGGAGGGATTCATAATGGATAAGTGGCAAAGGGTAACATATTTACCTAATCTTCCTTTAGGAGAGAAGGGGGAACGCGTTACTGCATGTAAGGAACATATCGAACGATCGAAGGAAGCTGCAAAAGAGGGGATGGTTCTGTTAAAGAATGAACAGCAGATCTTACCGCTTAAAAAGAATAGCAAGGTTGCTTTATTTGGTAAGGGAACCTTCGATTATGTCAAAGGTGGTGGTGGAAGTGGTGATGTTGTCGTTGCCTATACTACAAACCTATATGAAGGCTTTGCAAGCTTATCAAATCATGTACAGGTGTTTGATGAATTGGCGGACTACTACAAAGGATATGTAGACGAGCAGTATAAAAAAGGAATTCTTCCAGGTTTGCTGGTAGAACCAGAACTTTCCGATGCGTTATGTGAAAGAGCACGTAACTATACAGATGTGGCAATTGTGACAATCTGCCGTTTCTCAGGAGAGGATTGGGACCGCAAGAGTACCTATGACCCTGTAGAGGAAAAGGAAGACGACGAGAATAAGAATATCTTTGAAGATGGTGATTTTTATCTGTCTCATGCAGAAAAAGCGATGATTGATAAAGTGAAACAGTATTTTACCAATATCGTTGTTGTACTAAATGTTGGTGGAATGGTGGATACTTGTTGGTTTAAAGATGATGCAGCAATGAAAGCCGTGTTAATGGCTTGGCAAGGTGGTATTGAAGGTGGGAAAGCAACGGCAGAAGTATTGTGTGGAATCACAAATCCATCAGGAAAATTAGCGGATACCTTTGCGAAAACATTGGAGGATTACCCATCGAGTGAACATTTTCATGAATCCAAACAATATGTAGATTATCTAGAAGATGTGTATGTGGGATATCGATATTTTGAAACGATACCAGAAGCGTATGACAAGGTAAATTATGAATTCGGTTATGGACTATCGTACACAACGTTCCAATACAATGTACGAAACTTTGAAGAACAGAATGGTTCCTTCTTGGTAGAGGTAACAGTAACGAATACAGGAAAGATCCCTGGTAAAGAAGTAATACAACTATATGTTGCACCACCACAAGGATTGCTTGGCAAACCAAAGAAGAATCTGATTGCTTTCCAGAAGACAAGATTGTTACAATGTGGGGAAACGCAGACCGTATTCTTAACTTTTGATCGGAAAGACCTCGCATCCTTCGATGATTTGGGCAAGATTCAAAAATCAGCTTATGTATTAGAAAAAGGTAGTTATCAATTCTATGTCGGTACCTCTGTCCGTAATGTGATCCTGATTCCGAAGAATGTGAGTATAACAGAAAATGAAGTTGTAGCGCAATTGCATTCCTACCTTGCACCAACAAGTCTGAAGAAACGAATGCTTGCAGATGGTAGCTATGAAGAATTGCCTACAGGAAATGCAAACGATCCAGATTACAATGAATTAGTACCAATGAAGAAAAAATCAACAGACGGATTAACGCCAGCAACGCGGGCGAGAGAAGGTTTCCTATGTTGGCAATCTGCTTACAAAGAAGGAATTCATCCATTTATAGAAGTGGCAGAAGGAAAAGTATCTCTTGATGACTTCATCGACCAGTTAACGAATGAAGACCTTGCACATCTTCTTGGAGGACAACCGAATACAGGCTTGGCGAATACCTTTGGATTTGGTAATATACCGGAATACGGGGTTCCTAATGTAATGACAGCAGATGGTCCTGCAGGTCTACGTGTTACGAAGGAAAGTGGCGTAAAGACCACCGCATGGCCATGTGCGACAGCGATTGCCTGTTCATGGAATGAAGAACTTGCTTACCTGGTTGGAGAAGCAGGTGCCAAGGAAGTGAAAGAGAATAATATTGGAATCTGGTTAACACCAGCTGTAAATATTCATAGAAGTCCATTATGTGGACGTAACTTTGAATACTATTCGGAAGATCCTTATCTGACAGGAAAGATGGCATCCGCAATGGTACAAGGAATTCAATCGCAACATATTGCAGCAACCGTGAAACACTTTGCCTTGAATAACAAGGAAACAAATCGAAAAGACAGTGATTCTAGAGTGTCAGAACGTGCAGCAAGAGAAATCTATCTCAAAGCATTTGAAATGATCGTAAAAGAAGCAGATCCATGGTGCATCATGACCTCTTATAATATCATCAACGGTCACAGAGCTTCGGAAGATGTTGATCTATTAGAAGGCATTCTTCGTGGAGAATGGAACTTCAAGGGTATGGTCACAACGGATTGGTGGACATTTGGTGAACATTACAAAGAAGTAAAAGCAGGCAATGATATCAAGATGGGATGTGGATTCCCAGAACGTTTACTAGAAGCATTGGATAAGGGAATTCTTACTCGTGAGGAAATGCTACAGTGTGGAAAACGAATCTTAGAATTGCTTCTTAAGATAGATTAATTAGAGGTTACATACATGAACTTCGCACTTGTCGTTTTTCATTAAGTAGGCGTAAGTACATACAATCGACATCGTTTTTACTGTGGGAAGTTTCCGTTATATAATGAAAGAATAGCTTTGGATAAGTTAATAATTAAGGGAAAAAACATTCGAAAGGAATCTTCTAACAAGACCACTTTCGAATGTTTTTTTGTATCTATTTTGGATATAGATTTGCGAAACGAAGTTTGCGAATAGGATTGTATATATCGAGCAAACTTCGCACTTATTTGTGTTGAAAGAGTATGTGATTGTAATATACGCTAAGTAAAATTTTCTTTGTGTGAAGTTTGAATATATAAAATAAAGATAAAGATAAAGATAAAGATAAAGATAAAGATAAAGATAAAAATAAGAATTAGAAAAAGAATTAGAGAAAGAATTAGAAGACTTCTACAAATTAAATGTTTACAAGTGTTAATATTAATGCTATTATATGTTTACAGGTGTTAACATAGAAAATGAAAACAAATTAACTAGCATCAGTTTGTAAGTTATTTTGAGAGAGGAGGATTATGGAGAAAAAGGCATATCATCATGGAAACCTTCAAACAGAATTAATTGAAGAGGGCTTAGCGTTAATCCATGAGCAGGGAATTGGAAGTTTTTCATTGAGAAAATTAGTGAAACGAATTGGAGTGTCACCAACTGCTTGCTATAATCATTTTGCAACAGTGGATGATCTTCTTGGTGAGATGCAGAATTATGTGACTAAGAAGTTTTGTGATACGTTGACAGAAGCCGTTAAGGAGAAAGATTTACGCATGGCAACATTATATATGGGGAAAGCATATGTAAGGTTCTTTTCGGATAATCCACATTATTTTTCCTTCATGTATGATAATGAAAATTATAATATTCGTTTAACAGAAACGGAATTTGATGGAGATTATGAACCTTTTCGTATCTTCAAGGAGATTAGTGAGAAAAGCATGGAGGCAAATCACATACCACAGGAGAAGTACCATGATCGGTTGCTTTTGATGTGGGCAACGGTACACGGACTTGCAGCTATGGCAAACATGAAAGGGTTTCACTACGAAGGAGATTGGGAGAGCCTGGTAGAACGAATCATGTGTGAATAAGGAAAAGAATACTGTTAAATAAATGAATAAATAAAATCGAAAAAAAGATAAAAATCGCATGGGAATAAAACCCAAAATAAAAACTTCATAAATCAAAAATGCAACCCAAAATAGAAACAAAAAATAAAGTCTAAAAATAAAAACAAATATAAAAAACGAAAGGGAGTATACATATGAATATAATGGAGGCAATGGAACAACGTCATGCAGTAAGAAATTATGATCAGAGAAAAATCAGTGAGGTAATCAAAAAACAATTAGTGGAAGAGATTGAACAGTGTAACCAAGAAGGAAAGTTAGCCATTCAATTGGTTACAGAAGATGAGACCGTGTTCAAAGGGCTGAAAGCACATTTTGGAGGATTTCGCGGAGTAAGAAATTACATTGCACTTGTGGGGCCAAAAGGAGATATTGCAGAGGAGCAATTAGGGTATTATGGAGAGCGTATTGTACTGAAAGCACAGCAATTAGGACTTAATTCTTGTTGGGTGGCAGTAACTTATAAGAAAGAGAAATGTAAGATCGTGCTTCAAGAAGAGCAAGATTTATTATGTGTGATTGCCTTAGGATATGGTGTAAAACAAGGAGTTGCTCATAAATCAAAACCAATGGAGGAATTATGCAAGGTGAATGGAACGATGCCTACTTGGTTTATAGATGGAATGAAAGCAGCGATGTTAGCACCAACTGCTATGAATAAGCAAAATTTTTTGATTCTACTTTCCGATGGTAAGCCAGTATTCCAAAAAGGGGAGGGCAAGTATGGCAATATTGATATAGGAATTGTCAAATATCATTTTGAAGTGGGTTCTCAAAAAAAGTGAGTAAATAATCATAACTTGTAATTGCAAATATAGATATAAAAAAATAACTTATTGTGGTTGACATAGACTGCGGAAAGAGGTATAACTAAAGTCCAACTACATATTTTACCTTCGGATTGCTTTGGCAAAATCCAAAGCAAACCAGCCGACTTGGCAAGATATCATTATATAACTACCAGGAGGAAGCACAATGATTACGATGAAAAATGTATGTAAGTCGTACAAAGTAGCAAGAAGAAATGCCGGCTTAAAGCAGGCATGCAAATCCCTGTTTCATCGGGAATATGAAACGATCCATGCTCTCTCGGATGTGAGTTTTACCATTGGAGATGGAGAGATGGTCGGGTACATAGGTCCGAATGGAGCGGGGAAAAGTTCTACCATTAAGATTCTTAGTGGAATATTGACACCAGACAGTGGAACCTGTGATGTGAATGGACGAGTTCCGTGGAAAAACCGCATGCAACACGTGAAGAATATCGGCGTTGTATTTGGTCAAAAATCACAGTTATGGTGGGATGTTCCCGTCATCGATTCCTTTGAATTATTAAGGGATATCTATTCTATACCAGAAGAATTGTATCACACCAATTTAGAAGAACTACAGGAATTATTAGATCTGAAACAACTCCTTCGTACACCAACAAGGCAGTTATCCCTAGGGCAACGTATGCGTTGTGAAATTGCCGCCTCTCTATTACATAGTCCCGACCTATTATTCCTTGATGAACCAACCATTGGTCTTGATGCAGTTTCTAAACTAGCCGTTCGCGAATTCATTTTGAAAAGGAATGAGACACATAAGACAACGGTAATCCTTACTACCCATGATATGCAAGATATTGAAGCATTGACCAAACGGATCATACTAATTGGAAAAGGACAGATTTTATTGGATGGCTCTTTGGGGGACATCAAAGAAGGCAATGCAACCATTGATGAGACGGTAGCGCAGTTATACCGTTCCTATAACATATAGGAACTGCGGGAAAGGAGAATAGATGCAATGAAAAAATATCTATCGTTTTTCCGAATTCGATTCCTAATGGGGGTGCAGTATCGGGCAGCAGCATTAGCAGGAGTGGTGACGCAATTTGTCTGGGGCGGAATGGAGATTTTGATCTTTAAAGCATTTTATGAAGCAAATGCAGAAGCATTTCCAATGACATTTCAAGCAACAACCTCTTATATCTGGCTACAACAAGCATTTCTTGCCTTCTTTATGGCCTGGATGATGGAATCGGAAATCTTTGACTCCATTGTAAATGGAAATATTGCCTATGAATTATGCAGACCAGTACGAATCTATTCCATGTGGTTTGCAAGAAGTGTGGCAAATCGATTATCAAAAGGCGTGTTGCGGTGTTTCCCCATCCTGATTTTCGCCGCATTCTTACCTGCACCTTATGGAATGGCAGCACCAGAAAGTATAAGCAGTTTTCTCTGGTTTCTGTTAACAATGGTATTAGGTTTACTCGTGACCGTGTCCTTTTGTATGTTGATTTATGTATTGACCTTTTTTACCATATCACCTCAAGGATTACGAATATTCTTCGTATCGATGGTAGAATTCTTTGCAGGATCGGTTATTCCATTACCATTTTTCCCAGATAAGATTCGTACGATTATGGAGCTCTTACCCTTTGCAGCCATGCAAAATGTTCCACTTCGTATCTATAGCGGAGATTTAGCAGGAACGTATCTCATAAAACCCATTGTATTGCAAGTCATTTGGTTAATCCTGTTAACGGTGTTTGGGTATTTCCTATGTCGATATGCAGAGAAACGTGTGAGCTTACAGGGAGGTTGAGAGAATGGAAAAGAAGAAATGTGGATTACAGTTATACATACATTACATCTCCATCAACGTAAGAAGCATGATGCAGTACAAATCATCTTTCGTGCTAACGGTGATTGGACAATTTTTGGTGTCATTTAATGTATTTTTAGGAATTTATTTTATGTTTCAGCGATTTCATCAGGTGAAAGGGTATACCTATAGTGAAGTATTATTATGCTTCTCCATTATGTTAATGGAGTTCTCTTTGGCAGAATGTTTTGCAAGAGGATTTGATACCTTCTCTACTATGGTGAAAAAGGGAGAATTTGATCGGGTTATGGTTCGTCCAAGGAATGAAATCCTTCAAGTATTAGGAAGCAAATTCGAATTAACGAGGATTGGTCGAATGCTACAAGCAATTGTCATGTTCATCTATGGAATTGCCTGCAGTGAGATTCAGTGGACAGTAGCCAAAGTTCTTACCATTGTATTCATGCTAGTGGGGGGAATGGCGTTATTTACCGGAATCTTTCTAATCTATGCAGCATTATGTTTTTTTACCTTAGATGGATTGGAATTCATGAATGTTCTGACAGATGGAGCTAGAGAGTATGGAAAATATCCAATTGGAGTCTATGGGAAACGAATGGTACAGATTTGCACCTTTATCGTACCCTATGCATTGGTTCAATATTATCCGTTCCTCTATCTATTAGGCAGACGGACAAGTGGGGTTTACGTTGTTTTACCGTTGTTAGCCATCTTGTTCATGTTTCCTTGTTATGGTTTATGGAGAGTAGGGGTGCGTCATTATAAGTCGTCTGGGTCTTAATTGTATTTGACAAATAGCAGGATAGATCCGTTACCAACAACTATTAATAATAGCTAAAATTCGAATCGGGAGGAAGCAGAACAATGAAAACGTATGAAGCAATTGATCGAATTGGAAAAGCAATCATTGAAGATGGATTATGTGAAGCCATTGTATTAAAAGGGTCCATTGGACGAGGCGACGATGATGCGTACTCGGATATTGATATGTACGTCGTTGTTGCGAAAGAGAAGTATTCGGTTTTTATGGATCGTCGCCTCTCTTATCTTAAGACGTATGGAGAAATCGTCTATTGTACAGAAAATGATTTTGGCGTGAAACAGATGCTAGCAATCTATGAGAATGCCCTACATATCGATCTATATACAACAACAATGGAACAGATTGACCACAATAATCCCGTAAAAGTATATTATGATCCGAAACAACTTTTTGCAGGGTATGAAGTGAAACACCAACCGTATACAGAGGAAGATCTGGTGAAGCTGTTTGATGATTCCCTCTACTATTTTGTTGAGGCAGATTCTGCATATGCAAGGAAGAACTATCCGTGGACCGCCCATATATTATCTGCAGCAATAGCAGGAAGTGTGAAGCTGATGCGCAATCGTTATGACCCAGATTATGCATACCTTGGATTGAAGAAGATTAATGAAATCTTGCCGATGGAAGAATATGAATTAGTGGAAGAAGCATATGCCAATCTGAACAAAGAGGGGTTCCAAAAGGCAAACCAGTGTATCTTAGACATGTTGGAACTTGTTCTTTCGGATATGAAGGAAGAGGTACGGAATGCTTGTAATCTCAAATTCTTTGCGTGGTGTAAGAAGAATGTTAATGTAACGCTGTTTATTTAGCGAGTATAATTTTGATATAAAAAGATAACGAAAGTTTGATGATATTAACGAAGCGGTCTGTTACACGAACGCATAGAAAAATGGAAGAAGAAATTTTGATCGTGGGAAGAACTGATCAAGGTGAGTAAGGGAAGAACTCAAAAAAGAGGGATGTTGCGAAGCAACATCCCTCTGCCTTTTATTGCTATACGTATTGTAAATAGTAGATAGAATTATGCATTAAGTGCACGATCCAGATCACGAATGATATCATCAGCATCTTCAATACCCACTGATAGACGTAATAAGGTATCGGTAATACCAATCTTTTGACGAATCTCTTCTGGAATGGATTCATGTGTCTGGGTTCTCGGATACGTGATCAAGGTTTCCGTTCCACCTAAACTTTCTGCGAAAATCACAAGGTCTACGCCAGATAGAATCTTCTTAACCGTTTCAAAAGAATCCACATTAAAGGATATCATGCTTCCAGAACCAGTGGCTTGGCTACGGTTTACTTCATAACCAGGATGATCTGGAAAACCAATGTAGTTTACATTTTTCACTTTCTTTTGCGTACGTAACCATTCTGCAACTTTAATTCCGTTGGCATTGTGTTGCTTCATACGAAGAGCAAGTGTTTTAATTCCACGAATTAATAACCAGCAATCTTGAGGACCTAAGCAACTACCATGTGTTTTTATTTCTAACCGTAGTTGTTCTGCCAAGTCATCACGATTGGTTACAACAAGTCCAGCTAACGTATCATTGTGTCCGCTAAGGAATTTAGTACCACTATGCACAACGATATCAGCACCTAAAGTAAGCGGTTTTTGGAAGTAAGGGGTAAGGAAGGTATTGTCGACTACCGTTATCGCGTTAATTTCTTTGGCTATGGCAACAACTTCTCGAATGTTGATTACTTTCATCATAGGGTTTGTTGGTGTTTCAACAAAAAGCATTTTCGTGTGTTCGGTAATGGCATCTTTGATATTCTGTGTATCTGTCATATCCACATAGGTAAATGTAATTCCATATGTATGGAAGGTATCTGCGCCAAGTCGATACGTACCACCGTAGATGTCATCAGAAAGGATTACCTGATCACCTGGTTTTAGTAAGGAGAATACAGCCATATTAGCAGCTTGTCCACTGGAGAAAGCGAAACCTTCTGTACCACATTCAAGAATTGCCATCGTACGTTCCAATTCCTGTCTTGTTGGGTTCTGTAATCTGGCATAATCAAAACCAGTGGATTCACCTAGCCCTTTGTGGCGAAATGTAGCAGATTGAAAAATTGGAAAACTAACGGAACCAGTAAGTGGTTCACAACCAAGTGCACCATGTACACATTTGGATTCAAAGGCTAATCCTTCCTTTCGATCATAACAATCGTAGTTACTAAAATTCTTCATATTCATTTTCCTTTCTTTATAAAACAAATCCCTATGCTTGGTTTGTTTGTTCCTTTTCATTTTTTAATAGGATAAGGGCTTCAAAAGCCCTTATTTATTTTGAGGTCCGTCAATTTCCACAATTTAAGTTTGTCTAACATGTAATACAGGATTATAGTTCACTCCGGGCACGCTCTCGCCCCGCTGAAGTTCGTAGTGGTACATAAGGCTCTAAACTACAGAGTTATTAAAGAAATCCTCCGAGGGATGCGAGCCGAAATTGTATAATTCTATTATAAACACACTATTTCACATGTAAATGCAAATATATGCTTTATATATTTGAAATAGTGCGGTATTATTGTAGAAGTAGGATTGGCAGAAAATCATATTGGTACATTAGATTTAACTACAGGAGACAAGTTTAGTGAACGATGATTTATAGGAGAATGGAAAATGGCAAGTGATAAGAAAGTATATAAGAAAACAGGGTATTTGGATCAGGAATGCAGGATTTTTTACTTAACAGATCATGCAAAGAAACAAATCGAATACCACTATCATGATTTTTATAAGGTATTGATCTTTTTACGAGGAAATGTAACCTATCATATTGAAGGAAAACAGTATAGTCTAAAGACAGGAGACACTGTTTTAGTAAAAGCAGGAGAGATTCATCATCCGCTTATCTATGATGATATACCCTATGAACGAATCATTGCATATGTATCTCCTGATTTTATGAAGATGTATTCCTCACAGGATTCGAATCTATTTCTCTGCTTTGATGAGATACGAAAACAGGATTCCAATCTGATTCGCTTACCCAATTATCATGCGAGTCAGTTGGCGTTGATCGTACAAGAGTTAGCACAGATCTGTGACAAGAAGGAATATGCTTCTGAGTTGTATCAGAAGATGAAATTCATGGAATATATGATTGTGTTAAATCGCTTGATTTTGTCAAAGCATGTAGATTATGCACCAGCCATCACAGCAAATCAGACAGTGTTAGAGATTCTACGTTACATTAATGAGAACATCACCAAAGAGATATCTGTAGATCGCATTGCGGATAAGGTTTTCCTTAACCGTTCCTATATCATGCACCTGTTCAAAGCAGAAACAGGATATACCATTGGAAAATATATTACAGAAAAGAGATTGTTCCTTGCCAGGCAGTATATTGCAGAAGGTATGACGATTCATGAAGCATGTTATAAAAGTGGATTTTTGAACTACAATACCTTTTATCATGCGTACCGTAAGCGGTATCATGTTTCACCCAAAAAGCAGTCGGAACAGACTGATCATATGGATTAGATACCATCTTAAACAAATCGTAAGAAAATAGAAAGATAATTTTCAAGAATTTAACAAAAGAATGACAAAATCGTATGGTACAATGCATTCGATGAATGGTAAAAGTATCCATTTAATAAGCCAGTATGTCATAAGTAAAACACATCGTAGAAAGAAGAGAGGAATGACAGAATTATGAAAAGAAGAATAAATAAAGCAGGAATCCTTATCATAACAATGACAATGCTTTTGTCGCTCGTTGCTTGTGAAAAGAACAAGGATAACCTGGATGCTGCGAAACAAGGGGATACAGTAGAAGCAACCAGTGATACAGAACAGAGCGCGGAGCCTACAACAGAAGCTACAATGGAGGCTTCAGCAACAGAGGAACCTGTAGTAGAAGAGGAACCAATTAAAGAATTAACATATCAAGATTTTGACTCTTTTCAACCAATTAGGGAAGTAGCGATTCCATGTACATTTGAATCAAAAGAAGAGAATGATAATCAGAATACAACATATGAAGCCACAGGAAGCTATGATCTTAACCAAGATGGAACAGATGACACGATTCTATTTAAACATGATTCTGATACTTATGAGTATTCTTTACAGATCAACGAAGCCAATATTACTGACTTTATGGCAACACCAGAATGTTTTTACATTGTTGATCTGGATAAAAGGGATACGTATCAGGAATTGGTCATATATGATAATGGAATGAGTGATGATCCTTGCTTTAACTTTTACCGTTATGATGGAAACAATCTTGTATTGCTTGGTATGATTGGTTCGTTAAGTGATAGTACGATTTCATTTGATGGATATGGTCGTATAGTAAAAGGAGATTCCTTATTAAATCGACTTTCACCATCAATCATCCCTGCATTTTATGAAGTTGAAAAGAATGAATTAAAGATGCATGATTTTGATCTAAGTGAGGTACTTAATCAGGAATACAGTCTATCTGTTGATGAAAATGCTTATTTCTGCGAGACAGATCAAGTAGGGGAAGATTTTATTCCAGACTGGTCTGAAAATATGCAAGATTATGAAATTAATTTAAAAGCAGGTGATAAAATTATGGTAAAAGGTATCTATGATTCCGAAAGATATTGGGTCGTATTACCAGATGGAAGAAGTGGAATGTTGTATTACTGGATTGGTGATTGATGAATGATTGATCACAGGAGCAAAAGATCAATATATAGTTACCGTATCGTTTAAGAACAAAAATATATTCAGGTTATGGAAGAGGAAATCTTGAGTAATATAGATTTCCTCTTTTTGGTATATAACAAAAGAAACAGGTGCTGGCGACGTGATGCCGGCTGCCTGTTTCTTTGTGTATTCTATTAGGCAAGATAGGTGTAAAAAGTATATTCTTTATTGAAAGTTCATCTTACAATCTGGATTTTCCTTCAAGAACTTTCACCAACTGATAAAACCAAGAATACATATCTTGCTCCGTAAGAGACTGTAAACGGTCGTATTGGAATACAATGGAATCCTGTTCTAATTTTGCAATTTTATTAAGCGGGTCATAATTTAATTCTTCAATGGAGTGACATTTGCACCAGTCGGTAAGGCTGATTTCTCCTTCTTCATACAACTCGTACAGGGATTGGTATGCCCCTTGATGCATAAGGTTGAGTCCAGCAGGGCAGGATGTCATCGTACATAGTTTTTCATCCAACTGGTTCCAAAGTTGATGGAAAGCAGTTTGACGATCCTTTAGACTTGGAAGAGTGAAATCTTTCACACAGAGCAGTTGTTCCAATTGTTGTTCATAATTCTCTGGAAGCCATACTAGAGAACGGCTCATATGAATTAACCATTTTTCATGCGGAATATATTCCTTATTGATAATATATAGTGCAGAAAGTAGTGGTGCAATTGCTGCATTCAGTACATAATGCCCCTGTCCACAGTCTTCTCGTGCAATCCAGATGTCTCCTGCAAGTCGATAATGCCACCAAGCATCGAATAGGTAGCCACTTGCAGTGGAAGGCTCTACCGTTTCTTTTAACTTCTCATCGAACAGATGTTGCAATTCCTTCTTTGGGTCATATAGAATCTGTGCATAAGATAAATCCCATAATTCCAGTTGTCCATAGGAGCGTTCCATCTCTTCTTCATAACAACATAACTTGATATCGTAAAGATAGTTGTCAATCATGGTAATTCCTAGTGCAGTAGGAGTAAGTTTGCTATGATATGCATTAAATTCTTCTTTATGTAGGAAAAGCACAACGTCGATCTCGGAGAGAGCGTCTGCGAATCCTCTTGACATACCACCGTCTAGCATAATACCTGCGATACCTTCATATTGTTGAAAGAGTGGAAGGTGTCTGCGTAATTCCTCTTTCAATTCTTCTACTTGATTGGTTCCTTTTGCCTGTACATAAGGTCTTTTCATAGTGATCATCCTCTTTTCCTATTATTGTACGCAAACTTCGCGTATGAAAAACTTGGCTTATAGCAATCAACTACTTGCTCATTATATTCAAGTGCGAAGTTTAAGTTATGGTAATCGAAAACGTCTGGTGTCTCCACGGTATAAAAAAAGCAGTGGAGAGAAGATAAAAAGAGGAACACCAAATAAGCTATGAATTCATAGCGTTCTATTCGGTATTCAACTCTTTTATCTTACTTTTCCACTGCATATCTATATCGGTGAATTGACAATATCAGATATGACGGATTTCATCACCTCATTTGTTTTCTACCATTATTATACACTAATATAGAAAGTATGTAAAGAAAATTATGGCATCACAAGGGGGGCTATGGTATAGTATTACCAGAGTAAAGATGTGGGGGAGAGATAAATTATGGACTATCAAATTGAACAGATAAAAAAAGAACAATGTGAGGAACTAGCTACATTTCTTGCAAAAGCAAATAGAAAACCAGAGCAGTATTGCTGCTACATCGGAACAGAACAAGAAGAAATCCTTGGAGATTTAGAAGAATTGCTAGACGAAATTCCAAAAGCAATTCTATGCATTAGAGAACAAGGGAAAATCAGTATGGCAATTGTGGGGGATGTTTGTGAAGATAATGAGAATATAGAGGTTTGGGGACCATTTTGGGACGAAGAAAAGTACGAAAATGAATGGATCGAAAAAGAAGAGGATTGGAGTGACCAGGTTATGGCGCTTCTTACGTGCATACAAAAACGCCAACCTACCTATAAACTTGCGTTCTTTATCGGTAAACATAATCTTGTAGCGAGAGTTATCACCCGTAATGGGGCAAAAATGAATTCAAATCATACGATTATGAGATATGATGCAATACATAATCAAAGCGACAGAATACAAGAACAGCAAGATCCTTTAACAGAACAATCCATAGAAAAGGCGGATCCATCTGTATTACGAATCGTACAACTATATCCGAATACATCGGAGAACACAAAGAAGCAGATCATTTCCTTACATGATTCATTATTCAAAGGCTCCTATTACAATGGTAATACAATTGTTCAGATGATAGACGAAAAACATTTGCTTCATTATGGAATAATAGAAGATGAAGTCGTTTGTTATGTATTTGAACAATATGAAGAGGAACAGGAAGGTTATATTGAATTCATCGGCACGAAATCATCACATCGTAGAAAAGGATATGCAGAAGCTTTACTAAATCAAGTAAAAGAGCAAATGTTAGCGAAAGAATATGCCAGTCTTCGTTTATGTGTAAATAGTGAAAACATAGCTGCAATCCATCTTTATGAGAAAATGGGTTACCATATTATTGAGGAAAATGTTGCCTATGATATGCAACTTATTCCTTGCTAGACGTGCTCAGACAGTTTTCCTTGTGAATATAGCAACCACCTACTCTAGTTACTGGTTTCAAAGTGGAAAGTAAGTAAAATAAGATTGATTTCAAGATTGCATTTTTTGAAAAAAGTGGTAAAATATTCTTATCAGAGCGTTAATCGCTGATAAGAACTGCACGAGTGGCTCAGTGGTGGAGTACCGCCTTCCCAAGGCGAGGGTCGCGGGTTCGAATCCCGTCTCGTGCTCTCAAAAGAAAAACAAAAGGATATCCGAAAGTAGGATATCCTTTTGTTTTTTCGAGTCCAATCCTGGACTCGAAAGTTCGAATGTCTACACTCCGTTACGGTCCGCGCAGGACCGAGGTCCAGTGGACCTCGTGCGCCGTCTCGTGCTCTCAATGAAAAAGAAGAGGATATCCTGGACTCGAAGGTTCGAATGTCTACACTGCCGTTTCGGTCCGCGCAGAGCAAGTGGAAATTTTATTTATATTCCTACCCTAGATAATATAAGATATACTTGGGGAGAAAAGAATGGTTGTCGCAAAGTTTTAGATGAGCGAAATTCAAAGATTTTTTATTTATATCAATCAGGTAGGAATGTAAAGGAAATCGCAGATGAATTTTATTTGTCTACAAAAAGTATCTATCGTATCATAGCTGGTTTTAAGAATACGTATAATTAACAAAGAGCCCATAAAGCGAAAGGAATTAGCTTTATGGGCTTTCTTACATTTAATTATAAATGACTATGAGAGTGACAACTTATTGTCAAGTATGCTACCTTAATAAATATAGAAGTACATAAGATTTATTTCTTATATTATTAAAATCGGGAGGAGGCAGATGAATATTATATTCAAAACAGAACACTTAATTGCTAGAAACTTTGAAAAGAAGGATGCTCTATATTTATATAAAAATCATTTAGAAGAAGAAATGAAAAAATGGATTCCAAATGAAAGTTATGCAGATATGGAAGAAGCACAAGAAGCAATTGATTTTTATAGCAATTGTGTAAATAATACGAAACTCCCATATGTGTTAGCAATCCAATTAAGAAATACTGGAGAATTGATTGGTGATATAGGAGTTAATGAAGTTGATGGAAGGTCGCAAGAAGTTGAAATTGGATATAGTATATGTAAAAGGTATCGTAGTAAAGGTTACGCAACGGAACTAGTAAAGGGGATGACAGAATTTATTGTTACAACGTTTGATATAAATACTTTATACGGTCGTGTTTTACATGGAAATGTTGCGTCTGTAAAAGTATTAGAAAAGAGTGGATATTACTTCATTAAAGAAGAATTTGGGGCTGAAGATGACCCATATGGAAAAGGAATGTTCGTATATCAAAAGCAATTTTACGCAGATAATGTGTAGTAGGAAGGAATGATTTTACATGGAAATAAAATGATAAAATTTATTCGGAACAGTCAGGAACGAAACACATAGTTGATTGAAACGAAAAAACTCCTATGTTAAAATATAGAAACATAAAACACTTTTTATAGAAAAGCGTTTCGATACGAGAACATTCAACAGAAAGGAAAGAGAGAGTATGAATAGATATATTGCAGAAATAATGGAACTGAAGGCAAAAGAAATCAGCTGTCTGCCAGATGATTTTCTTAGTGGGGATCAGATCAAGTACATAATAGATGAAGACATTGTGTTTCGAATGATTTCATTTGGCACTACGACTGTGATAGTCGGAGGAAAGAAGATTATTGACCGACTCAAAGAGGAGCTTGCTGATATGGAAGGCATCGAGCTGTTTGATGCACCATCATTGTATCAGATCGATTCTGTTTTACATGAAGAGAAGTATGCTCTTTCGGAAATCTATGATTTTTTTATTCCATCAGAAAGTATAGAGAAATATGGGGAAAACCGTGGATGTGAATTCAGCGTAGAAAGAATGGAAAAGGAAGAAATCAGTAGGATTGAGGATATTGAGAACTATGACAATGCCCTTTGCCTCGGTGAGGCAGTATCATTAAATGAGCTGGCATATGTAGCCAAGGATAATAATCGAATTGTTTCAATAGCCGGAGTGAGCACAAATTCTGAAAAAATATGGTGGATCGGAGTCGATACAGACGCTGAATACCGGAGAAAAGGGCTGGCTTCATTCCTTGTCAACAGGACAGCCTGTGATGTTATTGAAATGGGTAAGATTCCAGTCTATCCTACATGGTATTCCAATATCGCTTCCCGTACAACGGCAATCAAAGCAGGCTTTGTTCCAGGTTTTATTGAAATCGGATGTGAGTGTATAGAGGAAGATTAACGTCCACTCTTCGTTCTTACACCGAACTATAGATAGCCAATGGTGGCGAATACAGCAAACTATGTCGAACAATTTATCCAAAGAAAGGTCAGACAAGCGCTACAATAAAAGGATTGAAAACGGTACAGGAGTACTCGGTAGAAGGCTTATTGAGAGAATCACCAAAACATACATTAAAGGATCGAATAACGAAAACTTCTGATTCGAAATGGTATAGAGCCAATGTATTTAATGGCTTATGCCCAGCTCTGAATTTACAGCAAGAAGTAACTTCATGTATTTATGATCATGAAGCTTATCAAGCAGATAGGACCTATCACCTGACATGGAATCAGTTGTCTCTTGTGGATGGATATAAGATATATATTAATTCTTATGGATCAGACGAATTTGATTTCGTAAAGGATATAAAAGGATATAAGAACACATCAACTTAACAGATACTTCTATTTCTGATAATACACTAACCAAGAAAGGAACCTATACCTATGTTGTAATACCGGTATTTGATAATAATGTAAGTGCAGAGTATGATATGAAAAACGGAAAATCGATTAAGTTATGAGTTAGTTTTCACTCCATCTGATGTACAAGGGCTGCATGAGATTTGATGCGTTTTTTTGACATAATAAACATATTGTAATTGATATAGTGAAAGTTGAGCACGCGCCAATTTATTACGAAATCACAGGCACCTAGTGATTCTGCTTCGGGAAATAGTTATGAGAGTATTCATATAGCTAAGTTAAAAGATGAAATTTAGTTTTTATCTTTTGACTTAGCTATTTTTGTTTGTTACGTATTTGTTGGTTTATCCATGAAACGTAGTCTAGCGTAGATAGTACACTTTGTCTTGACTGGATAATAATGTGGATGTAATATAATGAATAATAAAGTTAAATCATGGGAGATAAAACGAAATGATTCAGTTGAAAGAAGTAACACCAGATAATTGGAGATTAGGGTTGCAAGTTATTCAGAAATCAAAACAATTGTATCAAAAGGTTGGATTTAAACTAACAGGAGAACGAGATGGAGATGAAATAATTATGCAATTGAACTTATAGAATACATAGTTTTGATTATTTTGAAGGAGAAATATTAAATATAATTTTGGTATGTGATAATAAAAGGGAGGGTTTAGAAATTATGAATAAGAAGCAAAAAACGATTGAACAAAAGAGGCTAGATACTGATTTGTGGATAATAGTTCTACTGACATTTGTTGTTTTCATTATTTATTCACTGAATGCCAAAGAATTTAATGCATATGTTAGGGACAGTAACATTTCTGCTTTTTCTAGGCTTATTGTAAGTGCATTGATTGAATTTGGTCTTGCGGGTCTTGGCGTTTGTGTTATGTGTTTTTTTAGGAAAGAAAGCTTCAAGAAATTTGGGCTGATCAAGAAAAATCTTTGTCCTGCTATTTTGAAGACTATTCTGTGCTTTATACCTTATGTAATATATAGTATTGCTTCCGGTCAGTTTACTGGATACCATCCGTTATCCATTATGGTAACAAATGATATTATAAAAAGTGGATTCCCGCTTTCGATCTTTGGAATATTGTTGATTGCTATCGTATGGGGATTTTTTGAAGCATTCAACTATGTTGTTATAGCAGATAAGATTAACATGAGATATCCAACAAAATGTTTTTGGATTAATTATGGAGCTATAGTATGTACGATGATGTGTTTATTATTTCATCCAATGAATATGTCACTTTGGGGAATTGTAGAAATTATTACAACCATTATTGCAATTTATGGGATGTTGCTTGTGAAAATAAAAACTCAGAACGCATGGGGCTGCGTATTTGCATTTTGTTTTATTTGGAATGCACTATAAAGCTAGATTTAACGGCCTGCAATCTTAGATAAGATCTTCGATTGCAGGCTTTTTCGTTTATTAGATTATGATTACAGTGATTACACATATTGAAGTCAATGAATTTACTTGCGTTTACCGTGTAAACAAGTGTAATCGAGAATTCGATTTGATTAATAAAAGAAATGAGTTCTCGAAGAAATTCTTCCATGTATATCGTGATCTTTCTTGTATGGAAGACAGTACTTAGTTATACTAAAATTATACAAAGATTTTTTAGAAATATTGTGATATTATGCAATCTCAAGTGTCCTATGAATGAAAGGAGGAGAAAATGGAAGACTTTGAAGAAATTTACATAACCTATTTTAATGATGTTTTTCACTATCTCCGTAGCTTGACATTGAATGAAGTACTAGCAGAGGAACTGACGGAGGAGACATTTTTCAAAGCGATGCAGTCAATGGGGAGTTTCAGAGGAGAATGTGATGTCAGAGTGTGGCTCTGTCAGATTGGAAAAAATCTTTTTTATAATTATTGTAGAAAACAAAAAAAAATCAAACAAGAAGAAATGGACGAAAATATACCAGATGTAGTACAACTTGAGCAATTACTTGTGAACAAAGAGCAGGCATATCAGATTCACAAAATATTACATGAGCTACCGGAACCATATAAGGAAGTATTTTCACTACGGGTATTTGGAGAATTGTCATTTCAAAAGATAGGACTTTTGTTTGGAAAAAGTGAGCATTGGGCATGTGTGACATTTCATCGCGGAAAGCAAAAAATTCAAAAAATGCTAATAGACAGATCGTAAAATTGGAATCCATATGGGAAAGTGAGGAAAAGATATGAAACATGATTGTGATGTAATACAAGATTTATTGCCTTTGTATGTTGAAGATATGATAAGTATGAAAACGAAAAAAATTGTGGAAGATCATTTAGAAGAGTGCGTAACCTGTCGGAATATTTGTCAGAATATGAAAAAGGAAACAGGTTATACAAAGATGGAGAGTACTAATTCGTTGCAATTATTTAGAAGAAGAATAATTTACGAAGGAATATTAGCCATATTAGTGGAAATGTTAGCATTGACCTATATTGGGAAGTATGTATTTGCTATGCCAAATTTATTACAATTCATTATGTCTGAATTTTTTATCATTCTTCCGCTAATTGCATTTATTACCTGTTTCCAATTTGCAGTAAAAAAAGTACAAAAAGCAATAGGATTTGCAATAGTTTATACAGTGGTAGAATTGCTTATTTTTATATATTTGCTTTACATGATGTTTAACGGAGACATTGTGAAGGTAAGCCAGGAGTACGTTATTACCTGTACGTTGGTAGGAGGTGCCATGGGATTGCTGCCATCTATTGCAGGAATATCTGCTGTAAAATTTCTGAGATGGAAAAGAAATAAACGGTGTTCAAAGAGTTAAAATCCATTCGCTTCTATTTGTGGTATAAGCTCTGAAGTTAATGGCGCAGGCATCAGACTATGAAATGGTGAAGTTTCAATGCTTTTTGGCGGTCAGAAATGCTTGAAGCAAACAGAATAGTATACTTTACAAAAAATGTAAGGTAAGGAAACTATATGGTGTAAAGAAAATTCATCAATTATTGACAATATAATAGCGAAAGAAGTAATATATGGTATAAAGATAAGGTAATATGTTCTTCATCGAAAAAACAGAGTCAAATTAACTACAGAATGAAAGGGAGTACAAAATGCGGGGGGAAAGAAAAAAAATAACACTTATTGTTCTAGGAATATTAATATTTCAGATACTATACTATCAGTTAACGTTGTATTTAATTAATGTGATCATGGCAGATATGCCGTATGTATTTGAGTATTTTGGATTGATGATCCATCATACAATACAGTTTGCATTCGTTTTTATTCCAACGGTATTATTGCATCGAGCTAGAAAAATCGATTTCGGATATCAAATCAAAGATCTTAAAAAAGGAACAAAATATTTATGGTATATCTGTGCATTTTCATTATTGGTATCATTAATGCAAGCGTTAAAAGGCGCTCATATGATTCCAAGTACAGATTACATCATTTTTCAGTTGTGTTTTTCTGGATTAGGTGAAGAAATTGTATATAGAGCGATACCGATTGCCTTGCTTTGTAAGGCATCTGCAAAGGAAACGAGAATACATCTATACGGAAAAATCAACATAGACTATAGTGTTTTAATTAGTGCATTGTTTTTTAGTATTGCACATATTTCATTTCAATTTGGTTCAACGAACATAACATATTCATGGGTACAATTACTGTATAGTTTCAGTGTTGGTCTTATTTTAGGACATGCATATAAAAAAGTAAATTCCATTTGGTATTGTATGTTTCTTCACGGATTATGTAATGTTGTAGCAATTATATTTCCTTTGATTTTCAGTGTAATTTGATTGTGGATTTTAGTTGAAGCTCTTATTTTATAGTCATTTACTCTGTACAACAGAGGTAAGAAATATAATAATTTTAGGAGTTGAAGTATATGAATAAGATAATAAAAACGGAACGTCTGTTGCTTAGACCATTAATTAAGACAGATGCAGATGATGTATTTGAGTGGGCTGGTGACCCTATCGTGAATAAATATATGCCCTATTCCCTATATCAAGACATAAAACAAGTTGAGAGTTGGATCGAGTCTTTGGAAGATGATGAAAATGAATTTGCATTTTGTTTGAATGATACAGGGAAAGTAATCGGTTCTGGTTCTATTACATTTGACCCAGAAAGAAATACTTATGAATTAGGATATAATATAAACAGAGCATATTGGGGGAATGGTTATGCTACAGAAGCAGCAAAGGCGATGATTCAATGGGCGTATTCCAATTTAGATGCTCGAGATTTTTGTTCTAGTCATGCCAATGCAAATGTAGCATCCGGAAAGGTTATCTTAAAATGTGGATTTCAATTTGACCATTATGGGCAATATTCGCGTTTTGATGGTAGCGAAACATTTGATGCTTCCTTTTATGTTTTGCATTTAGATTAATAACCGCCAATTTAATATAGATCGTGAAGCCAGATACATCGATTATTCATAAGAATCGTACATATGCCCATGGTAGCATATGAGTACAGGTTCATAAGTCTACATATCAAGTATTAGAAAACAAAGCTCGATCAACGAACATTTCATAATAGGATCATCGAGATGCGGATTTGTTAAGTATTTACACAGCAAGTGAGCAAAGATGAAATCTGTGGTCTCGATAGCTATTTTCGTAAATATCTGATATAATAGACATAATAAATACCATAAAATAGAATTTTTGATTACATAGAAAGTAGTGATACAAATGAGATTAGATTTTTATTATTATTCTTATCAATGTCCGTTAAATGATGATATGTTACAGTGTTTGGAGGAATACAAAGATACGATAGATGTTCATTGCTATGATATCTCTAAGGATCCAGCTCTGGCGAAAGAAATGAAGATGTTCTTTCCAACATTAATCGTTCTTGATGGGAATAGAAGATATTACAGTCCTTTAAGAAAAAGTTTCCTAGATGCAGTAGCGAAAGGAAGCTACCCTGAAGAAACTCCTTATCTTCCTCAAGTTGGAGCCGAGTTTGTTGAAGAGATAATCGAACCACTTACGTTAGATCAGATAGAAGATGCTTGTGCCTGTTGTGGAAATCCGACGAATAATAATTGTAAAAATAAAGAGAACTTTTTGCGTACGTTTTCACAAGACATATATGGATACATTCATAAAGATAAAAAAGGCAATCTATTAGGTGGGGTTGAGTACCTTCCTTCAGAAAAAGTTCCATATGATATTCCCCATGAGAAAGACACCGCTTTCCTTACTTGTCTCTATATAACAGATACGCAATATGATTATAAGAGTGCTCCTTTAAAAAGGACAGAGGATTATTTACAAGGACAATACAAGAGAATAGTGGCGATAACAGATGAGGTAGGAATCTTTCCAAATGGAAATCTAGAATTTTTCTTGAAGCATGGTTATGTCGATATGGGAATCGTATTTGAAGATCCTACCTATTGTAGATTGCATTTGGTTTCGAAAATCCTGTAATATACGTAAACTTCGCAGTTCAGTTGTTGCCAAAAACCTATCATATAAAGGCGTTTTCAGCAATTAATATAGCAAAATACCTTAGGATAACTTTTAAGGGCAGCAATTGAACTGCGAAGTTTGAATTATATATTTTAAAATCATATTTCGTATTCAGATGATAAATAGTTATTGGAGGGATTTTTATGTTAATTGAAACAGAACGATTAATAATTACTGACTTAACACTAGATATGTGTGATGCAATTCAAAAAAATTCAGTCGACGAAGATAACAAACGTTTTGTACCGGATGAAGTATTTGAAACAGTAGAGGAAGCAAGAGGAGCCATTGAATGGTTAATCAACTCGTATGAATGTGAAGATGGTCCTTTTCTATATCCAATTCTTTTGAAGGATAAAACGAATATTGGATATGTACAGGCATGTTCGATCGAAGAAGGCTGGGAATTAGGATATCATATCGCGAAAGAATATACGGGACATGGATATGCAACAGAAGCAGTTCGTTCATTTATCCCTGTTATTATGCAACAACTGAAAATTAATACCCTTTATGGAGTTGTGTTAGAAGAAAACGTAGCTTCTCATAAAGTATTGGAAAAGTGTGATTTTAAGTTAGACTTTAAGGGTATTGGCCAGTACCAAGGAGTGGATCGGGCATTACGACGTTATATTTACAAATTATAACGTATAAGGCTTTTTCTCAGTATTGAGCAAACGATTGTATTGTTGTGTGTTAGTTGGATTCAATTTGTGAGGTTGCGTAAGCCGCACCTTTCTTAGCTTTGTTACAAGCGAGTGCCCGTGCATTTCGTTTTGTACTTAATATAAATTGAGCAAATCTAGAGAGTATCTGGAGTTGCTCATTTTTGTATTAAAATGTATGTAGATTTGGCTTCTTATTCGTTTTCTATCTTCATGATGAAACAATCGTATGTTCTGTTAGTAGTATCTAAATTTTGTTACGGGTTAGTTGATAATTCAATTAAGATAACGCAAACTTCGCAGTTCAAAAAGTGCAACTGTTTGACGAGCTTGCGAGGAGTTTTGCACTTTTCTATGGCTTTAATACCAGAAAAGTCGATATTAGAAAAAATAGCACATTGGAATCGAAGTATGCTATATTACTTGCTGAAAATACCTTAGGATAACCCTTCAGGGCAGCAATTGAACTGTGAAGTTTGTATAAGATAAGAAATAAATGAAAGAGAGAAGGAAGTTTATGATAAATGAATTGAATGAAAATTATGAGAACAAGGCTTTTCTTACAGAGAATGCTCTGGTAGAATATGTAAGAGCAGTTACTTCGGATGGTAGCCGTCCCTTTTACTTAGATAACAAAATAGGCTGGGTAAGAACAGAGCCAACTGCCTGGTCAAACTATATACTCTATGCAAATTTTGAACCTGCCAGTGTGGATGAAGAAATCGAGAAAATTATTGTACAGATGAAAGAAGATCGACTTCCCAATCAATGGCTTGTAGGACCAAAATCAAATCCTAGTAATCTATGTGAAAAACTGATAGAGCATGGATTTGAAGCATTCTATGATATGGCTGGAATGGTGCTTGATTTGGACTCGGCTAATCTCGATTTTTCTTTACCAGAAGGGGTGGAAATCAGAGAGGTGACAGATTTTGATCAACTAGAGGTTTGGGCAAATGTAATTTCTCTTGGTTTATGGAATGGAGATCCATTTGAAGCGAAGCTTTTTGAAAAACTATTAGGAAGACCAGAATATAAATTCTATGTAGCATATCTTAATGGGCAACCAGTGACATCTTCGATGCTCCAGATAGTAGATGGAATAGCAGCAGTGGATATGTTGGCCACATTAAGAGAGCACTGGAGAAAAGGAATAGGTACTGCTATGTTAAAAACTCCGCTAGCGTATGCACGTAAAATGGGTTGTAAGTTAGCAGTACTTCAAGCAAGCCAGGCGGGAGAACATGGCTACAGAAAAGTTGGATTTGAAGAAGTTTGCAAATTTCATGTTTTTCGTTTGAGAAAGTAGATTCGGAGAAGATGTTTAATATGGTTTGGGTGTCAAAAGCCCCTATTTATTTTGAGGCCCGTCAATTTGCACAATTTAAGTTTGTCTACATGTAATACAGGATATAGTTCATTCGCAACACGCTCTCGCTTGGATGAAGTTCGTAGTGGTACATAAGGCTCTAAACTACAGAGCCAAAGTACCAACGACTTCATACAGTTGCTCATCAAACTATGTCCTGTATTACATGAGATTAGCTAATGCTAGTGCAAATTAACGAAAGAAAGTTTTACTAAGGGCTTTTGACACCCGAATCTTAATATGTATAACTCCTGTTTGATTTTATTAGTAGCGGCCAAATATTTAAAATAATACAACTTAATGAAATTCCAAGTTTGAGGGGGAGGTTTATGTTTAAAGATATAGTAGAGCAATCGGAGAAAAAATATTTGGGTTTCGGTATAACCATACCATGGGAGAATAATATTGAAATTCAGTTTGATTTTTGGAAAAGGAACTTAGAAAATGGGAAAATAGAGGCTTTAAAAGAATTCTGTCATGCAGAAGAAGTCTATGGATTATTTTGTTATCGATGCAACTGTGATAGGAAAACATTTTCCTATCATATTGTGTGTGAAAATAAGCAAAACAAAAAGGATAAGCAATATGAAGAATTAACCCTCTATGCATCGGATTTTGCTAGATTTGTTCATACATATGAAGATAGGAAGCAAATATATACGCAGTATACTGCATTATGTGATGAAATATGGGGAAAATGGTTGCCAAATTCGGATTATGTTTCATTAATTGAGCTTGAAACCAATGGTTGTATAGAAGGTTATGCTTCCATCGAGAGGTATCAGTGTAATAACCCTACATTTACACCAAATGAATTTGAAATTTGGATACCTGTAAGCAAAATTCAACAATTATAGGGGCGTATTAATATATTTATGGAGGGAAATGATTATGATATACCTTGTTCGACAAGGGCAAACCGATTGGAATTTATTAAAAAGGTGTAACGGTGTTACAGAGACTTTTTTGAATCAAACAGGGATAGAACAGTCAAAATTACAAGCGGAGAATTTGAAACAGGTCAGGTTTGATGTTTGTTTTTGTAGTCCTCAGAAACGTGCTCGTCAGACCTGTGAAATCATTTACAAAGAACCAATTGTATTTGATGATAGGCTTACGGAAATAATTTGTGGAGAGTTTGAGGGAAAAGAGGAAACTACAGAAATGATCAAACAGTTCTTGCAAGCAGCCGCCAATGGAGATAAAGGGACGGAGGTAAATTGTAAAATTAAACGCAACACATTTCATACCAACTAAGTAGAAATAAGTTAATATAAATTAGAATAAGATAAGTTGCATTTCGGTTTACAAAAGATTGGTATATATGCTATATACTGATC
>NZ_JAAQRO010000035.1 GCF_012070565.1 Anaerosporobacter faecicola
TTTTTATGCTGCGAGTAGTTTCACTCTATATTGAACAGGACTAAGCCATCCTAGTTTTTCTTTGATTCGTTTCTCGTTATAATAAATAATATATTTTTCTATTTCTGATTTCAATTCTTCGTAACTATAATACACAACCCCATAATAGATTTCTTGTTTCAACAACCCAAAGAAGTTTTCCATTACTGAGTTGTCGTGACAGTTTCCTTTTCTAGACATACTTTGAAAGATTCGTTCCATTTTTAGCCTTTTTGAATATACTTTCATTTGATAAGCCCAGCCTTGGTCAGAATGAAAAGTTCTTCTATATGGACAATCGGATGTTACTTCAATAGCTTTCTCCAAAGCATTCATTACATTGATTGCAGACGGATGTTTGTCTATGCCGAAACTAATTATTTCGCCATTGCACATATCCATAAATGGATCTAAATAAAGCTTATGCGTTACCATATGCCCTTTACTATCTATTTCATAATACTTAAATTCCGTTGTATCAGTTGTTATCTTTTGATGAGGTATATTTGTATTGAAACGTCTTCGAATTCTATTTGGAGATAATGTTCCAACTTTTCCTTTATAAGAGCTATATTTTCTACTCTTTCTAGTAAACGAAGTTACTTGAAGATTAAGTTTTTGCATAATCCGTTGAACTTTCTTCTTGTTTACCGCAAATCCCTGATTCCTAAGTTCTCCAGTCATTCTGCGATAGCCATAATCCTTATTTTCCTTATGTATTTCTAAAATCTTTTCTTCAATTGGTTGATTTGTATTTTCCTTATCAAATCTTTTTTGCCAATACATATATGTTGCTTTTGGCATCTGTGCATATGAGAGTAAGTCCTTTAATTTGAATTGTCTTCGGAGGCTGCCGATGACTCTGGCAAGTCTCTCGTTTTTGCTTCGTCCTCTAAACGCAGCCTCCTCAGTTCTTTTAAAAAAGCATTCTCAATCCTAAGCTTAAGAAGTTCTGATTCTAGTTCTTTTACATGTTCACTACTTGTATTAACCGTAATATTTTCCGATGATACTGTTGTATTCTTTTTGTTAGATATATCCAATGTTTGCTTACGTCCTTTTTTTTGATTTCTTAAAGCATCTGGACCAGCAATTCTATAACGATTAATCCATTGTGTAATCATGCTCGGATTATGGATATTTTCTTGGAATGCTATATCTTTAACTGATAATTCAGATGACAAATATAACTGTACTATAGCACATTTATACTCAAAAGAATAAGCTTTATTTTGTCTAGAACGCAATAATCCATTATCACCTTCTGCTTGGTAGCTTTTAACCCAGTTATCAATAGATGTTTTGTGCGTTATTTCGTATTTTTTTGCTAGTGAGTATGCAC
>NZ_JAAQRO010000036.1 GCF_012070565.1 Anaerosporobacter faecicola
ACGAATCAAAAAATACAAAGAAAAATGGTGTGCATAAAAAATGACCATACCTCATACGAAGTATGGTCATTCAGTAAACACTCATTTTAGATATTTAACCTGTCTACTTGACAGGGGGCATATCAAACGCCTGGCTTCCTGCGGAAGGCATAGCAATTCCAATCAGTTTTGTTAAATTGGTTGTTTTAATTCTTAGATCTTTTCTCGTTAAATGTAACTTCTGGCGTTTTGAGAACATCAGATACAAGGAAATTGGTACAATTGCAATCTGCCCAATCACGGTTGATAAATCTGCACCCAAAATTCCCATATGATATACCTGTATGAATAATGCCGTTAAGATGATGTTGATTATAATTGAAATTACAGACAGGATTACAGGTGATGTTGTATCTCCACGAGCCTGCCTTGATGCCTGAAATGCTGTAAAGATGAATAGAAATGGCATTTCGAAAGATCTAGCACGCATATAGATCAATGCCTGTTCATATACTGCACCCTTGGCTCCCATAAAATGAAGTACCATCGGTGCAATTACATATAGGATTGCATTGAATATTACGCCAATCCCTATACTTAGTACCAACAATAGTGCAATGTATTCTTTTGCGCTTTTCTCATCTTTCGCTCCAAGATACTGACTGATTACTGCAACTCCCGCTACTGCTAACCCAACACTTAACGATAAGAATATATTTAACAGTGGCCAAGTGATGGAGATTCCCGCTTGTGCAGAGACGGAATTATCCATTTGCCCAATAAAATAGGTATCCACCAAATCATGTAACGATTTCATAATATTCGCAAGCATAACAGGCAGTGCTAGATAAATGAAAGCACCGTATATATTCTTTTCTTCTAGTAATAAATAAGATCGCTCTTTCTTCATTTGTTTTCTCCTCAAGTTCTGTCTACGGGAATTTCTGTCCCATAAAAACAAATTATACTACGTAAGGATTACAAATTAAATGTATTTTATTACAGTATTCATTGGTAGAAATGTAGTTTTCTATGTACTATAAAAAACAATCCGATCAAACATTATCTTATTTTTCTCTAGAAAATCCGAAAACTCATATAATTTTATTTCTTTGCTAAAATAATCACGTAAACTTTTTTCTACACATTCCATATCACCAATTCGTTTTATAAACTTGCAAAATTCATCGTATATAAATTCGTAATGTGCATCCTCTGCATATTCGAAATGTATAATAACTCCTATTTTACAATGGTCCTTATCATACCAATACTCAAAATTAATTAAATTACCAAGTAGCTTAATTCGTTCTCCACTTTCATACCCTTGTGCAATCCACTGATCTGATAACAACATTATCCCTCCTTCTAATGTTCTACTTATGTTACATACTCCCATATTATCAAATAACTAGTTCTATAATATATGTTATAGTATACCTTACTCTCGTATTTCCCAGCATTTTAAAAATAACAATAATAAGAGTTCTTTCACTCATCTATGATACTACATTATTTTTCATCATATATGTTAAAAGAACTCTTTTATTTTTATTTATTCATCTATTCAAATTACATTCAATTTTGTCTATTTCTTGCTCAAACTCTACAATTAACAAGACGTACAGCCACCATCGCATCCACCTGCTGGTGCAGCCGTTTCTTCTTTTCTTCGAAGAAGATCAAAATCATCTAAATCCATTCCAAAGTCAACATAGATCTGTTGTTTTGGATGTGGACAGCTATCCATATCAACGCCTTCTGCATCTGTGATTCGTTTAACCGTTGCCATGATATTTTCTCCATTTGCTTTCATGACCTCGATGGTATCCCCCACGCAGAACTTGTTTCTTTGTTCTAGTCCGTATAGACCTGCTTCATTTTTTCCTTGGATCAGACCTAGATACGTATATTCTTTTACATAGGTATTGCTGTCATAGATCTGAGATTCACTGGTTGTTGGTCCAAAGAAGAATCCGGTTGTGAACTGACGATAGGTACATTTCGCAATTTCTTCCTTGTAATATGGAATGTTCTTGCGATAGGTTTCCTCACTGATAAAATAATCGTCAATGGCTTTTCTGTATGTTCTTGCTACTGCTGCAACATACAGAGCGGTCTTCATTCTACCTTCTACCTTCAAACTATCGATTCCTGCTTCAACAATTTCAGGAATATACTCGATCATACATAAATCTTTTGAATTAAAGATATAGGTTCCACGATCATTTTCAAAGATTGGCATATATTCGCCTGGTCGTGTCTCCTCAACGATATGGTATTTCCAACGGCAAGGGTGTGTACAAGCACCAAGGTTTGCATCTCTTCCTGTAAAGTAATTGCTTAATAGGCATCTTCCAGAATAAGACATACACATTGCTCCATGAACAAAGGTTTCAATCTCAAGATCGTCTGGTATATTCTTACGGATTTCGCCGATTTCCTTTAAGGATAATTCTCTGGCAGATACGACTCTCTTTGCACCCATACGTTGCCAGAATAGATACGTTCTGTAGTTTACATTATTTGCTTGGGTACTGATGTGTAATTCCATCTCTGGAATCACTTCTCTTGCAATATCGAATACCCCAGGATCAGAGATAATCAATGCATCCGGTTTAATCTCTTTCATCTCTTCAAAATACTCTGCAACACCTTCCAAATCACGGTTATGCGCGGTAATATTAGCTGTGATATATACTTTTTTCCCAAATTGATGGGCATATTGAATTCCTGCAATCATATCTTCCTTTGAGAAGTTCTTTGCTTTTGCACGAAGTCCAAACATTTCTCCACCGATGTAAACGGCATCGGCTCCGTAATTTATGGCAACTTTTAAAACTTCCAGACTGCTAGCTGGAATCAGTAATTCTGGTTTTTCTCTTCTACTCATTGCTTGCTTTCTCCTTCTAATCGTGTACTTAACGTAACTCCATCACCGATAGGCAACACAATCGTATCAAATTCCTGCATATGTGTCAACTCATAAAGGTACTCCCGCATACGGGAATGAATGGTACGATTTCTTCTGGTAACTCCATAACGGGATTTTACCACATCTCCATCCTGTAATACATTATCTGAGATCAAAATACCACCAACAGGTAACATTTTCATTATGTTAGGCAAAAAATTAATATATTGTCCTTTCGCAGCATCCATGAACATAAAATCAAAGCTTCTTTCCTCATTTGCTAACTGTTGTAAGACATCTGCTGCATCCCCTTCCAATAGGGTGATACGATCGGAACGTTTCGCATATTCCATATTCTCTTTTGCTTTCTGAATTCGTTCTGGCATCTTCTCTATCGTTGTTATATGACAACTCTTTGGCATGTATTCACTCATCAATATGGACGAAAATCCAACTGCAGCTCCTACTTCCAATATGTTCTCAGGACGCAACGAACGCAATAAGAAACGTAAAAGGTTCTGGGTTGGTTTCTTAATGATTGGAACCCAGTCTTCTAGTGCTTGTTTTTCAATATTTCGTAACACCTCGGGCATCTCTTGTTCTAAGGAACAGATATATGCCGCTATTCTTTCATCTACTATCATGCGTCTATACTCCTTTTTACAATACAAAGGAGTTATTGCCGATCTAGCGATCGCAACAACCCCTTTCGTATTAAACGATATCTAAATCATAACGTTTCTAATTAATGTCGTCCGAGTCTTCATCTGAATTCTGATTCTTGGAACTCTTCGTCTTTGCGCTTGTATCCTTCGAATCTTTATTCTCTGACTCCTCTTGTCCATCTTTTGTTTTCTCACTCTTATCTTTGGACGACTTGCTTTCTTGATTATCCTTATCTTTATCAAGATTGTTATCATAATCTGATATAACAGTAAGAATTTCTTCATATGACATAGCGGCATTTACCTTATACCGACCTGTCTTAATATTGGACTGAAATAACTTGGCACGCAAGTAAAACGCATACTTGTTGTTGATCACACGATTCAACTCTAATTTACTTGCAACACTCATTGTCGATTCACCTTTATTGATGGTGATCGTAACTTCCTTCACATCATCATCTGCATCGGCTAAAGCAACTTCACCAAATACTTCATAAGCAAAATCATAAGCCACTCCACTATATTTTGTTATTAACATAACAACAATAACATAGAACAAAATATTTAATAAGATATGAACTACAAAACTTGATATTCCTAGTATTAGCTTGGTTGTCTGGGACCTGGATGCCATAGGTGAACCTCCTTTACTTATATGATAAAATCAATCTTTAAATCAATATTATCCCACAAATAGTGGTTAACAGTCTTCAACATAGTGTTGACTCTTTGCTCGACGATTAAAAATTCCTGTACCAGAGGATTCATCAAAACATCTTTGTACTCTTCTCTTATGGAACGGCAGATCTCCAAGGAATGTTCTCCATCCGTAAGTTGTACTTGATAATTTCTAGATCGATACTCATTTAGTCGCGCTAAAAGTGCTTCGTTTTCCTCAATACTTGCATATAAACGCTGGTATTGATTATACTCGTTGCTCTTTTTTATGGCGGCAACTAGATTCTTCATCTGATATTCGATATCTTTCATCTTTCATCCGTCCTTACTTCAAAGTGCCTCACATACCCTCACGGGTTTTTTGTTGCGATTACACATCTTCTATCGTCAAAACTAAACTTCCATTATGATCGGTAAGATCATTGGATTTCTCTTTGTCTTCTTCCACAAATAATCACTTAAGGAGTCTTTAATTTCTGTTTTAATCTTGCCCCAATCTGTGATATTACGACCAATGCATTTATCCAATGCATTATTGACAACTTCTCTTGCATCATCCATGAGTGTCTCAGACTCTCTAACATATACAAAACCACGTGATACAATATCTGGTCCTGATAAGATCTGGTTGCTGTATTTTTCTAAAGTTACAACAACGATCAATAATCCATTTTCTGATAAATGTTGACGATCACGAAGTACGATATTTCCTACATCACCTACACCAAGTCCATCTACTAAGATGCCTTGCGCTGGCACTTTGCCAACTACCTGTGCTTTTTCTTCTGATGCTTCTAGCACATCCCCAGAAGATAAGATAAAGATGTTATCCTTAGGAATTCCAAGACTCTCTGCAATTTCTGCATGTTTCATCAAATGTCTATATTCACCATGAACTGGGATTGAATATTTCGGTTTCGTTAATGCATAGATTAATTTGATTTCTTCTTGGCAAGCATGTCCAGATACATGGGTATCTTGGAACACAACTTGTGCGCCCTTCATTGATAATTCATTGATCACTTTTGATACTGGTTTTTCATTACCAGGGATTGGTGTGGAACTAAAGATTACCGTATCACCAGGTTTAATTGTTACTTTCTTATGAATTGAAGCTGCCATACGAGACAACGCTGCCATCGCTTCCCCTTGGCTTCCTGTTGTGATCAATACCAATTGCTCATCTGAATAATTCTTCATCTGCTCAATATCAATCAATACGTTATCTGGCATAGTAATATATCCAAGCTCTGATGCGGTGGTTATAATATTTACCATACTACGTCCTTCAATTACCACTTTACGGTTGTACTTGACAGCTGAATTAATTATCTGTTGCACACGATCCACATTTGATGCAAATGTGGCAACAATAATCCTATGTTTTGTGTTTTCTGCAAATATATTATCAAATGTCTTTCCAACGGTACGTTCTGACATGGTATAGCCTGGTCTTTGAACATTCGTACTATCACACATTAAAGCGAGTACGCCTTTCTTTCCGATCTCTGCAAATCGCTGAAGATCAATGGTACTTCCAAACACTGGCGTGTAATCCACTTTAAAGTCACCTGTATGAACAATGATTCCAGCTGGAGAGTAGATTGCTAATGCTGCTGCATCTGCAATACTATGGTTTGTACGAATAAATTCGATACGGAAACATCCAAGGTTAATGGATTGTCCATATTTAATTACTTTTCGTTTTGTTGTTTTCAATAAATTGTGTTCTTTTAATTTGTTCTCAATGATTCCAATCGTTAATTTTGTTGCATAGATTGGTACATTCACATTTTTTAATACATAAGGGAGTCCACCAATGTGATCCTCATGGGCATGGGTAATAACAAACCCTTTTACTTTATCAATATTGTTGATCAGATAGGTTACATCAGGAATAACTAAATCAATTCCTAACATATCATCTTCTGGAAAGGATAGACCACAATCCACGACTATAATACTATCCTCATATTCAAACGCTGTAATGTTCATTCCGATTTGTTCTAGTCCACCTAGAGGAATGATTTTAACTCCTTTTCCATTTGTTTCTTTTGCTTTCAAAAAATAGCACCTCCAATGATTATTTTTAATTTATATTTCGATCATTGGGAATCAAACAGGGGGTTCCTGCCTACATTCTATTAGCAAAGTGCTTTTCTCTATATTTGTGTATGTGAATAATCCCATTCACTTACAATGGGGTCTTACTTTTGTTGGCATTTCGTACAATACCCAAACAGTTTTACTTCATGATCTACTACACGGAAACCCTTCGATTCGTATATTCTTTGTTCCAGCGTTTCTAGCAAATCATCTTCAAAAGAAAATACATTCCCACAATTTAAACAGATTAAATGATGGTGATGGTGTACGCTTTCTTCTTTTCCTAATTTCCCTATCTCATATCGAACATAGCCGTCATCCAAGTTCAACTTGTCAATCAAATGCAACTCGGAAAAAAGCTGAATGGTACGATATACCGTAGCTAGTCCTATATCAGGATACTCTTCTTTTACACAATCATATATTTCTTCTGCAGTTAAATGCTCATCCGGCCTACTATCCAAAACTTCTAAAATCGCTATTCTTTGTGTCGTAACTTTTAATCCGTTTTCTTTTAATAATTCTTTAAAACGTGTTTGGTCATTAGACATACTTGCCTCCCTGCCTGTATTTACAGGTTATTTATAAAGTAAGCAAATGGTAGTTTATTAACATTACACAGATAGAGATTCCTCTCCACTATACCAGAATGTATTATAATTCCAATGATTATATATACCTCTTCTTGCAATGGTGTCTCGCACCATGCAACTTACACTTATTAATCTATATATTGGGAATCTTCAAAGAACATCCCAATAGTAAAACTTCGCTAATCGCGAATTGTTCTTTCTTATTCCATATTCTGCTTATCACAAACTCTGTGACTTATCGTATTATCTATTCGATCCTTTTCAAATTGATCTTATAATCCTATATCTTCTAATCTTTTACTCTTTTTCAAATTCAATATCGGTATCATCTAGCATCTCCATAAAAACTTTGGATATTGCCTGTAATTCATTATCATCTTCTACTACATCATAAACGATATCTTCGGATTCATTAGACGATTCTTTTAAAATCAATGCATTCGCTTCTTCTTCTTCTACGGAATCCGCAACAAGAATATAGTTTTTTCCATTAATCATCGTCTGTTCTAGTACATAGAACTCGATTTTCTCATTATCTTGTGTAGTAAATACGATTTTTTCCTGTTTATCCTGTATTTCTTCCATTTACACTTCTCCTTCGCCGGCTTCTTTTGCTTTATTCATATTATAGTAATCCAAATACCCTTGTAAAATGAAGATAGCTGCTATCTTATCTACTACCTTTGCCCGATCTTCCCTACGCATATCTCCTTCGATTAATGCCTGGTGTGCAGCAACTGTTGTCAGCCGTTCATCCCACAAAACTACTTCTAAACCAGTACGTCTTCGCAACATCTCTGCAAACTCTTCTGATTTTTCCGCACGTTCTCCAATTGTATTGTTCATATTCTTAGGATATCCAAGAACGATTTTTTCTACTTCATATTCTTTGGCTAATTGCTCAATACGTGCTAATGTCTGCCGAAGCTTATCTGGCTGCTTTCTACGGATTACTTCAATTCCCTGCGCCGTTAATAAAAGTCCATCGCTAATGGCAACACCAACTGTAACTGAGCCATAATCAAGCCCCATTATTCTCATAAATTCTCCTATCATAAATAACCCATATTATACAGGATACCAGGAAAAATTCCTGGCATTCCGTATAAACGTTTATTTGGTAAGTCTTGTATTAATATAATTATCTAATAGTTCTTCTAAGATTTCATCACGTTCTACTTTCATGATCAAACTTCTTGCACCCCTATAGCTGGTAATATACGTAGGATCACCTGACATAATATAACCAACAATCTGGTTTACTGGATTATATCCTTTCTCCATTAATGCAGTGAATACCGTAGCGATTACTTCACTCACTTGGATTTCTGGTTCTTTTTGTACTTTAAAATACTGCGTATTACTAATGTCTTGCATACTATCACGTTCCTTTTTCTAGCAATTACATTGCTTTATCATTATTCTCCGTTATACCTATATTAATATATCCGGCTGGAAAATTCAATGTATTATTTTGAATAATTCATGAAAGCATGAAGAACTTCTTCCGATGCAAACCCATCAATCACAACTGGTACAATCTGGTTCACAAGGGATTCTTCCCCTTCTACCGCTACTTTAACGTATCTCTGTGTATGACCTACCATGTATTCTTTTCCATCAATCGTTACACGTTCTTCAAACAGAACTTTTTCATTTTCTCCAATAAATGATTCCAAATACATATGATTGTTCTTCTTATCAAGTTCAATCAAAGTCTCACTTCTCTCATGCTTTATACTCTCTGCAATTTGATTTTCCATCGCAGCAGCTCTTGTTCCCTGTCTCTTTGAGTATTTGAATACATGTGTCTTCATGAACGTAATCTTTTTTAAAAACTGAATGGTTTCACCAAACTCTTCTTCTGTTTCTCCTGGGAAACCGACAATCACATCGGTTGTTAATGCTGGACGATCAAAATGTTCTCTTAATTGTTCACATTTCTCCATAAATAATTTTGTGTCGTACTTACGGTTCATTCTTTTTAAGGTTGCATCACAACCACTTTGCAGAGACAGATGAAAATGTGGACAGAATTTACTGTTCTTACTTAAAGTCTTAACAAATTCATCCGTGATTATTCTTGGTTCAAGAGATCCCAATCGAATCCGTTCTACCCCATCTACCTCACTGATTTCTGTGATAATCTGTAACAATGGCGTATGTTGTGCCTGATCAATGGCTTGATCGTATTCTTCAACAGAGGCACTATCTAAGCCATAAGAGGATAAATGTATTCCCGTTAAAACGATTTCCTTATATCCCTTATTCACCAATCGATGAACTTCTGCTAGAATATCTTCCTTCTTTCTACTTCGTATTCTACCTCTTGTATACGGAATGATACAGTAGGAGCAAAATTGGTTACAACCATCTTGAATCTTCATGTATGCTCTGGTCTTTTCCGCAAGAGACCCAATGGCCAATTCCTCGTATTCCGAATCCTGTGCAATGTCAATTACTGCTTCATTCTCTTCATGATCGCTTAAGTAGTTTTCTAACAATTGTACAATCTGTTTCTTTTGGTTGTTTCCCACTACTAGATCAATCGCCTCATCTGCTTCCAAAGCATCTTTTGCAGCTTGTACATAACAACCAACAGCTACAACGACTGCATCCGGATTCAATTTCTTTGCTTTATGAAGCATCTGTCTGGATTTACGATCCGCAATATTGGTTACTGTGCATGTATTAACTACATATATGTCTGCTTGCTCCGCAAAATCTACAATCGTATAGGAGGCTTGTTGAAACAACTGTTCCATTGCTTCCGTTTCATATGAATTCACTTTACAGCCAAGTGTAAGGAATGCCACCTTCCTATTCTCTAATGGTTGTTTTATCTGGTTCTCCATCTTTCTTCCTTTCCATATATTGGACAAACTTTTTGACTATTCTAACGTTTGTCATGACCTTTTTTTATCTATATTGCATATTGACTTTTGCCTATTGAAACTGTAGTATTATAATATATTAAGCAATAGAAAAACTAAGCAAAATCAAGTCTTTCCAATTGTTTAAATTCAAACATCTAAGGAGGATTTTACTATGAAAACAGTTAAAATTTCTTTAAATTCAATTGATAAGGTGAAAGCATTCGTTAACGAAGTAACAAAATTCAATTCTGATTTTGATTTAGTTTCTGGAAGATATGTAATCGATGCAAAATCAATCATGGGTATCTTCAGTTTAGACTTATCAAAACCAATTGATCTTAACATTCATAACGAAGAAAGTGTTGATACAATCTTAACAGCACTTGCACCATATATTGTTGAATAATAAGATTCAATAATGACATTCACCAGCGAACAAACAGCTTTTTATTCGAGAGGTAAATTACTTATTGGGGAGGATACATCGTATCCTCTTTTTTTCATGTTTATAACGATTACTTTATGTTTATCAATCTTTTTCATTCTCTTTTTATAAACTTACACTCTAGATTAGAATCAACAATTCGTATTTTCCTATGCTTTTGATTTCTTATAAACATTCACGCAAACTTCACACAGTATCTATCATCTACTATCTACTTGATCAAGTTAATAGTTACGGTGTGAAGGGTGCGATTATCCATCATAATTTCTTTAAAGAAAGGAACGTGTTCTACTTGATTTCAATGGTTTCCATTGTATCTAATGCTACTTTTACTAATTCATCGATCTTCTCTTCCAGATTTCTTTCTGAACGTTCAATTACACCAACATTTGGTTTTGTTACTGGATGTTTTGCAACAAAGATTGTACAACAATCTTCAAATGGAAGAATTGATGTTTCATAAGTATTAATCTTTTCTGCGATATCTACGATATCCTGCTTATCAAAACCGATAACTGGTCGATACACCGGAATATCACAAACCGCATTGGTTGCTGCTAGACTCTGCATTGTCTGACTTGCTACCTGACCAATACTTTCTCCTGTAATCAAGCCAAGACAGTTTGTTTCTTTTGCAACACTTTGTGCAATACGCATCATATATCTTCGCATGATAATCGTCAATTCATCGTGTGGACATTTTTCATAGATATATAACTGGATATCTGTAAAGTTTACTACATGAAGATTAATTGGTCCGGAATATCTCGCTACTAATTTTGCAAGATCAACTACTTTTTGTTTTGCTCTTTCACTTGTATATGGTGGTGCATGGAAATACATTGCATCAATCTGAACACCACGTTTTGCGATCATATAACCTGCAACAGGGCTATCGATTCCACCGGAAAGTAAAAGCATGGCTTTTCCATTGGTTCCCACTGGCATTCCACCTGGTCCTTCAATAATCTTCGAATACACATATGCTTTGTGTCGAACTTCCACATTGATTCGAACTTGTGGTTCACGCACATCCACTTTCATTTCAGGAAAACGGTCTAATAAAGCTGCTCCCATCTCAATACAGATTTCTGGTGATTTAATTGGATACTGTTTGTCTCCACGTTTAGCTTCAACTTTAAATGTAAAATTACGAGTAGGATATAGATTTTCTACAAAATCTCCAACCTTTTGCACCAAATTATCCCACGCAGTATCCTCAATGATTACGACTGGGCAAATAGCTGCTACTCCAAATACACGTTGTAATGCCTCTACTGTTTCTTCATAGTCATAATCAGATAATGCCTCTATATAGATTCTTCCCTGTTCCTTTGAAACATAAAACTCTCCATCCACTGCTTTTAAAGCGAATTTAATTTGATCACGTAATGCATTTTCAAATAAATATCGATTTTTCCCTTTAATGCCAATCTCTGCATACTTTATTAGGAATGCCTTAAACATATTCGTACCTTTCCCTTTCTTGACTTTCATTTTTATTACCAAGCAATTGCCTTTTACATCACGTATTCACCTTATATGAATAGTGTCATTTGCTGGCATTGTATTTGTATTATTAATGTCTTGTATATCTTCTTAAAATCGGTAATATTTCATTGATTTGTGTTAGAGCATAATCCAATTCTTCCTTTGTTGTTTGTACAGAAAAACTGAATCGAATCGTAGAATCAAGCAACTCTTTCTTCACACCAATTGCACGTAATGTACCACTTAATCCTGGGTGATTGGAAGAACATGCTGACCCGGATGATACATATACCCCCTTATCTTCCAACGAATGAAGCAACACTTCACTTCGCACATTTGCAAAACTAACGCTCACAACATGGGGTGCTGTTTCACGAATGGATGGAACTGCTATGGCATTCACTGTTACACCTTCTATTTTTGTTACCTCTTCAATAAAATACTGTTTTAGTTCATAGAGATGATCGATCTTCTTCTCATGATCCGTATAGATTTCTTCCACTGCTTTTCCAAGTCCGGCAATTCCCGGAACATTTTCTGTACCAGAACGCATTCCTTTTTGTTGCTCGCCACCATAGATAATCGGTTTTATCTTAACCTTATCTCGGATGTACAAAAATCCAATTCCCTTTGGTCCATGAATCTTATGTCCACTAACGGATAATAGATCGATTCCCATACGTTTCGGATATATCTTAAACTTTCCATATGCCTGGATTGCATCTACATGAAATAATGTGTTCGCATTCTTTTCTTTAATAATCTGTGAAATCTTTTCAATTTCTTCAATCGCACCAACTTCATTGTTCACATACATAACCGAAACTAATATGGTATCATCTCGTAATGCTGCTTCCAACTTATCCAATCGTAGCTTTCCATTCTGATCAACAGGAAGGTACGTCACCTCATATCCACAATCCTCCAAAAAAATAAGAGGGTTATGCACCGATGCATGTTCAATATTGGTTGTTATAATATGCTTGCCTGTCCGATTATTAGCTAATGCCGTACCGATCAATGCCATATTATTGGATTCGGTTCCACCAGAAGTAAATACGATTTCTTTCGCATCCACCTTCAAACTTTTTGCTATTATTGTTTTTGCATTTGTTATATATTTTTCAGCATTTACACCCTTTGCATGCATAGAAGATGGATTTCCATAATCTACATCTAATGTTTGCATCATAATATCACGTACACTGTCAAATGCTCTTGTTGTTGCTGCATTATCCAGATACGCTTCTCTCCCTTGTGTATCCATTTCTTATCCTTTCCTTATCCTTATCCCTTAAAAACCTGAATTGATTACACCTTGATTTACTAACTTTACTTACTTTACTTTCATTTGTTTACGTTACTTTGCCTACTTTTCTTTTCCTTACTCTTCTAACGCAAACATTAATACCGATAAGATTGCAAGTCCCGCTGTTTCTGTTCTTAAAATTCTTTTTCCTAGCGTAATTGGAGCAATCCCTGCTTCCCTTGCTACAGCAACTTCTTCCTCTTCAAACCCTCCCTCTGGACCAATGAAGATTGCAACGGATTTCTTTCCTTTTACTTCTTGAATCTTTTGTTTGGTTTCTTGCATTCCCATGGCATGCTCATAAGGGAGAATTTTATACTCCATTTCCTTTGCCATAGCAACTGCTTCTTTATAATTCATGACTGGCATTACTTCTGGTATAAAACCACGACCTGATTGTTTCGCTGCACTAGTTGCAATCGCCTGCCATCGTTCTAATTTCTTTTGTTCTTTCTTTTTATCATCAAGCTTAACTACGCTTCTCTTCATCATAACAGGAATCACCTGATAAACACCAAGCTCAACAGCCTTTTGAATGATCAATTCCATCTTATCTTTTTTCGGTAATCCTTGAAAGAGATAAATTCTGGCAGGTAACTCCGTTTGCGTTTCTTCCTTGCTTATAATACTTGCTTGTATCTGGTCGGCCGCCAATACCGCGATTTTACAATGATAATCCGTACCTTGCCCATCGCATAAGATCAATTCTTCACCTACTCTCATTCGAAGGACGTTCTTAATGTGATTTACATCCGCTCCATCAATAAGGATTTGCTCCTCTCGTACGTTTGACTGCTCTATATAAAAACGATACATGTTCTCGTTTCTTTCCCCTTTCTACTTCTGATCTCACACTATTTTCTTGCTACAAAAGAAACCCATTCACCCATAACATTCTCTTCAACGATGGTAAATCCATTCTTTTCAATTGCATCTTTAACTTCATCACGTTTCATGTTAATGATACCAGAGGTTATATAGAGTCCGTCTTTTTTCAAATGTTGCCCAATTTCAGCAGACAATGGAATAATCACATCCGCTAAAATGTTGGCTACTACAATATCATAGCGTTCTTTTCCAACTTCTTCTTGCAGCTTCCTATCATCAATGATATTACCGATTTTTACAACAAATTCTTCCTCTGTGATACCATTTACCTTGGCATTGTCATACATGGCATGGATAGCATTGGGATCGATATCTGTTCCTACTGCTGCTTTTGCTCCTAATTTCAAACCAATAATGGATAGGATTCCACTACCACTTCCTACGTCTAGAAGTGTGGTTTCATTGGTGATATACTTTCTAAGTCCTTGGATGCACAAACGAGTTGTTTCATGACTTCCCGTACCAAAAGCTGTTCCAGGATCAATGTCAATAACCAAATCATCTTCACGTTTTTCGGTTAACGTCTCCCAAGTTGGTTTAATGATAATATCATCTGCCACACGGAATGGCTTCCAATATTGCTTCCAGTTATTGATCCAATCCTTGTCTTCTGTCTCTGATACAGTAATCTCCATATCACCAACTGGAACAAAATCTGCTAATTCCATCATTCCCTGTTTTACAGCCTGTAGAATCTGTTCCGTATCTTCCTCATCAGAGATATAGAAACTTACCGTAGCTTTTCCGTCATCTTCCCCAAGATCAGGTAAGATATCAATAAACATCTCTTTCTTTTCTTCCTCTGTTATAGGAACCTTATCTTCAATCTCAATACCTTCAATTCCAAGTTCATCTAACATGTTACTTACTAGATCTACTGCCTGTGTTGTTGTTTCCAAGGAAAATTTTGTCCACTTCAATGTTCTATCTCCTTACGCTCTATTTCGCATATTTATTAAATCTCGTTCAACTAATTCTTTTCAAATACATCATACCTAGCTCAAACTTCTCACATTAAAAATTTACGTAGAGTAGGTGTTTGCTATATATTAATGGATTTCTTCACGTATCGTATAAGTTTTTAAAAACAATATATCAAAGCTTACTCAAATTGATATTATATCATACTTCCTAGTATAGTGTCAAAAAAAACAAATCCAACTCATTCCTTACCGATTACGCCAATTGGAATGATTGGATTTGTTTCTTACTACCTATAATTACTGATTTGAACACAAAGGCCTAAGCAATACTTCGATTAGGCTCTTGCTAACCTAATCAACTATTTATTAAACCAGCCTTTTTTCTTTTTCTCTTTGTCCTCATGAGCCGTTGCTTCAACATCTGGTTTTTTACCTGTTACTGCTTCATCAAACTTCTGTAACAATTCTTTTTGTTCTGCATTCAACTTCGTAGGAACCTGTACGACTAATGTCACATAATGATCTCCACGAACTTCTTTGTTCCGTAAAGTAGGAACCCCTTTTCCACGCAAACGTACTTTTGTATCCGTCTGTGTACCTGGTTTTACTGTATAGTAGACATCTCCATCTACTGTACTAATTCTTACATCTCCACCTAATGCAGCTTGTGCAAAGGAAATTGGAGCAGTAGAATAGATATCATAATCCTGACGTTGGAAAATTGGATGTCTGCTAACTACTACTTCTACAAGCAGATCGCCTCTTTCTCCACCATTAACACCTGGTTCTCCTTTTTCACGGATACGAACGCTTTGTCCATTGTCAATACCAGCAGGAATTGTTACCTTAATCTTCTTTCTGCTACTGATATATCCTGTACCATGACAATCTGTACATTTTTCTTTAATAATCTTACCAGTACCACGACAATCTGGACATGTCTGTACATTTCGAACCATACCAAATAAAGATTGTTGTGTGAACACAACCTGACCTTTTCCACCACATTTTGTACATGTTTGTGCTGTAGTTCCAGGTTTTGCACCTGTTCCGTGACAAGTTGCACAATCATCTTTTAATGTTAGGTCTAATTCTTTCTCACAGCCAAATACAGCTTCTTCAAATGTAATTCTAACGCTGGTACGAATATTTTGTCCCTTCATTGGACCATTATTTCCACGAGAACGACTTCTTCCTCCACCGAAGATATCGCCGAAGATATCACCAAAGATATCGCCCATGTCCATACCATTAAAATCAAATCCACCAGCTCCACCACCGGCGCCACCTTCAAATGCTGCATGACCAAATTGATCATACTGTCTTCTCTTGTCCTGATCACTTAAAACAGCATATGCTTCCGAAGCTTCTTTGAACTTCGCTTCTGCCTCCTTGTTTCCAGGATTGGTATCTGGATGGTATTTCTTTGCAAGAACACGGTATGCTTTTTTTATCTCCGCATCGCTCGCAGTCTTTGCTATACCAAGGACCTCATAATAATCTCTCTTATCTGCCATACTCTATCTCCTAACTGCCGCTATCATTGTTTACGATACGACTTATTCCCTTTCTATCAATTCCTGCCACATAACAAAGTGTCTGTCGTACATGCTTGTGCCAATAGCACTTACAAGTGATAAACACTTTGCAGAGCAATTACCTATATATAATTACATCTCGTTATACTGTAATCTTAATATAGGAATAGGCAGCCTAAATATTAGACCGCCTATCTCTTCGCTTCGGGACGGACCCATAAGCCCTATAATACTGAAATTTATTACATTCGTCAAGCAAAATCTCCCTTTTGCTTTCCTTCAAATTCTTAAACTTCTCTATAATCTCCGTCTACAACGTCATCATCATTGTTTGCAGTACCTTGTGATGCACCTGACATATCAGGACCAGCACCTTGTGCACCAGCTGCACCTTGTGCTTGTTCATATAATTTAGCAAATAAGTTTTGTGCACTTGTCATTAATTTTTCTTTTGCAGCTTTGATATCTGCAACTTCGCCTTCTGACATAACTTCTGGGTTGCTCTTTTCGATCAACTCTTTTAAGTGTGCTAAATCTGCTTCAACAGTAGCTTTGTCATTGGCATCTAATTTATCGCCAGCTTCTTGTAATGCTTTTTCAGTTTGGAATACCATAGCATCTGCATCATTGCGAGTATCAACTGCTTCTTTACGAGCTTTATCTTGTGCTTCATATTCAGCAGCTTCTTTAACAGCTTTTTCGATATCAGAATCTGACATGTTAGAACCAGCTGTGATTGTAATGTGTTGTTCTGCACCAGTACCTAAATCTTTTGCAGATACATTTACGATACCATTGGCATCAATATCGAATGTAACTTCGATTTGAGGAACACCTCTTCTTGCTGGAGCAATACCATCAAGTCTGAATTGACCAAGTGATTTGTTGTCTTTTGCGAATTGTCTTTCACCTTGAACAACATTGATATCAACTGCTGTTTGATTATCTGCTGCAGTAGAGAAGATTTGGCTCTTTCTTGTAGGGATTGTCGTATTTCTTTCGATTAATTTTGTTGCGATTCCACCCATTGTTTCAATTGATAATGATAATGGAGTAACGTCAAGTAATAAGATATCTCCTGCACCAGCATCTCCTGCTAATTTACCACCTTGGATAGAAGCACCAAGAGCTACACATTCATCTGGATTTAATGTTTTACTTGGTTCTTTACCAGTTAATTGTTTTACTTTATCTTGAACAGCTGGAACTCTTGTTGAACCACCAACTAATAATACTTGACCAAGTTCACTTGCAGTCATACCAGCATCACGAAGTGCGTTTTGAACTGGAGTAGCTGTTCTTTCTACTAAGTCATGTGTTAATTCATCGAATTTAGCACGAGTTAAGTTCATATCAAAATGCTTTGGTCCTTCTGCTGTAGCAGTGATGAATGGTAAGTTGATGTTTGTAGTTGTTGCTGAAGATAATTCTTTCTTTGCTTTTTCAGCAGCTTCTTTTAATCTTTGAAGAGCCATCTTATCAAGAGATAAGTCTACGCCTTCTGCTTTCTTGAATTCATCGATCATATATCTTGTGATTCTTTCATCGAAATCATCACCACCAAGTCTGTTATCACCACTTGTTGCTAATACTTCGATAACACCATCACCAATTTCAATGATTGATACATCGAATGTACCACCACCTAAATCGTAAACCATGATTTTTTGTTCATGTTCATTATCAAGACCATATGCTAAAGCTGCTGCTGTTGGCTCGTTGATGATACGTTTTACATCAAGACCAGCGATTTTACCAGCATCTTTTGTTGCCTGTCTTTGTGCATCGTTAAAATATGCAGGAACAGTAATAACAGCTTCTGTAACTTTTTCTCCCAAATAGCTTTCTGCATCTGTTTTTAATTTTTGAAGGATCATTGCTGAAATCTCTTGTGGAGAGAATTTCTTATCATCAATTGTAACCTTAAAGTCAGTACCCATATGTCTCTTGATTGAAGAGATTGTTTTATCTGCATTTGTAACAGCTTGACGTTTTGCTGGATCACCAACTAATCTTTCTCCTGTCTTTGTAAATGCAACAACCGATGGAGTTGTACGAATACCTTCTGCATTTGCAATAACAACAGGTTTTCCACCTTCCATAACAGCTACACATGAATTTGTTGTACCTAAGTCAATACCAATAATTTTACTCATAATCAATTCCTCCTAATATAATAAATCGAATCATTTACGATTTCTTTGTTCAGTTTCATTTAATCTATTGCATTAGTTTACTACTTTTACCATACTGTGACGAACTACTGTTTCTTTGTACAGATATCCTTTTTGGAATTCATCTGAAACAATGTTCTCACCCAAATTCTCATCTTCTGCATGCATTACTGCATTGTGAAGATTTGGATCAAATTCTTTTCCTACTGATTCAATTGCAGTTACACCAGCTTCTTCTAAAGAAGAAACCATTTGTTTGTAGATTTTTTCAATACCTTGTGCAAATGGGCTTTCCTTCTCATCTTCTGATATTGCTCCAAGTCCTCTTTCGAAGTTATCGATTACTGGAAGGATTTTTTCAATGATGCTCTTTGCTCCAAACTCAAACATCTGCGATTTTTCTTTTTCAGTACGTTTTCTGTAATTTTCAAACTCAGCCATTTGACGCATTAATCGATCTTTTAATTCCTCGATTTGGGCATCTTTTTTATCTTTCTTCTCTTTTTTATCCTTTTTAAAGATGGACTTAGATGATTTTTCTGCACCTTCTGCATCTTCTTCTACTTCTTCCACAGTATCCTCTACTGTTTCTTCTGCTGTTTCTTCTGTCGTTTCTTCTACTGTGTCTTTTTCTACTACATCTTCCATCTTTTCTTGATCAGCCACTTTTCGACTACCACCTTTCCTCTAATTGGATATGCCTATTTATTTTTAAATATATCATCGAGTTGACTCATCATATTCTGTAATGTGCCTACTACTCGTTCATAATCCATTCGTTTCGGACCAATAATTCCTACTTTCCCATAGACGCCTTCTTCAATCTCATACGTTGCTGTAACAACGGAACAATCTTTCATAGATTCTACTGGTGTTTCATCACCAATGTATACCTGAATGCCACGATTATCTTTGTCTTCACGTTTATCTGAAATCAAATCCGTTAATAACTTCTTTTCTTCAAAAGCTGATAACAGTTCAGAAGCTTTCTTCGTATCACTCAATTCCGGATATTTTAAAATGTTCGTTGCACCACTTGTATAGATTTCAAGATCTTCTTCTTCGTTGATTGCCTCTGCCACTGCATCTAATATGTCGCTTACTAGGCTACTATAAGAACCTGCTTGCTCTTTCATCTTCTGGATTACAGATAAGTTGATATCGGTAATATCCAAACCTTGAAGAAATGTATTCAACAATATATTTAACTTTAGAATCATTTCTTTTTCTATTATTTGCGTGGAGGTGATGAATTTATTCTTAGCAATATTGCCTTCTAAAACAATTACTAATAAAATCTGTTCTTCATCTACTTCACTCAACTGTACGAACTTTACTTTTCTGTGTCGATACTGCGGTGTCGTAATCATCGTTGCATAGTTCGTATTCTGCGCCAACATCTTGGCAACCTGTTGTAACAGAAGTTCCATCTTATCTGCTTTGTCAAGCAGGATTTCCTTCATGTTCTCTACTTCTTGCTCCTTATCCGCCATTAAGGAATCAACATATACTCGATAACCTTTATCAGATGGAATTCTTCCTGCAGAAGTATGTGGTTGAATAATATAACCTAATTCTTCTAGGTCTGACATCTCATTACGGATAGTAGCAGAACTCAGATTCAAATCCGTATATTTTGATATCGTCCTCGATCCAACTGGTTCACCCGTTTCTAGATAATTTTGAATGATAGCCTGAAGAATCTTCCACTTTCTATCATCAAGTTGCACCAGACCACTCCTTTCTTATTTGCTTCAATAAGAACCATTAGGTTTTTGATTGTTAGCACTCAATTAAGTAGAGTGCTAATATCTTTATAAATAAAATATCACTATGCATTTCTTTTGTCAAGGAATATTTAAAAAAACTTTTATTTGCAACATACTGCCTTAATAAGTCACACGTAGTTTCGTAGTAATGTATTTAGCTCCTACTATATTAAGTAATCGATACTATGACTGGGAAAGTTGGAGGACTTTCCTAGTAAATAAAAAAAGAACAAGCACTATGATGGAACCATCTCCCATTCGTTCGCATTTTAGGCTCAACTTATGAAATGGTTCACCATTGTCTTGTTCTTTATTATTTTCATCCATATCAAATGATATCCCAAAGGAACTCTTTTAAATAATGGAATTTATGCATTTCTATCTTTATTGAATATCGATCTTATAAATTCATTGATCTTAACGATTCTTAGATCATATAGATTCTTTGATCTTAACGATTCTTTGATCATATAGATTCTTTGATCTTAACGATTCTTTGATCATATAGATTCTTTGATCTTATCGAATCTTTTTCCTTATCAAATTCTTAGTTTAAGGATTCAACGGAATCTTATCTGTATTCTTACTAAATTCATTATATTCCTTGTTATAACGAATAAAATACTCATCTCCATCTATCAATACATTTCGCTTCATAATCTCAATACATGCATCACTTATGCTGTTAAAGATGATATCATATTCCTCACCAAAATCTGTATTCTTCCATGGCATAATCTGAATTGGACGAGAAACCTTCTTAAATATATTGTCATAGATCTGAGGATCTGATACCCCACTCATTAAGATTGCCCGAAGTCCCGCTTTCTTATCTCCCACATTGGTTATGGTATTTCCCTTAATAATTGGCTCTTTCCAATTCATTACACGAATAGCATCCTGGTCACAATTAGTTATGGTATTATTGATAATTTGTACATTCGTATGCAACTTGTTCTGAGAATACTTATGTGTTCCAATGGAACGTTCTAGGTTCTTAAAGGTACAATTGGAAATAGTCACATTCAGATTTGCTGTTTTGTCATAAGAACTCCAATCAGCATGGAATCCATTGGTATTCTCATCAGGAGTATCTAGATTGATTGCTTCTTTATTATTTTTTCCAGAATCTTTGTGATTTTTAAAGGTACATTTTTCAACGACAACATCCTTCGATGCATCCATTTCTATAAAATGACCCCCATGCATATTCTGAAACGTAATGCCAGTAATTTTTACATTGCTATTGTGGCACATCATAATTCCTACTGTATCTTCATCATATTTTAAATCAATGATTGCTGTGCCTTCTCCTATTATAGAGATATTCTTTTCCCCTTTGTATTTTTTATATACCCCTTCTTTACTGCTCTTTGTATAGCTACAAAACTGAAAGATGGATTTCGATGCTGCGAATTTGCTTGTTCCAGATTTCGTTCCTTTGATGATCTTCACACCATTCTTCAGTTTGATGGTTACATTCGATGGTACATATAATGTATTGGAGATGGTATAACTACCTTTTGCTAATTCTAAGGTACCGCCGCCCTCTTTTTCTAGCTTCTTAAGATAAGATAACAGAACATAATAATGCTTTGTATACTTATTATAAGTACTATATTTTTCTGATTTGTCACAAGGCTTGGTCTTCGTGGTAATCTTATACACTTTACTTTTGGCTTGTACCGTTACTGGATTGTTTTGATTTGGTATAATCACACCAACCAATAGTACAATAAGAAGTAAAAGTGGTATCATTTTTCTAGTAGTGTTTTTATGCAACATATTTGTCCTTCCCTTCTGTTACTTCCATAATCGCTCTCTATTATACCACACCATACAAATATTGTATTGATTGATTACAAATTAGGACAAATTTACTAAAATCAAATGCTCCTATCCTTTCCTAAGCTCCTATCTAACTTTCCAACCATAGCAAGTAGCGAAAAATGACAACAACCTTATATTTCTATGATAACCTATAAAAGAAATTCGGACATTACATAATTACTAATATCAATGCCACGTTCTGTTAATCGCACTTTGTGATCCACGCGCTCTAACAAACCCTCTCTACACATCTCATCAACTGTATGTCCATATATTGTATTGAATTCAGCTTGAAAGATCTTGTTAAATGATTCAATATCAATTCCCTTCATCATACGTAATCCCAAGAACATAAACTCCTCCATTTGTTCCTGTATAGGTAATACATGAATTTCTTTCGCACCTAATTTATGAAGCAATTGAACCTTTTCATCTTTACCGAATACTTCTGGTAACCTTTCATTCTGTCCGTATATATCTTTCTGCCGTATAAACTCTTGCAAATGCTCTTCATTATGGAAACGTATCGTATCAATGCAAGAAGAAGCTCCCAAACCAAATCCAATATAATCAATTCGTTCCCAATACGAACAATTGTGTTTGCTTTCATATCCCGGCTTTGCATAGTTAGAAATCTCGTACCGTTCATACCCAGCATCTCTAAGCATCGTCCTCGTCTTATGATACATGAAACGATCTTCCTCCTCAGACGGTAATCCTTCTTGATCTGCATATTTTTCATAGAATGGTGTCCCTTCTTCTATGATCAAACTATATGCTGAGATGTGTTCTGGATCAAGGGAACAGATTTTCTCTAATGTAGCTTCCCAAGTATCAATCGTCTGTCCAGGTAAAGCTGACATAAGGTCTACATTAATATTATTGAATCCACATTCTCTTGCCAAATGATAATTTTCCTCAAATTGTTCATACGTATGGATCCTACCTAGCAATCTAAGTTCTGTATTATTGGTTGATTGCAATCCCATACTGATACGATTGATCCCAGCTTCTTTATATGTTAGCAACTTTTCTTTTGTCAACGTTCCAGGATTTGCTTCTATCGTAATTTCAATCCCAGCGACTTTTGACCCAACTCCATTACTTGATTTGTTATCTGGTATCTCAACATTGCCAATCCTTGAACTGTCAATATTAAATATTCTATAGACATGACTTAGAATATCCTTAATATCCGTTGCATCAATACTACTTGGTGTACCTCCACCTATGAATATTGTACGAACTTCATATTCATTTGCTAAGAACTGATATGCTTCGATCTGTGCATGTAATGCTTGTACATATTCCTTCTGTATTCCTTCCTCTGCTGGTCCAGACAAGAAATCACAATATGCACACTTTGACATGCAAAATGGTATATGAATATAGATTCCTAATGGTTTCTTCTGATTCATTGTTAATGCCTCTTTCTATTTCAATAGCTATTGAAAGCTTTCTAATCCTGTTCTTACTGGTTTATCTTGAACGCAACACTTTATATCGGTATATACTTAACTTGAAAACGAATAAAATATGCGAAACTTATTTTTTGAGTACATTAAGTTTCGCATACATTTATTGTTATTTTATTTATTTCCTGATTGTTTCTTCCAAACAATTATCCTTTTCGTATCAAAGATAAAGACTTTTGATTATTCCTCATCTAACTTTAATACACTCATAAATGCTTTTTGTGGTATCTCTACGTTACCAACCTGGCGCATTCTCTTCTTACCTTCTTTTTGTTTTTCAAGAAGTTTTCTCTTTCTTGAAATATCACCACCATAACATTTGGCAAGGACATCTTTTCTCATTGCTTTTACAGTTTCTCTAGCAATAATTTTACTTCCGATTGCCGCCTGAATTGGGATTTCAAACAATTGTCTTGGAATCTCATCCTTTAATTTTTCACACATCTTTCTTCCACGTTCGTATGCCGTATCTGCATGAACAATAAAGGATAATGCATCCACTTCTTCTCTATTAATAAGGATATCCAACTTCACTAATTCTGATTTTTCATATCCCTTCATCTCATAATCAAAGGACGCATATCCTCTTGATCTTGATTTCAATGCATCAAAGAAATCATAGATAATCTCATTCAATGGAAGATCGTATTTTAATAATGCTCTCGTCTCTTCCATGTATTCCATACCAAGATATATCCCTCTTCTTTCTTGACACAGATTCATGATTGCTCCAACGAATTCCGTTGTTACCATGATTTCTGCACTTACGATTGGTTCTTCCATGTATAGGATTTCTGATGGGTCTGGAAGATTGGAAGGATTGGTAACCTCAATCACTTGTCCATCCGTTTTATGCACTTTATAGATAACACCTGGTGCCGTTGTCACAATGTCTAAGTTGTATTCTCTCTCCAAACGTTCCTGAATAATCTCAAGATGAAGCAATCCTAAGAATCCACAACGGAATCCAAATCCAAGTGCAACTGATGTCTCTGCTTCAAATTGTAATGCTGCGTCATTTAACTGTAGTTTTTCCAATGCGTCTCGAAGATCTGGATATTTTGCACCATCTGCTGGATACATACCACAGTATACCATTGGATTTACTTTTTTGTATCCAGGTAGCGGCTCTTCACATGGATTTTGGGCATTCGTCACCGTATCGCCTACCCTCGTATCCTTCACGTTTTTTAAGCTGGCTGTAATGTAACCAACCATACCTGCTGATAATTCCTCACATGGAATGTATTGTCCAGCACCAAAATAACCAATTTCAACTACATCTGCGCAAGCGCCTGTAGCCATCATCTTGATTTGCGTACCTTTCTTAACCGTTCCTTCTTTGATTCTACAGAAAATAATAACACCTTTGTACGCATCATAGACAGAGTCAAAGATCAACGCTTGTAAAGGAGCTTGTGGATCTCCCTTTGGTGCTGGGATTTTTGTAACAATCTGCTCTAATACTTCTTCTATATTAATACCATTCTTAGCCGAAATAAGAGGAGCATCCTGTGCCTCCAAACCGATCACATCTTCAATTTCATTCTTTACACGTTCTGGTTCTGCACTTGGAAGATCAATCTTATTAATAACAGGCATAATATCAAGATCATGATCAAGTGCCAGATAAACATTGGCTAATGTCTGTGCTTCGATACCTTGTGCTGCATCAACAACCAAGATTGCTCCTTCACATGCAGCTAAACTTCTTGAAACTTCGTAGTTAAAATCCACATGTCCCGGTGTATCGATCAGATTGAAGATATACTCTTCTCCATTGTTCGCTTTATATACAATACGTACCGTCTGTGCCTTAATGGTAATCCCACGTTCCCGCTCTAGTTCCATATTATCTAGTACTTGCGCTTGCATTTCACGACTGGTTAGTAATCCTGTTTTCTCGATAATACGATCCGCTAATGTAGATTTACCATGATCAATATGCGCAATAATACAAAAATTTCTTATCTTACTCTGGTCAATGTGTGCCATCTATAATCCTCCTGAGCCTGCAACAGGCTTACTTTCCATATTTCTGATAAGCATTATATCATAGGAAACTAGCAGACACAAGAAGATTTAGAAGGCGTTGTCCATCACGGTTCACGAATACTTGTGGTATTTCCCGAAAGAACCTGATGCAAAACTTTGGCAAATGGCTCCATGGCATTCTTTGCTTCCTCAACCGTATTCTCCACGCTTCCAAGCTCCACCAAAAGGGAACGTGGCATCAAATGTAGGTTATACCGATACTGTTTCAGATAAATCTTCTTCATAAGCGTTGGATATTCCTTCATTGCTTGTAGTTGAACTTGTAAACTAAATGCAAGATTATTTGTCAAATTCTTGTTTGGCAAATATGTGATCTCTCCACTTGCATTCCGGCTCAATCCATTGAACAACATGATCGGTGCCACTTCTTTTCCTTCTATTGTAGTAACCACTCGATCGCCAGAATTCCTATGTAAGTCAATCATAACCTTTATGGATGGATTATCCTTTAATATCTTCTTCACACCTTTCAACGAATAATCATACGCCTTACTTCGATCCAGAGATCCCCCCATCATATCATATACGGTGGTATCATGAATCACTTGAATTCCATAATCCTCCTCAAGCGTCTTTGCTAGCACTTCCCCTACTCCTACAACCGTATCATCGCTTTCATTTGCACGGCTGTCAGCAAATGCTTCTGAAGCATGGGTATGATAGATGAGCACCTGTGGTTTTTCTTCCACAATCTCAATGCTCAGATCTTTCTCTAACAATTTTTCAACATCAAATTCTTGTTTGGTCGTATACGTATATTTGTCAACAATATAAAAGTTCTTTATCATAAAGGAATAATCTCTTTGCTTTTCCAACATAAGTACTTTATTCAGGATCTCCTTATTTGCAATCACCGTGGTACTTACTGCAGCTGCATCTTCCTCATAATAGGAATCTCTTGGATTTTCAACGAAACACTCCTCTTCTCCTTCGATACCAAATGTTCCGTCGTCAATTGCCATCTCATCTTCCCCTTCTAGATCATTTCTGCTCATAAATGTGGAATTCGTCATTAGCTTCATTACTTCTAAGAATTCTGTATCAACCGCTTCCCCTTCTCCATTTACAACCGTTTGAACCCTTTCTGCAATGGTGTAGCGTTGAATTGGAAACAAGCTTGTCATCAATTTGAATATCATTTTACTACCCTCTCCTTCTGGAAGGACTGCCTTTTCAATTATGTATGATTGCATCTTCGACTGTTCTTTGCAAAGGGATAAAGACATATCACTCACGATTTCTTCAACAACCGATTGAAGGGTATCGGTAAAATCTGTTTTTGTAGAAACTGCACAGCATTTTATAATAACGCCAATTGCAAGAAAGGATAATGCAATCCAGAAAACTTGTTGCAATGATTCATATAGATCTATTTTTTCAACCTTCATCTTGACCTCCCTTTGGAAAAGCATTTCTTTATAATATATTCTATGAACATGGTATTATGCCTGTATCACTTCCTCTCATCTTACTTTGAACTGCTCCCAGCCCCTGTTCAAAGTGCAGTTTTTTTGTATATTCGATATGGTTTACCGCACTTTAAACAGGCAAAGATCTCCTTGCTCCCAAACAATCATTTTAACTTCTTAAAATTTACAAAAGCACTGATTCAACGCTTCTGATATGGTATAACTAATTCTTTTTACTGCATCATCAATTCCCTTTGGTGTTACAAACATATTGCAAACCATCTTCTCCCGTACTTCCTCCATGAACTTATAGGTTTCTTCATCAGAAAAACCTTTTCCATCTAGAAAACGTTCAATGGTATCATTCACAATCGTTGCACCGTCCACAACTGTTGGAACACCAATCGCAATGACTTTCACGCCCAAGCACTCCTCATTTAGTGCATTACGATGATTTCCCACACCTGACCCTGGACTGATTCCTGTATCCGTTATCTGAATCGTCGTATTCAAACGACTTACACTTCGCGCGGCAAGTGCATCAATTGCAATTAGACATTTTGGTTTCGTTTGCTTAATAATTCCTTGCAAAATTTCACTTGTTTCCATACCTGTCTGCCCCATAACCCCTGGTGCAATGGCACTCATTGATTCCATATGATTCTTTTTCTTAAATTCTTCTCCATATTCTCTTATCAGATGTCTTGTTACAAAAAGGTTATCCACCACTTTGGGTCCTAATGAATCTGGTGTCACTTCACGATTTCCAAGACCAACGATCAGAACTTCACCCTCACTCTCATCTGCTAATAACTCTTTAATATATTTTACGATTTCTTCGGTTAATGGTTCATGATAGGAATCATCATCCTCCTGTAAATGAGGTGCTTCAATTGTAATATAGGTACCAATTGGTTTTCCCATTGCTTCCTGTCCATGCTCATCTTTTATAATTACTCTCGTAATCTTAATGTCTTTATCTTCCACCTGCTCTTCTTCTAGAACAACCCCGGATATCTCAACTTGATCCTCCTCATAACTCTCCTGTACTTCAAGTGCAAGGTCTGTACGAGCATTACAATTTGCATTGCTTCGCTTATTCCATTCCTTCATCTTTGCGATTCCTCCTTTATTTCTATTCATATTGTGTAATTGTCCAGTGCCATTTTCATTACTCTAGACAAATATAAATGAGATTGAATAAAACTTACTTTTACAACATGCTTTTTGAGTCATCAACAGTTTTACCAATAAATCTCGAAATTATGTATTGACAGAAATTCGTTCTTATACTACAATATATGAGTATGTTTACATTAGAACGTCCGTGTCCGGTTTAATGGAACAAAATATTTTAATTTAAATAATTTTTTGGAGGTGTACGGATTGGCTAACATTAAATCTGCTAAAAAGAGAATCAAAGTTATCGAAACTAAAACAATGAGAAACAAAGCAATTAAATCTAAAGTAAAAACTGCTATCAAGAAAGTAGACGCTGCTGTGGCTGCTGGTGACGCTGCTCTTGCAAAAGCATGTTTAAGAGATGCAATTAGCGAAATTGACAAAGCTACGAAAAAGGGAGTTTATCACAAGAATACTTCTTCTAGAAAAATCTCTCGTTTAAGCTTAGCTGTTAACAAAATCGCTTAATTAAAACTATAGATATAACAAGCTTGTTAGGACCTATCGAATGATAGGTCTTTTTTTCTTGCTATTCTCATTTACTTTCATCATTTTATTATAGATGCATTTGATGAATATCCCATACAAATCCAATACCAATATACATAGTTTATTCAAATTGGTGCATACTACGACTATTCTTGGATTACAATTCACACTTGTCTATAAAGTGTAGATAGGAGTTATTATGGAAGTCTTACAAGCAATCGTTACTGCACTCGGATCAATTATTACCTTATTCATATTAACCAAAATAATGGGCAATCGAGAAATGTCTCAATTAACCATGTTTGACTATATCAACGGTATTACCATTGGCTCTATTGCTGCAGAAATGGCAACAACCGAATTTACTGACCTAACGAAACCTTTTGTCGCTATGATTGTCTACGCCTTAGTCGTTACAGCCTCTTCAAAAATCTGCGAGAAATCATTTAAAGCTCGTCGTATTATTGCCGGAAAATCTTCTATTTTATATGATAACGGAATTATCTTCGTGAAAAACCTAAAAAAAGCAAAGATGGACCTCAATGAATTCTTATCCCAATGTAGGATAGGTGGTTATTTTCAACTTTCCACTCTACAAACTGTTATTCTCGAATCGAACGGAAAACTAAGCTTTCTTCCGATTTCAACAGAACGTCCAGTTACCGGAAAAGATTTGCAACTCCAACCACAACAGGATCATGTGGTTGCAAATGTAATTATGGATGGGAAAATCATGTATGATAATCTGAAACATACTGGCAAAGATGAAAACTGGCTAAACAAACAACTAAAGGTTCATCAAGTACAAGAATTATCGCAAGTTCTTTTAGCTACTTGTGATAGTCAGAATACACTTAATGTATATATTAAGAACCCTTCTGATCAGCCTTATGATATACTAGAATGACCACTTTCCCTATTGTACCCCCTCCCTATCGTATGCTCGAACTTTGAAGTTATCCTACACCCCAAACTTCTTTGTTTCGAGCATTTTTACATATTAAATACACCTCGGTGTGTCTTATACTTCTCCTTTCTGATTTTTTTTGATAAATTTCGACATTTTACGCACAAACGTATCATAATATGAATATAGTAAAGTATCAACTTCTATTGGTTGATGAACCAAGTATCCATTAACAATAGCCCCTAATTAAAATGGAGTGATTTTATGTATAATTCCAATTACTACCCATACGACGGCCAATCATGGGAATACAATAGACAATGCAATTGCTCAAATAATTGCTGTTGTAGATGTCCTGCTGGTACCCCTGGTGCTCCCGGTGCTCCCGGTGCTCCCGGTGCTCCCGGTGCTCCTGGTGCTCCTGGTGCTCCTGGTGCTCCTGGTGCTCCTGGCGCAAACGGAATCGGAGCAATTATACCATATGCTTCAGGAAGCAGTGTTGCTTTAGGCGTTAACACTGGAAATCTTAGTAGAAATGTCGGAATAATCGGATTTGGTGAAGATACCACTGAAAATACAACGATTAATACACCTATTACAACGGTAAATGATTTGCAAGCATTTGCTTTTGTTGCTCCTAGAACATTAACATTAAGTTCCATTGCTCTTGCCGCAGTTGGTCAATCCGTAACAGCAACTAACGCAACTATTACTGCACAAATCTATACTGCTGCACCAAATAGCACTACATTTACGCCATTTCCAGGTGCATCTATTACGATTCCTGCACCTACAACCAATAACTCCTCTGGTAATTTTGCTAATATAACGGGTACTATTGCTGCAGGCACGCGTGTACTTTTTGTTGTATATGCTTCAAGTACTTCCACCAGTGGCGTTGTAAATGTATTTTTGAATGGTTCACTAGGCACTACCTAACAGTCCTTTCTGCAAAAGGATAACGATTTAAAAATAGCCAGCCAATAATATGGCTGGCTATTTTTAATTTCCAGTATGTACATGTTTACATAAAAGGTAATGTTTTTAGATACAACTATCTTTACTTACCATTAGGAAAGAATCCACGTAATACAGAGGCAACATTACTGATTGGCATTGTTTGCAGTAACACTCTTCCTGGGCCAGAGATTACCGTGTTGAAGATTCCCTCCCCCCCAAATAACATATTCTTAACTCCTGGTACCGTTTGAATATCCATTGAACAAGTTGCATCCATTGCAGCTAAATATCCTGTATCTACTACAATTGATTGCCCTTGTTGTAAGGTATACTCAACCACATGACCATCAATCTCAATAAAAGCTTTTCCTCTTCCCGATAACTTCTGCATGATAAAACCTTCTCCGCCAAATAAACCTGCACCTAATTTCTTACGAAAATGAACCGATAATTCAACACCTGCTTCTGATGCAAGAAATGCAGATTTTTGTACGATCAAGTCTCTTCCTGGCTCAATCTCAAACATACGAATGGATCCTGGAAAACTGGAAGCAAATGCAATCATACCAGGTCCACCTTGAGCTGTATAAATATTTTGAAAAATTGCTTCTCCAGCAAACATTCTTCCTAATGCTTTTCCAACACCACCATTAGAACTGGTCTCCATTCGCATATTAGGTGACATCCAACTCATGGATCCTCGCTCTGTAATCATTTTTTCTCCATTTTCCAGATGACAAATCACAACTGGTAGTGATTCTCCTTGTAATTCATAATTCATAATTCATAGTAACTGTCTCCTTCCCGTTCACCCGTTATAGATGATACTATCTGTATTATACTTCATAATCCACACTTATCCAACCATTTGTAGTAATAGATTCTTACTTACATCTTCCTTATGTGAGAGTTCACTTTCTCTCGTGGATTACTATCGGGAAAGTCAGAGAACTTTCATTATAGGGTTCGAGTGTCAAAAGCCCTTATTTATTTTGAGGTCAGTCAATTTGCACAATTTAAGTTTGTATAACATGTAATACAGGACATAGTTCAATCGCAACACGCTCTCGCTTGGATGAAGTTCGTAGTGGTACATAAGGCTCTAAAGTACAGAGCCAAAGTACCAACGACTTCATACAGTTGCTCATCAAACTATGTCCTGTATTACATGAGATTAGCTAGTGTTTGTGCAAATTAACGAAAGAAAGTTTTAATAAGGGCTTTTGACACCCTAATCATTATAGAAAAAAAGACGCCCTTCTTAATGGGACGTCTTTCACTCTATTATGTTATATAATCATTCACCTTTTGCTCAGCCAATCACAGATACAAGATAAAAAGGTACTTCCATCTTTTTATTCATTTCTTCACCTTCAACGATTGTAATCTGTACGGTATGTTTTTTTCGTTCCCCATGCTCTAAGACTGTGGTAAGTTCTAATTTGTCTCCCCACGTCTCATCAAAATTACCATCTAACAAGACCGCCTTGTCTGTTTTACCATCGATCACCACACTTGCAATAGGAGCCGGTTGCTTTACGGATCTTCTGTATTGAATTGCGAGAGAACTTGCCTCTACAACAAAGGTTATATGTGCCCCTTTCTCACGCGCTGTCCAACCATGCTTAAAACAGTCTGTAATATCCTTCTGCTCACTTTGATCCACATCAAATCCTTCCCCTTGCCATAGAATGTTCTTGTTCTGATAGCGAACAACATTTTCATAGTCATTGTATGTCATTGGTACTTTTTGCTGTTCTTCTACTTCTTCCTCATTCTCTTTAACTTTGTTAATCTTCTCAAGAAAATAAGTAACCATAGAAGCAACCAAAGCATGCCCTTTATCATTAGGATGCAAATCATCTGGTGTGATCTCTCTATTTAAAATCTGACCAGAAACCACTTGCGGATATATACTACTTTGCATACTGATGCAAGGGAGTTGATAATATCTTCCGATCTTTCCATGTTGTAGCTGTGCATTACCACCTGTATGATAATACACATTATGTAAAAGCATAACTGCAGGTTTTTCCGATGAATAATACACTTTACGAACCAATCCTTCGTATGTTTCCAAAAAATGTTCATCACTCTCATCATTTACGGAGAATTCAATAATCACAAAATCAGGTTTCTTGGATAATAAGTCCGCTTCCACTCTCGCAACTCCAAACTGAGACGTTGTTCCTCCAATCCCAGCATTCACATAAGTAAACGCCGTATTGGGAAATGTATCTTCCCACCATTTAAAAATCTGATATGCGTAACAAGTTGTTGGAAGAGAAGACAAACTCCCCTGGGTGATGGAACCGCCAATAAACCCAATGGTCAATGCCTCTTTTGCTGCTGCTCTTTGTAAAACGTTCTTTAATCGACTGCAATTTCCTCGATTGAAAATTGCAGCTTCACGATCTATCATATCATACATTATAGTAAAACTCCTTTCAAAGCTGGTGTATCTCTATACCATTCAAATTACTCGGAGATTTTTGCAACACTATCCTTATGCACCACTCTACCTTGAACAATCACAACACTAGGTTTGTAGTTAGGTGTTGCTATCTTCTTGATAATATTATGAATGATACGTCTGGCCATTTCTTTAAAATCAACTTCATAAGATGTAATTCCAATATTACTCATTCCTGGATATAAGTAATTATCAAATCCTACGATTGAGACATCTTCCGGAACCCGATACCCTTTATCTTGTAAAATCTTAATTACATAACTTGCTGTTAGGTCACAGTTACACACAAAAGCAGTTGGCATATCCTTTCGTATGATGTCTTCTGGGCTTACCTCAATTGTTGCAATATCAGAGATCCGGTCTTCTATGATCCACTCTTTCTTAATCGTAACCTTATGTTCCATTAATGCTTTTGCATAACCAAAATAACGGTCCGTAATACTATCCGTTGCTAAGATAGTTCCAACATAACCAATCTTGGTATGTCCCATTTCAAACAGATAGTTAGTCAACATATAGGAACCAAAATAACTGTTTGAGATAACCGCATCACAGGATTCTTTTTCATCATAGAAATCAAGATAGATCACAGGTACACCTGCACGCGTATTCAAGCATTGTAGATATGCATCTTGTAAACGTCCAATAACAATTACCCCATCAACTTTTTGTTCCTGTACTAATTTGGGTAACTGTAATTTAATCTCATCATCTTTGCTTACCACTTCAAGCAAGGTAAAACAACCTTTTGCAACTGCACGCTGTGTAACAGCCTGGTACATCTGCCAATAGAAGGAATCATATTTATCCAAGAACATCTCGCTGATAATGACACCAATATTATAACTTGTATTCTCTGCTTCTCGCTTAATTGCAGAAGGTTGACGATATCCCATTTCATCTGCTAGCTTTTTTATCTTCTCCCGTAGTTCTTCACTAACACCCTTTTGGTCAGATAATGCTTTTGAAACCGTTACCGTACTAACATTCAATTTTACAGCGATGTCTGCTAATTTCACTGATTTAGCCATATACTTTTCCTTCCTTTATTCCAATGATATTAGGGGTCAAGGGTACATTCACCCCCGATACCCACAGATTGGTATTCCTCCACGTCTGGTATCCCAATACATATGAACTTTTACCCTTGTATCCTATATATTTTAAGTAAGTCCATCGTAATTTAGCTAATTTTAGCTAAATATTTAATATCATATTAATTTCTTTACTCTTTTTTGTCAAGATTTTTTTGTATATGACCGCCTCTTTTGATACTCTTTCTACATAACTAGCGAATACCAATTTCCGTATCGGTGGACGTAACCGAACTATTTTCCTTGATGTAATCTACAATTGCATCAATTTCGGTGAATGCTAATCCAACATAACTGTCAGCGGCACCATAATAAATTGCAATCTTTCCAGATTCTGCGTCGTGAATGGTTGCACAAGGAAAGCAAACATTCGGAACAAATCCATGTTCTTCATACCATTCTTCTGGAGTTAATATAAAGTTTTCGCAACGATACTTAACGATGGAAGGCTGCTCTAAATCTAAAATTGCACCTCCGATGGAATACACATAACCGTTACAAGTACCAGTCACACCATGATAGAACAATAACCAACCTTCTGATGTTTCAATAGGAGCAGCTCCTCCACCGATCTTCAAGGATTGCCACCATTCATTACCTTTGCTCATTACATGTCTATGTTTTCCCCAATATACCAGATCAGGGCTCTCACTTAAAAAGATATCACCAAATGGTGTATGTCCACTATCTGACGGTCTGGATAACAGCACATAGTTTCCATTAATTTTACGTGGGAATAAAACCGCATTCCGATTAAATGGGAGAAATGGATTCTCTAGTCTTGTGAATGTTTTAAAATCTGTGGTCTTTGCCATACCAATTGCTGCTCCATAGAAATCTTGGCACCATATGATATAATAGGTATCCTCCACTTTTACCAAACGAGGGTCGTATGCGTAACGAGGTAAGAAAGTTTCTCCTTTTTCGTTTACAAAATTAATCTTCTCTTCATCAATTTCCCAATGTATGGCATCTTTACTTCTTCCAAGATAGATATATGGAATACCATTTACCTGCTCACCTCGGAACACACCAATGAATTCTCCTTCATAAGGCATGACCGCACTATTGAAAATGCGCGCTACCCCTTTTACAGGGTTTCTTCCGATGATGGGATTCTCCGAATAGCGCCATACTGGTGCATCCTTTAATCCCTCCGGTCTTTCCTGCCATGGTACATTTGGTACTGGTTGACTAATGATTTTCACTTTACTCATTGTATACTCCTCTCTACGTTATCCTTTTACCGCACCTGCAGTTATTCCATTGTAAATCTGCTTTTGACATATAATGAATACAAACAATGCTGGCAATAAGGAGATGATAACACCTGCACATATTAAGTTATAACGGCTTCCAAGTGGTCCGGTGAAGGAATACAAGGAAATTGCTACCGTACGTAATTCTGGTCTTTGTAGATATAAGTTCGCACTATAATATTCATTATACGTACTAACCCCTTTCAAGATCATACTTGTTACAATTGCAGGTCGAAGCAACGGTAACATGATCTTCCAATAGATCTGCATATAGGAAGCTCCATCGATAATCGCAGATTCATCTAAGGAAACGGAGATATTCTCCATAAATTGAATAAATATATAGATAGAAATAACATCGGTTCCCATCATCATGATAATATAGCCATAAAGATGATTGATGAATCCAAGTTGTTGCATGATATTATAAACGGATATCTGCATTGCAACACCTGGTAATAATGAGGCGAATAGGAACAGATTACGAATCAATGCATTCCCAAGGAAGTTGAAACGGTTTAATACATATGCCAATTGTGTTCCAATTAAGATTGAACCAATTAAAACACAAACTAACACGATGGTTGAGTTCAAAAATGCTCTTCCCATGTTTGCCATTTTGAAAGCACTTATGAAATTATCAAAATTCAGCCAATTCTCCGGTAATGTCATTACATTGGTACTCTGGTATTCCGCATCGGTTTTGAAAGCAGTAATCACACAGGATACGATCGGTATGACTGCTACAAAACTAAAGAATACCAGTGAAAAATATTTGATAAATATCGCAGAGATTTGTCCGACGCCATAATGTTTTCTTCGTTTCGCTGCCATCTATACCGCCTCCTTTTGTTTCTTACTTACTTTGTTCCTACGACGTTTCTTTGATGTAACTACTTCATCTTCAGCATTTGCATTCCGAAACGCAAACTTAAAGAACAACTTTTGTAAGATTGTTGCAGTAAAGATTATCATCAATAGTACGATAGCCATTGCAGAAGCTAAACCAACCTTTTGGTTCGTATGCGCAATTCGGTTCATTACTACAAAATATGTAGCGGTTCCATTTCCTCCATTCGTGATAACATATGGTGGTTCAAATGCACTAAGAGAACCGGTAATCGATAGGATAATGTTCAACGTTACAATGGTTTTGATACTAGGTAAGATGATATGCATAAATTGTTGGAATTTATTCGCACCGTCCAGTTCAGCCGCTTCATACATCTCTGCATCTACAGACATGATTGCCCCGATAAACAGGACCATGTTCTGTCCAAAATATCTCCAAACAGATGTACCCACAAGGGAGACATTATTAAGTCCCTGCGTTCTCAACCAAAACGGAAGATTTTCAAGATTAAAACCACACCATTGCAGTACGGTATCAAATACAAAACCTCTTGTGTAGAAAAACTTAAAGATAAATCCAATTGCAATCCCATTAATTAAGAATGGGAAAAACATAAATCCCTTGAAGATATTGCCACCTTTTGTTTTAAAGCTTAACATAGTAGCCAAATACAGTGCGATAACTAGCTGCACAATCGATCCTGCCATATAATACAAGCATAATTTTAAGGAACTAAAAATCTGTTTATTCTCAAATACTTCTTTATAATTATCTAGGCCAACATAGGTCCGTGTACCTGTATATTTCATTTTATAAAAACTGAATTTGAACATCTCCGCAAACGGAAAATATGTAAATAAAAATAATAACAAAAGAGGGATGAACATAAATGCAAATATAATAATAGCTTGTTGTCCTTTCCTACTTCTTAAACGTTGGCGCAAGGACTTTTTTCTATGGTCTGTATAGGTTATCATATAACCCTCCTTCTATTTGATAGTACGTGCTGTTGCATATTGTGTATTAATACCATCTGCAACAGCACGTATTCCACATCATTTTACCAATGGATTACTTATATGTCCTTATTGATTTACTTCAATACTATTAGATTCTTGTGCAGAAGCCCAAGCTTCGTTCCATTCTGCCATAATTTCATCGAATGTCATGCCCTTATTCGCTGCATTTTCAATAATTTGTTGAACTTTTGTATTACCACCTGCATTGATCATTAAGTCTGAATCTGTATTTAATAGATTTAAATAATCTTCTTCACCAGCTACAGCAGGATCATCTGCTATGAATTCAATACCTTCGAATGCAGAATATACTTCTGGATAGTTATTATCTTCTGCATTGATTGGGATACCACTTTCATTGTATGAGAATCCTGATTTATCTGTCATCCATTTAACGAATACCATTGCTGCTTTCTTATTATCATCAGATGAATTTGCATTGATACCATAGCAGTAATCAGGACCAGCTGATGCATATTGTTTTCCATTTACAGTGATTGGGAATGACATGTAGCCGATATCATCTGCGTGTTCACCAGCCGCTTGCATCTGAGGATATGCCCAAGAACCGAGTACCATACAACCAATTTCACCATTATTGATCATACCTTTACAACCTTCCCAGTCAGTTGTTGAGAAGTCTTCTTCTGTTAATCCACCTGCTACTGCATCATATAAGATTTTGTACACAGCATATGCATGTGTATTATCCCCTTTATCTGAGAATGGATCTTTTGCGTGTAACAATGTTTGATTCATATAGGTAGACTCACCTGTTGCAGATCCTCCAAGATATGCATCCCATGCACCCATAGTCCAACCAGCTGCATAGTTTGTGTATAGAGGAATTGCATCTGTCTTATCTTTAATTGCTTGTAAAGCTGCTAAAAATTCTTCTGGTGTTTTTGGAATTGTAGTAATTCCTGCCTTTTCAAATACTGCTTTGTTATATACGATACCTTGTGCATTACCAGTAGAAGGAATACCATATACCTGATTATCATAAACCCAGTTGTTAATAAATCGAGCTTGTTTGCTTACTGTCTCTACATCCCCATAAGGAATAAAATATGTACTAAGATCTGCTTTATCTACTGCTGGAATTCCCATGATGTCACCCCAGTCACCACTTTGTAAACGTAACAATGCATTATCTGCATAAGTTGTATCTGTTTCCACTTCTACTGTAATGTTTGGATACATTTTATTGAATTCTGCTACGTATTCACTCCATGTTGTTCCTGGATAATCCTCTGTATTCATATCTGTTCTGTGATTGTATACTTTTATTGTCGTTGTAATATCTGTGTAACTTTCTCCCAATACGATATTGGCATAAGATAACTCTTGTTCTGCAGCTGCATCATCTGTTGCTGCTTCTGCTGTATCATCTGTTGCCTTATCCGTTTCTGTTGTTTCTGTTGTTGCTTCCTTTGTGTTATCTTTCTTATTCTCTGCTTTTTTAGAACAAGCAACACATGACAAGGAAAGAACTACTGCAGTACCAATTGCTACAAATTTTTTTAATCTCATAACAAATCCTCCTTTTATTAACAAGTTACTTTTTTGTAACTTTATTTTAATTATAAATTAATTAATTTTTAAGTCATCATTGAGAATTGTTATTTATCTTTCATTCTTGTTTTTTTTAACAATAATTGCGTAAAACGCCCTTATTTTTTTCGAACAATTGTGCTTTTTTACATGTTCAAAATTATTTTAGTCTATTATTATAGGTATTATTAATTATTTTTAATTAATTTTAGTTGTATTATTTATCTTCTTGTTTTATAATATGATACAAGATTAATCGGTTATTTGTTTCAAAATTACATACTTAATTAAACTTCAGAGCCCTAAAAACAAACCGCATACAAATCATATGCCCATTTGTCATTTTCCACGTTTAAGTAAATTGAATTAGGAGACGAGTACTATGATTCCATATAATAATTTTCTATCTTCGATTATTGCTTATTCCAAATTACCCGAGCATCTGGATTTAGATTTTCTTATTCCAGTAATTCTGAAGGCTTCCACCAATTCATTTTCATCTGTTTTAGCCGGATGTAAAGAAGTCTCCTTGACTTTTCCTTTTTATTGCGAAAGCAAGGGCTGCCCCTACTATATTTTACTGTATACCAAAACTGGACAAGGTAGCATCCAACTAAGTGGACATTCCTATCCAGCAAAGGTAGATACTCTACTGTTCTTTTCTTGTGAACAACCATTTAAGATTTGTTCCTTTGATCAAAACTGGACATTTCAGATTCTATACCTGAACCAAGGATTTGCCGATTTATACTATCAGATTTTTCATCAAAATACGGACGTAATCTATGAGGTTAAGTCCTTTTCCTGTGTGCCCTTCTGCTTTCATAATCTTCTCAAAATCGACGAGCAAATGAATTTATCTTCGATCTATGAGATGAAATGGATTACAGACATCTTGACGGAACTTTGTATTTATGTACAGACAAAAGACAATCCAGATGATTCTATACCATATTATGTAAAGAAACTAAAAGAACGAATTGATGAGCAATTACAGGAATCCATCTCTTTAGAAGCCTTTGCAGAAGAATTAAAAGTGAATAAGTATCGATTATGCCGCGAATTTTCTCAGTTCTATCACATGCCTCCACTTCATTATCGCAATCATATGAGAATTGAGAAAGCAAAAGAATTATTATTCACTACCAACTTAACCATTACCGAGATTAGCTTACAACTAGGAATAGAGAATGTAACCCATTTTATTAATCTATTCAAAAAAGAAACAGGCGCTACCCCGCTAGTATTTAGACAGGAAGCACCCGAATCGATTCGTAATCTATATAGAAAGGATCCTGTTTCCTAATAAAAGCATCCCCATCCAATACAGAAGATTCCATATATATACGAAAAGCCTATGTACAGATCTTAATACATCGTACATAGGCTTTCGTTTATTCCTTCCCTTTTAAAGGAATGGATTATTTATATAATTCTACTAACTTCAACAAATGTTCATAACGAGCTTTTGCTGCTTCTTCTGATGCAGAGAATAATTTTTCTGCACGATCTGGGAAAGAACGAGTCAGACGAGTATAACGAGTTTCGTTATTCAAGAAGTCTTGATATGATCCATCACCAGGTTTAGACGTTAATGTAAATGGATTCTTTCCTTCTGCTTTCAATGCAGGATTGAAGCTGAATAGATTCCAGTAACCAGCTTTAACAGCTGCTTTCATTTCATCTTGACAGTGGTTCATACCACCCTTAACTCCGTGTAATTCACATGGAGCATATCCGATGATTAAGGAAGGTCCATTATATGCTTCCGCTTCTGCAAGTACTTTTACAGTTTGTGCTGGGTTTGCACCAAGAGCAATCTGTGCTACATATACGTAGCCATAGCTCATAGCAATTTCAGCAAGAGATTTCTTACCTATTTCTTTACCAGCAGCAGCGAATTGACATACTTCACCGATATTAGATGCCTTTGAAGCTTGTCCGCCTGTATTAGAATACATCTCTGTATCGAATACCATAACGTTAACATTTTCTCCAGAAGCAAGCACATGGTCAAGTCCACCAAATCCGATATCATATGCCCAACCATCACCACCGAAGATCCATACAGACTTCTTAGCAAGGTATTGTTTCTTTTCCATAATCTCTTTGCAAAGATCACATCCTGCATCTGCGCCCTTCTTAATTTCAGCAACTAATGCTTCTGCAGCTGATGCATTGTCTTTTGTTGAATCTTTTGTTTCCATGAATTTTGCTACAGCAGCTTTAAGTTCTTCAGAAGCTTTATCAGATTCTGCTACTTTTTCTACTTTCGCAATTACTTGATCACGAATTGTCTTTTGTCCAAGATACATACCAAAACCATGTTCTGCATTATCTTCGAATAAAGAGTTAGACCAAGCTGGTCCTTTCTTCGTGTCTTTGTTTACTGTATATGGACTTGTTGCAGCTGGACCACCCCAGATTGATGAACATCCTGTTGCATTAGAGATGTACATTTGCTCACCAAATAATTGTGTGATTAATCTAGCGTATGAAGTTTCTGCACAACCTGCACAGCTTCCTGAGAACTCAAGAAGTGGTTGGTTGAATTGAGAACCTTTAACGGTATTATCAGCTGGCATTCCAGGTTTCTTTCCTACATTTGCTACTAAGTAATCAAATACTGGTTGTTCTGCTGCTTGTGATTCTTGAGGAACCATTGCAATTGCAGCAGTTGGACATACGGTTACACATTCGCCACAACCCATACAATCTAATGGGGAAACGCTCATTGTGTACTTGTATTCTCCAGCCTTTGGTTTCATATCAGCAAGTTTGATTCCAGCAGGAGCAGCTTTTACTTCTGCTTCATCTAACATAAATGGACGTATTGTTGCATGTGAACATACGAATGCACAATTGTTACATTGGATACATTTTGTAGCATCCCATTCTGGAACAGATACGGCGATACCACGTTTTTCATATGCAGAAGCACCAGTTGGGAATTGACCATCTGCGCATTCAGCGAATGCAGAAACTGGTAGGTTATCCCCATCCATTAAACCGATTGGATCAAGTAATTCTTTTACCATCTTAACAGTTTCTGGACGTCCAACTAATTCTCTTGCAACTTCTTTTTGTTCTGCATTTGCCCATGAAGCAGGAACTTCTACTTTATGGATTGCATCTACACCAGCATCAATTGCTTTGTAGTTCATCTCAACAACTGCATCACCCTTCTTACCATAAGACTTCTTAGCAGCAGCCTTCATGAAGTTGATTGCATCGTCGATTGGCATTACATTTGCTAATTTGAAGAATGCAGATTGAAGAATGGTGTTGGTACGTTTACCCATACCAATTTCAATTGCTTTATCAATTGCATTGATGGTATATAACTGAATATTGTTCTTTGCAATATATCTCTTTGCTTCTGCATTTAGATGTTCTTCTAATTCTTCATCAGACCATTGACAGTTAATCATGAAGATTCCGCCTGGCTTAACGTCTTGAACCATCTTGTATCCTTTTACAACATAAGATGGGTTATGACATGCAACGAAATCTGCTTGGTTGATGTAATATGGGCTTCTGATTGGTTTGTCACCAAAACGAAGATGGGAAATTGTTACACCACCTGTTTTCTTTGAGTCATATTGGAAATATGCTTGGATGTACTTATCTGTATGGTCACCAATGATCTTAGTTGAGTTCTTGTTAGCACCAACTGTACCATCTCCACCAAGACCCCAGAACTTACATTCAACAGTACCTTTTGCTGAAGTAATAGGAGCTGGTTTTACTTCTGGTAAGCTTAAGTTCGTAACATCATCTACGATACCGATTGTGAAACGAGCCTTAGGCGCATCCTTCTCTAACTCTTTGTAGATTGCGAATACAGATGAAGGTGGAGTATCTTTTGATCCTAAACCATAACGACCACCCGTTAATACGATATCATTCAATCCAGCTTCTCTTAATGTAGCAGCTACATCAAGGTATAATGGATCACCGAATGCTCCTGGTTCTTTTGTACGGTCTAATACAGCCATCTTCTTAACAGTCTTAGGAAGTACTTTTAATAAACCTTTTACTGACCAAGGACGGAATAATCTTACTTTGATTAAACCAACTTTTTCACCTGCTGCAGTTAAGTAATCAATTACTTCTTCCGCAACATCACAGATTGATCCCATTGCAACAATGACACGATCTGCGTCTTTTGCTCCATAGTAGTTAAATAGATCGTAATCTGTTCCTAATTTTTCATTTATCTTAGCCATGTATTTTTCAACAACAGCTGGTAAGTTATCATATACACTATTACATGCTTCACGATGTTGGAAGAATACATCTCCGTTTTCATGAGAGCCACGCATTGAAGGATTCTCTGGATTTAAAGCATGTTCACGGAATACTTTTACTGCATCCATATTACACATTTCTTTTAAATCTGCATAATCCCATTTTTCAATCTTTTGAATTTCATGTGAAGTACGGAAACCGTCGAAGAAGTTAATGAATGGAACTTTTCCTTCAATTGCAGCTAAATGTGCAACTGGACTTAAGTCCATAACTTCCTGTGGATTTGTCTCGGCTAACATTGCAAAACCTGTTTGACGACAGGCATATACATCACTATGATCACCAAAGATGTTAAGTGATTGAGTAGCAACCGTACGTGCTGATACATCAAATACACAAGGTAATTGCTCTGCAGCAATTTTGTACATATTAGGGATCATTAATAAAAGTCCCTGAGAAGCTGTAAATGTAGTGGTGATAGCACCAGCAGCAAGTGAACCATGTACTGTTCCTGCAGCTCCTGCTTCAGATTGCATTTCAACAACCTTCACCTGATTTCCAAAAATGTTTTCCTGTCCTAAAGCAGACCATTGGTCAACATAATCAGCCATTGGGCTTGAAGGTGTAATTGGGTAAATGGCAGCAACATCAGTAAACGCATAAGCTACATGAGCAGCGGCTGTGTTACCATCCATTGATTGTTTCGCTCTTGACATTCGTATTTCCTCCTTTATGTAATAAAAGGTCTTATGGGCCCTATTCGAAGAATATTTTATCATTTTTCATACGTTTTGTAAAGGAATTTACTGTTCACAATGTCGAACAATCTGTTAATTTAAGATTTTTTTTAGATATATTTCATATAAATTTTGGTACATTCTTTCCAATCTCAAAATAATTAACGTTTTTTTATGCATATTAACCATTATTTTTTTGATTTATTCGACTTATTTATCTGTTTTTTACTATTTTACCATCTGTTATTCCTCCTATAGCAACTACATAAATACCTTCTACAGATGATCAACTGCTGCTCTCTCGATTGGCAAGCCTTCTTTGTATCGTTCAATAAAAGCATCAAAACCTTTTACATCATTGGCATCTGGTTTTACAACACTTCCCGTCTTGCCACCAAATACCCGATTGCTTAGGTACTCAGCCAATGATTCTTTTGCTTGTTTATCAATCATATAAGACGCTAATAAAGCAATTCCCCACGCTCCACCTTCTCCTGCTGTGTCCATAACAGAAACTGGTACATCCATCGATGCTGCTACGATTTTCTGCCCTACTCCTTTTGTCTTGAATAAGCCGCCATGTCCATAAATTGTTTCCAGTTTTACGCCTTCTTCTTTTAGAAGGATATCTAAACCTACTTTCAATGCACCTAATGCAGTAAACAGATTTACGCGCATAAAATTCGCAAGATTAAATTTGGAATCTGGTTTCCGCACAAACAAAGGACGTCCTTCTTCAAATCCCGTAATATGTTCCCCAGAGAAATAATTATAGGAAAGCAGTCCACCACAATCTGCATCTCCCTCCAGCGCTTTATTATAAAGCATTTCATAAATCTTGTTCTTATCAGAAGAAACGCCCATTCCAATCAAGAATTCTTCAAACAGATTTACCCATGCATTCAGATCCGATGTACAATTATTACAGTGTACCATGGCAACAAGATCACCCGAAGGTGTTGTAACAAGATCCAATTCTTCATGAACTGCTTTTAGTTCTTTTTCCAATACAACCATGGCAAATACGGAGGTACCAGCAGATATATTACCTGTACGAACTTTTACACTATTAGTGGCAGCCATACCAGTACCAGCATCTCCTTCTGGTGGGCAAAGCATTACCCCTGCTTGCAGATTTCCTGTTGGATCTAATAATCTAGCTCCTTCTTCCGTTAGACAGCCCGCCGATTCTCCCGCAACTAGAACCTTAGGAAGAATATCTTCTAATTTCCAACTAAAATTCTTATTCGCAATTCGTTCATTAAATTGATTGATCATCTTTTGGTTAAAGTTCTTTGTTTCAATATCAATCGGAAACATACCAGAAGCTTCTCCGATACCAATCACCTTTTTTCCTGTTAACTTCCAGTGTATGTATCCAGCCAAAGTCGTCAAGTATGTAATGTCTTTCACATGTTCTTCCCCATTTAAAATGGCTTGGTCAAGATGGGCGATACTCCATCTTTGTGGGATATGATAATTGAACAAGTGTGTTAATTGTTCTGAAGCTTCCCCTGTAATCGTGTTTCTCCAAGTTCGGAAAGGAACAAGTAATTGGTCCCTTGAATCAAATGCCATATAACCATGCATCATTCCACTAAATCCAATCGCTTTCAGATTTGTGATTGTTCCATTATATCTTGTCTGTACATCCTTCGTCAGGTCTAGATAACATGCAGCAAGACCTGCCCAGATTTCTTGCTCTGCATATGTCCAGATATGATCAACCAATTGATTTTCCCATTCATAACTTCCTGATGCTATAGGCATATTCTCTTCGTCAACTAAAACTGCTTTTATTCTTGTTGAGCCAAATTCTATTCCCAAAATTGCATTTCCCTGTTCAATCGTTTGTTTTGCATTACCCATTCTAATCACCATATCCTTTCCAAGATCTATCCGATTTGCACAAGTACACATCGTCATTTTCTCATACTCTAAGCATACAACTTGTACGCTCCTATGCACAAGATGTTTTTCAACAATTCGCTTCTCAAAAACACAAAACTAAACTTTATGCATAAGGTATTATAGACACAATCTATATTAGGAGGGAACTCAATGGAAGCAACAAGGCGTTTTTGCGCCACTCCATCCAGACAATATAACGCAGAATTAGAACAGGATTCTTGTGACTATTCACCGACTCCAAATGTAATCACAGGTATTCCACCACGTGGGGAAAGTTTCAATGAACGTATGATGAACCCACGCGCCTCTTTTTTACCGATCGTTGGTACAATTGTTGATGTAGAAACGGAATACTTTAATCGAAGATCCAATTGCATTTCAAACTATAACCTAACCGTACAAACAGATGATGGGCAGGAAGTCCATTTCATAGTGAATGCTAATACGTACTATGTTGACTGCATCACACAGAAACCAGGTCAACGGATCATTGGTTTTTATGATACTTCTGCTCCAATGCCACTCATCTATCCACCACGCTATATTATCAAAGTACTCGCTCTTGACTTACAAAACCGCTTTGTAAATGCGGACTTCTACGATTGTTATCTTGTTAGTAGCAACCAGTCTTTACAACTCGTTATTTCGAACAACACCTATATCATTGATGAAAGCGGTCACCCATATTGTGGTAACATCTCAAATCGATATATGGTTGCCTTGTACAGCCAATTTACAGAAGATTCACCTATTGTTACAACGCCATATGTTTTAGTCGTCTTGCATTAAAATTATTATCATGTGAGTGCACATCCCCCGAAGGGTTTTTATAATAGGAAAGTCGGAAGACTTTCCTATTATAGAAAAAGGGAACATACTGTTGCAATATGTTCCCTTTTCTATATAAATCATCGTGTTTTTCGCACTTTTCTTATTTTCCCTTTGATCGTCTTTACCTGAAGAGCATTCAATACTTTGTCACCTTTCCCATTCAGAATTTCAACATACGTTATACTATCTCTCACATCAATTGCACCGATATCTTCTGCAAGAATTCCATCAATACTGCAAATAGTTCCTACTATATCCACAGCACGCATCTTGCTTTTCTTACCTCCACTTATGGTCAATTTCATGATCGTCTGCTGGAATGCTTCCCCCTTCTTTTTCTTAAGGACTACTTTTTCTTTCTGGCGATCCCAAAATGGTTTTTCCTCTTCGGCTGTTCCTTGTTGGTATATGTTAATTGGAAGTTCATAGCCAACATATGTTTCAACCATGCGCTTCATCTTTTGATCTGCACTTGTTACAAAACTGATTGCCGTTCCTGTCTCCCCATTTCTACCTGTCCTTCCTATACGGTGTACATATGTTTCTCGTCCTGTTGGGAAATCATAGTTAAATACATGGCTTAACCGATCAAAATCAATCCCCCTAGCAACAACATCGGTCGCAATCAGATAACGGAAACGTCCTTCCCGAAACCCTTCCACCGTTCGAATACGATCCTGTTGATCAATATCACCATGGATCATGCCCGCTTTCACTCCATCTCTTCGAAGTTTCCGACAAAGAACATTCACCATCTCTTTTGTTCCACAAAAGATCATACAGCTGTCTGGATTTTCTTTTGCTAGTACGTGTAGGAACATCTTATATTTGCTATTGCTTTCCTCTTCCTTGTCTTCCTCTTCCACCTCATAGATTTCCTGACGAATGTGATTCTGTTCCTCTAGGGTGTCTTCGATGGCAATAAATACAGGATTCTTAAGGTATTGTTCAATCATCCTCTTGATTGGTTCTTCTATGGTAGCCGAAAACAACATGATTCTTGGTGTTTTTTTTAGCGTATCTAGAATCTTCTTTACATCCTCAAAGAATCCCATATCTAACATTAAATCCGCTTCATCGATTACAACGGATTTTAAAGCATCAAAGGATAGCGTTCCTCTTAGGATATGATCTAGGATTCTCCCTGGAGTTCCTACAACAATATGGGATTTTTGTTTTAATGACTGGATTTGTTTTTCAATGGGAAATCCCCCAATCAAATCTGGCACTTTTAACCGTTTTTTTCTTCCGATCAAGTACAATTCCTGTTTTGTTTGCATCGTTAGTTCTCGTGTCGGTTCTAGTACCAATGCAGTTGGCGTATTCTCCTCCCATATTGCTTCCTCACATAAGGGTATTGCAAATGCGGCAGTTTTTCCGCTTCCTGTCTGTGAACGTCCCACCACATCTCGCCCACTTAATGCTTCTGGTAATACCTGTTCCTGTATCTTCGTTGGAACAGTATAATTTAGAATCGTCAATGATTCCAGTATTTCCTTTGATAAATCATATTTACAAAATTGATTATTCATGTATCCTACTCTTTCTCTATTTGAGACAAGATTCCCCTTATCTCTTTTTTTTATATAACGCAATACACCTTATGGTAAAGTTTGTGTTTATACGTAGTCGGCTAGCCATTCCTATGCTAGTGGGCTAAAACGAACTTACACCTTCTAGTTTAGGATTAAATTCAAATGAAAACTTGCGTTATTACCAACGATTTTGAAACCAACAGTACCATTCAATGTATTAATGTCCACAGAACCTTTCGATGCTTCTTGCACTACGGTATGTTCGATATTATTCGCATCGATGTATATGACACTTACTGTTCCGGTTGTTACGGTTAACGAATAGTCAACTTTCATTAAGTGATTTTTCGTATTATATCCACTATATACTACCTGTGTTCCCGTAAGACCCTCTCCACTTACTGTGATATCTCCCACCAAATCGGAATTCACATTACATTCTCTCTTATACGTATCAGCGTAACCATTCGAAGCATATGTCGTATTATTTGAAAGCTTCGCCAGTTCATCCCCATATTGGAATGTCTCGTCTGACAATTCAGACTCAAAAAGATAGACAACACCATAATCTTGTGTTTGCTCCATATAGTTCTTTACAATCTTGTCGAGTCCTTCTTGGCTCAAAAAGCTTTTAATCGTCTCAGCAGCTCCAATATCCAGTGTTTTTGCTACATAATCATATAATACCTGATCCAGTGTATCTGTAGGGTACGAAGCTGGTGAATTGAGATATTTTGCTATATCTAATTTGATATTACTATTATCCCCAAAGTCCTCCTTTGCAGTCGTCCATGCAAAACTGCTACTCGATCCAATTGCACCATTTTCCTCTTCTACGACAAATTGCTCATTTCCACCATTGTCTTCACTTAATGCCTCCTCACTTGCTTCTGATCCTACTCCTATATTCTTGTTCGTTGTCTTTCTATTTTGTGCATTGATCATTCCTGCTGTCAATACGCTACAACCAAGAAATCCCCCAATCAAACATACTACACACAATCCGAATACTTTATTGAGACTTACTTTCTTTTCCGCCATAATTTCCTTAATTCTCATCTGTGTAACACTTCCTTCCTCATTCATTCCTGCTACCATAACAGGTTCCCGATGCTTTTCTCGATAGATTGCCATTAAAATTGCCTTAGAGTACGATTTCTTTTCCACCTTGTCCATTCCCAGGATTACTCTTTCATCACAGGATAATTCACAAGCGATGTTTATCTTGTGAACAAGCTTTCGCAAGATTGGATTAAACCAGTGCACAATGCTCATTAAAGCAAAACCTTCTTTATACCACAAATCTTTTCGTTTATAATGTACCAATTCATGCCGTAAAATCAGTTGTAATTCAGTCACATCTGTTTTCTCAACTGGCAGATAGATGGTAGGACAAAACAGTCCGAATATCATAGGCCCTGTAACAAGTTGATTCATCTGAATTCTTGGAATTTTACGAAAAGACAACTTTGCGGATTCCTGAAAGAGAAGAACATTCAATTCTTGATACCACTCTTCATTGTTACCATTCGGCATTGCTCTTCCTTTTGCTAATTTTCGAATGTATGTGATGCGAACCCCTATACGATAACAAACCAAAATTACTACGCCCACACTCCATAGAATGGCAATAAGATCAATTAACTTTAATTTTTCATTTACATTGGTAGTCTTCACCAAATCTTGTGAAACGTGATTTGTTTGTTGTGTAGCCATATTTGCTAGCTGCGTAGTCGAATTAGATTCTTCATCAGAAGCTACCGCATCATCAACAGACCGTGTTTCAAAGCTTCCTAAATCCATCTCAAAATAACTCTGTATTCGTTCAATTCCCTGAACCTTTTCACCAATAGGCAAGGTAATTGGTAAAAAGGCAGCGATCAAAACAATGCTATGTAAATAATACCTTGTATTCTTCCGTAACCTTTTTCCCAATAATGCAAGGAAAAGCAATAATAGTCCATATATCAAAGTTGCTGCGATCGTCATATAAAACACCTTTGTGAACAAGTATACAATTCCATCTAGTATCATCATCTGCCTCCTCTCTAAAAAGATTACTCCTTATTGTTGCTCAATCTCTTTCAGTAAATGTTCTAATTTTTCGTCACTTAGATCATTCTCGCATAAGGAAGCAAGCATACTCTTCAAAGAACCTTTATGAACATTTTCCATGAATTTTTTTGTTTCCCCTTTTCGGTATTCTTCTTCACTTATGATAGCACGGTATGAATTCACCCGACCCTTGTTACATTCTAGAAGTCCTTTTTCTGTTAATCGAGCTAAGAAGGTACGCAAGGTACTGTACTTCCAATCTTTCTTTGTTGATAACAGATCTAGAACTTCTCCAGGTGTTATCTCTCGGTTTTGCGACCAGATAACCTCCATCACTTCATATTCTGATTCAGACATTGAATTTACCATCTTAATTCTCCTCTCACAAAATACTCGAAAGCTCGTTTACTCTACAAACGAGAACGACGGCGAAGTAATTCACCAAAAATACTACTTAAGGTAGGTTCAAATTGACGCCGTCATACTAGACTAAAAATCACACAGCGCAAAAGTGCTACATGATGTAACACGTCTTATGTTACATCATGTAGCACTTATTGTCAAGTACGAAATATTCAAAAACGGTTCCATCCACCTTAACCATTGCTACCTGTGTGGTTTATTTAAGCGAGAGGTCCGGATGAGTTTTAATGATTATGTCCTACGCCAGCGCATTTCCTTAGCCAAACAGCTACTGAAAACAACCGACCTTCCCATCCACTATATTGCCCTCTGACAATCAATAATCCTGACAGTATTTCTGGTAATATCCTTGTGGATATCCACATACAGGACATCGTTCTGGTGCACATTCACCATAATACATATTACCGCAATTCAAACAAAGCCACCAGATTTCTTCTTTCTTACAAAATACCAGCCCTGTTTCAATATTCTCAGCCAATTGGGTAAAACGATAATCATGTGATTCTTCTATTGCAGCTATACCACTAAATATCTTTGCTAGCTCCGCATATCCTTCCTGGCTCGCAACTTTCGCAAATTCCTTATAGATTCCAGACCACTCACTATATTCTCCTTTCGAAGCATCTTTGAGATTTTCTAACGTACTTGGAACTTCTCCACCATGTATAATTTTTAGCATGATTTCCGCATGCTCTCTTTCATTCCCTGATGTTTCTTCAAATATGTTTCCAATCTGCTCATATCCATCCTCTTTTGCTTTCATTCCATAGATCGCATATTTTGTACTCGCTTTGAGTTCCCCTTCTAACGTTTTCATTACATTTTGATACGTTTTACTATTTCTAAAATCCATAGCAATCTCCTATCCGTTCATTTGGGTTTTCTTATCCCTTACAATGCTAATATATGAAATTGGTACAGGAAGGGTTCTAAATCCTTACATTTAATCCATCATAATATTTAATTAATCGTAATATGTAATCAATCGTAACATTTAATCAATCGCTGCATGAATAAAGAAAAACCACCATACCCTCTGCATGGATCCTAAAAGGATCATAACAGGAGGTATGGTGGTTGGTATTCTATCCTTCTTACTCTAATCGATTGACGCTTTTTTAGTGGAAAGCATCAAAAGACTAGGCTAATTTTCATTATGAAGAGATTTGCTATCCATCGTTACTTGTACACCAAGTTTCTTGAAACAGTCTCTGTCAACTTTTGTTAAACGACCAGTAGAGTGTACTTGTGTTCCACGTAGATTCTTTAATTCACGTAATGCTTTCACCGCATCTTCATCCGTAGAAGCACTACTTGATAAAGCAATTAGAATCTCATCTGTATGAAGTCTTGGATTTTTACTTCCTAGATATTCTACTTTTAATTTTTGAATTGGTTCGATTGCACTAGGTGAAATGATATGTTTTTCTTTTGGAATACCTGCTAAGATCTTTAATGCGTTTAATACTAATGCGGCAGATGGTCCTAATAGATCTGATGTTTTTCCAGTTACAATCGTTCCATCTAACAATTCCATAGCAGCTGCATCGTCGTTTGTTTCTTCCCTACGTTGTTTTGCTGCTCCAACAACCTTTCGATCTTCCAAGGTAATCTTAGCTTGGTTCATCAATAGTTCGACTTTATATAACTCTTCTTTTGCTGCATTTCCAGTCGCAATCTTATTCAACGTTTCATAATATCTACGAATGATCTCTTGTTTGGAAGCATCCCTACAAGCTTCATCATCAATGATACAATTTCCTGCCATATTAACACCCATATCGGTTGGGGACTTATATGGGCTTTTTCCATAGATTCGTTCAAACATCGCATTAACAACAGGGAAGATTTCCACATCACGATTATAATTTACCGTTGTAACACCATACGCTTCTAAGTGGAATGGGTCAATCATATTAACATCATTCAAGTCTACCGTTGCAGCTTCATACGCAAGATTTACTGGGTGTTTCAAAGGAAGATTCCAGATTGGGAATGTTTCATACTTTGCATATCCAGCATTCACACCATGTTTATGTTCATTGTACAACTGGGACAGACAAGTTGCCATTTTTCCGCTACCTGGTCCCGGCGCTGTTACTACAACGAGTGGTCTTGTAGTTTTGACATAATCATTCTTACCATATCCCTCTTCACTCACAATATAATTCACATTATTTGGATAGCCTTCAATTTTGTAATGGAAGTAAACTGCAACATCTTTCTTCTCCAGCTTGTCCTTGAATAGATTTGCACTGGTTTGTCCAGAATATTGAGAGATTACCACACTTCCAACATATAACCCCTGATGACGGTATTCATCAATCAGACGTAATACGTCCATATCATACGTAATTCCCAAATCACCACGGATCTTATTTCGTTCAATATCTTCTGCACTAATGACAAATAAAATCTCTGCCTTATCTTTCAATTGCATTAACATCTGCAACTTACTTGATGGTTCGAATCCAGGCAAAACCCTAGATGCATGGTAGTCATCAAACAATTTTCCACCAAATTCAAGATATAATTTGTTGTCAAACTTTGCAATACGTTCCAAAATGTGTTCCGATTGCATCTTCAAGTATTTTTCGTTATCAAAGCCTTGTCTCATCGTTCATTTCACCTTTACTCATTTTTTTATAAAGTTTATTATAACATAACTTTATAAAATTAAAAGGAAGGAGTTGTATTATTTTAAATAAAATATAAAGAACCCATAAAAATTAGCCTGTTTCTTCTTTTACTTAGACCCATCATCATCTGTTTTCTCCCGAAATATGATTTCATCGTATCCCGTTTCTTCATCCAGCCGAACACCATATGTATACCCTTTTAATTCCTGTAGAACCAACTCACAAGTCGTATTAATAATACAACCTTCCACTAGATGTCCTCCCACCGTTGATAGATCTTCTTTTGCCAATGCAATATGCAAATGGGTTCGGGTGGCACTTACTGTCCCTTGTAAGGAAACAATCTCACAGTGTTCTGGAATCATTCGAATGGTAACGCCTCTCGCATCTCGCACTTTCGCTTCCAATACACAACCAACACCCGATAATACAATGGCTGCTTCTAATTTTTCTTCAATAGCGATCTTCTTTATGGCAAGGAGTAGATCCTCCCCTCTATGTAACCGCTTGCATATTATTCTTCCTAACATCATTCCTATCCTTTCTGTATCACCAAGCATTCCTACCATTACAGCTTTGTAGGTCATAAACAATTGGATTCTAATACAAACTACACACGTTAAAATGTATATGTATCGTAGATGCTTGCTATATTCTTGAGAAAATTGTCTGAACACGTCAGCACTGTACTCTACATTCGAACCTATCAAGTACACATTTATCAATGAATATAGCAAGCATCTAGTTGATGAAAACAAACCCGTTTCATCAAGTAACCTTTGTATCCTATTATACCTTATCTGACCATAAAAGGTAAATTCTTTTACAACATCTCTCTTCCAACGGTTGTATTATCAACTTTGCGGTCTTGTAATTCTGGTACAGGATTAGGCGATTCTTCAAATCGATAATCCATTCCATTCTTTTCAATATATTGTGCAATCACTTGGTGGCTTGGAACCGCTTCCACATTGGCATTCACCTTTTCTTGGAACTGGAAGAAATCATCATTCTGTGGCAAAGTAGCTGCCTCCACATAGTTGTCCCCTTTTGAAGTTAATTTCACCGTATTGGCAAGAACATCTCGAACGTATTGTTTGTTCTCTCTTAACTTCAACAATTGTGGGAAGTTTCCATCTGGTATTACCTGTTGCCATTCCTTCTTGTCATATTGTTTTAATAAATCTGCTGCCAGATGCAGATGTCCTACTTCCTGTATAAAATGTTCCTCCCAGATTGCTTTGATTCGTTCATCCTTCTCATCTTCAAAGCAGGAATAATACAGGTAGCATTCCGTATATTCATGACATAATAATTTTTCAAGCATTGTCATATTGGTATCCAATAAGCCACCGTATTGGGTAACATGTTGTTCTTCTATTAATCCAATCTCCTGATATAAGCTTCGACCCAGATCCGACTCATACAGCGATGCAACATTCATATAATAATTCATGGTTTGTTGCTCTGCAGCCGTAATGATCTCCACATTAAGTTTTGTGATTGGACTTGCTGTCTTGCTATCAATCCAACGACGTAAATTATCATAAGGGTAACGATGTTCTGCTATTGTTGGTCTTCCTGGCATTATCTCGGTATAATGTCCAACTAATTGTTCGGCTTTTGCTCCCATCTCCATCTCTAAGAGATCGGAATACCGATAGAGGTGATCAAAGTCCTCAAGCAAGGCGAAATCCAATGCCATCTTTACATGTAGATCTGGTTCTCTTTGTGCCAATTCTGCAGTTAAATCTACCGCCAATTGTTCATAACTGACGGTATGTTCAAGGATGGTTTCATCTGGTGGTTTGAGTGCACCAATCACTTTCTGCTGTTGTTGCTCACTTCTACGAATCAACGCAAGTTCTTTTCTAAGATCTTGGCTAGGACAGCTTCTTGAGAACTGATGTCCAAACCAAACCTGTTCAAATTCTGTACCATTCATTAAGATGATTCTTGTCTTCGTGTACGGGTCCACTTCCTGTTTGCAGTAAGGTTTCGGTTGAATGCGAGACCAATCCTTAAATGTATCTGCAATTTTGACTCCCTTTTCTTCAAATGGATTCATTTCCTTCCTCCTATCAATTTTATGATTTGCCAGACATACTACTATCTTCCCTGCTTGGCAATTAACTTGCATTATCCTTTAAAATAAAGGAAAAAAATAGAGGGTATAAAGAATTTTCTTCTTCATACCCTCTATATATTATGGCTGATTTCCTTCATATTACTCAGAACTTAATCTTCCTTCATTTTTTCTTTTACAACCAAAACCATCACGCTTCTTGGCTGTAGTGTTACCTGTAGATCAACCGGTTGATTTAAAGCAATTCCTACTTCTTCAAACGTATTAACTTCCATTACCCAATTTCGGTCTGCCGGTAATTGTGGTAAATACACAACCTGTGCTTCCCAATAGGTATTAATTGCTATGAATACAATATCATCCCCTGTATTATCCGCTGTTCTTCCCGCAAACATCACACCAACTACATGAACATTCCAATTATACTCTGCATTCCAAGAATAGTTTCCATGTCGACTGATACAAGGGAAATTCAAAGAACAGGTTCCCATATCTTTTCTTAAAACTCCATGTTGTTTTCGAAAATGAATCATATAGGATACAAATGAAAACATATCTTTATTTTTTTCTAACAAAGACCAGTCAATCCATGAGATTTCATTATCCTGACAATACGGATTGTTATTACCAAACTGTGTATTGCAGAATTCATCTCCAGCAAGGAACATCGGTGTTCCCCTACTGGTCAGCAAAACTGCAAATGCATTACGAATGAGTCTTCTTCTAAGCTTAAGGATCTGCTCATTATCCGTCTCTCCCTCTACTCCACAGTTCCAACTTCGATTGTTGCTCTCTCCATCTGTATTATTCCAACCATTTGCTTCATTATGTTTAAAATTATACGAATAGAGATCATACAAAGTAAACCCATCATGACAAGTAATAAAGTTAACGGAGGCGTTCTTCCCTCGTATATTCGGATCATACAGATCCTCCGAACCTGTTATACGTGCCACTGCTGCAGTAGCAAATCCTTCATCCCCTTTTAAGAAACTACGAAGATCATCACGATATTTCCCATTCCATTCAGCAAAACGGTTCCAAGAAGGAAAACTTCCTACTTGGTATAATCCTCCCGCATCCCATGCTTCTGCAATTAGTTTCACTTCCCCTAAGATTGGGTCAAACGCAAGACTTTGAATTAGCGGTGGTTTATTCATTGGTTCTCCGTCTTCATTCCGACCCAATATGGAGGCAAGATCAAAACGAAAACCATCTACACGATAATACGTTACCCAGTATCGCAAACATTCCAATATCATCTGTTGTACAATTGGGTGATTACAATTCAGCGTATTCCCACAACCGCTATAATTATAATATTCTCCATTCGGAGTTAGCATATAATAGATGTTATTGTCAAATCCCTTAAATGAAAAAAAAGGTCCATTCTCATTTCCTTCTGCTGTATGATTGAAAACCACATCTAAGATGACTTCAATGCCATTTTCATTTAAGGTCTTAATCAGTTGCTTTAGCTCGTTGCCTTCTCGATTGTATTCAACTTGAGCGCTATATCCGGTATTGGGAGAAAAGAAATTAACGGTATTGTACCCCCAATAGTCAATCAACTGCTTCCCATTATATTCTCTGCAATCATGCATCTCATCAAATTCGAAGATTGGCATTAACTCAACGGCATTTACTCCCAATTTTTTCAGGTAAGGAAGCTTCTCCATTAAGGCTGCATAGGTTCCTGGCTTTGTGGTAATACTTCCATCAAGTTTCGTATATCCCCGAACATGCAATTCATAGATGACAAGATCCTCCATTGGAATCAATGGTTGAACAAAATCCCCCCAGTCAAAATCATCACGAACAACCCTTGCTTTATATGTATTCCCATTGGGTTTAATTCTCCCCCAGACACTTTGCCCTGTAACTGCCCTTGCATAAGGATCTAACAGATATTTATCTTTATTAAAGATAAGCCCTTTTTTCGGATTATAGGGGCCATCCAGTCGATAACAATATTCAAATTCTTCTATATTCAAACCAAAAACGATCATGGAATACACTTTACCAATCCGGTAATGGGGAGGAAACTTGATTACTGCATAAGGTTCCTCTTCTGTCCGATGGAACAATAGCAGCTCACAAGAAGTTGCGTGATTGGAATGGATGGTAAAATTAACACCACCCGGTATTTCCGTTGCACCATTGATTTCATAAAAACCTGGCCGTATGTCATATCCTGCTATATGATCAAAAGGAACTAGATGGATCATATTATTCGCTATCTCATTCATGTACCGATCACTCCGTTCATATGCATTACGTGGACGAATATGCAAGATTCACTTGCACTCTCCTTTCATCCTTGTTTCTATATTTTACCTTTTTTTCGACAATGATGCAAGATATTTATCATATTATGGAATTATTTATAACCATTTATTGATGCAACAACTTTGTTTCTCCATATCCAAAATTATTCTGTTACCAATTCCCTTACTGCTACACTCTTTACTTTTCTTGCACTTATATAAGAGAAGAGGAAGAAACAGGTACATACCAAAAATGTTGGTAAGAAGATGGTACTCGTGGTGTACGTGAAACGAAAACTTGTTATTCCAACATAACGAAAGAGAATTAACATCATGTCGCTATTCCATAAAGCATTACAAATCAACCCAATCACCGTTCCAATCACTGCAATCAACAAAAATCGTAATGCAAATTGAACACGTAGCCGCGTAACTGTAAATCCCATTGCTTTATAAATTCCAATATCCTGCCTTTCCTTTAGGAACGTCTTCTTACAAACCATATTGACCACGATCAAAGCAAAGAGAATGGTATTGCAGTAGATAAATCCCATTACAACTTTTAAGGACAATTGAATCAGATCACTTAATTGGTCTGAATTCTTGGATTCGTTTGCTGTTAGAACATCACCATACGTTTCATTACACATAGTAATTATCTCATCCACTTTTTCTGTGTCTTTCACTCGCAGATATCCCTTTATCGGCTCGAATTCTCCAATCTTTCTCGCCCCTTCTAGGGATATACCAATACATTTTCCAACTTCAACTGTGGATTGGTAGATTCCGGATATGACATAGGTATCTTCCTTATCTCGAAAAGCAAGCGTTACCGTATCCCCCACTCCCTTTTCAATGGTCTTTGAAACCAATTCCGTTACTAGGATTTCATTCGCATACTTTGGTGCTCGACCTTTTAAGATACTCTTGAATTCCTGTGGGTCATCATAGATGGTTGCATTATATTGCGTTCCATCTACCGTAATATAGCGGTTTAAGGAAAATACAGAAAATGTTACCGGGGTAATTTCCTTGATTCGGTTCACTAATTCTTCCTGCTGTTCTTCATTGGAGTAGGTATCCTTTAGATCAAGCTCCACATCACTGACGATTCCTCCAAACACTTCATAAATCGTTTCAACGGAAATCCCCTTCGTTAAAATGGTAATTGACATTAAAAAGTAGATTAATATGGCTACGATGCACGTAATTCCAATATATTGTCTTCGATTGGATGTGAATTGTTTGTATGCAAGGCGTAGGCCCATTGCTGACCGTTTTATTGGTATCATTCCTCTGTTACTAAAATACACACTATCCCGTCCTCCCGAAATTGCGCGTACTGGCGATATTCTTGTTACTTTCTTTGTCTTAACGAAGATAAATACCGAACTAACTCCAAGGATTCCTGCGATAATACCGCAACAAGTAAGCAAGGAAAGATCACCACGTGTTAGTAAACCTGTAATCTGTTGAAAAACGGAACCTAGTATCTTGACCATAGGAATTGATATGACTAGGCCAACAACTGCTCCCACAAATTCAGCAATCAAATACTGTAAGAATAAGGCCAACCGGATCTTGCCTTTTGTGAATCCAAGGGCTTTCAGAACACCAAGATTAACATAATCCATCTCAATACCTGTACTTATGCTATGTCCCATTACAATCAAAACAATTACAAATAGCAATGCAACGAATACCAACAAAATATTCCCGAAAATTTCTGGTACCATCAATGTATATTCCTGCGAATCCTCCTTCGATAAAGTTCCAAAGGAATAATTAATCAATTTCGTATCGTCATTCAATGCTTTCTTAAATGCGATCATATCCAATTGGTGAGGTGTCTTTTGATAGATATGTAAGACATGATACGGTAGAATAAACAGCTGTTTTCCTACGATTTCCTCATCTTTTACTTCTTGTAACTTTTCAAAATCTTCTTTTGCTATATACCCTAATTTAGACGTAATTACATAGGCACCCTCAAGTGGTTCTTCTACAAAACCTTTAATGATAAATGTTTGTTCTCCCGCTTTTGTTGGAACCACACACTTGCTGCCAATTTCACAGTTATACATAGTACGAAAAGTAAGTGGTACTAAGATTTCTCCACGTTTTAACTCTGGTACCTTCTTTTGAAAACTCTTTTCCTCTTTGGTATAGACACGATCTTCAAATTCTTGGGACTTGTATTCACATAGATCAAAATATCCCTTTATCTTTTTCCCATTTACCGTACATTTTAAGGTTATGAGGGCTTTAATGTCGCGAATATGATCTACATACGAATTATCAGCCAAGGAAGACAATAGGGTATCGTCTACATTTTTTTCTGGAACTATCGCAACAAAGTCCCCTGTATCCGCTTTGTCAAGCGCAGTCTTCATCTGCTTTTTTAGATTATCGTTAACACTAATTATTACGGTCATTGACATGGTAATCAGAAGCATGAGCAATGTAATACTAATGAATACGCCCTTTCTTCTTTTTATATTTGCTTTTAATAATGTAATAATCTCCATCGCCATCACCTACCATTCCAATGAGGATAACCAAGCATTTACTTGTGTCTCTCGCTTCTTATCATCCTGACTGCCATATGGTGGTAACGTTAATTCTCCAACAATGGTTCCATCCTCCAGATACAGGATTCGATTTGCCCGAAGCGCCGCTTTCATATCATGGGTTACCATTAAGATACTCTGTCCATCTTCATGGAGCTGTGATAGCAGATCCAATACTTCATTGGTGTTCTTTCGGTTCAATGCTCCTGTGGGTTCATCCGCAAACAACAAGGCGGGTTTGCTAATCACCGCTCTTGCAATGGCGGCTCTTTGCTGTTCTCCCCCTGATACCTGTGATGGAAGGCGATTGTATTTATCTTGTAATCCCATGCGATCTAGTAATTGTTTTGCATAGGATTCTACATCTTTTGCTGCCATATCCTTGTTCAGATAACCCGATACCACAACATTCTCATACAACGTAAGATTGCTTACTAGATGCATCTGCTGGAACACAAATCCAAAATCCTTTTGCCGTAATTTTGCAAGTGTATTCTCCTTCATCTTACACAGATCTTCCCCTTTATATAGAATTTCTCCTGCATTCACACAATCCATTCCACTCAATGAATATAGTAAGGTTGATTTTCCCGAACCAGATGATCCCATAATAACTGTAAAATCTCCCTTATATATCGCAACCGAAACCTTTTTTAGGATATGGTTCTGTTTTCCCTTCATTGGCATAACTTTTGAATAAACTATTTGCTTGCAATATGCTTTCTCTCATGTTCTTTTTTCCTTTCCCTTTTTGATAGTTGCATTCTATCAGAAAAGATATTAAGAAATCCTTAAGGGTTGGTGTGACTTAACAACATGGAAATGTAATCTTCACTTCTAAGCCTGGTTCTTTGTTCTGTAACAAGATTCTTCCATTCATTCGATCCACAATATAGGAAACGATGTAAAGGCCAAGTCCGGCTCCATTTTCCATTCCTTGATTGGAACCACGATAGAATTTGTTCGTTACAAAAGGGAGTTCTTCCTCTGGTATGCCCAGACCATGGTCACGAAATCCAAGCTGTACTTCTCCTGCATCTTCAGTTACTGTGATCCATACATCTGTCTTAGCATACTTTCTTGCATTACCCACAATATTTTCCACAATCTGTACGAATCGTTTTCGATCAAGGGATACTAGACACTTGTCCATTTTCTTTTCTAGATGAATGTCCTCTTTATCCGATGATAACTCCTTAATTGTTTCTTCTAGTACCTTTATGATGTCATACTTCTGTGGTTGTATCTGCAATTTATCCAAATCCGATAAGAAATGCAAGAGCAGATCCTCTGTTAATGCCGAAACTTCATCACATTTATTCATGATTACCCTGGTATACACCGCTCGTTTTTCAGGTGAATCATCAAAATTAGCTTCCAAAGCCTCTGCATAGGCACGAATGGAAGCAATGGGTGTTTTAATATCGTGAGATAAGGTTGCAATAATGGTCTTATTGTTTTCAATGGCTTCTTGCTCACTGGCACGCGCTCTTGTCACTTCACAACGCATCTCATCAAAAGACCAGGTAAACTCTCCAAAGTAATTGGAACGTTCATAATTAAGTGGCAGATCAAACTCTCCCCTAGCAATCATCGAGGTATATTGTTTCATCTTCTCAAATGGCCGTAAAATGGCTCGGTCAATATACAGATTCATCATATAAAGGCAAGCAATACATATCCCACCTACGATCATCCACGCAATCTTATCTCGTTCCACTTTATCTTGTTGCTCTGTGCTCTTTATAAATTTTCTTTCATTGGCAATGCTTGTATAGAATTCATTCGCTACATCTTGGTTTTGTTCCTCAATGGCCTGTTTGGCCAACTGCTCCAATTCATTCAGTCGCAATAACTGTTCTTCTGTGTTTGTGGTATTCTGGTTTGTTGTTTCATAATCTTGAATCTTCAATACCATAACGAAAAGAATCGCCAGTAGACCCAATGCAAACACCGTTGTAATCCTTTGTAATCTACGTCTCATTCTTTACCTCCAACATATATCCCACACCCCAAACGGTCTTGATATATTGTGGTTTTGCAGCATCTTCCTCTAATTTTTCTCGTAACCACCTGATATGAACCGTCAACGTGGAGGGTTCTACCTCACTGAATGCACCCCATACTTCACATAATAATTGTTCTTTCTTAATCGCTTCATTCTTGTGTTCTGCAAGATACGCCAATAGATCGAATTCACGTAAGGAAAGAGCAACATTCTTCCCTTCTTTATGTACGGTTCTTGCTGTAGTATTTACTTCAACTGTTCCAAACTGTATCTTCTTTTCTTCTTTGGTGAAACCATACGTACGACGAATCAGTGCATTTACCGTAGCAAGAAGTTCTTTCATCGAATACGGTTTTTTCAGATACCCGTCTCCCCCCATCTCCAAGGCAGTAATCCGATCATCTTCACTGGTGCGTGCACTGGCGAAGATGACAGGGACCGTTGATACTTCACGCAGCTGTTCACAGATTTCAAACCCAGTTGAATCTGGGAGATTGATGTCAAGAAGGAGCAGATGAAAGGTTTGGTTTGTTAACTGTTCCAATGCCTCTTCCTCATCTGCTGCACATGTCACATCGTACCCATAATTACACAACATCTCTTTCATAATAAAAGAGAGATCCTGATCATCATCGATAATTAATATCTTTTTCATCCTAATACCTGCCTTTCAAGAAGTCAGCTTTATTATCTATTCAAACTTCGCACTTAGATACTTCGTATACGTAGGTGATTTTTTGATATGCAAAGTTTGCGTTATAGTTAGGGTATCAAAAGCCCTTAGCAAATCTTACACTGCCTTGAGAAACTCTGCTGACTGTTGTAGGAACGCAATCTGGTCCTCTGCTCCAAAATGCTCGATTGCAAAGTAATCCTCATATCCATTACTTCGTACCGTTCTCACCATTTCACCAATTGGCATATAGCCTACACCTACTGGACATGGTACTAACCCATGATTAAACCGATTGTTTTTGTTACACGCTACATCCTCTCCACGATCCTTACAATGTACATGAACCACATACGGTTGCAATATGCGATAGGCTTCTCTAACATCTTCATCGCTATACGCAAAGTTTCCCATATCGAATGTATACTGTAATCCAGGGACATGTTTCATAAACCATAACAATTGATTCATTCTTGCAAATGGTGCAAGAATGGAGTCAAAATCCTCCAAAGTTACCGTAATCCCATACTCCTTGCCATACTCCACTAAGGTGATCAGATTTTCTTTCATTTGCACCACAGCATGGTTTTGTTCCATTGCAACAGATTGGTTTTTGTACTCCTTTGATGCTGACTGAATGCCTTTTGCTTCTTCCTCTGCCAACAATCCTGGAACAACTAAGATCTTTTTCGCTCCTACTTCCTGCGCCGTTCGTACATGTTCCTTTGCTTTCTCCATGGAAGGGTCATTTCCCCAGTCATAAAATTCATAGATACAACTGATTTCCATACCCGCATCTTTGATTAAGGATAAAATCTCTTCTTTCCGCTGCAATAAGCAAGTAAGATTGATCTCAAACCCCTGAATTCCAGCTTCTTTTGCAAAGGCAACTGCTTGTTGCTCTGTTATGTTTCTTTGTTCACACGCTTCTACTATATGGTCATAAAATACAGATAATTTCATACATTCTCTCCCATGCTTTAATAAAGATCAGTTACTTTTAGCCGACTCCAAAGGCCGTGTAATCTCTGGACAATCTAACCGCGTTACTCTTCGAATCTGGGGTTTTGCCCAATGTACTGCATTTCGAATAATCTGCTGAATTTCTTTTTGATAATAAACCGGATATTCCTCATGTCCCGGTTGGAAATAAAAGATTTTTCCCAACCCTCTTGTAAATGTTACTCCACTTCGAAATACCTCTCCGCTAGCAAACCAACCGATAAAAACTACATCATCTGGTTTTGGAATGTCAAAATACTCTCCATAACACTCTTCCTGTGGGATTTCAAACTGTGCTGGTACACCCGCTGCAATGGGATGCGCAGGAGCAGCGCACCAAACACGTTCCCGGTCTCCATGATGCCAACGTAAAGTCATGGAAGTTCCTAATAATTCTTTCATTGGTTTACTATAGTGTGCAGAATGTAAGGCAATCAGCCCCATTCCCATATGTACATGGTCTCTCACCCTCTTAACAACTTCGTCACAAACCTCATCTTGCCTTGCATGGCTCCACCAGATCAATACATCGGTGTCAGCAAGCACTTCCTCCGTTAACCCATGTTCTGGCATAGCAAGCGTAGCTATGCGCACCTGTACGTCTTCCTCTTTCCCAAGAAATTCTGCAATACATTGATGAATTCCTTCTGGATAAACGTTCTTAATTTCCTCTAATTCTCTTTCATGTATATATTCATTCCATATCGTTACTTTAATCATACCTCGTATCCTTTCTTCCTGGTAGGGTGACAGAATTATTATACCCCTTTTCCTATGCGATTCCCAGTCCCTTTGACCTCCCTCTACATAGTAAGATTCTCTTGTGTCATCTGACTTCGATACGCAAGAGGAGAAATTCCTACTGTTTGTTTAAACAATCGGCTAAAGTATAAAGGATTCTCATACCCTACCAAATTGGCGACTTCTGAAACAAGAATATTTTCATTCGTTAAGAGATCTTTTGCCCGTCGCATTCGAATCTGAATAATATACTGTTTCGGTGAATACCCTGTATATTTCGTAAAACTATCAATAAATCGGTAATAATTTAAATGCTGTTCTTTGGCATATTCTTTGATCAGGATTTCCTCTTCTGCTCTACTGTGAAAGTAGCGAATTGCCTTTTCCACCTGAAAATTATATGCATATGGTTTATCCTTTTTCTTATCCATATTTCTTGACATTAGCAGCAATAATTCCATAAGTAGTAAAGTCGCCGATTGTTCATAATGTGACTCCTTCATCTGCAATTCCTGTATGATTTTCATAAATAGTTCCTCATACCCTGTATGTACCCCAATGTCAAAGATATGTTCCTTGTCAAACGACAATTTTTCCAGATAAGGATGTCCCACCTCACAAGAAAAATGAACCCAATATACATCGGTTTGATCCTTTTTCTGGTATCGATAATACTGTGCTTCACATGGGCGGTATAAGACACAACACCCTTTTTCTACCATGACAAGCTTATCATTTACCAAAAATTGTGCTCTTCCTTCTGCAACATAAAGCAGTTGATACGTCTTCGTCCCCCACTGCCGCCTCGTCTCGAATTGTTCCCTATGGATCATCTTATATCTACCACAACAATGGACAAAAAAATTCTCCTTGGATACCGTCTCTTCAATCCGCTGGTCATCATAATATCCTGTTATTGTGTACATTGCTTTTCACCTCTTCTACCTTTCTTACATTATTGCCCTCTCGATCTTTCCACTCAACAGCCGTGAACCCATTGCATTCCGATTGATTTGAACGATAGACACCTGAAGGAAAGATTCGCCTAACCGAATACACAAACATTTGCACTCCAATTTAAACAAAAGTGAAAACTTTGTGCATATCCTTAATACTTTGTGTATGGAGTATATCATAATTTTCTGCTATATTCAATGCAAGGCAATCGTTATATCATAAATCACCGTTGAGAAAGGAGCCTTTTATGGAAACAAAGACAATACAATTACCAAAATACTATGAAGACCCAATGTCTCTTCATGTTAATACGATGGATAATCGTTGTTACTATATTCCTTATTCTACATGCGACAACGAGCAACACTCGGAACAGATTCTACTAAATGGAACATGGGACTTCAAGCTCTATGAAAACCCTTTTATTGTTGAAGATTTTACTGCTCCTGGTTATTCCTATGCAGATTTTAAGGCAATACCAGTACCTGGTTGTTGGCAGATTCACGGATTTGATCACCATCAATACACCAATGTGAACTTTCCATTTCCTTATGATCCACCTTATGTACCAAGCCAAAACCCAACTGGTGTCTATCATCATACCTTTTTCATACAGAACGAACAGCTAGAACAGAACATTTCCATTAATTTCGATGGTGTTGATTCCTGTTTCTATCTCTATATTAACAATGTCTTCGTAGGCTATAGCCAGGTTTCACACTGTATTAGTGAATTTGACATTTCAAGTTTTGTTAAGGCCGGTGTGAATGAGCTTACCGTAATCGTCCTAAAATGGTGCGATGGTAGTTACTTAGAAGACCAAGACAAGTTCCGTATGACTGGTATCTTCCGTGACGTGTACCTACTTGTTCGTCCAAAAGAACACATCTACGACTATTTTGTAAAAACCAAACTGGACCAAGGCTATCATACTGGACAATTACATGTTACCTTCACTTATTTTAACCAAGAAATACCTACTACTTGTACCTTGCTTGATCAACAAGGCAATGTTCTTGCCATAAAGCAGGTTACAAACAAGGAGTTAAGCATTTCTGTTGAAGAACCAAAGTTGTGGAATGCAGAAAATCCATATCTCTATACCTTACTGATTGAAACCAATGAGGAAGGTATCAAACAGCAGGTCGGATTCCGCGAAATCACCATAGAGCAAGATATCGTCTACATTAACGGACAGAATGTGAAGATGAAGGGTGTTAATCGTCATGATAGCGACCCTTACACAGGCTTTACCATCAGCAAAGAGCAAGCCATTCACGACCTAACTTTAATGAAGGAACATAATATTAATTCGATTCGTACTAGCCATTATCCTAATGCTCCTTGGTTCCCAATGCTTTGTAATGAATACGGGTTCTATGTAATTGCCGAAGCAGACCTTGAATGCCATGGTGCAGTCAATTTCTATGGTGGTGGTTATGATAAAACCTATGGAGATCTGGTACAACGTGATTTCTTCTATAAAGCAATTATGGACCGAAACCAGAGAAATGTCATTCGTGACAAGAACAACCCTTGTATCTTCATGTGGTCAATGGGAAATGAAGCAGGATATAGCAAAGCGCTCGAGGATACGGGACGCTGGATCAAAGCTTACGACGATACCCGTCTGTTACACTATGAGGGAAGCATCTGGGAAACTGGTACTCATAAGAATGATACTTCCATGCTTGATGTGTACAGCAAGATGTATGATTCCATAGAGCAAGTCGACGAATACCTTGCCAACAATCCAAAACCTTATGTCTTATGTGAATATGTACATGCGATGGGAAATGGACCTGGGGATATGGAAGATTACTTCTCTTATATATATGCACACGATCGTTTCCTTGGAGGCTTCGTATGGGAATGGTGTGACCATGGAATCTACATGGGCAAAACCGTTGATGGACGAGATCAATTCTACTACGGCGGGGACTTTGGTGAATACCCTCATGATGGCAATTTCTGTGTCGATGGTATGGTAGCTCCAAATCGAATTCCTCATCCTGCATTACTAGAATATAAGAATGTCATTCGTCCTGTTCGTGCGCAATTCATTGATGCAAAAACAGGAACGGTTCTCCTTACGAATAAACTTGATTTTACCAATACGAACGACTTTCTATCCATTGCATACGAAGTAACGGTTGATGGTGAGATTCAATCTACGGGTATGCTTGAGACGCTGGAACTTGCACCACATGAACAAAAAGAAGTAACGCTATCTTATACCCTTCCAAAAGAGATTACTGGTCGCTGCTATCTTAAGTTAACGTATATTCAAAAGACGGATTCTACCTTGACCAAAGCTGGTCATATACTTGGTTTTGACCAACTATTAATTCAACATGCGGCAACGACATATGAAGACGTGACCGTATCTCAACCTGTTGGTGCACCAAAAGAACAGACACCTGCATCAATCAAAGAAACACAAACAACGATCACCGTTACTGGATTAAACTATGAATATGTCTTTAATAAATTAACGGGTACCTTCGACACGATTGTTGTCAACCAATCTGCACGAATTGTAAAACCATTGGAATTCAACATCTGGCGTGCTATGATCGATAACGATCGACGCAATGCCCAGGACTGGTTAGCAGCTGGCTACGACCGTAGTAAAGTACGTGTGTATGCTACTCAAGTAGAAACCGAAAAGAACGTTACCAAGATTCAATGTACGATGGCTATTACAGCTATTCAGATTCAGCATATTCTTGACTTAGATGTTACTTGGATGATCGGTCAAGACGGAACATTATCCATTGCAATCAAAGCCATCCGTAATACCGATTTACCATTCCTGCCTCGTTTTGGACTACGCTTCTTCTTACCAAAAGATTATGAGCAAGTTACTTATCTAGGCTATGGTCCTACAGAAAGCTATATTGACAAACATCATGCAACGTATTATGGAAAATTCCATGCAGCAGTAAAAGATATGTACGAAGACTATATCTATCCACAGGAAAATTCCAGCCATTATGACTGTGACCGCGTTACCCTCCAATCAGACCGCAATGCAATCTGTGTCACAGCAAAAGATCCGTTCTCCTTCCAAGCTACTAATTATTCCAGTGAGCAGCTTGCCGAAAAAGCACATAACTACGAATTAATACCTGAAGATTATACCATATTCTGTCTCGACTATATGATGAGCGGCGTTGGTTCTAGTGCATGTGGTCCTACACTGGATAAAAAGTATCAACTTCTTGAGAAAGAGATTAATTGTGAATTCACTTTATCCTTTCAGTAATACACGCAAACTTCACACTTGAAAGTTTTGAACGTTTATGTGATAGCGATATTCAAAGGAAAAACACACTCTCCTTTCGCTTCACACGTATCGGTACTAAGGTTGCCCATACTAAGTAAACAAACAAATGTAAGTGAACAAATGTAACGAACAAACACAAACTAAAAAATCTACATGAATTTTCCGAATAGAGAGCGCCGAGAAGGGATCCTCTTTAGCAGGAATTCATGTAGATTTTCTATTATTATTCTATTTTCAATTTAAGTCGTCTTACTCTAACCACTGGATTCTTCCCTGTATATCATAGATATCATCAAAGGAGATTTTGGTATTCACAATCTTTATCGTACGAGATGTCGTATCTAACCTTGAAACGAGTCCTGTCACTTTCAGATATACTCCCTGTTCGAAATAAATAACTGTGATCATATCATTTTTCTGTACTTGATGCAGTTTTTCGTCTAATATGCTTTTGGCATAGTCTGATAACTCCACTTTTGGTACAATAATCTTCTCTTTCTCTCGTAATGCCTCTCGAAATCCTTTCAGTGCATCAAAGGGCATGAACTGTTTTGCTCGTTCTGCTGGACTCATATGCCTTCTATTCCCCACTTTTATGCCCTCCAATCTGATGATTTCGCTCGATGGTCGTCCCACCTGCCTGTAGATTCATTCCTTTTAAAATTGCATTGTTACCAAATTTCTTCTTGATGGAAAGCATTGCTGTCTGCATCTTCCGTTCTCTCTCAAGTTCGGCAGGATCACAGAATAGATCATATTGCTGGTAGGCTTCTTCCACCACTTGATTAAATGTCAGATTCACTCTTCGAATGGGAACATGGCGATCCACAATCTTTTCATAAAGTTGTTCCACATGCGAGAGGATACTTCTTGCAGAACTTGTTGCCGTATTCATAGAAATCGTTCCTCTTGCCGAATCCATTTGAAATTCTTTGGCATATCCTAGATATAACGAAATCGATTCGGTTACCAAGCCTTTCTCTACCAGATCCAAACTAAGGAGATCTGCCATCTCTTTTACAATCAGTTTCCCTTCTTCAAAATGGTAGTCTCTTGGCAGTATTTGACCACTGGACAGACAATTTGTCTTCGCCTTATATGCGTGAATATCTGCTATCGTTGTGGTTTCCCTTCCCCATGCATGATCAATTAATAACTCCGCATCAATCCCAAACAAACGATACAGGATATCCTCGTCCGCCTTCGCAATCTCTCCCATCGTGTGGATTCCGACTCCTTCTAACCGTTTCGCTGTTCCTGATCCCACTCGCCAAAAATCCTTCAATGGTTTATGATTCCACAACATGCTTCGATAGCTTTCCTCATCTAATATACCAATGCAGTCCTTTGTATGCTTCGCCGTAATATCCAAAGCAATCTTAGCCAGATACAGATTGCTCCCTATCCCACAAGTCGCTGTAATACCTGTATTCTGCATGATATCCTGCATGATTCGTACTCCAAGTTCTTTTGCTGTCATTTGATACATGGCAAGATAATCTGTTACGTCCATAAAAGCTTCATCAATGGAATACACGTGTATATCTTCTTTTGCAATGTATTTTAGATAGATTGCGTAAATCTCAGCTGAATACGCAATATACAACTTCATCCTTGGTGTTGCCATAATATAGTCCACCTGCTTTGGAATTTGAAATACCCTGCATCGATTGGGAATACCTAATGCTTTCATAGAGGGAGAGATTGCTAGGCAAATGGTCTTCTCGGAACGTTCTGGATCCGCCACAACAAGATTGGTTGTTAGGGGATCTAAACTCCGCTCCACACATTCCACTGAAGCATAAAAGGATTTTAAATCAATACATATATACGTTCTTTCTGAAGCCATTCTTCTCTTCCTCCCTCCTAACTTCGAATATATGTTCTATTATAGCACATTCTTATTTGTTTGAAAAGCTATGGTCGTAACTGCTATTTCATTTCAGTATTACATTTTTCTCCCATTCTATAACAATACATATTTCCATATATTTCAACATGACTTATCGCATAAATCCTCTTCCTATTTGCACATACTAATTTTAACACTTCAAAGGAGAATCCATTATGTCCTACGTAGCACCCAAAGTTCAACACCAATTTGAAACGCTCTCCATTGACTTAAAAAACGAGATTCTCAAACGTGATGTTGAGATCTACGATCTTACTGATCTTATCCGCGTATTAAATGAGATAACAGAAGAAGCAGAAAAGGTGCCCATGCAAAAGGGATAATAGTCCCTGGGGCGACAACTCCGTCGTCCTTGCATAGCACCTTTTCTTCTATTCCTTTACGGTTCGAATCTGAGACTCGTTTGCTGCTAATTGAAAGATTTCCTCTCCATATGGTGTTCTAACCTTTGTCTCTTGTATTTCCTCTGTGTTATTTATAGCGACAAGTGTTTTAACCTTTGGATAATACGCACATTCTGTGTTTGGATTATCCGTTATATACATTGGTTCTTGGTCCTGATGAACTGCTTGTAACAGAATCTGTAATAACATTCTTGTATTCTCGTTCCCATATTGAAAACTTGCCAGATAGACACCTCTACCTTTTCCATATTCATGAGCCGTTATGGTTGGAATACTATTTTCTTCTGCATAGACTTTCGTATCTTCACATACAAGATAGCGATTTTCTCTTCCAGAAACAGAGGCACCTTTCGGTATCATATCCTCTGATGGAGAACATTCATAGCTCCATTTTCCATGACAGACCCGTTCTCCTCTGTCCTCGTCAATTCCAAGAACATGTGCCATACGAAAGAAGGTTGCATAACCACCTACTGCAGATGGTTCATTAACTCCAAGAAATGTACCGCCCTGATGAACCCATTCACTCAGCTTTATTACAACAGCCTCATCTTTCCAGGCATCTCCACCGCTCCATGCACTTCCTGCAGGTCCGGCATTCACGATTACATCAAATTCCGTTACTCTTCCATTCTTCACATCTTCAAAATTCAAAAAATCAACAGAAACAGGTAATCCAGATAACGCTTCGTTTATATGAATCAAATCAAACTGATCCGTTTCATGAAAATGTCCAGATAAACTCCAAGCTCGAAGTTTTCCCCAACTATGCAATACCCCAACTTTACAAGGAAATTGATAGACTTCACTTATTTCATGCAGTTTTTTGATTCTTCGGAATTCATTCGCAATCTCCTCCATATAATCGCAAAACTCCTGATATGGTTCCACCAGATGAAGATAACCACCCAGTCCAATCCGTTCGATGGGTTGACGCAAAAGCGCCCGTCGAATATTTCTCCAATAGTTTCTTGCATCCGCAGTAGGGTCTCCACCTTCGCTAAAAGTTGGTGTCCCTCCTAAACCAATTGGGAATAGGTATGGGTGCAATCGAATCTCATGTATCTTAACAGGAACATTGGCACAAAGTCGTACCTCATATCCTGAGAATACACATTTGATTATCCCGTCAAATCCCAACTTAGGGAATCGTGAACTATATGGCTCCACTCCAATCCAGCTATCATCATAGAACACGTACGCTTTTTTCCCAAACTGGTGAACCAAATCCACTAGCTTTCTTCCTAATTCCACAACAAATTGATTGGTAAAATGAAGATAATCCAATTGCTGTTTCGTAGGTGGCATATGGGTAACATGGAATTTCCCTTGATTTATAAAATCTTCTGCCGTTAGTGCATATTTATACTCTTTTTCAAACTTTCTTAACGCTTCTGGACTCACTGTAAAATCATAGGAAGCCCAGTCTGAGTATAGAGAACGACATCGCGAATCTTCTCCCCAAATCCACGTAAAATTATAAAACAAAGACGTAAACCGTACCACTGTCGTACTTGTATGTTCCATACACCACTTCTTTAGCCACCCATATAGATACTTTTGCGCTTGTTCCGACCTAGGGTCAATGGGCATCAGATGCTCTTTCTTCCAATCATTCGTTACATGATTATACATCGAGATTTCTTCCCATTGACGATATGCCAAGAAATTAACCGAATACTCATGAAATGGCTTTGTGGACTGCACCACGATATTTCCAGCTTCCTTTTCATAGGTCCACAGATATCGTGGTACCTCCTTGTTTATGGTACGATCAAATACTTGCCAGTATCTTAATGCATCTTCTTCATCGTTAAGGATAAACTGCTCTGTAAAATAGCCTTTTAATAGATGAATTACAAGATAATGCTCTTTCGCAATCTCCATCTTAGACATTAGAAATGTTTGCTGTAATTGATCCATATGCTCTTTCGCCCATTCATTATGGTCTCTAATTATACAGATTGTAGAATAGATACCATAACCAGATTGGGTAATCTGATCCGATAGTTTTGTTCCATCACTATCCCGTATTACATCAGCTCCCCATTTCTTTGCCAAATCCAAAGTCAGTTTTTCAAAGCCGGCTTCCCCTGGTAGCGTAAAACTTCCTTTCTCATCAAATACCATTTCCCAGCCTCCTAATTATAAGATTTCTGCAAAGAAAGTTAGCGCCAGCCCTTGCCCCCAGCCTTGTATCCACTCTTTTGTAATCTCACGGTACCCGTGGCGGTCTTTCATTACTGCTGTACCAGCAGAGACATTACGAACTTTTCCATGATCACTAATATTCTTTCGAACTCCAAGTAATGCTTTTGCTATGTATTTCTGATGAAGAGGGTTTCCACTTACCGCCATTGCTGCTGCAATTCCACAAGAGGCAGAGACTTCTTCGTAAGATTCCTGATCATCTAATATGGTTCTCCATAACCCATTTTCTGTCTGTAGCAGCTTGATTGCGGATAACTGCTCGCTGAGGGATCCTGCTATTTCCATGTACTTCGGATACAAGTAGCATTCCGGAAGGATACGCCCTACTTGTGACATGGTATATGCCGCCCAAGCATTTGCTCTTCCCCAATAGAAACCAGACATATGATTCTTCTCGATGTTATTATATCCGTGGTACCACAACCCCGTCTCTTGATTCTGTAGATACTGAATGTGCCAGTAGTACTGGTTTAACGCGTCTTCAATTACCGTCTGGTCTTGTAGCTTAATACCCACACGTAGTAGGAAAAATGCTGCCATAAACAACGTATCCGCCCAAGCCTGCTCCGGAAAATCATTTTTAGATGACACGGTGTGTTGTAAAACTCCATCACCAAATCGAAGGGCATCTTTCTGCAAATAAGCTAACTTACTCAATACAATATCCCAATATCTTGTATCTCCCGTTGCTTCATATAAGGTAATCAGGCTATGTCCCATTGCACATGTATTCACATTCCATGTTGGTAGTCCCAATTGAATTAATTCATCTATACGCTCTTTCATAAGGGTAAGATACTTTTCATTCTTTGTTGCCTCATAAGCTTTACTAATTCCATAATAAGCAACACCACATGGCCAATCCCAAGTCAGATCCATCTGCATCGTACGTTCCACCATATGATTTATACATTCAAGAAGATCATTCTTATCCATTTCCTCTCCTGTTACCTTATCGCCTTTTTCAAGTACTTTCACTGTTTTCATTCTCTGCCTCCACTTAATTATGTTAACAATGTATTTGCCTGCTATTCGCTGAGATACTCACCTGCATCAAGTAGTTCCTGCTTTTCATCCAGTATTTCCTGATATCCACAATCTAGATATTCATCACAATACGATGCATACTTGGACTCAAATTCATCTGGAGAGCAAGTCACACAATCTACATAGAATTCCTGCCACATGGCATTTAAGTCAGCAGAATACTCACTTACCGATTCAATAGATTTTGTAAAGATCGGAGTAATCAAGCCATACTCTGCATTCTGTTTGTAATAATCATATGCATCCTGAATCAAAGACTCATACCCTGCAGGTGCTAATATTTTCAGATTGGCCTTGAAATTCAGTTCTTCATCCCCATAGTTAGCAACTTCTTGAACAAGGCACCAATAATCTTTGTTATTGTTATTGGATAATTTAGATTCTCCATTAAAATCTGCAACTGGTTCTGCAATACCATCTGCATTCTTTGTATAGTTTGTACCTTCAATCCCATTTTGTAAATAGAATAAATTATCATCTTGAATCATCCAGTTTAAGAACAGCCAGATTGCAGCACGTTCTTCTTTCGAAGTGGTTGAATTAATTCCCATAACCATACCATAAGCAGGATACTCATAGTAATATCCTTTTCCATCTGGTGAACCTGCTCCCGTATTCATGGTAGCCACTTTTGCATTTGGATCATTGGCTAATAAAGAGCTGATCACATCTGTTGTACTATTGATATAGAAACCATAGGTTCCTGTCTTACCTGCAACAAAATCTGCTTTTGCATCTGCATCTTCTTTATTCAGATAAAATTCTGGATCGATCAATCCTTCATTGTACTCTGCATTCAATGTTTGCAGATATTGTTTGGAAGCGTCCCAAGTAAATGGTGCCACATTCAGATCCAGATATTTTGCCAAGTCTGTTGTAGAAGTATCTGCTGCTATAAATGGATATTCATAGGTAAAACTCTTTGTAAGCAAGGTTTCCCCTAATGTTCCAAGTCCTGCTTCTTTCCAAGCTCTAGCTACATCTTCTAACTCTGCACGATTTGTTGGCATTGCTTTTCCAACCTGATCAAGCCAGTCCTGACGAATCAAGGTAACCCAGTTATAATAGATTGCTTCTCTTTCTGCGAAGAAAAATGCATTCTTTCCATCAAGTTTTCCATACTTTTCAATGGTATCTTTTAATTTACCATAATAATCTGGTGCATAATAAGCGATCTCTTCTAAATCCAAATCTTGAATCGCTCCTTCATTATAATAATTTACTGCTTGTGGCATATCATAGTGCATGATAATATCTGGTGCATTCCCTGCTGCAATCATCTGCATGTAATCCTGTACTTCTGTAGTTCTTCCAATTGCAACATATTGTACCTTCACATTGTATTTATCACCGAATTCTGACTGAATCCATTTCGTATAATAATTATCCGTTACATTCCATCCTTCAAATGCACGGTCATATACAGGAATCTGAATCGTTACTTGCTCTTTAAATCCATTGGAATAATCTGTATATCCACTTTCTGCTTCTTTTGTATCTTCTGTCTTCGTATCATCTGTGTTTACGTCTTGTGTTGCCACAGGATCATCAGCTGTTGTATCGGTATTCTTCTTTGATGATTTTCCACAACCCGTTACCATACTGACTACAAGTGTTGCAGTTACAATAACTGCTGTTAGTTTCGTTACCATTCTCTTTCTCATCGAATTCCTCCCTTTACATATCCATATTGATTCATTTTCCTACCCAAATTACTGTTCTACCCATTCTGCTCCACATGATGCTTCTTGTTCTATTCTTTCACTGCACCAACCATTACGCCTTGAACAAAATATTTTTGCGCAAACGGATAAATACAGATAATCGGTAACGTTGCAAAGATGACACAAGCAGCTTTTAATACCTCTGGATTCGTGATGGTTCCAGTTGCAACCCCTTCTGCCTGAAATGACTCTTGTGCTGATACGATTAGATAGTATAATTTTAACTGCAATGGACGTAGATCTGTTCTTTGTTTTATGTAGTATAGTGCGTCCTGATAAGCATTCCACCTTCCAACTGCATAGAACAAGGTTATCGTGGCTAATATTGGTTTTGTTAGCGGTATTACAATATTTTTCAAAATTCGAAAATGGTCAGCACCATCAATAATTGCTGATTCCACCAAACTCTCTGATACACTAGCAGAAAAATTATTCCGCATGATTAAGAAATTATACGCGGAAAAGGATAACGGTAAGATTAAGCACCACCAAGTATCTAACATATTCAGATTACTCATAAGCAAGTAATCTGGAATTGTACCACCAGCAAAATACATGGTAACCATGATCATAAATGCCATCACTTTACGTCCCTTTAGCTCTTTCCTACTCAATGCATATGCTGCACTTGTTGTTAAGAACATACCGATCATGGTAAATGCGGTAGTTACTATGATCGTAACAAACATGGAACGTAAGATTGACTGATCGGCAAAAATCTTCTCGTAAGCTTTTAGACTAAACCCTTTCGGAAACAACAATACTTTATTAGCTATAACATATGCTTCCTTACTAATTGATTTTGAAAAGATATGTATAAATGGTAACACGCAAGTCAGGGACACTACTCCTATCAGGAAACAAAATACGATCTCATATATTCGATTTTTCCTTTTCATTGACTTCATCTTTTCTTTCTGAATGAACTTTTTCTCATTTCCCACACTCTCACCCCCTAGATTAGTCCATCTTCTCCAAGTTTTTTAGCAATCTTGTCTGCTAGTAAAACGAGTAGTAATCCAATTACAGACTGGAACAACCCAAGTGCTGTCGCTTCACTGAATTTTCCACTTTCTATACCCCAGCGATAAACCAAAACTGGAATGGTTGTTGCATACTCTGTTGCTTTGGAATTTGATAAGGCATAGATTCGTTCAAAGGAACCTTGCATGATCTTACCTAGATTCATAATAAGCAACGTTACAATTGTTCCTCGTATACAAGGAAGTGTTACATGAAAACACTGTTTTAAACGACCAGCACCATCTACCCTCGCTGCCTCATACAATTCCGTATTTACATTGGTAATTGCAGCTAGATAAATAATTGTTCCCCACCCCATGGATTGCCATACACCAATTGCTACGTAGGAGATCAACCACCAGGTATTCTCTTGCAGAAAAGGTATTGGACTCTTTCCCATGTTTGCAATGATGGTATTCACAACGCCATTGCTTAAACTAAACATCTGATATGCCAATGACCCAATAATGATCCAAGATAGAAAATGAGGTAAATACAAAAGCGTTTGTGATACTTTCTTAAACCATTTTGTACGGATTTCATTCAAAAGCAGTGCCAATAAAATCGGCATTGGAAAACTAAAGATTAAATCCAAAATATTCAGATATAATGTATTCCAAACTGCTTTCCCAAAATTTCTTTTTGCAAAGATCTTTTCAAAAATATCCATCCCTACCCATTTACTATCTGCAAACCCCTTTGCAACTTTGTAGTCTTTAAAAGCAATGCTCAATCCAAAATAAGAACCAAACTTGAAGATGATGATAAAGGCCATTGGCAAGATCATCAGTGCATAAAGTTGCCAGTTTCTCTTCATATATAATCGAAATTTATTTTTTCCTTGTTTCTTTTGGAGTTGCTTTTTGCTGATTGCTACTTCCATAGATTCCTGCATACATTTCCTCCTTTTCGATTTGTAGCTCCGATTCATTTATACAGACATTGTATCGATTTTCCTGTACTACTTCTCTGCAAGCTCATAGAAATACTATGCATTTTCAACCATTTATTTTTCCCCGAAACAACTCCCTCTTTCCTTTTTTTCGTCATTATTATAACTTTAACACTTGTCCCTCTTTATTTTTTATTACTTTTTCCCTAATTTTTTTGTTTTTCATACTATACTGTAATTTTCTTTAGATATTTTTATTTTTAAGAAGTCGTATTTGCTCATTCTAATCTTGCTTGTTTTTGTAACAGGAACTATACTAGGAATAGACAGAACGAATAAAGTTAATGCTCTTTGTTTTTACGGTATACGCGTATAAAAATTTAGGAGAGGTGAATTCTTTGGGACGACGAAAGAAAACGATTATTGAATATCGAAATTATGAGTTATTGCCTTACTTTCCAGTTCTCCTATTAACTGGTGAGAAGTGGCGAATCTCCGACATTCCATCTGGAAGACTTCATTTTCACAATTGTCTTGAGATTGGATTATGTGAAACCGATAGTGGTACAATGGAATTCATGGATACCATTCACTCTTTTTCTGCAGGTGATGTTACCATAGTTGCCAGTGACATACCTCATACTACGTATTCAAAAAAAGGAACCTCCAGCAAATGGTCCTACCTTTTTTTGGATATTGAAGAGCTTTTTCATCCATTTTTCCAACTTCATTCTTTGGAGAATTCCACTGGCCTTCATCGATTACTCCATGATTATAGTGCAATCTTATCTCGAAATACTTACCCGAACATACATACTCTTGTAACAATGATCATACAGGAATTAGTACAGAAAAAACAGAACTATCAATTTACCGTTCGTGGATTAGCGGTTGCACTTATGACAAACTTGCTAAATATATACTCGCAAACCGAAGCACACCCTACCATACAGATTCACGAGAATTCTCTTGCAATTGCTCCTGCACTTGACTATATGGAGTTAAATTATAGAAACACTTTCTCTATGGATTGTTTGGCAAATGAGTGTAATTTAAGTCCATCACATTTTCGTCGTCTCTTTTTGGCGATTATGAATATGACTCCACTTGATTATCTCAATAACCTTCGTGTTCAAAAAGCATCTGTACTCCTTCGTTCTACAGAAATCCCGATCTTACTCATTTCGGAAGATGTTGGCTTTGGTTCTCTGTCCAGTTTTAATCGGCATTTCTACAATAAGTTTGGGAAGACGCCAAGAGAGTGGCGCTCCCAGCTATCGTATATACGAAATCAATCCATCCAGATGTATAGCGGTTGGCTATTGCCACCATCACAGTAGACTCATATACTCTTACCGTCACAAAACAACAGGGAAAACAACAAAAGAAGCTATACAAAATTGCATCGCAAGATGATTTTGTACAGCTTCTTTATAAGAATATTCTAATGTCCAGTATAACTCTATTTTCCTCTGTAATGATAGTAATCTTCTCTCTATAATACGCGAGTTACCGTTTCAATATCAACACGAATTTGATTTAATTCACATGCGATTCCATTATAGAACTCTGGCCATTTTTCTAAGTATCGTTCTTCCTTCCATCTTAATGGTAGAATCTCAATTTGAACTGTTTTAGGGAACCCAAATCTCTTCAAGCCAATTTCCCATGTCTCCCCAGTATAAAACCAATCATCAACCCATTCTGAATCCACATACAATTTCGCCTGGTCGCCGCCGAAATCCACTCGCAAAAAGCAGTCATTTTGTTGTTCAGGATAGCTAATGGTAACCTCATATATCATTTTATCATCCGTTGATTCTAATTTTTTATATGTTACATGACCTTCTGGGTGATTTCCCTTACATTCATAAATGCTGAATCCTCTACAATCTTTTCCCAACAAGGAGTACCCTTCTGGTATACTTGGTAGCGCAGGATATGCAAGTATCTTATCACTGGATCTAGAAAGAAGTTCGAATCCGTCATCGGTTTCTACAACCTCCCCCTCTGTACAGAGAAGATAGTCTTTTCCCCTACTAATCTTCCATGCATTCAATGCTTCGTTACGGGATAAGGTAAGTACACTGGCATTGTGTGGTTGTTTCTTCCAACAGTATTCAGGGTCTATATCCGCATAGAATACATACCGTTCCTGTCCATTCTCTTGTATCTTACATAATGGTGTAGCACATGCTTTCTTCAAGATTCCATCTCCCACCTTCATGTTGAATGGGAGGAAGAAGTAATCCTGATTCTTAATATCCATCACTGGATACGTGATTGTTTCATTGTCCAATTCTACTTCTAAAGTAGTTTTCCTATGTTCCTTCATTTGATGGCCTCGCTGATAATTGTTCACAAACAAGTATCCTTGCTCTCCATCTCTTCTGATCGATGTACGAAGATCTTCCCAGTTTTCTGGTGAAAGTGGATTAGTTGCTGGGAAGAATGCTTTCATTTTACATAGATCACTTCCAAAATCAGCAATAAACATTGCTAATAGCTTTATCTCCCGTAACGTCTTCGACATTTGTCCAAATTCTCTAATTGGTGCTGCAAAATCATAAGAGTATACAGGAAGATCATTCAAATATCCAGTTGCCCTTGACTCTTGCAATGTTGAGAGTTTTCCCTTCGGATTCGTTCCTCCATGATACATATAGTATCCAAGTAGATTAACCCCACTTCCAAGCTTAACCATAGACATAGCTCCAATGTCCTTTGGCCGGGCAACTGGTCGTCTGTGATGAGTAACCTGAAGTCCACCACCGAGTTCTGCTGTTAAGAACGGGAATTTTGTCATATCAAAGGTAATCCCATAACCAATCTTGTGATCGCTTCCAATATTATGATCATTTCTTTCGGCAGTAAAGATATAATTACCACTTGGTTCAATTTCCGTCAAACGTTGATCCCATGGAGCCTCGCAGTATCCGCCCATAACCGGTAACAATCCACCTGTTACAGCACCGCCCCAGCCAGTTGCCGTATAGTAAGGAACTACCAATCCTACTTTCTTGGCTATTTCCGTCAGTTTTCTCATGTGGGCTTCCCCTTCTTCTCCTTGAAGACCTCCACAATGTCCATATTCATTTTCAACCTGTATTCCAATGATTGGTCCACCATCCTCATAAAGCAGTCCCTTTACTTGCTTTGCGATTTCACCATAATACCGTTCAACTTTTGCAAAATACTCTGCCGTATTCGTACGTGGTTCATACTCTTTTTTCAACAACCAATCTGGAAAACCTCCGTTTCTCACCTCTCCATGACACCATGGTCCAATACGAAGAAACATAGAAAATCCACAATGTTTTACGGTTTCAACAAATGTTCTTAAATCTCTCTGTCCTGTAAAATCAAAGACTTCTTCCTCTTCCTCATGGTGAATCCATATGACATAGGAAGAAATTACTTCAATTCCTCCCGCTTTCATTTTATAAAGCGATTCCTTCCAATATTCTTTTGGATATCGACTATAATGAAATTCTCCCATCATTGGAAACCATGGTTCTCCATCTTTGGTCAGGTATTCGTTATTAAAACTATATGTATTCATAATTTATCACGCTCCTTATCCCTTGCTGTTTCCTCTTATTTTATCCAATTGCATAATCATTATTGCTGCATTATTCTCCAATTAATTTCTTAACCAAAACCTTCGTGTCATATGGCTCTATTAAATCATTCCAGCCCCCCAGCAAAACAGAATACGTGGTATCTGGCAATTCCATTCTTATTGCTTCTCTTCCAAAATTCTGAACAAAGAGATAGCGATGGGTGTCTGTCTCCCTCGTTGTAACTTCAATTCCATCTGGTAATCCATACACGAATTCATTCAACTGTTTCTCTTTCACTAATTCTCTACATAAATCATCATAAAAATCTTGCTCAAAATCTGCACATATATAATATGTTTTTCCATTTCCATACTGGTTCCTTACAAATGCGGGATACCCTGCGTAAAAATCTTTCTCATACATAAGCAAAGTTTCTGCTGTATCCGTACAAATTAAATCACAAAAATTCCTACATTCATATTGCTTTTTTTCTGCCCAATATTCATCTGTTGCTATACCATAATTTGACTCTTGATCATAAAGTGCATCCAGTTCCATGCTTCTCAATCCTAATACATCCATTAACTGATGAGGTGTTCCTCCTAGATGACACAGATCGGTTTCATTTACAATTCCAGACCAGTACGTCATGACTAGCGTACCGCCGTTCTTAACATATTCTCGAATTTTCTCTTCAATCCCACACCGAAACATATAGAGCATTGGTGCAAATACAATTTCATAATCAGTTAATTCATCTTCCATATCAAGGATATCCACATTTAATCCTTGTTTTCGAAGTGCTGCATACATCTTCATCACTGTATCCATATAATGCAGCCCTTTATTCCTTGGTCCTTGTGCATCTTCCATTGCCCAACGGCTTTCACAATCATGTAGGATTGCAACTTTCGCTTTCGTATCACTTCCCACAATTTCCTTTATCTTCAACAGATCACTTCCCACTTCTGTAACTTCACGGAAGACACGTGTATCCATGCCACCATAATGATCGATCACTGCACCATGAAATTTCTCACTAGCTCCACGACTTTGTCTTATTTGGAAATATTGAACACTATCCGAACCATGTGCAATGGCTTGTAAGGATGCTGCACGAAGCATTCCTGGTCGCTTTAATTTACTGACGCTCTGCCAATTGGTTGCAGTAGGACAGGATTCCATCAGTAAAAATGGTTTCTTTAATATGCTCCGCATGAAATCATGTTGAAAAGCAGTATCTAGTGCTGTTTTCTTTTCTTCTTCTTTATGCCATACAGGGTAATTATCCCAAGATACAAAATCAATCAAGTCTTTGAACTTTCGATAATTAAGTCCTGTAAAATCGTACATCATATTAATGGTTACTGGTAGTGTAGACCCCCCCTCTCTTATGGCTTTCTTTTCCCAAGCAACAAAATCTGCTGTTTGGTCCGTTACAAATCGTTTCCAATCAAGGTTTAATGCATGAAGCATCATCTCCCCTTTTGGTGATGGGCTCTCAACTTGTGCAAAGTTTTGATAATCATGACTCCAGAAAATCGTATTCCAAGCTTTGTTTAGATTCTCAATGGTCTGGTACTTCTTTTCAAGCCACTCCTGAAATGCTGCCTGACAATAAGAGCAGTGACATTCTCCACTAAGTTCATTCGATATATGCCAAGTAGTTACTGCAGGGTGCTTTCCAAAACGTTCACTGAGTTTTCGATCAATCTGGCTAATTTTTCTTCGATACACAGGAGAAGTATAACAATGATTATGCCGTCCCCCAAACAGATTTCGACTTCGATCTGCATTCACTCGCAATACCTCAGGATATTGATCTGCCAACCATTTCGGTCTTGCAGCTGAAGGTGTTGATAATATAACAGAGATACCATTTGCATAAAGTTCATTGATTAAGTTTTCTAACCATGCAAAGTGATAAACGCCTTCTTGTGGTTCTAATGTTGACCAAGAGAATACCCCCAAGGTTACTTCGTTGATATGAGCTGCCTTCATATATTCGATATCTTGTTTCAGTATGTCAGGTGAATCTAGCCATTGTTCTGCATTGTAATCTCCGCCATATATAAATTCTGTCTGATCCATAATTCATTACTCCTCATCTATATTTCGTATTTTCCGTCTCAGGTGGAATGAGAAAAGCTGAATTTTCGTATCATTCCGTAAACTGGTGGTGCTGATACACGAATGCCAACTGTAACCATCTGTGGTTTACAAAAAACCGGTTTCACCTGAAAGACGCCCCATTCATGTTCCGTTGGATGAATCATCGTCTCTGAAATTCCATCCATCGTTTCGATAAATAAATGGATTTCAACATTTGTTGTATCTGTTCCCTTATATTCCACCTGTAGAGTATAGTACCCCTCCCTTTGGATCATTACTTGCTGATGTATGGCAAAGGTAAAATTCTTAGGTGATTCAATTCGAAGGGAATTAACAGGTGGAGCAGGAAATGGATCTATAAAATCTGGAGAAAGCTGTACCACTACATGTTCTTCTGATTTTTGTACTTCCCACTGTGTTAACCCTTCGTTCCAATTAACATCACGAAGAAGATTCATCTCTTTTGGTACTTCTTTCAGAACCACTACCTTGCAAAAAACAGGAAATGGAATTGAGTCCATGTTACCAGTTATCCTATGTTCTCCCATTTCCCATTGTTTCTGTTCAATCTGCCACTCTACGTGTTTCTTTTGAATTGTACCATCGTAGAAGAGAACAGGTAATTGTTCTGGCAATCCTGGTTCTTCATCAACTGTTATTTGTATATCTTCTGGTTCATAAACTTTTGCTGGTTCTCCTACACGAAGTTGCTCTCTGGTAAAACCGAAGGACTTTATTCCTGGAAGAATTCTTCCTTCTTCATTCAAAAGCCCCATATTATCTGACCAACCGCCTTCTCCTGGCACTGGAATACACAATGGTTCCCAATAGTATACGCCACATCCCATCTGTCCTGGTATTGAGGCTACAATGTTCATTACCAAATCCAATACTTTTTGCTGTCCTTCTGGTGTTGCTGCAATTCCAGCAATCTTTTCTTGGCTTTCATCAATAAATCCCGTGCTGCTTTTTCGCCAGGCATGTGCTGTCTCTACAACCATAATTGGCTTTTGATATGTATGAATTAAGTTCATAAGTGATTGCTGTAAATCATGAAATGTTCCATGCCAGAATGGATAGTAGGACAAACCAATGATATCAAAATCCAGTAAACCTGTTTCTATGGACTTGTCAAACCATTCTTTCAGATAGAAAAAACGTCCGCCTTGATCGAGGTGAATCATCACTTTCATGGTTTCTGCATCCGCAACAGACCTTGCTCCACGTATCCCGGCATTCACCAACCTTACCATATGTTCATAATCAGGTAATTCTCCTTCTGGAAACAATAACCCGCTACGAATCTCATTTCCAATCTGCACGATATCTGGGAGAACATCTTCTGCCTGTAAGGCAAGTAGTGTGTCTCTGGTATAGGTATATACTGCCTCTTCAAGTTCATCAAAACTAAGATTTTCCCAGTCTTTTGGTTTTACCTGTTTTCCTGGGTCAGCCCAGAAATCCGAATAATGGAAGTCAAGCATAAAGTTCAGATGATGTGCTTTGATTCGTTTTGCCATCGCTATGGTATGTGTAAGGTTACAAAAACCTTTTGCCTCCTCAACATATTCTGGGTTATTCCATAAGCGAAGCCGAATGGCATTCACACCATATTTCGTAATCAGTTCAAAGGGTTCCATGACTGTACCATCTAGATCCTTCATCTTCACAGCTTCTGCCTCTAGTTCTGGCAAACCCGAAATATCCATACCTTTGTAAAATTCAGCCATAATTATGTTGCTTCCTTTCTATCTAATGTTCACTTAATTCGTAGATTTACGGAATAATATATCATAGTCAACCATTGCCCTTGTTTCATAACTTTTACCAAGCAAATGTTGGATCAATTGTTTTCCTGCAATATTTCCCATCTGTGTTGCTGCAACATTCACTGCTGTTACTGCCGGAGAATAGCACTCAAGATTTGAACTATTATATAGAGATGCAATAGCGATATCTTTTGGTATCCGATATCCTTCTGCCTGAAGTCTGGACATGATCATCGTACAAACTTCATCATCTCCACATATGATGCATTCCACCTTCTGTGCAATCAGATCTGCGATAATGGAATCCAAGAATTCCATCTTAATGGAGCCATTATAGAACAGTTGATTCTTTGCAGAAATTCCATTTTTCAATAATGCTTTACAGAATCCATCATGTCTTTTTTTATCAACGCTAAAATGCAAATCTTTAACCAGCAAAGCAAATTTTTTAAATCCTCTTGCAATTAACATAGATGTCATTTTTTCTGCTGCACCTTCATTATCGGTGTCCACTTGTATAATTTCTTTGTATTGGCATGTACCCGTAATTGCTGTAGGGAATTGCATTTCCATCAAATACTGTAACGCTTTATCATCCTCAAGGCTTCTTGTTAATACAATTCCATCGACTCTTCTGTTTTCTACCAATTGTTGAAGTTCTGTTATATCATGCATCTTTCCTGTGGTAATCAATACATTATAGCCAAATACGGATGCTGCTTCACAGATTCCTAATAGACAATTTTGGAAGTAAGCTCCACCTCCATAATATACGTCGGCAGGAAGAACGACGCCGATATTATAGGTACGATATTGTTCTTCTTCTTTTATCCTTTTCATACCGTCATGTTCTTTTATAAAATTCTTAATCTGCTCACTGGTTTCCTTACTGATTCTTCCTTTTCCAGATAACGCTCTTGAAACCGTACTTTTTGATACTCCTAATTTATTAGCAATTTCATCTAATGTCATAACCACTCCTACAATTATCTCAAAGATTTTCTATGGATAGAACAAAGCGTACACTCTCGCATTAATAACAGCTTCAAAGTACGTTTTGTTCTCCGCGCCGAGCACAGTCAGCTTCAGCTGACTATCTTATGTGCGAGTGCGCATCCCCCCGGTGGACTTTTCTATTATATGAAAGATAAGGCTGCTACATTCAGTAGCAGCCTTCCTTATTAATTAGCCTGCTTTTGTGCAACATATGCTTCTGCCTGTGCATTCAATTCTTTAAGAATATCTTGTATTCCGGCACTTTCTAATGCTGCTTTCATATCTTTAATTGCTTTATCTACATCATCTACAAGTCCATTTTTCAATGGATCATAATAATTACCAAGTGCTGCTTCAACTGCTGCAAATTGGGTACTTACATTGGTTGAATCAAAGTTAAATCCATCATATACATGTTCTGCTTTGATATTGTTATTGAATTTTTCTTGTAATTCATCAAATCGATCATCTAAAGCTGTTCTGTTTTCGATATATTCTTTTCTTTGGATTTCACAGTTATTCCAACCCCAGTTACAGTTGTTGCTAACACCATATCCGCTTTCATCAATAACTTTGTACTGGTCATCGCCAACAGCTTCCCAATGTTTACCCTCAACACCTAACATAGCAAGATCATATACTTCAGGGTTTGTATAGAATTCATTTAATACCATCATAGCTCTTTCTTTGTTCTTGCTGCTTGCATTGATTGCAACACCATTGTTGATATATGAGTTAACTTTCTTTGGTTGATTAGCAACTGGATCTACGATTGTTACATTCCAATCTGCATTTTCATCATTTGCTTGTTTTGCATATGTATTACAACTTCCAAGGTTCCAGATCATACCAGCAGTTCTTCCTGTTAAAAGCCCTGTTTGTCTTTCATCACTTGAGTTCAATACATCACTTGACCATGCACCTGCATCTGCAAGTTCTTTCATCTCTACGCAGAACTCACGGAATCCATCCCAGTCTAAGATATAGGTAAATCCTAAATCATCTGGATTTTGTGTATTGTAAAGAATTAATTCACCACCTTGTGGTGTACCACTTGTTGTAGTAAGTCCCTGTGATTGGAAGTATTGATAGTAAGGGCTTCCGTTACTTGCATACATACCATCTGCAGCACATGCTTTATAGAAGTTCATTAATTCATCCCATGAAGCGATGTCTTCAAAGCCATACTTCTTCATTAAATCACCACGAACTGCCATAACATCTTGGCCGAATTCGTTTGAATAGTTTGGTACCATGTAGATTTCACCATTAATCTTTGCTTGTTCCCATGCCATCTCTGGTACAACATTCCAGATATCTGGAGCGTACGTCTTAATGAAATCTTCTGATAATGGTGCAAAGCCGCCTAATGCTACGGTTTGTTCATAATGACACCAGCTAGATGCGGTAAAAATCAAATCAAAATCTTCCTGTGAAGAAAACAGAAGGGAGTATTTTGTATCATGTTCACCCCATGACAAGAATTCTACATTCAATGTACAATTCAGTTTTTCTTCTAGGATTTCATTGATTTTTCCATAAACCTCATCAAAATCCTGTGTTCTGTCACCAATTAGGTACATTGTAAGATCCACATGTTCAGAAGTATCCACTTTCGATGTTTCCCCATTGTCACCAGATGCTTCTGCAGTAGCTTCAGTAGTTACCTCTGTAGAATTTCCTGAATTTTGCTTATTGTTATTGGATTTGTTTGATCCACAACCCGTAAGCATTCCTACTGCCATTGCAGTAGTTAGTAATACTGATAATAGTTTTTTTGTCCTTTTTCTCATAAGAACCTCCTCTTAAATTTATTTGATAAAATTTAACCCTTTACTGCTCCAATCGTAATACCTTGAACGAAGTACTTCTGAACCAGTGGATAGGCTAAAACGATCGGTCCTGTTACTACTATAGTCAGTGCCATCTTTAAGGTTTGTGTTGGCAATGACATTGCACTTGCCACTGCACTGCTAGCGGCATTGTTCGCAATTAGTTTCTTATATGCTTCAATATTGTTAACCTGTTGATATAAGAAATACTGCAATGGATATTTACTTGGTGACTTGATATATAACATTGCGTTGTACCAGTCATTCCAATATGCTAAAGCAATGAAAAGTCCAACGGTTGCAAGTGCCGGCTTAATTAAAGGAATAACAACTTTGAACAAGGTCCGGAATTCTCCACAGCCGTCCATCTTGGCTGCATCGATCAAGGAATCTGGAATTCCCATGATATAACTCTTCATAATCAGTAAGTTATATACACTGAAGATCATTGGAAGCAATAGTGCTAGGTAATTATCACGTAAATTCAGCGTCTGTGTAATCAGAATATAATAAGGAACTAATCCACCAGAGAATAAGGTTGTAAAGTAGAAGAAGAACGAAAATTTATTCCTCCATTCAAAATCTTTTCTGGATAATACATAGGCTGTCATTGTTTGAAGTAATAATCCAATAACCGTACCTGCCAGTGTCAGTCCAATTGTAGTTGCATATGCAGTAAGTACTACAAGTGGTTCTCTGAAAACCGTCTTATAAGCTGCAAGACTAAACTTCTGTGGTAAAAGATTGAACCCATTCTTAATAATCGCGTCTTCTGAAGAAAAGGATCCGGAAATAATCATAATAAATGGTATTAAGCAAAAAAGAGCAACAAGACCACAGAATCCATATGAAATGATATTCAGCCAAATTACATCAGGCCCTTTTTTGATTTTATTTGAATGCTTGGTATTTCCCACTTTTATCCCCTCCTAAAATAATGTATAGTCTTTGTCATATCTACCGACAAGTTTATTGACGAGAACGATTGTTACGAAACAAAGTACCGACTGGAATAAGCCCATGGCAGCTGACATACCAAAGTCATTACTGGTTGTCAAAGCTCGGAAGGTTAATGTATCAATAACATCTGTATAATTATAAAGTAAACCATTCGTGCCAACTAAATTATAGAACATATCAAAGTTTCCTTTGAATATTCCACCAACAGACAAAAGAAGGAGAATAATTGTTGTCGGCATAATCATTGGTATTGTAACTTTGAAGATTCTCTGGAATACATTTGCACCATCAATTTTGGCTGCTTCATATATAGAAGTATCAATTCCCATGATTGCTGCCAGATACATAACCGAACCGTATCCAATTCCTTTCCACACATTAAATAGTAGAAGAATAACCGGCCATACCTGTGGGGTAGAGTAAAAGGAAATCTTCTTACCACCACACGCTGTAATAATTCTGTTCAAAAAGCCATAATCAGAACTAAATAAATTAAATGCCATAACTCCTACAATAACCCAGGAAATGAAGTATGGGAGAAACATTAATGATTGTGTAACTTTGCGGTAACGTTTATTTCGAATCTCTGTTAACAAAACAGCTACAGCAATCTGTGATATGGTATTCACTGTGATAAACAAGATATTATACAAAACTGTATTTCTTGTTACCAGTCCCGCCTGTCCCGATTTAAAGAAAAACTCAAAATTCTTTAGTCCGTTCCATGGGCTTCCCCAGATTCCACCGGCATAATTATACTTTTTAAAAGCCATTACAATTCCGGTCATCGGATAGTATGCAAAGATCAGCGTATAGATTACTGCTGGAGCAAGCATTAGAAGAAACACCCGATACTTATAAAGTTTTTTGAAAAAACCTCTCCAACCGCAATTTTTCGTCTTCATATGTTTTTTCCCCCTTTTGCGCAACAATTTGTTGTTCAAAGTTTATTTTTTATTTATGTATTTATTATAGACATTCGTCATTATATTGTAAATCTGCATAATTTCTAATATATTTTTGTGTAAATCGTGCAATATGGCTATTTTTTAAGGCAAAATGTGCAACATTCCGTCTCTTGTTGTTGCGCATCTTGCCTTATAAAAAAAAGCGATTATCATTTTTGATTGTATAGAAATTTAATCGTTCTTTTTTGCTATTATTTGCCTAAATGTTACCAGAAATGCAGATAATATCAAAATATGTAATACTATATGATATAAATCCGGTATGAGTACCGTATCAGAGGCTGGTATAATATGATAGGTATCTTTAAAACACGCGTTATAGGAGCGCAATTTTTCTTCACTAACCCCAAAGATCGTATAGAACCAGTGACAAAAAAATTGCGCTACAAACCACATGAACAACCAGCCTGCTAATACAAACTTCCCGATTTTTTCTTTCACCACATATAGCACAAATGCAACCAACGCGATTACAAGAAATATACTGTCACTAAGCTCCCTCTCTACCAACCATATGTTACCAATGCGTAATCCTGTTAAACAAAATGCAAACCAGACTAATAGAATTGCGTTTGCAAGCAATGTATTCCTTCGATTTTTATTCATGATATATGTCCTCCCTTGTTCAACTAATCATTTGTTCTTACAAGCAGCTCTTTTACAAGCAATTACTTTACAACCAATCATCTCTTCCTTAATACCTTCTATTCATCAACTCCTAATTGATCCTCTTTCAATCAACACCATGCACACTATTTTTTTAATCTTTATTATGAAGGATATGGCAATACCCTCTATACGAATCGAGAAGAAGGGCGGTAATCTCTTCTTCTGTAAAATCACAAGCATTTGTCGCTACCATTGAAGCAATACCATGGGTAACTACTCCTAGATAGACCAGTAATTTTTGCGATAACTCCCTTGATAACCCTGTTGTTTGTTGTATAATTGGCAAAATGCTGTCATCATCTCCGATTGCTCCCAATGTCTTAACTTCTAGATAATCCGACATGAATAGTAATCGGTAAAGATTTCTCTCTTTCTGTGCATATTGAATATAGGTTAAACCCACTGTTAAGAAGGATCGTTCCGATTGTCGCATATTCTCTTGCAATCTTGTTTGAAAATCCTGTTCAACTTGTTCGTACACTACTTTTTTTAATTGTTCCATATTGGTAAATGCACGAAAAACCGGCTGTGTTGAACAATGCAATTCCTTGGCAATGCTTCTTGCATTCACATGATCCCAACCTTCTCTCCTTGTTATGGTAATCGCTGCTTGAACTACGTCTTCTGCTGTTGTCTTTATTGTAGGTGGCATGATTCCACTCCCTTCTCATTTTGTTGTTTTTTTGTTGTTTCTATTGCTGTTTTTTGATATTTCTCTGCTGTTTATTTCTTCTATTATGTTTTATTGCTGCTCTCCTTCTGGCTAAAATACTACCTTCACAGAACATAAACATACTCGGATATACGTATCGCATGATCCACTTCTATTATCAATCGTATGCTGTTTCAATCGATATAATATAACAGCAGTTACATAACATCTGTTATTTATTATGCTATAGAAAAGATCATTTGTCAAACAAGAACAACCGCTTCGAAAACGTGTTCTCTTTGTCACAAATGATCTTCTAATCTACTTTTATCTTTTATCTTATATCTTTTATATTCTCAGTCTCTCTTGCCTTCTTTTTCTATACCCCACCACTATTCGGTATAAAATACCGGTCACCTGTATGGCTATTTCGTTCCATGTAAAAATCAATCTCATATACTGCTTTTAGATTCTTAACAGTTAAAACTTCCTCTACAGGACCAGCATCATATATTTCTCCATCTTTCATAAGAATGATCTCATTACAATATTTTGCAGCAAGATTTAGATCATGAAGGATTGCGATTACTGTTTTATCCTTCTCTCGGTTTAATGTTCGAAGGGTATCCATCAAATCAACTTGGTGTTTAATATCCAAACTTGCAATGGGCTCATCTAGCACAAGCCATGGGGTATCTTGTGCAATGGTTCTTGCCACCAACACTCGTTGCGCTTCTCCTCCACTCAATTGGGTAAAATATTGATCTTTTAGATGGATGCATTTTGTTGCTTCTAACGCTTGCAATATGATTGTCTCATCTTCCTTACCCAGTCCTTGAAAATGTTTCTGATAGGGTGTTCTTCCCATTGCAACAATATCATACACCGTAAATTCAGCATCGATAGCCGTTTTCTGAGGAACGAACGACACAAGTCTGGCAAACTCCTCTTGCTTTAAGCGCGTGATATCCTTTTGATCCAATTGAATCTTTCCTGCTTTAACCGGAAGCAACCGAAGTAAATGACGCATCAAAGACGTTTTCCCACTTCCATTGGGTCCAAGTATGCCATAGAAATTACCTGCTGATAGCTTACAGGTGATTTCTTTAAGGATCATTCGGTCACTCGTCGTCGGCTTCCAGCTCAGTTTAGCTATATTAATCGTCTTCATATCGTTAACCGTACCTTTCCCATCTCAATTTTCCTCTTACTGCATGTGCATTCTTTTTTGTCTATAAAAAAGTATAAATATAAAATACGGTGCACCAATGATTGCAGTTATGATACCAACTGGTATCTCCGAAGGTGGTACTGCCATACGGGCAATGGTATCGCTTAAGATCATAAATATTGCACCAGTAAAGAAGGAATAAGGAAGTAAGGTTCTGTAATCCGGTCCACTAATCAGTCGGACACAATGGGGAATAATCAATCCCACAAAGCCAATGATGCCACTTACTGATACACTGGCTGCTACTAATAACGAGGATATAGTAATCAAAATCTGAATCACTTTCTTCGTATCAATTCCTAAGGTTTTCGCTGTTTCTTCCCCTGTTAGAATAACATTTAGCTCGCGGGTAAAGCACAGCAAAATTGCAAACCCTAGCAATGTGAAAATCAGTAAAAAGCGGACTTTATCCCAGGATGCCGAACTAAAACTCCCCAGTGTCCACATATAGACTTTTTCAATCTTATCGTGATTGAAGGTCATTAATAGTGATATGACTGCTGAAAACATCGTACTTAACGCCGTTCCAATCAGTAGCATATTGACAACGGATCGCCCCACTCCTATCTTTGCTACTCCATATACAAGAATAACAGCAAGTATTGCTCCTATAAATGCGAATACGCCAATAACGCCAAGTCCAAATAAAGAGATCTGTATTCCACTTAACATGGCAAGAGTTGCTCCCAACGCAGCTCCCGAGGACACTCCAAGAATATGAGGGTCCGCCAGAGGGTTACGAAAAATTCCTTGAAAAGTGGCACCTACAATTGCCAACGCACCTCCTGTCAATGCAGACAGGAATACACGAGGAAGGCGCACATTCCATATAATTGCATATGTTGTTTTCTTCACATCATCCGCGGATATCCACTGATTAACTATTGGGATCTTAGAAGCAATCACTTTCCCAATACTAGCTGGTGATATGGAGGCAACTCCAAGAGAAGTTGCAAGGCACATTAGTAGGAATAATACAACCAACAAACCACCTGTAACCAACATGCATCTTTTCTTATTGTATTGTCTCGTTGCTCTGCTCGTTCCTTTTTTCATATCGACTCATCTCTTCACTTTCGTATCGGTTTACTTAAATGCATCTGGATGAATGATTTTCGCTAATTCCTCTAATCCTTGCGCATTACGGTATCCTTGACGATCTAGTAGATTATTATCGATTTCATACACCTGACCGTTCTTAACAGCTGTCAAATCCTGATAGCCATTGGCTGTCATGAAACTATCTTTTGTTCCAGCACTTGCACTTAAGATAATAATATCTGGATCTTTCGCTAGTAAGCTTTCTAATGAGTAATTCCAACCAGATACATCTGCTGCTACATTCTCACCACCAGCCATTGTTAATAGATTCCCAACAAATGTATCTCCACCAGCTGTGTAATCGCCAAATTCACCAAATCCAACTACATAATATACCGTTGGTTTGTCAAGATCTTTGACTGCACTTACTACCGCTTCTTCTTTTTCTTTCATTTCATTGATTGTAGCAACAGCTACATCCTGTTTATTTAATACTTTACCAAGTATTTCAATAATCGAATATACACCATCAACAGAATTTTCATTATATAATTCAATGACTGTAATTCCTAAATCATTTAATTTATTAAAGTTTTCTTCACTAAAATGTGTAGATGTAACAACTACATCTGGTTCTAAACTAACAATTTTTTCAATATTAGGCTCATTCATTGATCCAATGGATTCAACAGAAGTAACTTCTTCTGGATAATCACAATAATCTGTACGACCAACTAATTTGTCACCTGCATCTAATTGATAGATTAGCTCACTGATATTAGGCGCAACAGAAATTACTTTCTGAGGTTCTGCATCAACGGTTACTTCACTGCCAAAGGAATCCGTAACGGTAATTGGATACGTGGTTTCTGTTGCCTGTTGTGTCTCCTGTACCTGATCTTTGGAAGCATTCTTATTGTCTTCCTTGCTACATCCCGTTACCATAACACTAAGTACCAATACGGTAACCAATAACATACCTACGAGTTTCTTCATTCTTTTCTTCATATTATTCTCCATTCTTGTGTAACTTCTCTCCCAAAGAACACACGATTTTGTTATGGCAGGTTTCCTGGCTCATGACTTAACCTTACTCACCGTACCTTCTCGAACACATACAAAAGAAATTCAATCTACCAATCTCTCTTCCATGCACCAATGGTTAACAACGGTTTTCATCATCACTTACAGTAGTGGGGGCTGCTGCAGACTTACACTGCATTCCCTTTTAACTTAATAGATAAGCACCATACAAATTGCCCAACCATTATATCGAACTTTTTAACGATTTACAATGGTTTATTTTCATTTTATTAATATATACCAAACTGAGTTAATTTATGAATGCTACTATTTTTCTTCTATAAAACTGGTGTCTTCAGTCCAACAAATCCATTGAGAGCTGCCAGAAGCAAAATGATAACACATAGGAGCAATCCTGCGCCTACGCATGCTTTTCCTTGTAATTTTGCCACTTCTTTTAGATAGATCGCAAAAAGTAGGATCTTCCAAATTAAAACACCAACAAATATAATATTAAAGACCATTCCCCAAATAACATTGTTCCAAAATACATAAAAAAATACTTCCGTTACTGTTACGGTCACTGCACAAATCGCAGTAGGAATATATGTGATTCCCCATGAAAATAAATGATTTTTACATGTTGTCTTACTACCAAAGCACTTACAAATCCCCCATAACCCTACACAAATCAGCACATAGGACAGAATACCAAGGACAAGTAATCTAAGCATATGTATGTAATCGATACTTCCTTGGTTGCTGTTCTTACAATATCGAAGAACCGGTTCAAATACTGCATTAATTAGTACCGTTAGCAACACAAGACACCAGGAAAGTACCTTCCTTTCCTCTTGAAATGCTTGAACTGGATGATTTATTGCTTCCATTAATTTTTTCATATGTTACCCTCCGAATATTTTCAAAAATAGATTCGTATATCTTGTACCGAATATTGCCGTAAAGACCATTGTCTGAACAACAGAAGTGAGCAAAGCAAATCTCCATGGGGTTTCAACAATTTTTCTCTTAATTTGTTCAAGTTTAGTAATCGGTTCTACTACCTTCCCCTTTGCTAAGACATAGGTAAGCATCTGTTCTTTTTGTTGCTCTGTCGGAGTTGAATCTTGTTTTATCATTTCAAGGGCTTCTATTACGATATCGCTCTTATTCTTCTTCATTACATTTCTCCCTCCTCACTTCATCCATATAATTCGATATAAAACTTTTCTTTGCTCTCTGTAATAAGCTTTCCGTCGCTTTTGGGGTTTTCCCAATAAGGGAAGCGATTTCTTTTACACTTCTTCCATCCATGTATTTTAAACTCAATATAATCCTATACTGTTCGGACAATCTCTCCAAACACGTATGTACCGTCTCCTGTTCCAACATCCGAACTAGATTTTCTTGTAAATCTTGCATGGGATCTTCTATTTGTTCTGTCATACGGTCATTCATCTCAACAAACTCAAACTTACTACGATATTGGGTTCGATAAAAATCATTTAACTTATTCTTTGCAATATGGTACACCCATGTTCGCTCCGAGCACAACCCTTTAAATGTTAGGAGTCCCTTATACACTGCTAGAAAAATCTCCTGCGTAAGATCTTCTGCTAACATGGAATCAAACCCCGTTCGCAAATATATGAACTGATAGATTTCATCAATATACGAGTGATAGATTTTAATAAATCTTTGCTCTCGTTCCTCTCTTAATCCACTCATTCTCATTCCCTCATTGGATATTACACTTCTTCGTTAATAGAACAGTATCTTTATATCGTATTTCAATTTTGATTGTACCTTTCGTCACCTGATCTGCTTCCAATTCATAAACAAGGATATCTTTTTGATCCTTTTTCGTTGCCTTTGTCTCTGCTTTGATTTCCTCATCATTTCGATACCATTTAACAGTATATTCCACTCCCTTTGGACTTTCAACAAAGAAGATACTTGCAAAAATCGCATTTCCTTCTTCCAGATTCTCCTCTTCTTTTGCATTCTCAAGTTCTTTTTGCGATTCATAACCTTGATTTGCAATTACACAAGCCTGGATCGTATCCTGATTACCGCACAACCGTAAAAACGTAGCTACTATTAGAATTACTGCAACACATAATAACGCTATCTTCTTCCCTTTCATATCCATTCCTCCTCTTCCTATTCCCCATAATTAAATTCATCTTGTTTCCTAAAAATTCCGTATGCTACCGAGCAAAATATAAGAATACTGCCTCCAAACATAAGCATCGCTAAAATAAAATGCGGTAAATCTGAAGTTTCCGACAATGCTTGCATCATTACTCCCGGTGCTAGTAATTGTAAGTTTTCAACCATACTTGTAGATAAATGTAATGCCTTACCTACACCCTCCACAATCATGACAAAAAAACGAGGCATTAATACCAATCCGATTGCAAGGCTCCATATTAATGCCCCCTTGGATGACCTAGCTATCACAGAAATTAAGATTCCCATTGACGCATATACCATAATGTAGCCCCATAAAGGAAGCAAAAATTGGATTAGGATCTTCATATGTCGTATATCTCCACTTACCGCAAGAATTACACTGGTAACTGGTAATAGATAAAGGAATGACAGTATTAGTGATAAAACCACGATAACGAACAACTTTGATAGCATCACTCTATGTTTGGGTATCCCTGAACAAAGGATACAGTCTAATACGTTATGTTCACGATCTGAAGAAAATAGATCATAATATGTTGACAATACTGCCCAAGAACCAAATATCATATGAGGAAGAAATAATGTTATAAATGAAACCTGATTATTTTTAATCAAATTACTTTTTCCTCCTGTTGCATAGAAGAAAAAGATCCCCATTCCTGCCAAGGCAACCCATATCATTATGGTTCGTGCATTCATAGCTTTTCGAAAATCTCGAACAAACAGCGTTCGTACTCTACCATTCATTCTTACACCTCCTTTATATGAAGCTGTTCTTGTACAAGTTGACTAATATTTGATTCTTTTACCTCGTATATATGAACTTTACATTCACATAACCGTGCAACAAGTGTTGGCACTTGTTCCCTACTTATATGTGCAGTAAGTGTTGTTCTATATACATCAACAGAAATTGCTTCTGCTGTTCCTGTTTTCCAATCCTCTTGTAACAATTCATTCACTACTTCTTGGGAGATGATTGATGTAGTAAACATATAATACGGATGAATCTCTTTGTTATACGTAAGATACCCTTTATCTAGAATGGCAATATTCGTGCATATTTCATCCATATCTTGAAGGATATGAGAAGAGATCAGAATACTTTTTCCTTTCATATGAATGTTTTTTATGATACGCTTGATCTCTACTGTTGCCATTGGATCCAATCCTGCAGTTGGTTCATCAAGAATATAGAAGTCTGGATTACCCGCCATAGCAATCACAATTTGTAATTTCTTTTGCTGTCCTGGTGATAGGTGTTTTACTTTTTTCCTTCCTTCTAACTTCAATACATCAAGAAGAACAAAACTCTCTTTCATGTCTGCATTTCTTAATTTTGTAAAAAAGCGAATGGTCTCCTCTACCGTTAATCCATCATCAAATCGGCAACTTTGTGGCATATAGCCAATGTATGGTTTTTGCACTTTTAACTGAATGGACCCTTTTGTTGGTTTCATTAATCCACTCAGCACACGCAGCAATGTTGTTTTTCCAGCACCATTTTCTCCAATTAAACCATATACCTCCCCTTGCTCGATCGACAGATTAATATCATGTAATATTTCCGTATTTTGAAATGATTTTGTTACATTCTCTGTAGAAAGAACATATTGTTTCATAGCAACTTCACTCCTTCCTCTGCTACTTTTGTAGCTTCATAAGAATAGTCGCTATAATTATATAAATCCTTCGTTTTTTTTTTATTAAATTATTAGATTTTGTTTCTATGATCTCATCTCTTATCATCAAATGTTTTTTTAGAACATCCCATAACACTTTCATCTATATTATGAGAATTATTGTTTTTCCCTTATCCTTTCGTTATGTTTTATTCCATATCCACAATAATCCAACACCAATTCACAAAAAACAGAATTCGCCCAAGAAAACCATGGTCTTGAATATGCAGTTGGATCATCAACATCAAAAGATTCATGCACGAGATTTGTTCCTGCATCATTTGCAGCAATAAGGTCCAACATCTCCTTCTTTTCCTGCATTGAGTCCGAAGTCAATCCTTGTATAGCAAGAGCCATCGGCCATATAGAGCGACTCTTCGTATGCGGACTTCCAATCCCTTTTGCCTTTGTTCCATAATAATAATATGGATTCTGGTCACTCAGTACGACTTCTCTTGTATTCCGATACCGTTCTTCTTGGTTGCAGCAATAACCGAAATATGGCATAGACAAAAGACTTGGTAGATTCGCATCATCCATAACCAGATACTGACCAAATCCATCCACTTCATATGCATAATATTCTTTCTTTTCACCAGGAACAATTGCCAGTTTCTCAATTGCTTCCCGTACTTCCCTAGCAAAATTCCTTGCTTCCTTGGCAAATATGTCATCAGCATAGATATCCTCTGCGATTTCTGCCATCTCATCAAGTATCACAGACGCTAACATATTCGACGGAATCAAATACCCATATACACAGGCATCATCACTAGGTCGAAAACCGGACCAGATTAGTCCAACATTGCTCTTAACCAATGCACCTTTCCCTTCTCTTGATAAGGTATCTGTAAAAAACGTGTTATCCCGTTGAAAAGAATAGGAAGACCTGTTCTCATGATCTTGTTCTGTTCGAAAGACATTTACGATCATCTTGGCTGCTTCTAACCATTCTTTTGTAAAATGTGAACTACATCCAGTATTCTTCCAAAGTAAATAGGATAATTGTACGGGATAGCATAACGAATCAATCTCATACTTTCTCTCCCATAACTCTGGTTTCATATCTGTCTGATCCTTTGCCCAACACCTTCCATTCGCTGTCTCATTAAATGCATTGGCATAGGGATCAATCTGTATACACTGCATTTGCTTCTTAATCAGTCCACAGATCAATTCTTCTAATTCTGGTTCCTCTTTGGCTAACATCAAAAATGGTCGAAATTGACATGCGGAATCCCGAAGCCACATCGCTGGAATATCTCCTGTTATGACAAAAACAGAATCATCCTCCAAAACTTTAATGGTTGTCTGAAGGGTATTGGATATACATTTTTCAAACATCACAGCTAATTTACTTTCTGCCCCGAATTTTTCTTTTACTAATTGGATAGCCTGATTGATTGCTTGGTACTGTTCTTTTACTTTCATACGTTGATCCTTTCTTTTCACTTATTATCTTTGGTGGTCTATGTACATAGTATTACTATTTCTTTTATCTCTATCACTCTCATTTTACCATACTATAGGTATTTATAAATCCGCAATATGTAAATATAATTCACTTTATAGCGCCTTGTATTTATTCTACTTGTTCATGTTTGGAAAACGTTTCGTACATCTAAAAAAGCAAAAATACCACCATGATTGGACTTAAATAAGCAAACTATTCATCTTTCACTTATTTTAAGTCCCACCATGGTGGTATTGGTTTCTTATGACGGAGACGGCGGGATTCGAACCCGCGTGCCCTTGCGGACTACTTGATTTCGAGTCAAGCTCGTTACGGCCTCTTCGATACGTCTCCACTGGTACAAATTAGCATTTTTTCTATTTTGTACTATATTTTACAATTAATAATTCTACTCCAATTTTATCGATTAGTCTACCCGTTTTTACATTTTCCTCTATGTCTGCACAGGTGGTTAATGCCTCTTTTAGAACTGGTGTTGTGAAATTATTGGTTTGTGCCAAGTACTTATTAACAGCGAAGGGTGGCACACCCGCTTTCTGACTCATGGCAGATGTTGCAATACCAATTCGCTTCATTTCTTTGATCTGTAGCAATATATTAAAATGTCTCGTAATCAAGAACAGAATGGACATTGGTTTTTCTTTTAAGGTAAGCAAGTCGTAATACAATGCCAATGCTTGCTGTTGCCGTTTATTGGCAATAAAATCAATCATCTGAAAGATTTTATTCTCTAACTGCGTGGTACAGATTGCATCCACGTCTGCCTCCGTAATTATATCCCGATCCATTGCATAGCATACTAATTTTTCTACTTCCGTCTGTAGATTCTCCATATCAGAACCTGTTTTATTCAGAAAATAGACTAAGGTCTTTTCTGTGATTTTCTTATTGTCTTTGCGTAATAAAGATGCGACCCATATCTTTAGATTCGTCTCATCCATTCCATTCATTTCCGATATACGACCAACATCTTTCACTGCTTTGTACATTCTATTTCTTTTATCAACTTCGTCTTCAACAAAGATAAAATGCGTCGATTCCGGTATGTTCTTCATATAATCTGCAAGATCACTTGCATTTTTGAAAAAACCACTATTTTCGATTACAATTACACGATGATCCGCAAAAAAAGGTAGCGTATTGGCAATTCCTATCACTTCTGGCACATCGATTCCTTTTCCATCAAAATGAGAATAGTTCATAGAATCCCCTTCTCCAACCATCGCAACTTTTAATTTATTCTTATATAAGGTTTTCAGATATGCTTCTGTACCATAAAGCAAGTAAGCAGGCTTAAACTGATTTAGCTTGATATCTTCTTTTATAAATTTCATTCTGTAAACTCCTTTAATACTACAGACCTACCAAATTATTTATTAACTTCATTGACTACATAATTATTGCTGAATTTGTCTGTTTCTTATTGTAACATAACTTTAGATAGATATCTACTCTGTAATGCTCCCACTATTCACTTGAAAGGTATCCGATAAGGTTTGTAATTCTTCTGATATTTGAACCAGTTCCTTGCTGTTTTTATCCATTTGTGCTACAGCTTGTAGGCTTTCCTTGGTTGATTCATTTACTTGCTGTATTGCTGAGGAGATACTCTCTGCACTTGCTGTCTGTTCTTCTGAAACTGCTGCTAATGTCTGTGCATTATCCTCTACTTCTCCAATCCGATTAAGAATATTGTTAATTTCCGTATTTACCAAATTAACCGACTCATATATCAACCCATAACCATTCTGTGTTTCCTCAATATAAGCAGCGGATTGATCAATCTTATTCACATTTACTTTTGTCTGTTCCACTGTTGCTAAAATAATGGATTTCACTTCGGTTATTAAACAAGCAATGTCACTTGCTGAATGTGCAGACTCTTCTGATAATTTTTTTATTTCCTCTGCTACAACTGCAAATCCACGTCCATTCTCTCCTGCCCTTGCTGCTTCTATGGAAGCATTTAAGGATAATAGATTTGTCTGGTTCGCAATACTCTGTATTACTTGGATAATTGTATCAATCTTTTCCGTTGCTTCTTTCGCTTTCCCGACTGTGTTTGCTAGCTCGGCAATGGATTCTTTTACATTTTGAATATCCTCGAAAACTGTTTTCATCTGGGTTAAACCATGCTCAGTGGAATCCTTTGACTGTATTAATTTATCTTTGGCAACTGTTCCTTCTTCTACAATTGCATTTACCATACTCGTAACATTTGCTGCCATATCCGCAACTGTGGCAGAAGCTTTCACAACTTCCTTCATGATATCAGACACTTCCGTTGCATTCTGTGTAACCTGTCCCATCTGCGTCTTAAGATTCACCGAAACACTTTCATTCTCTTTCGACTGGTCCATAATCGTTATTACCGCTTCTTTCATCTTTTGAATGATTTCGCTAATCTGATCCATACAGAAATTAGCTGACACGATCATTGTTCCAATCTCATTCTGGTATTTTGAACGATAGGTAATTCTTCCCGTCAAATCTCCTGCTGCAACTGCTTCAAATTGTCGACTTACACTGGTTACTGGTTTCAATAATTTATTCAATATATATGCCATTAAAAGACTTAACACAATCAATACAATTATTACTACAATAATAAAGATAACCCCAATTGAATAGCAGTTTGCCAAAATTTCGGATTCTGGAGTTAATAAAAGCAATGACCAATTCGTATTCGCAACTTGTGTACTTTGCGCTATATAGGTTTTATTCTTAATTTGATACTCTTCTTTTACTGTATCGGCACTAAGATCAGCTTGCGCACTATTACTGATTTCCGATAAATTCACACCCACAGAATCCACATCTTTACTTGCAAGAATCATTCCATTCTGTTCAACCAGATAAACCAAGCTACCATTAGAAATCATTACATTCTGTAAATCTTCTGTTATCTCTGATAAATACAAATCTGTCCCTAATACACTTCCATCTTCTAATCGCACAGATAAAGTTACACACATTGTTCCAGTAACGGTATCTACATAAGCTTCCGAACAAAGTACCCCATCTGTTTCCTGCGATTGCTGGTACCATGTTGTCTGACACACATTAAAATCTGCTGGAAGGCTTCCTGTATCAATTCCAGGATAGGTTAACTGTGAATCTGGGTAACCGATGTAAAAACCAAAAGGCATTGCTGTATAGTGATCTTTTATAGAATCTAGATAACTTGCACGTTGTTCTCGATCTTGAATACCATGCAAAAAATCTTTACAAGTATTTACTATCATCTGATTTGTACCGATCCAGTTGTTCATCATCAGTTCTACTTCATCTGCTGTGATCTCTAATTTATGCATATCTGCCTGTTTCATTTTCTTTTCTGTTAATAGAAATGCTATAGAAAACGCTACGCTTAACATGATTGCCAATAAGACTACTATACATGATATTACCTGTCTACTAACTTTTTTCTGTTTTTTTACTTTCAATGTACTTCCCCCCGTTGTTGTTTCTGTTCGTACTATATCGCAGCCATCTGTCATTGTATGGTAATTATTTACCTTTTACCCTCATTTTATAATACTTTATTGTCATTATAAAACATGCTCTTGAAAATTACCACAATTTTCCCTTATCAAACTGTATTAAGGTATACCATTTTTTCATACTACATATTCCTATTACTATTTTCATCTATACTTTATACACGAAAGTGATAGGATAGCTCCCTACTCTATGCTCATTCCCATATCCTTATTCCATCGGTCTTTAGCTCGATCGCTCCCTCCTCTTTTGTAATCCCTATCTTCATTTGGTACTGCTTTAGTCGTTCCAGTGTTTCAAGATGTGGATGTCCATATCGATTCGTTGGGACAAAGAAAATGATACAATCTTAACGATTGTACCATTTGGGGTGTTCAAAGGGGTGTTCATTTGAACACCCCTACTAAATGCATTATTTCTTGTTAAATTCAGTATCCTTAACAAAGGTCCAAACTGAAAGTTTCAAGCGTTATAGACTTCCCACAAATATCTCTGCATCAATCGTCAAAGTTTTTAGCTTTTTGAAATCAATCTCAGTTTTATCTACATGGAAGAGCAGTGGGGTCATGTCTGCAAAAATTTTAATATCCTCTAACGGCATTTCATATGATTCTGAAACTCTTTTTTGGTAAATAACAGAATACTGCTTCTTGAATAAGTTAATCACATTCTCATTGGAATACTCTTGATTTTTCAAATGTTCTTTTGCAATGTTTCTGAACTCCATCAGATGTTTATTCCCAGGAATAACCTTTACAATATAGCCGCTATCCGTCAGAACTCTATTGAACTCCAAATAATTAGCTGGTGTAAATATGTCCAGTATACAGTCTACTGAGTGGTCTCTAATTGGCATATTTTCCAAATCACCCACAAACCACTTTATAGACTTACTACCGTCTCTTTTTGAAGCAAGGGAAATGGCATCTTTTGAAATATCAAAAGCAACTATATCTGCTTGAAATAGTTCTTTGATTTTTCTAGAATAATATCCTTCACCACATCCGACATCAAGAATAGTTGTTATGTTTTCAAGCTTGCTCAATATATGTGTTATCTCCGTAAGAATATGTGAATAGTATCCCTTTTCTAAAATATCCATTCTGCTTTCAAAAGAAGTTCTGCTATAATGCTTAGATTGCTTTTGATTTAATGCAAAATTCACATATCCTAATTTAGAAATATCGAAACAATGCTTATTACTACACAGCAAACTATTGCCTACCATCTTTAACTTTCGTTTACATATTGGACAACGAAAAAGCTTTTCGCTGTCATTAAATCTAATAATTTTATTCATGACATCCTCCATTATTACATTCTTGCCCGAAAGCGAGTTATGTAATACGGATGTACCGCAACACAACTCGCGGTATTATCTTAATCTCATATATGCTGTCATCTTATCACCTCCTCAAATTCAAGTTTTTCTAATTCTATTATATCATACGAAATTTAATTTTTCACTCTATATGTTCATGATTGGCTGTCTTTTCATACCATCAAGGATTTGTTTAACAGCCGATTCATAATCAGATTTTATTTTCTGAATCTCACTATATTCCAATGAAATGCTATACTTTGCATCTTCTGGCACATCAAAGTGTTCACTACTTTCAATCTTACCATCCGGGAAACTAAGTGTACCTATCGTAAGGCTTTTAAGTTCAAAAGTACGCTCTTCGTATTCACAAGCCAGCATATAAACTGTGCATCTAATAATCTTCTCTACTAATTCATCAGGAAAATATTGCAGAAAGGCAGCAATCAACAAATTCCCTTCAAAAACAATTCCATGACATTCTACATTACAGTCATTTAACTTTTTAGTCTTTGTCTGAAGACGCAATTTGATTATAAATGGAAGATTAAATTCCTCCCTATACTTATCAATCATTTTACTAACCTTCTTACGGAAGGCTTCCTTTGCCCTCTTCTGCTTATCATATTCCGTGGTACCAAGACCCATTATATGCTTAATAATCTCCTTATCATCACAGTTCTTTGGTGCCACTATTTCCAAGAGACCATTCTCATTCTGTGATGAACTCACTTCTTGACAATCTTCTTTTGTTACACGAAAGAATAAGTTATCCATAAAAACAACCCCATTTCTACCTAATAAATTATATTATACCATATTCATCATTTCCCGGATACAAGATATTCATGATATGCCTCTTCAAATTCGGCTGCAGTCATATTGTCTAACGCTTGTTGACACTCATATAACACTTCCGCTTTTTTATGAACACCACATCCAGATTCTCGTAAAGCTACTGTAACAACACCCATCACGATTCGATTGAAACTTCCGGTATCAAAAATTGCATTAATATCTTTTCCCATACTTTTCTCCTTAAATAAAAATCCTATCATCTAAAATATTCATTACAAAGTTTTTCTCTTCAATCGACCATGATTCATAGGTTTCTTCAATTATCTGACTTTCTTCCCATCTAATTTCATGAACCAACCCTTTATGCATATAATAATAGCTACCATATCTTTTTCCGAAGAGTGTGATGTCATTCTCGGATTCCAGTTGTTTCAAATATTCATTTACGAAATCATCGTACTTTTCCTTTCCTATATTATCTGCAATTATCTTCATTTCCTTAGCCATCTTAACACTCCCCCTTCTGTGCTAATAATTTTTTATCATTCTAACACCTAAAATATATTATGTAAACCAAAATAAGCCGACTGGATCCACTCCTGCCGGCTTATAAAACTTGTCACTATTTAATTAATAAAACTGAAAGTTTTCTACGCATCGCTTTTCTATTTTGGGTGGAATTTGTTAACGAAACTAATTCATCTATATCTAAACAAGTGCGTCCTTTAAATTCCACACGAATGTCTTTTGCTTTTAATATCAATTCCATAACATTTTCCTCCTGTCTATAATCGCATGTTTTCATTTGCTTGTACGCAGGGAAAACCCTGCGATTTTAGCAGGAAAAATTACATGAAAATTAAATACATAAAAATGGCCCTCCTATGAATTTTGTTTTAAATCTAATTTTCTAATCTCAGTTATCATTGGGCAAACTATTGCAATGCAAATAATTAAAATACCTGATAGTAAAAACCAATGATTTACACCGATTCTATCAGCAAAGAATCCAGAAAGAATTAACCCAATTGGCATAGCAAGAGACATGATACTTCCAGTTAAAGAAAATACACGTCCTAAATATTCAGGCTTAATTTTCTCCTGAAAAAGAGCTGTTTGCACACCGCTGTAAAACGGAACCGAAAGCCCCATTATTGCACAGCAGACTACAAATATGAAAAATCCACTTTGGGGAAGTAATCCTGAAATGGTTAAGCTTATCCCCATCATAAAAATGGATGCCGTTATTAATAAGATTCGCTTTTGGTAATTCCCAAATAACCCTAATAATAGACCCCCTATCAACATACCAGAGGCATAAGCAATCTCCGTAATAGAACTATGCATCGGTGTACCATTAAAATATTCCATAGTGATTAAAGGATATAATGCATTTATGGGCATATAAACAAACATATATAATGTTCCAACGAGTAATAAAGCGAATAATCCTTTATTTTGCCGTAGTACAGCCATTCCTTCTTTCATTTCTCGTATGAAATTTGGTTTCAAACTTTGCACTTGATCACCCAGCTTAGGAATACGTACAATTGCTACCGTAATAGATGCAATCACAGCACCCAATACATCGATGGCAATAATAGCATTTAGTTCCCAAACGGAGTATAAGAGTGCTGCAACCGCCGGACTAACAATATAGCTTATAGACTGCAAAGACTGACTATAGCCTGCACATTTCGTAAGCTGTTCTTCTGGTACTAAAAGTGGCGTAACCGCATTGAGAGCCGGGGTGTGAAAAGCTGTTCCAATGCTACGGATAAACAATACTACCATAACCATCCAGATAGGTAGCTCCATATACAATGCAACAATAGCAAGCACTGCCCCAGCTGCTGCGATAATTAAATCAGCACCAATCATTATCTTCTTCCTATCATGACGATCCACTAATACACCAATAGCTGGTCCAAAGACCGCATAGGGTAAAAAACCTACTAGTGAAGCCATAGACAAGACCATCGCAGATCCTGTTTTCTCTGTAAGGTAAAAAATGATCGCCATTTGCAGGATGGCACTAGTGATTAATGATACTGCCTGCCCTGCCCATATTGTATAAAACTTAAGTTTCCAATTGTTGTATTTTTCCATTTATATTATCTCCTGCATATTATTTTGCTTGAATTTCTAACAACAAAAAAGCCTATCATCGGGGATAGATTCTGCTTTTTTTATTGCCAGCTTATCTTAAACGCATTGAGGCTGTCATAGTTTCGGTTCCTCCTAAACTCTTATTTGTATCAGCATATATTTTAACACAATAAGTTGTTTTAAGCAACGTTTAAAATTGAAAAAAGCCACGGACAGCGATAGCAAAATACGCAATACCGTCAATGGTCTCGATGAACAGTGCAAGCACTGCCATTGACGGTATTTCTTTATTTTGCTTATGAGCAGACAAGGGCAGTAAGCCAAAAGCTGGCTTACCGCCCCAATCACTCATTCTGTTATGCGTAGATAATCTCGCTGTAAATGATTTCTCTAACTCTGGACTGAATTTCATTCATTTTCTGTACCCACAGCATAGCATTATCTGCTTTCAGTTGCTCGGTCACATTTTCCTGCTCTGCAATTTGCTTTGTCAGCAGGAGCAAACGCTCCTGTGCCTGTCTGTCAATATCTGCAAGGTAGGAGTTTAGTGTACCCTCAATCAGCATTGTGGTATAGAGGAACTGCTTATGCTCCTTTAGATACTGCTTGTGGCGTTGTCCCCACAAACCGATAGGCTGTGTTTCTTTTTCGGAAAGTATCAGACAAGGGATATAATAATCTCCCTGCAATTCATACCATAAACCATTACTCTCATCAAAAATGTACTTGTCCATATAATAAATCCTCCAGTATAATATATTCGCACATACGTCACAGTTCTCCGATTGCCACATTCTGTTATATCTTGTTATCAGATTTTCTTTCCCTTGTGTTTGCCCTTATCAGCTTCCAAGGGAAGAATAAGCATAAGTGAAATCGTATAATAAGTTAAGGTGAGCATTTTGCGATAAACTCTTTATTTTCAAGGCTTTTGGAGGATTTTATTAAAACCCTGTGAGGGTTAATAACCACTTATAAAATTGTGGTTTTCAAATTCAAATTTTTCTAACAGTTTGCTAAATTGGAATTTACAGTTATCTATACTCATTTGGAATTTCGATATGAAATGTCTCACACAACAGCTTCACATCATGTACATCATTTTCATCAAATTCATATCCCAAATGGAACATTACTTGACTATGTGGTTCAATACAAGAAACCTCTATCTCCTCAATTTTTCCTTTGCCAGAAAAAGTTTCTACCGGAAAGTAATCCCCCTCATAAAGAATTTCACCTTCGCCCGTATATTCAAAACAATGCAAATCAACAATCCTGTTTTTCGCATCTTTCCATACAGTATGGTTCAATGTTGTATATTCCATCTTAATCTCATAAAAGTCATTAGCTTTCATTATCTCTATAAAGTTCTGATAATCTTTCTTTTCTACAAAAATATCAATATCGTTATGGACTCTTGACTGATGTCCAAGCAACGCATCTACCCCCCAGCCACCATCAAGAAAGACTTTAATCTCGGCATCTATCGCGAGTTGAAGAATCTGTTTTACATCTGTAATATTGACCATCTTATCATCTCCACAAATTCAAATTTTAGCGAGCATATACTTTCGCTCATATAATAAAATATAATATCATAATAACTGTTATGTTTCTACCACAAAAAAATGACACCCAAGCATTTCTGCCTGAGTGCCATCAAATCCTATTTCTATACTCTTACTTCAAATCCGTTCTTGAATATGAATCTTATATCATCCTTGGTCTTAACAATCACTTCCTGCACAAGGCTACTCCAAATCCCGGCATCAAAATCTTCCATTAAGCCATCCTGCTTCTCCAAAGTTCGAATGAAGCCTTTAAATAATTCTCTCTTCGCCTTCTTGCTTTCTATCTGCTCTGCGATGTCATCATACTTAGCTTTTGCCTTTTCATACCTTGCCGTAAGTTCGGCATAGCGTTTTTCATACTCATCCTGGTCTAATGCTACCCGGCTGTTCTCTGCAATGGCAATCTGCATCTGCTCCGAGATGATATTAAGTTCTGTGATGCTATCCTGTAAATCCCTGTCAAGGGAATCCGTTTCACAGACCATTTCCATCATAACTTTGGTGTTGGCAAGAATCTCTTCCCTTTCAGAAAATAACTCGTTGGCCGCCTTGATAAACAATTCCTTTAGTTCATCCTCGTTGATGTGTGGTGTTTTGCACTTGCAGCCATCAGCATATTTGTTATTGCATCTGTAGATGACCTTTCTGTACTTATCATTGGAATGCCAGACCTTGGCTCCGTACCAAGAGCCGCATTCTCCACACTTTATTATGGAAGAAAACAATCCAACTCCACTGTACTTCTGCATTCCCTTTCGCCTTAAAATCTCTGCCTGAACTTGGTCGAACTGGTCGGCTGTCACAATGCCCTCATGGTGTCCTTCCACATAGTACTGTGGTACTTCTCCATTGTTCACTACCAGCTTATGAGTCAGAAAGTCCTTTGTGAAAGTCTTCTGCAAAAGGGCATCCCCTTTGTACTTTTCGTTCTGAAGGATACTCATCACTGAACTTGGATGCCATTTATCTTTCCCAGCAGGGGTCTTCACTCCCATTTCAGTAAGTTCGCAGGCAATTTTGTATGTGGAATACCCCTCAAGATAGCGCTTGTAAATATATCTGACGGTTACTGCCTGTTCTTCATTGATGATAAATTCGCCATCTGGTCCTCTGTCATACCCAAGGAAATGTTTAAATCCAATGCTCGCCCTTCCGTCTGCGAACATTTTTCTTTTTCCCCATGTGGTATTCTCTGAAATGGATCTGGATTCCTCCTGTGCAAGGGAACTCATTATCGTAATAAGAAGCTCCCCTTTTGCATCAAGGGTCCAGATATTCTCTTTCTCGAAATATATCTCCACACCTTTTTCCTTCAGTTCCCTGACCGTTGTAAGGGAATCAACAGTATTTCTTGCAAATCGGCTGACCGACTTTGTGATGATAAGGTCTATCTTTCCGGCAAGGGCATCCTCAATCATCTGATTAAAGCCTTCTCTTCTTTTGGTGTTTGTAGCTGTAATACCCTCATCAGAATACATCCCGACAAAAATCCAATCATCACGGGAAGTAATGTAGTTGGTATAATAATCCATCTGAGCCTCATAGCTGGTAGCCTGTTCTTCATGCTCCGTTGAAACTCGGGCATAGCCAGCAACTCTACGCTTGGTCTTCTCTGCTATTGGCTTTGCTGTATATCTGTTGACCGATGCCGGGATTCTCGTTATCGTCTTTGCCATACCTTTTTGCCTCCTTCCTTCATATAAAATTCGATTCTGTCATTGTAAGATATGGTTTTCTCGATTTGTAGATAAATCTCCATATCCAAGTTTTCTTCCGTGCCGAGGATGGATTGGGCTGCACCATACAGTTCTCCATCCGACATAAGTTCATGCTCACATCCGGCTTTATCAGCTTTCTTTACACTACACATCCAACAGGTTCTTCTTTTATTGCCACCCATTCGCACAATACTCGAACCACAGTATCCACAGAAGATTTTTCTTGAAAATGGCGTTTTGTTAAATCCATCTCCCGAATATTTCCTAATGTGACTCTTTACTGTGCCGTCCTTCATAAGGAAATCAATGTGTCCGTCAAATAATGTAATTCGCTCCACATTCTCCCTGCACCCGGCTATCTGCTCCATTATGCCTTTTAACTCCAACTCTCTGATGGGAAGTAAATCACACTCCTTGGTCTTTCTTTTGTTACATTCAATATAAGCCTTGTCTGCAGGTTGCCTATGATAAAGAACATGGTTGCAGGCATACCCACACTTACCGCATTTCACAAGTCCGGCAAAGAAAGTCTTTTCATATCCGTGGTTGTGTGCTGCCTTTGCCCTTCTATTTAGCCTTTCCTGAACCTTCGCATAATCTTCTCTGCTAACAAGTGGTTCATGCGCATTCGATACAAGTATCTGCTCCATTTCACCTTCGTTCAGCTTTGGCTTATGGATTTCCGGGGAGAAATATCTTTGAAGAAGCAAATCTCCCACATAGGTTTCTGTAGAAAGAATCCTGCGAAGTGTAGTCCTTCCCATCAAATCTCCCCGCTTACCCCTTACACCTTTTTCCTTTAGGTCGAGGGTTAGCCCTTTAATGGAAGCCCCGCCAAGATACTGTTCATAAATATACTTGACCCATTTACCTTCCTCTTCGTTGATGGTAAGGCTCTTTGTTTCAGGGTTCCAATCATAACCAAAGCAAAGGATACCCGTGTTTGGTTCTCCTCTTTCAAATCTCTTTTGAACTGACCATTTCTCATTTGCAGAGATGCTCTCTGCCTCTGCCTGCGCAAAAGAAGCAAGAAGTGTAAGGAGCAGTTCTCCCTCGCCGGACATGGAATGGATTCCTTCTCTCTCAAAGAAAACATCTATTCCCAAATCCTTTAGGTGTCTTGTGGCATTAAGCGTATCAACCGTATCTCTTGCGAATCGGCTGATGGACTTTACCAGTACAAGGTCAATCTTCCCGGCATCGCAGTCCTTCATCAACCGATTGAACTCATCCCTTTTCTTTGTGGATGTTCCTGTGATTCCTTCGTCAGCATAAACACCTGCATATTCCCATTCAGGATTGCTCTGTATTAAGGAACTGTAATGACTGACCTGGGCAGAAAGCGAATGATGTAAGAGTTCTGTTTCCATTGAAACTCTGGCATAAGCAGCCACTCTTTTTCTTCCACCGAGCCTTGGTATATTTGGCTCAATCCTTCGTATTTTCGCCATATAATCCCTCCTTGTCAGTGTCACATATTCCCGCATTTCCCGTAGTTTATCAAGTTAATATCCGTGAATAATGTGGAGAAAGATACGGCATATTGTTCCTTGAATTTTGTATCAATTTGACAGTACTCTTCCTCTGAAATAATGCCCTGCTTTAAGAGATTCTTGGCAATGGACATCGTGGCCAGATAGCGTTTTTCTTCTTCCATCCGTTCCTTAGTCATGGCTGCCACCCCCAAATCTGTCCTCTATGTAGCACTCATGGGAACAATACTTTCTGTTCTTATTTCCATATGCTGTAAACGGCTTTTTACAACATGGACATACATACTCATAATTGGCTTTTCTCTGCACTTGGTCGAGATGGCTGTTCCACCACTTATTTCTGCAACGGTCTGAACAGAATCTCTTTTCTTTTCTCCCAGATGTCTGCACAACAGGGATTCCACAGCAAAGGCAGAAATGCCCGGCTTCATCAATCGGAGCAGGTGTTGCGACTACTCCGCCAAGTCCGTGTCTCCTACAGTAAGTTTTTATGGTATTGGTGCTAAGTCCAAGTGCGTCAGATATCTTTCCGTAGCTTAATCCCTCTGCTCTTAACTTCTCTATCTGTTGTCTTTGTGTATCGTTCATCGTATCCACCTCCATCGAACTTGAAGGGAATAACTTTTCTGGTTTCATCGTTATGATGTTTTCCCTTCACTATCCCACGGACATAAAAATCAAAAATGGGCGGTAGGATTTTTCCCTTCTAAATGGGTTAGTAAGGAAAACCATAACTTTCCTATTTTCTCTGAATCTTTTTCCCTTCACAGACGGGAAAAGTTACAACCCTTACAATCCTCCCAATTACAGAAGGAATAGAAATGAACGAGAAAATTGGCGAAAAAAGAAAGGCTTGAAAGGATTTCTCCCTCCAAGCCTGTAAAAAATACTATTTCAATATTTCATTGACCTTCTTCTGAATAACAGAATAATCATATTCGGCAGCCGTAAGTTTCTTCTTACGCTCCTCCCCGTTTCCCCAATCTCCACGGATGACTTCTTTTGCTATCTCGTCTACCGATTTGGTACTTGAGGTCTTTGGTGTTTCTGTAACCGTACCTTGAACGGTACAGTAGGATGGATTTTCAAGCCAGATCCAACCTGCTCCACTCTTAAGTCTGCCCCATCCGTCATTCACTTCCACAATGGTAAATACACCCTTGCCTGTCTGTCCCTTAACCGCTCCATTCATTGATGGTTCGCTACGATAATTCAAATCATCAATGAGAACCTTAACTGTAAATGGTGTAGCCGGGAACTCCGTCACGGTATCTGGTGTTGATGGTACAGGTTCTTGTGTTTCCAAAACATCATACTGTGTCAGATTCCACTTCTCGATAATGGAACACAGCTTATCTACATAGGTAAGGGAAGTCGCATAGCCACCATCCTTGATAAGCTGTGCTACTTTCTTGTAGTCTGTCATTCCCTTAATACCCTTATAACGGAGTGACCTTCCATTCTTGGCACCAAGCAGATATGCAGAATGGTCTGCAACCGAATCTTCCACACAGGAATACTTCCTGAAATCAGCCGTGATGGTTTCATATGAGCCATCTGCATTCTGCTCCTGTGTCTTCTTGGTATAAACGGATGTGCCATCCCAAGTAGAGCCTGTCCATGTGTTCCCGGACAAGGATTTCTTCATGCCAAACATATTATTGGCATTCTGCCCGAGTTCACTCTTACCATATCCACTTTCAAGAATAAACTGTGCTGCCGAGATGGATGCAAGGATGCCACTCTTCTTCATATCTTCTCGACACAATTCCCCAATAACCGACACGGCATCTTTCTCTGAAAGCCCTGCAAACACAGCTGCCTGTGTACCCTCTTTCTTGTTTTCAGAGTCACTCATTGCAGATTTCACGGCTTTACGGAAGGTATCCATTGTGTATCCCATTCCAAGCTGTGACCACAAATGCTCCGGATCACCGTGATTGGATGCAATTCCCCTGCTGTGTCCTTCCTTGTGGCTGATGATGACACCATCAGCGAGTGGGTCTAATGAAAACTTTTTACAGAGCATGGCAAACAACTCCACGGCTGCCTTATAAGTTCTTTCTGCCACAGCTTTTGCCGTAGCAATGTCAGAACACTTGAATGTTGCCCCGCCAACATAGGTAATGCAGGATGGCTCACACATCTCCACCCCGATATGGGTATTGTTCGCAGAACCATTGATGGATGAACCACAATGCCACCCACGATGATTCCACGGAAGTGTCTGATAAACCGTGCCGTCATTTCCATCAATAAAGCCATGAACACAGGCTCTGTCAAATGACGGACTGTTCCAGTTCTTGATAAAAGCAAGAGCACTCGGCTGGGAACATCCAACCGAGTGCAACATAAGACCTTTTACTTCAATTTTTCTTCCTGCCGTATAGCACGGATTCTTTGTAAGAATACTCTCCACAAGTTTCATTACTCATCACTCTCCTTCACTTCCGGGATACCTGCAATACTTGTAAGCAATGACAAAATGCCAGCAAGTGCTGATGCAGATGCCACCATAATCCAGTTCACATCTCCCAAAACGGCAGATGTACCAATCGTTGCGACCGCTGTCTGAGCCACGGTCTTGACTGCTCTGATTCCGGCTGCTGTAAGCCACTTCTTCCAATAATTACTCATTGTCCTGTTCCTCCTTATTTGGTTTTCTATTTGGCAGTTTCAATAATTCTGCCCGTCTGCTGTCGAGGATTCCGTTCTCACCAAGGCTATGATATGCCTGGTACTGATTTTCCCAATCCTCCATGTGTTCCTCTGAAATCCAGCCATCGTCCATATAAAAATGGTACTGTTCCAAAAGCTGTGACCTCATCTGTGCCTGTTGTGCCTTTGCCAGCACTTTCAGTTGTCTGGTGTACTGAAGACAACATCTGATACACCAAACTGTCATGGCAAAGATGGATGGTATTCCCAACGCACCAAGCCATGTAATGAGTTCCATGATTTTTTCACTCATGAGCCTTCCTCCCTTCAAATTTGTGCATAATAAAAGCACCTACCATTTCTGATAGATGCTTACTGCTCCTCAATCGTATATGTGATTTTCATTGTCTTGTCTGCCGTCTTAATAACCGAGGTAGACAGATTATTGATGGTGGCAAGATAAGGTGTCCTCATAAAGAAATCCCTTCTTACCGACCTGCTGTCATAACCACCATAGGAAATATAAAAAGGACCATACTCAAAAAGTGGGGTTCCTGAATATCCTACAGGCATTGAGTTTGCACACTTATAAACCGTGTCATCGGACGCAATTCGAAAATCAGAACCGCAGACCCAGTCTCCAAGAACAAACATATACATACTCGTATTTCGATAATACTCACCCTGGCAGCTATAGTTGGATGTAAACCCCAGCTTTATTTGAGTAACGTCCGCTGCATTATTCACGTTAATCTTGTACACAGACTGTTTATTGTATGCCATCATATATAGATATCCGTTCAACAAAACACTCTGAACATTTCTGCCCGGCCACGTATTATACCCAGAACGATATCCTGCATTCTGTAACTGACAGTTATCCAATGTCCATGTACCTTCCGAAAATGAATAATCAGATTTCTTTATCTTTATCCACTTTACTACTGCATTTCCACTGCTGTTTGCATCATGCCAGAAACCATACCAGTATCCATCCTTACCATCAAAGAAATCATAATTACCACTGTTATTACTTGGATTGCTCATAATAAATATTGTAGGTGTAATCTTGTTTTCTTCCATAATAATTATCTGGTTATCAATCATGGTATCATTCAAACCTACGGTTCTGTATGCCTTTCTGATTCTCTGAATAACAATTTCATTACTGGTATTCAAGCCAATGGTAATCATGTAATTTCCTGTAAAATTAACTTCCACTGCATTTATGTACGCAGTTCTGATGGTTGCATTGGCATCAACCCCCATACTCTTCATATGCCACCTTTTATTCGTATTATCATAGGTATCTCCCATATACCCGATACCACCCCACTTATGTGTTAAAGCCACAGCAGAGATTGTTCCGTTCGCCTGACTGGTTGCAAAATCCCACACGAACTTATAGCCTTTGTCCAGTTTCATGCTTTCCGTAAGGTTCAAACTTCCCCGCATGACATTTGCCGTGGAATTTACATCATTGGATGCATACCCGGTACAAGGATTCGCTGACGGAGCATAATACACATTTTCATCCTCCACCAATGGATCCGCAAAAAGAAGGATTCCACCGATTCCATTTTTACAAAGAGGTATCATATTCCCATTTAGGTCATTTGGACTGCCATTCATATTAAAGAGCAGCCCCTCGATGTTATGGGAGAAAAAATCCGGGATGGCTTTGGTTACCATATTCTCATCCTCGTATTTCTCCACCTCGCCTGTTACGGCATTTTTCAGTTCTATAATCGCTTTTCCTTTCAGCATCTTCCCACCTCCTAATTGATATAATGAATGATGATGCGTTTACAATACCCGCCCTCAATCAGGGTGAACCGAACCATGTACTGCATCTGCTCGTTTGCAATTGCCCAGGCATCCGTTCCGATTGACTCCACTGTTTCCCTGCTCATGCCACTTGTCTCTTCCGATAAATTGACCCACGCATTCTCGATATATGCCTTCCAAGTCTGCCCGGCATCAAAGGAGAAAGCAAACAAGGTCGTATCGTCTGCTTCAATCTCGACCTTTTCTATTCCAAGGATTGTGCTGTCAATCATTTGTGTATTCTTTGAATAGACAGTCTGAACAGGTGGCACAGCCTTAAGGGTAACTGCCATTGTCGGCAAATCATCCTCGGAATCATGCCAGTATAATAATGACGGATTTACAAGTCTTGTAAGTACCTCGCTCCTTGGAAAATCCTCAAATCCCTCTGACCGAAAGATTTCTGCGGTCAGTTCTTCAAAAGTAACCTCCACCAGCTTTGTAGCCTCATCATATTTTCCTTCTGCATCCACAAACCCAAGTTTTCCATATCCGCTGTTATAAAAACAGTTCCCGGACAGATTATCATAAAAGCAGACCTGCAGACTCTCATCCACACATGGAATCAAATCAAGCTGCTGTTCCTCGCCCTGCCATACCTCGATTTTTATAATCTGTCCTTTGAAATACCTTGAATCAAGTGTGCCGTTTGTGTTATAGGTTCCAATCACAAGTTCCACGGGTGTGGCAAATTCTGTCTCCGTAAACTCTGCAATCACAACTCCATCCCTCTTTAATCCTTCCTTGGAAAGTTCCACTGTCACATCAATGCCGGAATAATCATCTACTTCTGCCGTTACGGACTCCGTGGCATATTGTCCACTAATCTGAGTGGAACTTGTAAGAAATACTCCAAATTTATCTTCGGATGTACTTGTTCTTGCTCCGAACAAAGCATAATCTCCAAATGAAGAAGTATTGAGCGTAACCACAACCCTTGTATCCTGATCTGGAATAATGCCTGTTCGGATACACTGATACCCTTTAAACACAACGGCATCAACAAATGCCTTTTCATGTTCCGTTCTGTAATACTTGCCGTCTTTATCCGAAATCATATATCTGTGGTCATAAGGCGGATTGATATCCAACAGTTCATATTTCAGGGTGTAAGCCGTACCCGTATCATCTTCATGATAGAGGGATACATATTCCGAAACCCCCACCGTAACATTAAAATCCTGACTCACTCCACCATTGATTCGGTTACTGCCAAGATAACCACTGCTCTTAGGTGGCTGTATCAGATTCAGCATAATATCCCCAGTTTCAAAAAAGAACCATTCATAGATAAGACGGACATCCAAAGAAGTGCTGTTGTACTGCGCATATCCTTCCCATCTGATTTTCAGAACCCTGTACGCATTAAAGAGGGTTGCCTCCTCCCTATAGAAATCCCACATCTTGGCATCCCTTCGGCATACAAGAAACTGTTCTGTATTTGCCCCAAGTCCTATCCAGCTGTTACCACTGACATAAAGGCTGGATGCCTTTATGCCATTAAACATGAACCAGTCCACACCATCAAAAGTCATGGTGTCATCGTCATGCCCGGTACTTACAACCAGATGCTGCATATTTTCTGTTGTATTGAGCATTTCCTCAATGGAACTGTAATTAGCCATTCTCTGACACCTCCAATTCATCAATACGTGCAAACTGCTCCGTATTGGTTACCACCTTTGCCATTCTGCCGGAATCAATAGGATATTCCTGACTTGTAAACTTATAGTTTGTCTGGAACTCAAATACCGAATCCGTCTTCACAAAATATCTGTTAAAGGTCATCTCCGCCTCATCAGCAGTTTCTATGGTTTCCGTTACAATCACAGGGTTAACTCTGACTGTTTCTGCCATCCCCATCACACCATAAGATTCCAAAGAAACCAGCGAGAACAAATCCGTAATTCCTACAGGCTTTGGAACTTCCGTATGCATCTTTGCGGATGCTATTGTTTCCCTTATAGGCATTGTTCCGGCTGTTCCTATCAGTTCTTCCAAGGTCTCTGTAAATTCAAGACGGCCGTCCCATACATTATTGGAAGAAAGACCCTGTCCGCTTATGGTACAGATACCCTGTCCTCTGTCAATGAGTGCCATGCCACCCGATATTCGCATTCTTACCCTGAAAGTGTTATAGGCATTTGCCTCCAGTCCGCTTAACGGATAATACAGATTCAAAATGTGTCTGCCGGAATGCATCGTTTCAATCGGCACATATGTTGTAAGCACATTGTCATTTATGATGTAGGTTACCGTAATCACAGCTTGCCCATCATCGGTAAGGTTCACATCCAGTTCTGCGTCCACAGAAGTATTCGTCTCCCCGGATGCAGCTGACGGAATGGTAATCGTTCCCTTTGCTTTTCCTGTCTTTGTCACGGAATCTGCATCCACCTGCAGTAAAATGCTTGCATGGAACTGTGCATCTGTATCCTCATTGGATGCAAACTCAATGCTTGCAATCTCCGTATCCACAGAGCCAATGGTATATGGCGAAGCATTCATGAAAGTATGTACTACAATCTTTCCTGCCTCCACCTGATTTAACAAACCGCTGATGTTCTTGTCATTCTTGCTCTTTGCCTCTGCAAGCCTTGGATTCTTGCCAACGCACTGCAAGGTGTGTTTTCCATTGACTTTGAACTCATATTTCGTAATGCAGGTAATCTGTTTCTCATCTGCGTGTCCCCCGGAAAAGGTTATGATGTCACCGAGGTCAAATGCCGGATTTCCTATGGTAGCCGAATCAAACGGCACATAATTTATCTTTGAAATGTCATTTAACACATTGAGCAGTATGGTTTTTCTTGTTTCCGTAAGTCCAAACTGCAGCAACGGATTGACTCCAAGATTCATGGTAAGACCGTCATCCGGGTCCAACGCATAATACTCTGCTGTCTGTGTCCTGTTATTCGTGGAATTGATGGCTGTATATCTTGTGACAAAATCAGAAAAACTGCTGCTGAACCGCTGTGTGTCCGGGATATCAAGCACGGATGTGTTGCCATACTTTCGAAGTTCCAGTTTCCCAAAACGGTTGATGGTCGCAAAGCACCCAAGCACCTGTGCCACATAATAAAGAATGTCCCTCCATGTTTCTATGTCATTTTCTCCATAGATACCAAGCAGAATCTTTCCATTGTTCCAGCTTTCTATCTCTTCCTGCGTGTGTGCCAGTTCCACCTTACACTCCTCACAGGCAAGGGAAAGCAGGTCATAAGCCGTACCACTGCTGACCTTATTTTTGAATGCCTTATCAAATCGGAGCATATAATCATATGCTTTAATAGCAAGGCAGTTAATGGTTCTGTTCGCCTCGCTCACTTCAAAAATTCCAAGAGGTACTTCTTCATAGTTCCCGGTTGCCAGCTGAAGGAAAAAGCTGATGGTCACCGTTGCACCTTCCAAAGTATATCTGTCCACATCCGTATAAAGAGTAATACCGAGTTCCGCAGCATACACGGAACCAATCTCTATTTCATTATTTCCACTGCACTGGTTGGTTATATAGCCACTGCCTTTTACGATGTCTTTATTGGTAAAGGGATATTGAATGCCTGCCTTCGTGGTAATACAGCCTTCAAAATAATAAGACCTTGTATTATCCTGAATTGCTGTTAAATACTCATCACTGACTGGATACATCAGACCACCCCTTTCTAAAATTCCTTTAATGTAAATGACACAGTCCACAACCCCTTAAACGAAGTATCTTTCTGTAGTCCCGACTTGAATCCGTCAATGTACATCTGTGTCTGCTTTATCTCCAATGTTCCTGTGTCAAAATATTTCACTGTTATCTTTGGTCTGTTCCGAAAGATAGTCAGTTTCTTAAGCCATGTGGGACTGACATTAAAGGAGCAGGATATTTCCACCACCCCGCTCCTTACCAGATCTCTCTGCCTTGTCCCGGCTTCCGTTTCCCCTGACGAATCTGCCTCCACATCCGACAAGCCAACATCATAGCTGACAGGAAGTGGCAGGTCTTCTCCATCAAAGTTCAAATATTGAATATGTGCCATTTATCTTCCTCCGCTTCTTAGGTTTATTCTCTGCTGTGCATTCACGACCACTTCATCAAGAAGTGTTCCTCCGATATAAACAGGAATGGAAATGTTACCACCCTGCATATTGAGTCCTGCAATGGCATCATGGATTGCACCCACAATGCTTGCCGTGTTCTGTGCAGATGAATTTGATGTGCTTTCCATTGCAGCCGAGGTTGCATTCACATTCGGATTGATTACCATGTCCTGTGACACCCCCTCCACCGCTTTAGCAACAACACCCTTACTCTTCTCGATGCCCTTTGCAAGACCATTCATAAAGTCCGGCATCCAAGACTCGTACTCCGTCAAAGGTCCCTCATCCGGCACGGAGAAGTGAAGGAAGGACTTAATCTTGTCAGCCACACTCTTAACGGCATCTCCCACGGCATTGATACAACTCTTGATACCATTTACGATTCCCATTATCATGTCCTTGCCCCACTGCAATGCCTGTGAAGGAAGGCTCGTGATAAAGCTGATAGCCGTCTGAAATCCACTCTTAATAGAAGATGCAATCTTTCCCACTATATTTTTTATGGCGGAAAGCATATTGTTGAACACGGTGGATACCGTACTCTTAATCCCATTCACAATACCGCTGATAGTTGATTTTATGCCGTTCCAGATACTGCTTATCGTACTTTTAATGGTATTCATAACCGTAGTGATTGCTGTTTTGATGGCATTCCACACTGTGGTAATGACCGTTTTGATGGCATTTACCACAGTAGTGACCGTGGTCTTGATAGCATTCCAAGCCGTAGTCATTGCCGTCTTGATTGCATTCAGTACCGTATCAATAGCCGTCTTTATCGCATTCCAGACTGTGGTAACAACCGTTTTGATTGCATTAAACACCGTGGTTATGACAGTCTTATACGCATTGATATAGGTGGTAATTGCTGTCTTGATTGCCTCAAGTACCGTACTGAATATGGTCTTGATGCCCTCCCATATTGTAGTAAAGAAACTTGATATTGCATTCCAAGCAGTCTGTATTCCTGTTGTAATGGCCGTCCATGCATTTGTGAGTGCTGTCTTAATCTTCTCAAGTATTCCGTTGATGAAGTTCCTGAACCCTTCGCAGTTGTCATACAGCAACTTAAATGCCCCGGCAAACGGATTCACAAGCATCAAAAGTAATGCCTGCCAGTTGTTCTTCACAAAATCGATAACCCCGGTAAAGAAACCCTTAAGTGCCTCCACAACTGTAGATACGATATTCTTGATACCTTCCCACAATCCTTTCCAGAAGTTTCTAAAACCTTCACATTTATTCCAAAGCACTACAAAGATTGCTATCAGAGCAACAATAGCTGCAACAATCAGCACTATCGGGTTTGCAAGCATCGTGGCATTCAAGGCCATAAAAGCTGTTTTGACAGTATTGATAACCCCGGCAATCTTCGGAACAATCGTCATAATCGTACCAACAGCAGAGATTACCTTCCCCACAACAATAAGCACTGGTCCCAATGCCCCAGCTACAAGTGCAACCGTGACAATGACTTTCTTCGTACCCTCATCAAGGGAGTTTAGCCAATCCACTACCTTCTGCACCGCACCCACGATACTTTTTAATGCAGGCATCAGTAACTGACCAAAAGAAATAGCCAGCCCTTCAAGAGCTGACTTAAGTAATGTTAACTGTCCCTGTAAATTATCAAGCTGTGTGTCTGCCATCTGCTGTGCTGCACCTGCACTGTTTTCAATAGATGACTGTAAGTTGTCCCATGTACTTCCCGTATTGGCAAGCAGTGCATTGACGGATGACAGGTCAGTCTTATTGAAAATGGTGGATATGATATTTGCCTTATCTTCGGAAGTCATACCCTCCATGCTTGTATTCAAATCCCCAAGGATATCATTCATGGAACGCATATTACCTTCGGAGTCATATACAGACACACCGAGTGCCTCCATCTTCGCAGCCGCCTGATCGGTTGGGTTCTGCAAAGACAGGATAATGTTTCGAAGATGCGTACCACCCTCTGCACCCTTGATACCATTATTCGCAAGAATACCAAGTGCCGTGTTAAGTTCTGCCGTTCCACCCTTTATGGATTTTGCTGTTGCACCAATAGTAAGAATACCTTCTCCTAATTGTGCAACAGATGTATTGGTGGTAGAAGCCGTCTTTGCCATCTGGTCTACCATCGTATCAGCTTCGGCAGTTTCCATTCCAAGGGCAGACATGGCATCCGTTACCATATCCGATGCTGACGCAAGGTCAATGCCACCAGCCGCCGCCAAGTTAAGAACCGTAGGAAGTGTATCTGCCATTTCCTGTGTGCTGTAACCTGCAAGAGCAAGATAGTTTAAAGCCTCGGCACACTCCGTAGCAGAAAATGCTGTGGATGCACCCATTTCCTTTGCAAGGTTTGAAAGGGCATCCATCGTATTAACACTCTGCCCATCAAGTGTCGACATGGAATCCTTTGTGATTCCCATTGTAGCCTGCACCTGACTCATGGAACTTTCAAAGTTCGCAGCCGTAGTGACCGATGCCGTTCCAAGTCCCGTCACAGCAGCCGTTACTGGGAGAAGTTTCTTTCCGGCATTGGAGATATTATCACCTGTGGTCTTTAATGATTCTCCCGTGGCGGCAATCTTCTGTACTGCCGTAGCTGACTGATTTGCCTGTGTTTCCAGACTTCTTAAGTTCTGTTCTGTTTCCACAATTTCCCTCTGAAGGGCATCGTACTGTTCCTTTGAAATATCTCCATTCGCAAGTGCAGTATTCGCTTGTTCAGCTGCCGTTTTTAATGTTTCCAACTTCTGTTTTGTTTCATCCACAGCCTGTGCCAGGAGTTTTTCCTTCTGTGCAAGAAGTTCTGTATTACCTGGATCCATTTTCAATAATTTCTCGACATCCTTAAGAGCCGTCTGTGTGGATTTGATTTCTCCGTTCAGACCCTTAAGGGCAGTCTGCAATTTGGTGGTATCCCCACCAATCTCAACAGTAATACCCTGTATTCTGCTTGCCATAGGTTACCTCCTCTCTCCTAAATTTAGGCATAAAAAATGCCCGGATTTCTCCGAGCATTAAAAAAGCACCAACCCATTTAAGGATTGATGCCTATACATTTATTTTACTTATGATTCACTTTGAAAAACTGAAATTTGGAACGTGCTTTATAAATTTTTTCCGATCCCCTCAAGTTCGTTCATGGAATCCTTGTTTTTTTCAAGTTCATCTCTGGCTGTTGCGTAATATGATTTTTTGAAAAGCATATCCCATGAAAGATATTTTGCCATACAGTCAAACTGCTTATCAATCAGCTCATACTGGATACTGTCTACGGGAGAACCGCCTACAACAATCGTGCCAACTTTTTTATTTTTTAACTGCAATCCACGGCAGTAGCACTTATCAATGATAAGTTTCAATTGTGCTGACATTCCCCACCAATAAACTGGTGTAGCAAAAAGAATCATATCTGCGGCAGCAATTTTATCAATTGTAGGATTTGTATCATCCTTATCGACGCATCCCTTAGAGCATTGACAGACACCACATCCCTTGCATGGTGCAATGTTGAGTTTGTCAGGTTCAATGATTTCAATTTCATTCTTTTCTGATGCTCCTTTTATAAATGCATTGATTGCTGTCAGCGTGTTTCCTTTTCTGGCACTTCCATTAATGATTACAATTTTCATGCGTGTATCCTCCAACTTCAAATTTGTCGCTGACGAACATCAGCCTTTTTCCATAAAAAAGTATAGCAGAAAAAGGCTGATTTCTCAATCAGAATCTATCGAAGTCTTCCTGTGTTGCCAGTTCCTTATACCCCTTATAATCATCATTCCCGTTCTCTGCGTACATATCGTTCACAAGACCAATAGTAAGAAGGTCAAGGTCACGAATGCTTATGCCAAGCTGTACGCATCGTAGAAGAAATAAAGGTGTTGTCATCGGGCGGTCAGTTGGGCGAAGTTTTTTTTAGATTCCACTTCCGTCTGCACATTCAGACCCCAGAGTTCAATGATGGAAGGCAGTACCTGGTAAATAGAAAAGGTATTGAATTCATCAAGCCACTCTTCCGGGGTGTCCGGGATATTCGGGTCTGCGTGTTTGGCCATTACATAGGCAATGTTCTCAAACATCTCAAGGGAGAACAAATCAAGATTTGAGTTCTCCTCATCCCCTTCTCCCACAGCCTTCTCCAAGGAACGAAGGTCTTTATAAATGTCCCTGTTAAATTTAATTCTGTAAATTCTTGGGATGGCTGCAGATGCCTTGAAAGGCACCTGCTTACCATCGATTTCTACTTTCTTTACAATACTCATGATTCTGCCTCACTTTCTGTATTTGTTGTGGTGGATGTCATATAAACTGCTTTATACCAATCCTGGTAAACAGCGTCAGTAGTGTCATCCCCGGTCTTTGCCTTTACAAAACCGTTTGCAAGCGGTGTTGCCTTAAGGGAAAGTGTCTCTGTCTGCACTTCGATTTCATCCTCATTTGTCTGGGATTCGATGGAAGGACGGCTTGCAGCACACTTGTAAAGGACATGACGGATTTTCTTGATATCCCCGTCAAATTCAAACAGGAGTGCAAAATTGGCAGTTTCCACATTTGCATTCTCCACAAGTACCTTGTTGTCATCCAGCTGTTCCTTCAGTACATCCACACGGAAGGACTCCGGCACCATTGCAATCTCAAGGTCACCTTCATAACCCATGTTGTTGCTGATGGTGTAATACGCATACCCATCTGCATAGAAGTTACTTGGCTCACCATTTGCATCAAGACCGATTGACACAGCACCCGGAATCGGTACGGGAGTGCCATAGGAAACATTGCCCGCCTCGTCAATATTCAGCAGAGCATAATGTACATTTTTAAGGTTGTACTTTACCTTGTTCTTCTTGTTAGCCATCTTCGATTCCTCCTTATACTGGCATTGCAAATTCAAAGGCTACTTCATAGAGTTTTTCATCCTCTATCCATACCTCGTTCCTTGCATAAAAAATGCCGTGGCTGTCAAGCACGGCTGTTACTTTCTGTTCCAATATCGGATCCTTAAAATCCGTATACAGTTCTATCCTGACTCCGCTTATCCTGTAATACACCTTCCCATCGGCTGCGAAATTTTCATCGTCCGGGAGAAGATAGCAGATAAACGGTGGGTCAGGACTTTCCCCTTCTGCAAAATGGTCATAGGCAAAAGGGATACCCATCTCTTCTATGATTTTCACTAACTCTTCCATCACGAACCTCCAAGTGCCTTTTTGATGTCATTTTCGAGTTCCTTTACTGCATTTTCTTCTGCAGGAGCGATGTGGGGCATTGCCTTTGTCCTTCCACCGCCTCTTTTGGCATGACCTTTTTCCAAGAGATGTGCAAGCTGATATTTCTTTGGTGAATAAACTGTAAGTTCCAAAGAGTCAGAAGTCTCTTTCGTGGTCTTAACTGACCAGCTCTTCGAGTAGGCACCTGTTTTCTTTGGAGCATTTGCCTGGATATCCTTCTTCACTGATTTTCCCGCTTTTCTTACAGCCGTCTTCATATCTGCCGTTGCAAGGTCTTTATATTCTTGCAGACCCTTCATGATTTCAGAGGCAAGATTGTCGATTGATACATTTGCCATCTTATCTCCTCACTTTCTGACATCTGAATTTAAGGCTCTTTTTCTTGTAATTCATGTGGTCAACCGATGTGATGTTATAGAGTTCTCCATGAAAGACTACTCTGTATCCCGTGACATCAATTTCAGCAGCTTTCCTGCACCACCGAATGGTAAATGCAAGGTCACTATCCTCAACCGTTGTCCCGGCTGTATGCTTTTCATTACCACTCTCTCCACTGACCGTGGCATGGCAGGTATAATAATCTGTCCATCCGTTTTTATGGTTACCGATTGCATCAACCTCAACAGAGTTTTTCTGAAAAGTAATCTTCACATTAAGAAGTGCTACATCCATCAGAATCCCTCCTGCCTTATTCCCGATAGCAAAGCACGGATGGAAAGAGTCAGTTCCAGATGGTTTGCATCTTCCCTGTGTTCGTACAAATATGCAACTGCATACAGTACAGCAACTTTGGAACACGGCTGTTTTTCGAATAATTCCTTATCTGAAATACGCGCCACATCCATGCATAACTGCTCGGAAGATATAATCAGACTTTTTATTAATTTGTCATCATCATCGTGGTCAACACGCAGATAATTTTTCATATCATCAAGTGTAATTATCATCTTTCCACCTCACATAAAAGGGAGCAGCATTTCACTGCTCCCTTAACCATTGCTACTATTTTGTTGCCGTTGTGGTTGTTTCTGCCTTAAGACCAAGAATCTTAACTGCCTCCGGCAGGATAAGAAGACCATCGACTCTTTCCTTCGCAACATAACCAATCATACCGTTTCCGGCAAATAACTCGTTAAGCTGCTTGAAGGAACGGGAACCTCTGTCACCGATGTTATAGTACTTATAATCACCGAAGGCAATCGCATCTGTAGGAGCAAAAGCAGATGTTCTGATATTGTAGCCGAGAATCTTATCCGGCTCATTTGCCTGATAAGAAGGCTGCCATAAGTACTGACCGTTGTTATCCTTAAGCTTACGAATCTGTGCCAGGGTAGCATCGTTCATGATGAAGGATGCGTTCTTTCTGTACGGTCTCTTCAGCTTGTAGATAAGGTCAAGAATATCATCGGACTTAAGTGCTGCAGTAAGTGTTCCGATGGATTCTCCACCCTTGGTCTTGTCAAAGATACCAGTAGGCTTTCCGACACCATCACCATTAAGGAATGCATCCTCTTCGGCATTGGCGAGTGCCTTACCAAATTCGGTGATGATGTAATTCTCAAGACCGAATGCATTGTCATACAGCAACTCTTCCGTAATCTTGATTGCTACATGGAGTTTGTGGGCATCAAGAATCTTCTGCTCAAATGTCGCATCACCAAAAGATAATGCCTCACCTTCCTCAATCCATGCTGCTGCAGGCTTTGTGGCTGCGATGTTAATCTTATGCTCCCCGGAAGTGGTAATCTTTGTGGCAATACCACGCATGATATTCTCCTCTGTAAGCACATCAATAAGTCTGTGGTCATACTCTTCCGGCACAAGATAACCGCCATCTGCATCCACACCTTCCTGAAGGACATTGGATACCTGTCTGAAGTTGGAACGGAGTGCTGTAAGCATAGCCTTCTTATACTCATCCGATGCACGTCCCGTCTTTACTTCTCCCTGTGGCTCATCCTTATAAGGCTTTCCAGTAATCGGGGAATTTACAGGCTTGGAAAGTTCCTGCTCCCTTCTCTCGGCTCTCTGCTGTCTTTCGATGGAATTGGTAAGTTCCTCGATTTCAGCCTCCATTCTGCTGTAGGTTTCCTTATCCTCTGCAGAAAGATTACCATTCTTGTCCTCGTGGGTATCCACAAAGTTCTTTGCTGTTTCCCACACCTTTGCTCTCTTCTCAATTAATTCCTGTACTCTCATGTTCGAGTTCCTCCTTAAATATACTTTTTGATTAGTTCCAGACGGTTTCTGATTTCATTTGCAGATACACCATCCGTTTTGGTTACAGCAGGGATTTCTGCCTGCTTGGTTACATTTACGCTTGGCTTTTTGTAATGCTCCTCCAACTTGTTAAGAAGGGCATTGTTTACCGCCTTGCGTGAAAAAAGCACGGAATTGGATGATTTCTTTTTCTCATCCTCTTCGGTGCTTTCTTGCTTCTCTGATTCGCCTTCCTTCGGCTCATCCTCTTCTTCATCCTCTTCCTCTTCCTTTTCAGGAAAAGCATTTCTTGTGATAATGTCATCCGCAAAGCCGAGTTCCACGGCCTTTGTGGCATCCATCCATGTTTCTGCATCCATAAGACGGGATAACTTCGCTCTCGACATCCCGGTCTTTAACGCATACGCATTGATAATGGAATCCTTAACCCCCTCAAGCATCTCGATAGCCTTTGCCATCTCGGTATGGTCACCGAAAGCTACTGTCGCAGGGTTATGAATCATCATCATGGATACCGGGGACATTAAAACTGTATGTCCAGCCATAGCAATCACGGATGCAGCCGATGCTGCGATGCCGTCAATCTTGACTGTGACGTTCCCCTTGTAATTTGCGAGCATATTGTAAATCTGTGCAGCCGCCACACAGTCACCTCCCGGTGAATTAATCCATACCGTAATGTCACCACTTCCGGCATTCAATTCATCCTTGAACATCTGAGGTGTAAAATCGTCATCGAACCAGCTCTCCTCGGCAATGGTGCCGTATAACTCAAGTGTTCGTTCTACGATTTCTTCGTTTGTTTCCTGGTTCAGAACTTTCCTGTTCTTCCAGTTCCAGAACTTCTTCTTGTCCCTCATCGGAATCCTCCTCTCCATTTTTAGTGCCATCGGCTGCGAAGATACCCGCATCCTCCAGCTTTGTCATATTTCCATTGATAAGGTATAAATCCCCGCCAAGTTCAGCAGGAATACGGTCAAGGTTCTCCAGTTCCCTTATGTCATTTGCAGACATCCACCCATTCTGTCTTGCCGTGGCATAGCCGTTCATACGGCTCTGATAATCTCCACGAAGGAGTCCGTCCACATTAAACTTCACAAAATAGGTCTTTTTCTCCTCTTCCGTAAACAGCCTTCGTGCCATAGCCTGCTCCAGTCTTGTAAGCCACGGGCGAAGTGTGTACTGTACATATTCCAAGGACTGCTGTTCAATATTGGAGAAGGAACTCTTTTCCAAATCTGCAACCATATGGGGTGGAACACGGAATATCCTGCAGATTTCCGTCACCTGAAACTTTCTTGTCTCAAGGAACTGTGCCTCCGATGGGTTGATGGAAATCGGTGTGTATTTCATGCCCTCTTCGAGGACTGCCACCTTATTGGAATTTGCAGAACCTCCAAAGGTCTGTGTCCAGCTTTCCCTTACCTTGCTTGGGTCTTTGAGTGTCCCCGGATGTTCCAATACACCACTCGGTGCAGCCCCGTTTGCATAGAATTTACTTCCATACTCCTCGGCTGCTATACCAAGACCGATGGCATTCTTGGCCATTGCGATTGGAGAATATCCAACCAAACCGTCAAAGGATAATCCCGGAACGTGCAGGACATCCTCCGGCTTTAACCTCACTGTGGAACCTTTATTTGTTGGGGCATCATCGGAAGATACCATGTACTCATAATAGAGATGTCCTTTCTCATCCCTGTCTACCGTCATTCTGTCCGGCATGAGCGGGTAAAGACCGATGACCTCGCCCTTTCCATTTCTGATAATCTGACTGTAGGAATTGCCCCATAAAAGCAAATGGGTAAGTGCCACCTCAAAAAAGGAATATGCCGTCATTTCCGGGTTTGGCTCATCGTGTAACAGGTGGTACAAAGGATGGTCGATGGCTTTCTCCTTGCCACCATCCTTGTTGTATCTGTACAGATGTAATGGCAGGCTTGCCACCGATTCTGATATGACTCTGACACAGGCATAAACCGCCGATGTCTGCATGGCACTTCTTTCATTTACCCTTTTCCCGGCAGAACTCTGACCAAGAAAAAAACTGTAGGCACTGCCTGCAGTTCTGTTTGTGGGTGCATCTCTCGATTTAAATATTCCACTGAAAATTCCCATAATGTTCACCTTCCTTTACCAACTAAAAAACGAGAAGTCCACGGGTATCGTAGACGCTCTCGCTCGTATCGTTTCCACATCTTATTGCTCTATCAAGTGCCATGATACAGGCTATGGCACCATCTATCTTTTCTGTTGATTTTGATTTATCTGCCTTGATATTTCCAGCAGGGTCAGTACGAATAAAAATGTTATCCATATTCCACCGAAGAACGGGATGCCCGCCATGTGCAATCCTCTGTTCAAGGGTCAGTTTCATGAGTTCCTTTGTCGGTGGGGACATTGACGCAAATCCCTGTCCCATTGCCACAACATTAAATCCCATGCCTTCGAGGTTCTGCACCATCTGGACTGCTCCCCAACGGTCAAATGCTATCTCCCGGATATTAAACCGTTCGCCAAGTCTCTCGATGAACTTTTCAATATATCCATAGTGAACCACATTTCCTTCCGTAGTCTGAATGAATCCCTGTCTTTCCCACACATCATAATTCACATGGTCCCTTCGTACTCGCAAATCAAGTGTCTCCTCCGGCAGCCAGAAATAAGGAAGAACATAATATTTATCATCCTCGTCAAGAGGTGGAAATACCAGGCAGAAGGATGTAAGGTCTGTGGTACTTGAAAGGTCGAGTCCTCCATAACATACACGTCCTTCCAGATCATCTTCATTTACCGGGAATGCACAGGCATCCCACTTTTCCATTGGCATCCAACGGATGCTCTGTTTTACCCATTGATTCAGACGAAGCTGTCTAAAAGCATTCTCTTCGCCGGGATTCTGTCTTGCAGATTCACAGGCGGCCTCGACTTTATCGATACCGATAGTCTCTCCAAGTGATGGATTTGCTTTCTTCCATACCTTTGGGTCTGTCCAATCTTCCTCAACCCCTGCACCAAAGATTACAGGATAAAAAGTACTGTCATGCTTTCTCCCTTCCATGATATCCAAAGCCTTCTGATGCACCTCATAACAGATACTCTCGGTATTATTCCCGGCTGTGGTTATAAGGAAATATAGGGGTTGCATTCTGGCATCTCCCGAACCCTGAACCATAACATCATATAATTTGCGGTTCGGCTGAGTATGCAACTCATCAAAAATAACGCCATGCGTATTAAATCCATGCTTGTTGGAAACATCGGCACTTAACACTTGGTATGTACTTTTTGTAGGCAGATATTCCAGCTTTTTCTGTGATTCGTATATCTTGATTCGTTTGCTTAATGATTTTGAAAATCTCACCATATCGGCAGCCACATCAAATACGATTTTCGCTTGGTTCTTATCGGCTGCACAGGAATATATCTCACCACGCTGTTCCCCTTCACATAGCAGCAATAATGCAACGGCGGCTGCTAATTCTGATTTGCCGTTCTTCTTGGGTATCTCTACATAAGCCATATTGAACTGACGATACCCATTTGGCTTTATGGTTCCAAATACATCCCTTATGATTTGCTCCTGCCAATCCATAAGTTCAAATTTCTTTCTTGCCCATGTACCTTTTGTATGACAGAGGTTTTCAATAAAGTTCACAGCAAAATCTGCCTCGGCTTTATCGTAGTGAGAATCCTCTGCCATAAATCTGGTCGGCACATATTTTTTCAGTTTTCTCACATCATCACCTCCACGAAAAAAGGACCCTTGCGGATCCTTTCAACTTTCTCTGTTTTCTTTTTAACACATTTTGTCGAGTGCTTCGTACTCGGCTAACTTTCTTGTGTATTCCTGTGCAATGCACTGTCTTTTAAATGAGTTCTTTTCGCATCTGCCTTTCTTGTAAAGGTCATCAAGTTCTGCTTTTCTTCTCTTAAGAACCTCGATTTCGTTTCCTTCCTCAATCTCGATTATATCCTTTTCAAATCTTGTCATGGCTAATGCCCTCCTTGTCTTTTGGTATGTACATATATCACTCTAAACGCACATAATAGCAAGTTAATAATCGAGAAATGTGTAACTTTTTTATATGGTATGTTGGTGAATCGTATCCAGAATTTTCTCCTGCTCCTCAAACTCAACTCCAATGCTTTCTAATGCCTCTCTTGTTCCACAATCCGGGCAGATAGCTGTGATTCCATCCACTCTTGAAAGTGCAGGTGGCTGTCTATATATATTGCCACAGCGTGGACATTTCCTTGGCTCAATTTTTCTTTCAATCTTCATGGCATTCCCTCCTGCTTTTCTCTATTGCCTGAAACAAAATGTTCTCATCAAATTCAAATGCTCTGTACCCTTCAAGGCAGGTCTCAATATAATGCCAGCTTGGAATACCAAGTGGTCTGTCCTCGTGCATGATGTACACATAGACCTTTCTTTTCCTTATCTTTCCTGTTCTGATTCCGATAATCGGCAGTTCCATTTCTGCCTTGTAGTAAAAGGTGGGAAATCCCTCGTACCTGTCAAGGGCAGCCTCGTCCGTCTCTGTGGTTTCCCACACGGCCACGGGAACGCTCTTCCCCTTCTTTGGTTCGACTGTCAAATAAGAACCCGTCTTGCTCCCCTTAAAAAGGAGTTCATAATCCGGCAGGGTTGCCGTCCCGATAATCCTTGCAGTAGGGCATCGGAATTTCATCTGTCTGATGTTCAGGTTGCTGCCATAGGCAATGTAATATCTTTTCTGCATAATGCATCCATCCTTTCCGAAGGGGATACCCTTCTACCACCTTAAGACCGCCGAAGCGGTCATTTCCTAAAGTGGCAGAAGGCTATGCCCTTGCCGTTCTGAATGCTGTATCTCCATCAAGCCTCTTTGTAAGAATGTCCCTTGCTGTTTTGAACTCATCCCCGATGAATCCGAGCCTAAGAAGCCAAGTCCTCATTGCGTACTTTGGATTCTCATTCTGCTGTGGCTTTGGGCTTGCTGTTCTGACTTCCTTTGCCATCTGGCTGAGTGCAAGGCAAAGCTGAATGTATGCCTTAAGTTGCCCGGCATGAAGTCCGTTCTGCTTTCCGTCTGCAGGGGCATCGAATTGGAAAAGTCTGAATTCAATGGTCCCCTTTGTAAATGTTGCATGGTAGTTAAGCATATGGTATCGGCTGTCGTTGTAATGCTGACTCCTTCCGTAGTTGCAGCCCTGTGAGCCGTACCAAAGGTCTGCCAAGGCACTCATGGTCTTTGGCTTTTTCTTGTTAATCTGCTCTAAAAACCTTGGGTCAACCGTTCTGCAATATCTGTCCAGTCGGTAATGGTCAAGGTCAAGTGCCTTTGCAATGAGGTCTTCGTGGCTCGCCATGATGTTTGCTAGGTTTCTCATGGTCTGTGGTGTATGCCCCTTTGCTCCAATGTGGATGTGTACCCCGCATCCTCTTGTTGCATCACTCTTTGCCCCGGCGTGTCGAAGCTGTCTGATTAACTCCTGCAAGGTTTCCATGTCTGCGTAGGTAAGGATTGGTGTTACCAGTTCGCATTTTTCGCTGTCGCATCCGGCAATGCTTACATCCCTTTGGAATTTCCATTCTCTTCCCTGCTCATCCCATGCTGACCAAGTGTAGTATCCGTTCCTTCCGGCTGTGTTTTCGTAGCGTCCTGTTCCGAAGAACTTGGCTGCAATTCTCGCTGCCTTTTCCCTTGTGATGCTATTCATTTCAACCTCAACTCCGATGGTCTGCTTTTTCATTTCTTCAATCTGATGTGTGATTTTTTCGTTCATTCTATGTACCTCCTGAAAAGTATTCCCTTTCGTTGTGTACATATATCACTCTAAAGCACATAAATTGGAATACCACTACTGGACAAAGATACACACCTTTTATTGTGTATCTTTCCAGCGGTTTTCTACTCTTCCCCATCCGTGCAGACAGCCTTTCCCATCGCAAGTTCCGCCACAATCTTGGCATAACGTTCCTGCTCACTTCCTTCGGAACCCGCCATTGCTTTCATATAAAATTCCAAAGCATCCTCCCGGCTGTCCCATACTTCCTCATCGTTATAGCAGATGACTTTCACGGTACTTAGTTTTCTGCAGGAGTCCTCTCCATAGACAACCCCAAGGCAGCATCCGTTATCCCAATGTACATGGATTGTACCTGTGTCATCCACCTCCGTAACAGTTCCTTTCGTGCCACTTGGAATGTCTCTGTATGGGTCATTCATAGAAATCAGTTCAACTCTTGAACCTGCCGGGTACTGTTCCTTTACCCTATTTACAATATCTCTTGGTGGAAAAAACATTACTGCTCGCCCCCTTTCTTCGCTCCTGCCTTGAATGCAGCCGAGCCATCCAGTTTTGAAAGAAGGATTTTTCTGTCTGCTTTGAACTCATCCCCGATGAACCCTAGCCTTAAGAGAAAACATCTGAATGCATATTTCTCATTCTCGTTTTCCTTTGGCTTTGCAGTAACTCTCTTCTGCTTTTTACTCATCTCACAAATGGCCGATATGAATTTGGTGTAGGCAAGTGCCTCTTCCGGCTTTACCTCTTCAAACCAAGGGAAGGAAATATTCTCTTCGTCTGTAGTAAAACTTAGGTCGGGAATACCAAGTGCCTTTTTTATCAAATCTCCTTTTGCATCCAGAAGGCTTGCAAGGTTGCCTACCTCTACCTTTTCAAGTGGTATGGAAACCGTAAGTCCAAGGCTCTCGCCCGGTTCTGCCCCTTTATTCGGCTCACTGTCGGGTTCTTCTGCCCCCTTTTCATTGTTGTTCCATTCTGCCGGGCTGACCCCTGTTGCCAAAACGCAGGCATCAACAATCGGTGCGACCTCATCAAGGTCATCAAAATCTCCGAATTCCAATTCGCCATTCTTTCCTACAGTAAAGCTCCCAATTTCGTAGGCGCAGGAAGGAACTCCGAGGTATTTTGCCTTTCCCCCGATTTCCTTCTCGATTGCCTGAACCATAGCTTTTCGTTTGTCCTTTGTTACATTGAAATGTAGTACCATGTTTTGTACCTCCTTATGATTTTTTGGTATGTACATATATCACTCTGAAGGCACATAATAGCAAGCTATTTCTGTGATAAATCCGAATAATATTTGATACCCGCAAGCACGAAGAAAACATTCGGAAGAGCCACTCCGTTTCCCCACATTTTATATTCTGCCGAATCACTCTGTGGGTTCTGCAGCCATTTCCTTATCTGTGCATCAGACTTTGGTTTCGTAATCTTTCCGATTGCTTTCGCATGAGTTTCAAAGACCTCTCTCCACTTTGCGATGTCCTCATCCGTTGGATCAGGAATGCCTATGCCATCACACCACCAATCCGGGAATCCCTGCAGTCTCGCACATTCCGTTGGAGTAAGCCTGCGTACAATATAATCAATCTCGTCCCCGTCATTTACTATAGGTGGGTCTTTATAATCCGTAGCAACAAGTGTATTTGCACACTCTTCATTTGCCTCGGTAAAGAATGATGCCTTCGATGAAGAAAATCTCGGATGGGCAACCCCGGATGCTCCAGATGCCACAAGTGTTGGCTCAACTTCCTCTTCAATCTGAAAGCTGAACTTGGCATTGTAACCTTGATTCATTGCAGGTCTTCCTATACCATAGGAAACCTCACCCACGAAATTCTCTTCCGGGTTTTTCATCATCTGACTGGACGGACCCTTGGGACCATCGTTTGCTGATAGTGTTGCATGAACTTCTGCAAAAGCAACTGCGTGTTGCTCTGTGGCGTTTAAGGTATACATCACATCGGATTCCTTATAACCATCTCCCCTGTGGGAAGGACGGCTGCCGTTGCCTTCAATAACAGCAATGCCACCCTGATTACAGGTAGGATTCCCACCATTGGCATCAAGGCATCTTGATGTATCTGCCTCATAAAATCCGCTGTTCGGATTATCCGACTTCATGGAGTTACTGTTCTTCGCACACACACCAAAGGCTCTCGGTTGGAACAATGTCTGGTCATTATTGGTGCTTAAGGTAGCTGACAGATTATCCTGTATCAACGCTCCCTTGCCCCCACCCTCACAGCCACATCTGACTTTCAAAGTCTTTGGTGTCTGAACTACGAATGGCTGATTGTTTCCACCTGTTCCATAAGTAGAAGAAACAGTCTGTGCAACAGCAAGGGGACCACGATACCTTGTATCCTGTGAGTGGTTTTCAAACATTAAGCTGTCTTGGCCGCCTGTTTCTCCAACGCCTTCTGTAATACCGTTGGCAGCGTTTTGCCACGACTTGAAGCCCTGCGCAGAATACCCTGACAAGCCTTCGGACTCAAATAATATTTTTCCGGCACTCCCTCCATCAAAATCTGCGACAAGGTAGATTCGTTGTCTTCTCTGGGGTACACCCCAATACTGAGCATCGAGGAGTCTCCATGCGATACTGAAGCCGTCTCCCATGATGCGTCCTGCATTTTCCCATTTTGCAGGTTTAGATATTGACACCTGCTCGTCTTTGACTTTGCAGATTTCAGTAAGGACTGCCTTGAAGTCTTCTCCACTGTTTGAGGAGAATGCTCCTGGGACATTTTCCCAGACGATATATCTTGGATATTTTCCATTGGTAGCCTCCCTCATTTCTTTAACAATTCTAATTGCCTCATAAAAAAGACTTGAACGGTCACCATCCAAGCCTTCTCTTTTGCCAGCCACCGACAGATTTTGACAGGGGCTGCCAAACGAGATGATATCTACAGGCTCAAGTTCTAAACCATCAAGTGTAGATATATCTCCATAATGTTTCATATTAGGAAATCGAGCCGTTGTAACTCTGATAGGAAATGGCTCAATTTCAGAACTCCAAATAGGTGTGATACCTGCAAGAACCCCACCCAATGGAAAACCCCCAGAACCGTCAAAAAGACTTCCGAGGGTAATTGGTTTCTTATTCTGTTGTTCCATCTCCAAAATCTACCTCCTTTACAAGGTCGGAGTACATCAGCTTTTCTCCATTTCGAATGACATACACATTGTCTGCATCATCTGTATCCTCAACATATCTGCGAAGAATGACGGATGCGTACTTTTCATCAAGTTCCATCGTATGGCAAATACGATTTGTCTGCTCACAGGTCATAAGTGTCGAACCACTACCACCGAAGGTATCGATTACGATTGCATTCTCCTGACTTGAATTGCCGATAGGATATGCAAGTAAATCAAGTGGCTTTGATGTAGGATGGTTCTTATTTTTCTTTGGCTTATCGAAGTTCCAAATGGTGGTCTGGGAACGACCTGCATTCTTACTCCAGTAGTGCTTACCATTCTGTAGAAATCCATACAAAACGGGTTCGTGTTGCCACTGATAATCCGAGCGTCCAAGCACAAGGGAATTCTTAACCCAAATGCAACAGCCGGATAAATGGAAACCTGCATCGATGAATGCTTTTCTGAAATTCAAGCCTTCTGTATCTGCATGAAATACATAAGCCGAGCCACCCTTTTTGATATGCCCCCTGTCAAGTAGACAGGTTAAATATCTAAAATGAGTGTTTACTGAATGACCATACTTCGTATGAGGTATGGTCATTTTTTATGCACACCATTTTTCTTTGTATTTTTTGATTCG
>NZ_JAAQRO010000037.1 GCF_012070565.1 Anaerosporobacter faecicola
TAACTTTCCATCAAAATATTCTTTGCATGCTGCTAGCCTTATTTCTGTCGTATATTTGGACATAAAAATTTCCCCCTAAGTAGATTTGGTTATTTACCTTGTCTACTTAAGGGGAATCATATCATTTCAAGATGCTCGGCCATGTTCTTAAATGCTGCGAGTAAGAATTCGTAGAACTTATCGTTCTCCATCTTATCATTTTTAATTGAAAGTCCGTCAGAGGACTCAAATGCCACATTGTACGGAGGGTCCGTGATGATGAGGTTTGCCTTTTTCCCGTCCATTAGGGTAGCAACATCTTCTGGCGAAGTGGCATCTCCGCACATAAGTCTGTGTCTGCCTACCACCCACACATCTCCTCTTTCAACAAAGGCTGCCTTTTCAAGTGCATCCGACAAATCAAAATCATCATCTTCTGCTCCTGTGCTTTCGCCATCTGCAAAGAGGTCTGCTATTTCCTGATCATCAAAACCTGTAAGAGATACATCAAAGTCCATTCCCTCCAAGGATTCAATCTCAAGCCTTAAAAGTTCCTCATCCCATCCCGCATCCTGTGCATATCTGTTGTCTGCAAGGATGTAGGCTTTCTTCTGTGCCTCGGTTAGGTAATCCACCAATACACATGGTACTTCCTCGATGCCCTCTTCTTTTGCAGCCATCAGTCTGCCGTGTCCGGCTATCACATTAAAATCAGAATCGATGATAACAGGATTAATGAAACCGAACTCACGAAGCGAGCCACGAAGTTTATTTACCTGTTCCTGTGAATGGGTTCTTGCGTTATTTACATATGGTATCAACTTGGATGTCGATACCATTTTCATTTCAGTTGTATGCTTTCCCATTAGAATAACCCCCATTCTGCAAATGCCTCAAAGCCACCAAGGTCTGTGATGAAGTCCCTTGCAATCTGTACGATTTCTCCATATGGCTTTCCATCGATTGTTTCATCTCCGATTGCACAACAAAGACTGATAGGCTCTCCTGTTTCCTGTGCTTTAAGGAATGCATAAATGTTTACAGATACATCTGCTTTGGATAAATCCTTACCATGAAGACCGCCACCTGTTACGGAGTCAGCCATATCAGAACCAAGCTTACGGTTGGTAGCACCTGTATCTACATTTGTGCCTCCCACCCAGGCACCTATCGGATTGACCTCTGCCTCTGGGTATCGTGATTTCAGTTCTTCTGTATCCGCATTGCTCTGACAGATGATAAGTCTGTCCCCATCAAGAATGTACTTTCCGTCTGTTGGGTAGTCAGCATAAATTCTGCCTGCGAGTTTTGATAACTTTTTCTGTTCCTCGGTCAGTGGCATTCCCTTAAAGATACCATTATCTCCACAACGGATAGCACCCTTCTGGTTATCCGACAGATGCTCATCCTGTGGAACTACCACGATATCTGTCTGCACATCCCCGGCAATTCTGAAAATTGCATCCACGATATCTCTCTCATCAAGGGTAGCCGAAGTTTCAATAATCGCATGGCACACACCATGTCCAATCAGTACTTCCACGGCAATCCTTGGATTATCTTCTGTAGCATATGCCAAGTCAACTATGGCACCTGCAATTCTGTCTGCCACCTTATCCGGGTGGCATGGATTTACTTTTTCTATCATTATGAAATTCTCCTTATCCTCTACTGCGTAACAGAATCTCCATTGGGTCTGCATCATCGGGATTGAAATCTGTCGAGCAGTTTTCCCTTACCACTTGGAAAATCTGGTACCATATTGTGTTTACCTGTTTTTGGTAGTTCTGAGCCATTGCCACGAATGGGGATGCACACGCAGCCCCTGTTGTCGGATGCTTGGAAAGAAATCCGTATTCGGATATAGCCTCCTCACACTGCATCAGTCGGGATACGCTCATTGCGTACTGTTCCACCAAGTGCTTGCTCACCAGTTTGTCGCAGCCTTTTTCCTTAAGGTACATATAGATATATCTGTAGATATTTTCTGCATCAAACTCGCCCGCCGCTTTCTGCTTGGATTTTATGTACGCACTAGGTTCAGGAATATCTGCTCCTTCAAGTTCCGTCCCTTCCGGCAGGTCAATGACTTTCAGTTTTCTACCACCAGGATTCCCCGTTGCTACCTTTTCAGCTAATGCCTTGGATTTTCTCCCGGCATTAACCTTGATATTGGAGCCACGGGCAGTTCCGTCTCTAGCCATTTCATCAACTCCTTATAATGTTTTAACGATTAGGGGTTTAATACCCCGTTCAAAAACGCAAAAAGTACGCACGAAGGGGCGGCACCGTTGCCCTGACGATTGAACCGTAGAGATTTGACCTCCCCCTACTCTTTTTGTTTTTGGTTGTCATAGGGTGTCATACGAATAAAATAAAATACTTTTTGTATCTACCCGTCATAGGGTGTCATTCATATGAATCACTCTTTCTTCCATGCCATCTATCTCCTCGCTCTGCATGAATCCGTGCGTGACAACTCTTGCAAAGACTTATAAGGTTAGTTCTGTCATGTGTACCACCTTCAGAGAGTGGTGTCTTGTGATGTACTTCTTCTACTTCAACAAGCACTCCCTTCTCAAAGCACAACTCACAAAAGGGATGGGTCTTAACATAACTGTCACGGATGCGTTTCCACGCTCTACCATAACGCCTGTGTGTTGCAGGGTCTCTGTGGTACTTCTCGTACTGTTTGTTAGCTTCCTTTTGGTGTTGTTCACAGAACCGTCCTTCAGTTAGGTTTGGACAGCCGGGATGGTGGCATGGGTGTTTAGCCTTTCTTGGCAATTTCTCCACCTCCTACAATATTTAGGCATAATAAAAGCCCCCACTGTGGAAACCACAATGAAGGCTTGTGCCTGTTTATCATTTTCGATTTTTGCTGATTATACTATAACATAAAGGCAACTATGTCATTGTATGACAAACCACGGCAACTTTTAAATTAATTGCATTTTCTGGAAGTTTTACCTTGCAGATAGCTTTGTCATGCCATCTCTGTACTGTTCTTATATCCGCCATCAATGAATCGGCTATTGCAGACCAGGTCATATTATGGATGTAACGGCATTTAAGCACCATCTGAAATTCCGGCTTTTCAATTTTACCGATTACTTCCCTTATCTGCTGCTTAAGTTCCAACAATACCGCCATTTCTTCCATTAACTTATTCTCCATATCCATCATCTTTTCCAATGTGCGGATATAGGGTGCATCTGTATTTTTCGTTGCATTATAATGTTCCTCAAATCCGGGAGAAGAAATTGTCTGCGACATCATACGAAGTTCTTCATATTCCATCGTATCCGATTTGATTCTTTGGTCTAACAGATAAGCCTGTCCCAAGTATTCTTTTACAGTCATGCCGCCACCTCCTTCTCTAGTTGAGAAAGAAGGACATTTCCGTCCAATGAAGTGAATGTATTAAAATGAGTGGATTTGAAAAATCTCTCGCATTCCTTTTTTGTATCTTCGGCTGCAGTATTCTTTCTTCCGTGGGACAGTTTCTTAACAGCATCCCTGTAATCTTTAACAGCCTGTAATACAACAGCATTTCCAAGTGCCTCTTCGGGTCTTAAATAATTACTAGCCATATACGACTCCTCCAATCTTAAATTGAGTGATTAAAGTCTTCGTATCTTTGTCTCTTTGAATCTTTGTAATCTTAGTAGCCAAGTATGGACTTTACCTCGTCCACGGAGCGAACCACAACTGCAATTCCTCCAGCTTTGTTAATCTTGCGAATAGTGGACTCCTGTAACTTTGTAGGTTTTCCAATATCCGTCTTTACCTCAAAACCATAAAACTTACCATCAATGCAAGCTATGATATCGGGTATTCCGGCTGTGCCGTACATTCCACCATGTTCTTTCCAAGCAAAGCAATTAGGCAATGTCTTCAGAAATTTCATAATGGCTTTTACAATATCCGCCTCTTTCATAGGCATCCTCCCTTCTGGACACCTTGGACGGCAAATTTTGTATTATACTCACTTTTTTTATAAAAAAATCAATGTATATATTAATGGTAAAATATAAAAAGAAGTGAGATTTTGGTGTCCTTGCCGTCCAGCCTTTGGCAAAGTCCCAAGAATCAATGCTTCTTGGAGTCCTTGCCTCTTTGTTTTGCCGTCCATTTGATGTCCGAAATATTATTCCGTGATGTCCGAAACACGGATTCCTTTCCATGTTCTTCTCTTACCGAGGTTATCCTTACCCTTTGTAAGATCAGGACAGCAATTCTCCAACTCCTGCGAAAAGCGTTTCTGTGCATATGGACTCATGCCACATACTTCGCAATAAACCTTATATTTGTTATAAAGTTCCATGCTCGGCACTTCGTAGGACGCATCCAGTTCACACCATTCATTCACAAATGAAAGAACCGAATTTGAATCTTCCTTGTATCTTTGTAACTCATTAATATTCGTTTCCGTTTCAGAAAACTTGAAATGATTATTAATAAGACGCTTTAATCCTTCCAGAGCGAACAGAAAAATACCGTCTGCCTCTTCTCTGAATTTATCCTGCAACTGTCTGTCCTTCTTGTCTTCTGTAACCACATTGTCGAATCGCATGATAACAAGTCTTCGATAAAATGCATCCGATTTATCCCCATAGTTACGAGGGATTGCGTTGCAGCTGAACAGAAGGCGGGCAAATGACTGAAAAGAAAACGGATTCTTGTTCTTACGCTCAACCGTCAAGAAATCCTCACCGACCAAAGCCTTGAAAATTCCATTGTCATCGATATTCTTAGAAGGTAAATCTGCAAAGATATTAGCCAGCTTTCCAAACAACTCTGCTGTCTTAAATCTCTCATTCAAAGCCTGCCAAGTAACATTTGATACATTCATTCTGCCAAGCAGGATATCATTAATCAGAAGAAGTAACTGACTCTTTCCTGTACCACCCTTTCCCACAATCACAAAACACTTCTGTGCGTGATTCACGGGAATAAGGAAATAACCCAACATTTCCTGTATCAACGGAATCTGGTCATCATCCACCGACTCATGCAAATACTGAATAAATCTTGGACACTCTGCATCCGGCGTATAATTTACCTGTAACTGAACCGTTGAAAGATAGTCCTCTGTATGCTCGGTCAATGTATCTTCGAGAACATTGTAAAGACCATTCTTCACATTAATAATGTAAGGGTTTGAGTTCAGTTCACAGATATCCTTAAGTACCTGCATTTTCCACTGACCCGTTGCATCCGTAATCTGTGATAACTTCGTATAACGAGGAATCATCTGCTCTCTGACGATGTTTTCAATCACCAGCTGATTAACTTCCTTGTAAACACCATCCTCATAGATGAAGAAACTCTCTGCTGCATAAAAGACAGGCTTTTCCTTTGCCATCTTTTCTGCCAGAATACCCGGAAGAAAGCGAAGTCCTTTCTCTGTAGGTTCATACCATTCAGGAAGGTCTGTACCATTTCTCTTTGTATTTACATTGGACTGATACTGTTTATAAACATTTCTGTGTAATGTAATAAGCGATTTCAAATCTGAATTCTTAAAGGAAAAGTGATTCTTCACATCGTAGTTGATAACACCTTCTGCTGTTACACCCTCGATGTTATAAAGATACTTTTCAATAAACTCCTTGGCCGTCTGCAAATCATCCACCACAGAATTCTTAACAGGCATAGTTCCAAGAATTGCTCTTACTGCATCCAACTCCAAAGGCTGAAAGCACATTGCTGCGGGTGCTTTGCAAGTACACGAACCGTTAGCAAGTCTAGGACATTGAAATCCCTTGTCTGCAATGGTCTGACAAGTCATAGGACCCGTGTTGCTGTCAAGAAAATGATTAATCTTCTTCTGCGTTTCGCTCGCATCGTATCCCGAATAAGGCTTTGAAATTTCATGAATCTTATCCGTACCACCATCGAATACGGCAAGATTTGAAATCATCGCATACCAGTCATGTTCCGAAAGGGATGCTGCGTCTGCAATACAATGCTTAATAAAATCACAGGAATACAACACTGTATCAATGCCTGTCTGATTACCACGCTTTACTTCAATAGGACCCGCATCAACTTCTGGGAGAACTGCAGCAAGTTCATCCTGTGTATAACGAAGTTCCGGGTGGAACGAAAGACACTCCACCTTCACAGGGTCTTCCTTACAATGATTGAAACCGGGAAGACGAAGTACACGGCTCTCGTTTACACAAGCCGGGTCACCACCGAAATGCTTGATTAACTGTTTCTGAACTGTACGAAATCTTCCTACCTCTCCGCCTTTAATAAACCAGTAGGTATGTAAAGACTTTCTTGTTTTAATAACAAGGGATGGCTTAAGTGGAAAATCTTCAATCTGTTTCTTCTGCTCATCGAAAGACAAATCATCACATTCTACGAACTGAGCATTTATTCTTGTAATACTCGCATCATCCTGTCCCCCATAATTAACAACATAGAAAATACCTCTGTTCTGCTGGTTATGCTGTTCAAGGGTTGTCATAATTGACGAAAACTTTCCTGCCTCAACACTTAACTTTGTGCCTGTAAAAGGGTCACCTTTCTTGTCAGCAAAGACACGAAGGCAAACTTCATCGGTAGGATTAAACAAACTACCAATGATATCTGATGCATATACATTTATTGGTGTATCCATTAAATCTCCTCCATTTTTATGAATTTTATTGGTTTTCCAAGTTTCTTTGCTTCTCTGACTTCCTGCTCCATGCCCTCTGACAATCCGCTCTTAGTTTCAAAGACATAAACTTCATCGCACATTGCAAGCAACGACAATCCGTACATTAATCCAAGTGTTCTTGATTCCATGTCTGTATCCCCAATACCTAAAATTGCAGGATACATTAAGTGACTGGCTATTGGCTGTTTCTTCTTATCAATAAGATATCTGCAGGCTTTAATAGCATCCGCCACGTTTTTATCAATATCCCCGGCGTACTTTGAAACTACATACACCTTGGACTGATTTTTCATTTCGTACTGTTTGCGCCAAATCTTCTTCTGATTGGCTTTGTACTCCTTCATGACCTGCCCGATTGCTCTTGCAGCCGTAGGGTCTGCATATCCTTCGCTATTCTTGTACATATCCGAGTTCCTCCTTTCAAAAAAGTAGGGCTGTATCTCTTCCCTCATAGACGGGAAAAGTTACAACCCTTACTTTCCAAATCACTAATCATCCAATTCTTCCATTGTTCCAAAGGTATGACCTATTGCTCCTTCTGCCACAAGAGGAAGGTCAAATTCTGCAAACGGCTTTACTTCCATACACTCTTTAACGAAAGCCACCGCGTCTTCCAGCTTGTCCTCTGGGATGATGAAGGTCAACTCATCGTGAATCTGCAGAATAGGTTCAAGCCAAGGTCTCGAATCCAGTCCCTCAAGAATACGGGCAATAGCCATTTTCAAAATATCTGCTGCAGTACCCTGTATTGGCGTATTCATAGAACATCTTTCTGCAAAACTTTTCTTGCTCCAATCTTCAGAACGAATCCCCGGAAGATATCTTCTTCTGCCAATCCAAGTTTCCGTGTACACATTCTTATATGCATCTGCCTTTGTATTCTCCTGCCAAATAGCAAGATTTTTATATCCAGCCTTAAGGTTTGCAATAATCTCCTCGCATTCCTCTATGGTCTTTTCCACTCCAGCTTTGAATTTTAATGTCCCCTGTAAACCTTTCGGGAACAGACCATAGAACACACCGAAGTTACAGTTCTTCGCAATGGTTCTGTTTTCCTTGTAATTCGGAGCATTCTTATCCTTTGCCTCCTCATAGGAAACACCGAAAATAACCGCTGTTGTCTGTGCGTGAATGTCACCATTCTCACGGTATGTCTGTAACATATTTTCATCCCTGCAGTAGAACGCACCTACTCGAAGTTCAATCTGCGAAAAATCGAGTGAAACGATAACCTTACCATCGGGTGCTTTTACAAAATTACGGATTCCAACCGGGTCGTTTGTTTTTCTCGGCATATTCTGGCAATTCGGCTTGGTACAGTTAAAACGCCCTGTATCTGTTGAAAGTGCAAACAGATCTGGATGTACTCTTTGTGTTACCGAATTAATATATTTACTGTAACCATCAATGTAAGTAGATTTTATCTTTCCAAGTTTTCTATATTCCTGTACCAACACAAACAGCTGTGATAATTCTGGACGATGCTTGTCGCAATATTCCTTAAGCATAGTCATTGTCATATCATCTGCTGCCTCTCGGTTTGATGCCGTTGTCTTAAGAACAGGAAGTCCAAGTGTCTTATATAAATAGTCTTTGAAAGCCTGTGTACCACAATTGGCACCAATATTCACATCACCAATAATAAAAGCAATCTGCTCACGAAGTTTCGCCATCTCGGTTTCCACTTCAATTTTTCTCTGCTCCATTAAAGACACGTTCATCGGTACACCAATGTGTTTCATAATTCCTATGTACACAGCCGTAGGGGACTCCAATTCCTCCACAATCTTTCTGTGTGCAGGCATGAATTTATCAAACCACTCGTTAAACTTATGATACAGACGAAGCGAAAAATCCGAGTCAGCGGCACCATAACGCACTGTTTCTGCATCATGTCCATCCAGTTCATCAAAGTGCTTTCCATCTGTAACAGAAGAAAACGAAGGTAATGGTTCTCCACAAAGTTCCTTTGCCAATGTCTTAAGACCGGAATCCTTAAGCTGTCTGAACTCATAATGGTTTTTAAGCGTCATTTGTGCGGCACAAATTGTGTCATACACAGGTGCTTTAATCACGATGCCCTGATGGTAGGACTGGCAAGATTCAAAAGCGATATTATGGGCAATCTTAATAATTCGCTTATCTGACAGGAACTCTCTCAAATATGCAAAGAATTCATCTTTGTCGATATTTGTACCAATCAAATGTGCAATAGGAACATAAATTCCAGTTCCTTCTTTTACTGAAAAGCTGCAGCCAACTATATGACTCTTATGAGGGTCAAGCGCCGCCTTATCTTCCTCACGAAATGGTTCATCTGGTGCAGTTTCATAGTCAAATGCTACTTCTATAGCATTTCCAATGTAATCTTTGATACCCTGCACCGAGATCACACATTCATATTTATTTTTAATTTCCATGTTCAAACCTCCAAAATACCGAGAGGGTTGCCCCTCCCGGTTCTGTGATATATTTCCTCGACCAAAAGGATTTTTAGTTCAATGGCTCAATAATTTCGCCTGTTTCTGCATCCACGAAAGGTACATCATCTTCCACAAGTGCTGAAGGTGTAAGATTAGATGCCATCTCTTTCATCTGTTCCACCATAGGTGCAAGTGCCTGCTTTTCCTGTGCTGTAAGCAATCTGTCATTCTTAAACACAGCCTGTGAATAGTTAATTCCATCGGAACTTGATGCTTTCTTAAGCGTAATCTTGGTTACCACACTATTTGGACGCAGTCCCTTTGAAACAAGTCTCTTCACATAATTGGTGTAAGAACCAACGGATCCAGGCGGAAGTGACAATACTACCGGGAAGAACTCGTTTTCCTGTAAGATGTAAAGCATTCTACGATTCTTACAAGCCTTGCTCCTGCCCTCGCCCGAACCAAATTTGTTATACGGACAGTTCTTACAATCCCCGCCCGGATTACCAACACCAACCTTGCCATCAAAAGAGCCACAGTCTGGTGGATTGGAACCGCCGGAATATTTCTCTCTGTAGAAGGAATTCACTGCATGGTTATAAAGAATAACTCCTGTGATTTCCTTAACCATATCTGTTTCGCCTTCCTCATCGGTAGGCACTTCAAATGCTGTTCCACCGCCAGAAGGGATTTTGATTTTATCAAGACTAAACTCAAGTCCATCGCAATCCTCTGCTAATGCGTTGTTTAAAGTATCCATATTTGCAAGTGCAGCATATCCACTTGTCTCTGCAATCTCTGTTGCTTTTACTTCGATGTTCTCTGACATAATTGTGTCCTCCTATTTTTTTCTAATTCCAACTGAAACCTTCTCGAAAGTGTTGATGAATCCGTCTAACCATTCTGGCAATTCATCACCGTTCTCCGCCTTCTGCTCTCGAACAAAGCTGGAAAGCGTGTTTGCGTTTACTGATTCCGTTACCAATGAACCGAATCCGTTCTCTTTAAGAACTGCATATAAATCTTCTTTCTTACCTGCCATCGGAGATGCAAATAAACGGCTTTTAAGATAAAATGTGCTACCACAATGGGTAAACTTATCTAACTCCGCCTCTGCCATAGCGTCCGATAATGCCAAGTCAAGTCTGTCGATTTCAGCATTCACTACCTTGGTCTGCTCTTCAAGTTCCGATTTGCGTTCCTTGGCCGCTTTAAGCTGGTCTGCAAGTTCCATAATCTGTCTGTCTTCCATACGGCTTTTCCTCCTTTCTATAGACTGGAAAAGTTACAACTCTTCATCTTTGTGACTGTCGACTTGTCCCTCACAGACGGGAAAAGTTACAACCCCTGTATCAGATGAAGGATGACCTATCCTCCATAGACGGGAAAAATTACAACCCCTCCTACTCAGAGAAGGGGTTGCTACCATTTCTATAATCATCAACTAACATTTTTGCTAAATCCACTTTATTTCTTAAAGCACGAAGTACCTTTGTATCCACGGTCCCTTTCGCCACAAGATAGATGTAATGGCAATTTTCACGCTGTGAAACTCTATGTATACGTGCTTTTGCTTGTTCGAAATTAGACATACTGTAATCAAGGGAATAAAAAACCATGGTGGATGCAGCTGTAAGTGTAATACCAAGTCCGGCGGCTGCAATGTTGCCTACAAACACCATGCAGTCATCATCGTTCTGAAATCTGCGTATCTGTTCATCACGGTCTTTGACTCCACCACGAATTACGGCATAACCGATTTTCTTCTTTTTAAGAAGATTCTCTATATCATTAAGTTCCGGCACAAAACGAGCCATAACAACTAACTTCTTACCTTCTGCCATTGATGAATCAATGATGTCCTCAAGCGTATCCAGTTTGGATTTAGATACTGCTGCCGTGTTCTTATCATCATCTGTTAAATGTCCACCTGTAAGCTGTGACAGACGGAGCAACTTTGTAAGAATGTTTGGTGCAGAAACTTCGCCACCTGCAAGTTCTGTAAAGGATTCTTTTTCCAATTCTTTATACATTTTCATTGCCTTTGGCTCTAATTCCACGTGGCGAACTTCCTCTGTGATTTCCGGCAGGTCAAGGCACTCTGCCTTTGTCACACGAAATGCTACCGAATGTAATCTCTGTAAAAAATCCGTTGTCATGCTTTTACGGAATATTGGTGTGTGATTACCATAACCCAGCATATCGAAATATCTGTTACGGAACTGATAAAAGCTGCCACCAAAGATTTCCTTATTTACAAAACGGTATTGGCTGTGAACATCAATTTCCTTATTTGTAATAAGTGTTCCTGTCAAAAGGCATCTAAACTTTGCATGGTCGGCCAAGTTGTGCATAGCCTTCGCCTGGGAGGTTCTTCCTTCTTTAATCTTGTGACCCTCATCGGCACAAATAATATCTGCACCAAATTGCAGAAGTTCAGTCTCAAGTCTCCACGCACTTTCATAGTTCACAACAACTATCTGAAGTCCTTCTGCCGGAATATTTGCCAGTTGTTCTTTCTTCTTGGCACAACTACCTTTCAGCACCGTAATGTTCACAGGATAATCTGCAAACTTAAGTATCTCTTCTTCCCATACACCAAGTAAGGAAAGTGGTGCTACGATAAGGCATCTATTCACTAATCCGAACTGATATAAAATTCCAATCACAGCAATGGTAATGTAGGTTTTGCCACACCCCATTTCTGCAAGAATTGCTGCCCCGGAACTTCTGACAGCTGATGGTATAAGACCAAACAGTCCGCATACAAAATCAAATGCTCTCTGCTGATGGTCAAAAGGTCTGCCCTTTACAGGCATTGGTAAACTGTTATTATTCATTATCTTCGCCCTCCTTTATGCCGACATAGGTCCCGTCAGATACTTTGCGTACCTTCGCATCCCCACACCAAAGGGAAGCCTTACTAACACTGAATCTTCTTTTTCTTATGCCATATATCTCTTTACCCGCTTCAAATGTTCCTTCAAATAAAAGGTGGTGCGGATATTCCGCTATAAACACAACTTTGCTTGGCTTGGCATAGAAAGTAACTCCTTTAGGAATGATTACTTCCTCTCCGGCTGTTAATCTGTATTTCACATTTTCAAACTTCATCTTTACTTCCTCCCTGCACTTTGTAATTTCTGCATCTTAATTGCTCCGTTCAAAATTGCTTCCTTATAAATTGAAAACTCTCCGAGGTACTGTTCTTTCTTACCATAGGTGTATGTAAACACCGCTTTGAAGAAGAGACGGTCACCGCTTTCCTTCACGAACCAAACTTCATCCGGCTCAACATAAAACTTCACTCCCTGCAGCCGAACCCTATCTCCGGCTTTCAAACGGAATATGATATTTTGTAATTCCATAACTTCCTCCTACTCTGCCTTGGTTGCTGTTTTTGGAAGTTCAATGAACTCCACCTGCTCAACACTCTGTCCCGGCTGCATGATTAAAATCTGTGTTGCCTCACCAAAGAGAAGTCTCACTAGCTTTCTTGGAAGGCTGATTTTTTTGCCCGCATACAACATTTCCTTGCGGTTGTCCTTTGTTACGACATTGACTCTGACTTTATGTGCCATCTGCTTTACCTCCTATAATTGGTGGGAAGTAACTCTTCCCTCACAGACGGGAAAAGTTACAACCCTAGAACTCTTGACTACTTACGTTTTCTCTTTGGAGTGCGGTCTACCTCATATCCGGCAGCCTCAAAACAGCTCTTCAATTTCTCGATGGCTTTATTAACCTGCTTGGAATATGCCTGGTTAGTTTTTGTTTCACCTTTTGTTGCAATATCTTCTCTCTGGATATCCGAAATTCTCATCTGCTCCCCATAAATCTTGTCCAGCAGATTCTGCCAAGTCGGAGCAAGTTCTTCCTTATATTCAGTAAGAAGTGCAAGAATCTTGTTCTTTTCATCACTCTCTTCCTCACCGATGATTCCAAGAGTTACCTCTGGATTACCCTGCTGATTTTCAATAAGGCCGAGAAGGACCTGCACAGGGTCTTCATCTGAATCAACTGAAACCTTACTAACATCCACACGCTCGTCCTCTTCTCTTTCCTGCGAAGTTGCCCACTTGTGCTGCTCGTCCATATACTCCTTAACCCACTCATCATTTGCGTTAATAGGAACTTCCTGTGTGATATACTCCGGCTCATCCTTTTCGCCATAAGCTGGATTTAAGAATTTCATTACAAATGTTGTGCCGTCCTCTGTTACATAATTTCCGTCATTACGGAATGCGATTGTCTCAATCTTCATATCAATGTCTCCTTGTTCTGTGTTGGAATCACAGGCAAGGGGATACACGATATGGGTCAGACTTCCGAAGGCACTAAAAAAGCGCACAAGAAGAAAGCGGTCTGACACACTTTCAAGACCAGATCTAAACTCCCGATTGAGTGTTTATCTGCATCTCTATTCGTGTATCCCGCTTGCCTCTTGCGCGCTTTCAATATTTCAGCAAGTGTGATTCAGTTAAATGTTAAAATGTTTCTAGGTTACAATAATGGTCATTCCAAAACTGTTGGTGTTCTAACTCGATACATACTTCTTCTCCTTCCACACATAAAACAGCATTAAAAATACGATGTAAAAAATCGCACAGCACCGTATTTTCCTTCATATAATTCAAGAAAAAATAAAAAGGAGTCAAAAAGTAACCATTGTAGTTACTCTCTGACTCCTCTTAGTCGTTGCCGAATACCTCTTTATTCGACCAATGTCTTCTCTTTACTTACCTCATAGACAATCCATCTACCATTTTTGTCCATCTTTACTTCTGCATTTTTTCCTTTTGCAGAAATTCTTTTAAGAATACATAAAAGCTTGTCATCATTAGTTGTTCTCTTGGCTCTATCCATAGAATTCCTCACTTTCTTTTTTTGTTGGCGTTTTTAATTTTACGCTTTTTTGCGAAGTTTCTTTCAAAAAATTTTCTTGCTGCCTGAGCAGCAAGATACTATAACAGGTCACATTCCTGTAGCCTGATTCTTACCGACTGTTTTGAAACATCAAACAACTGTGCAATTTCTGAAATTTCTCTCCAATTATCCTCTACGGACTTTATATCATATGCTTTTGCAACCTCTATGAAAGGTTTCTTAGGCATCAATATTCTTGGTGCAATCCCCACCGCTTGACTTTCCATAATACTTTCGTCTTCATTCATATACGGAAAATCATTTATATTGCATTTACAATATTTTGCTTTCTTAGGCAAAGAATACTTTTGCATCTTATAGTACATTCTGTGCTTATACCAATGTACTGCTTCGTGGGCAATCGTATTGTTTCTGCAGCCTATATTAGTCTTTTTCACAGCTTCCGGGTCAATTAGCACAGTCTTTTTCTTAAAAAACTGTGTCTCATAAAGACCATCTTCAGGATTATATATTTCGACAAGACCATCATCGAAAATTGTCATACCTAATATATCCACTTCCTCAGAAAGACAAACAAATTTTAAGTCTAACTTCATACCATCCTTAACAATATCCATTATCGGAATCGCCTGTGGTTTGTTTAATGCATCTGGATAATATGTTTCCAAAAAATCCGTTGCAACCTTATCATATTCAGAAGGCGGAATATACGGCAACAAAGTTTCCATATTATAATCCATTAGTTACCTCCTCTTGTATCAATAAACTTGCTGACTTCCTGCCAAAAATCGTCACCCAAATTTGCATTTCGGGCCTTACGGAACGCAGCCCTTGCGCTTGGCAATGTTTCATCCATGATATAATCCGTTAAATCTGGGGCCACTTGATTTCTTTCTCTTCCAGCCAAGTCAAACATCTCTGCTCGCTCCTGATCATTTAATCCAAGCATTTCAGCCAAAATCTCTAATCCTTCTTTGTCTGGAGGATTTCGTCTTCCTTTTATTATATCGGACAAGTAAGTTACAGAAACGCCTAACTTGTCTGCTATAGGTCTGAGTTTTACATCTTTCTCCAATCTTTTCTCTGCAATATACTTACCAAATTCTCCTGCCATGTCCTCACTCCTAAAACTCTTATTTGCGTACTTTTTCTTCATCATAACAATTTCGCTATTAAGCGTACTTTTATTATACCCACTATTACACTACTTGTCAATGGTTCGATAATTTTTTCTTTTATTTTTAATACTTTTTTTCATTTTCCTTTGTTACAAGTGCTATAAATAGATTTTCAGACTTGATTTAAGACATTGCAAAATCAAGTCGTATATGCTATAATAACACTTGACATTTTATCAAAAAAGGAGATTCATTATGCATGGCGGAAAACGTGAGGGTTCTGGTAGAACACCTCTTCCTGAAGACCAGAAGAAAATAGCCAAGACAATATATATCACTCCCACATTACAAGATGATATTGAAAAATACGCTCACGGAGATAGTTTCTCCGAAAAATGCATGGATTTAATTAATTCCCAAATCGAACGCAGAAAAAGAGCTGACGATAAAGTAGTTAAATTCATTGACCTATTCGCAGGTTTAGGCGGCATCCGATTAGGATTCGAAAATGCCTTTCGAGAAAAGGGATTTGAACCTAAATGTGTTTTAAGTAGTGAAATAAAAGAATATGCTATCAAAGCATATAAAAATTACTACAAAGAAGAGAACGTTGCTGGAGATATTACAAAAATACCGGCTTCAGACATTGAGGACTTCGATTTCCTCCTCGCGGGGTTCCCCTGCCAACCGTTCTCAGCTGCCGGACTTGGTCTCGGCTTCGAAGATACCCGTGGAACACTTTTCTTTGAAATAGAACGTATTCTAAAAGAAAAGCAACCTTACGGTTTTCTTTTAGAAAATGTTGAAGGACTTGTTAATCATGACAATGGTCGTACACTTTCAATAATTGTTACTCATTTAAAACAACTTGGATACTATGTTTCATATCGATTAATTGACAGCCAATTCTTTAAATTAGCCCAGTCAAGAAAGCGCGTGTACATAGTCGGAACCAGAGATGCCCATATTTCATTGGATAACTTCGAAGAGCATACAGCTGTTCTTGGGGACATCTTAGAACATGGATTGCCTCATGTTCATTCAAAGTTCACGGAAAAATTATTTAGTCACTTCACTCCCGATCAAGTAATCGGAAAGGCCATAAAAGATAAACGAGGCGGTGATGATAATATCCACAGTTGGGAACTTGGTTTAAAAGGTGACACAACTCCAGAGCAATGCGAATTCTTAAATTTACTTTTAAGAGAGCGCCGGAAGAAGAAATGGGCGGCTGAAATAGGAATTGATTGGATGGATGGAATGCCACTAACTGAAAAACAGATTGCTACCTTTTATCAGCACGATAACCTTAAGGACTTCCTTGACCAATTAGTTGACATGGGTTATCTCACTTTAGAGCATCCTCGTAAAAAAGAAAAAAATCGTAGAGTTCCAGATGAAACCAAGCCAAAAGGATATAATATCGTCACAGGAAAACTTTCCTTTGAATTTACCAAAATTTTGGATCCAAATGCGTTAGCACCAACACTAGTAGCAATGGATGTTTCTCATCTTGGAATAATTGATAACGGAGGACTAAGACGTCTTTCCATTCGAGAAGGTCAACGCTTGTGCGGTTTCCCGGAAGATTATGACCTCTCATTCCTTAAAGAAAGCGAAGCGTTTGACCTACTAGGTAACACCGTATGTGTTCCTGTAATTAAAGCAATATCAGAACGCTTGGCTGAAATGTACAAAAACTAACATAATGGATAATAGGGCATGAAAATCATGCCCTATATTTTTTGAATTTTATACGAGGCTGTATTCACTAGCCATGTATCATCTGTGAAAATACATTCATAAGGATTTACAATATATTCAGGAACATAATCCTCTTCACTCATTCGAAGGTAGTCCACTAAACATAATACATATTTCTCACCTTTGATTCGAGCCACATCACACTCATTTTCTGACCAGTAAAAATGTGGTTTCCCCACGAAACATTTTACCTCTATGAATCTATCATATATAACACTATCTTGGCCGTTATATGATACAATATCATAACCTGCTGATACATCAAAGTCAGAAATTCTTTTTATCTTATATGCCTTTCCCGGAAGTCTCTTTCTTTCCAACTCAAGAACATATTCTTCTGCTTCTAAACCTCTTTTGTTCTGTTCAGCTTGTCTTTGCATAAGTTGTTCAAGTGTAAACTTATCTTTCCTATTCCTAAGCTGTGCTGAAAAATCCTGTTCATATTGCTCTGCAATACCAATTTCCCCATTACTTTCCTTTTCCAAGGCACCTGCAACAGTAAGAAAGTTTCGAATCGCAGCATATGCTAATGGAAATGCAGACCGCTTAATGCTTAAGTGTCCTTTTTCCGGGTCGAATGCCGTACTGTCAATGTCAAACAAACCTTCTTCTGTCAAAAGAACAATACATTCTTTAACAAGCACATTTATAACTTCATTCGATTCTTTACCCATTAGTTGCTCAATTTTACCCGTGGGTATAACTATGTCATCTTCCCATTCAGCAAATCCTAAATACTGAAAAAAAGCTACTGCACCTCCACAGTTAATCTTGATATTTTTTTCCAATGAGCACCTATTAACAATTTCGTTAAAACTAAGTTTCTTTTTTCCAGATAGTATTGAAACCAGGAACAATACACCATTTATATTACCTATCGAATTACATCGTTTTAGTTCTGTTAACATACTCTGTAATCAGCGCTTTTATATCATCATCTCCTGTTTCCAACTCCACATTGGAGAACAATGGAATTGGCATACTTTCAATAATCTCTCGCAAGCGCGTTTCCTTTGCAATCAGCCTTTCATTGATAACAGAATCTATCGAATCCTCCGAAAGCAGGTAATAGTAGTTAGTCTCAATTCCTGGTTTAAGACCATATCTGTGTATTCTATCCTTTGACTGAATAAAATGTGCTGCATTAAAACTTCGTTCCATATATATTGCATTGTGACATACCTTATGCAAAGAAATTGATTCAGAAACAGCAAAAGGATTTGCAATGATAACACTAAATGAAGAATCATCTTTATGAAATTCCTCAATTATTTTTTCTCTTGTTTCTATTGCGTCATCATCATCTTCCTCGTCCCCGGTAGCCACAGGTGTCGCACCATATAAGGTTCTGCATTGTATACCGTTAGACAGCAAGTACGCTTCAAAATCGAGAATATTTTTTACATATATTGCCCATACTACAACCTTACCACCTTCTGACAGAATGCGTTCAATAATCTCTTTTGCTTTAATGAACTTGGCAGGAGTCTCATTCTGAGAATATTCAAGAACATCTCTTATCAGCGATGTATCTTCTGCTACTGCTCCTGCATCAAAACCTTCCAACGATGCAAAATTCTGCAATGGAACACTAAGTAAATTAGGATTAGTGGCTGCCTGCATCATTCTTATCAAACGAGCCTTTATTAAATCTTGCTGAAATCCCGTATCTTTTGAGGAAACAATATCACTCATGTATTTCTTTTCGATAACGTCATATATACGTCTTTGCGCCTCACCCATTGGAACAATAATTGGTGGATTCTCGGTTGCCGCCGGAATTCCCAAATCACTCTTTTTTACTCTAATAAAAAATGGCGCAATGGCATCAAGCAATGTGTTTACACGTACATCTGTTTCTTGTTTACTCATATCCTTTAACTGATATACTTCAAACGGTATTACTCTTTTAGTTGGCCAGATGAATTTATACAGATTATATAAATCCTCATATCCGTTTGGTGCCGGTGTACCCGTCAAAACAACCCTAGCAGAGCAATATGTCGCAATATCGAGCACTCCATTCGCCGTGATTCCACCGCTGGTGTTTTTAATCTTATGCGCTTCATCCAAAACGACCATTACTCTATTATTTCTCAAAAAGTATATCAACTCTTCTTTAAGAGACGGTACTGAATTGTATGATAATAAAGTAATCTTTGCAGGTGTTCGTGAATATAAATATTGTTTTTTATCTTCTATGGACACCTTTCCATTTAATCTTTTAGTAGATGGTTTTTCTCCAAAACACTCGGCATACTCTAATTCCCACGGTCCAAAAGCACTGAGCGGTGATATAATCAGTAACTTATCTACATACTTCTTATCCTCTGGCTTTAAATTCGACAGATATGCAAATGCTCCATATACAACACTTGTTTTTCCTGCTCCCGGCACAGAAAAGTTACACCCATTCTGTGAAAAAGCCAAATGATACGCAGATAATAACTGTAATTCATACAAGCTTCTATTCTTCAAATTTCGACTTACGGAATCAACAAAGTTTTGAAAATCATCTTTTTCACAATGATTGTCCCTTATCAATCTAGCTTTCTCTGAAAACTCGTGGAACTTTGCTTCTTCTAATGCATAGTTATTAACTGCCTCAGAAACCTTTCCAGAATACACCAGTTCTGCCGATATATACTCACACACTTTTTTTATTTTATCAATCGTCTTATTGATATCCTTGTCTGCCTGCACTATCAGTTTATCGCCGGCCTGTGAGTAATTGAGTGTATCCTTCAAATATCTTGTAGCTCTACGATTAGAAAAAATGTCCACTATGTCTCCAGTTACATACATAATCGATGAATCATCATTCGACTCAAGACATAGTTGTTTCATCAAATACACCTCTACATTCCGAGTATCTTCTTAAACTCTTTTACAAATTCATCAAGTGTTTCTACGCAACCTCTTACATTTCCATCCTGCTTAAAACTATCCTGATCAGTATCTACAACCTCAAGCGCTTGACAAGCCTTAATTAACTGTTGCAATGGTTTTGCAGCATTAGCATGGTTATTTAAACTATCTAAGCTACGTGTAAAGTTCTCTTCAAAATCATCTTCTACCTGTGCCTTCCATTGCTTATCCCTTGCCTTTAATGCCCTTCCCAAATCTGGCGGATTTGTTGCAATCACGTCATCTACGGAATCTTCCTGAATATCTTCTACAATTTCAAAATGCTTATCTCTAAAAGGTTCCCATACTTCTTTTTTTGCAAAAAAACTACTTGCTGGCTTTTTTGCAGATGGTACATTTATGATATTTCTAAACAATGTCTGTTCAAAACCTTCTCTAATATAATCAAATGCAATCAGTTTCAAATCTGAAACATCTGCATCTGGGTCATAATCCCACATTGATGGTACTCCAGCTTTATATCTCTTAAGAGCACTGTCTAATTTTTGGAATGAATCCTCATTCTTTTCAAGCTGAGTATACATACCGGTATAACCAAATTCATCCAGATACTCTTCCATAAGTTTTAGTACAGATAAGTACATATTTACATTACTCTTTGTGTCATCCATCATTCTTGCAATATCTTCTTCATGGAATCCTTCGCTCTTTAAATCTGCACACTTCAAATATTTTTCAATTGGGTTATAATCAACCTTTGCATCTTCACCCATCTGGTATGTAGTTTCCAATGCCAAGATTTCTTTTCTATCTGCGTCTTCTGGAAGAATAATTGCAACAAAGTACTGACAATGCCCTTTCTCATTAAAAGGAATGGTGTCATCAGCCATAATATTATTCAAAAGACTAGCGCGTCTGTTTCCATCTATAATAATACCATCAGCGGTTACAATACCATGCTTTTCCTGGTGTTCCTTTAGCAATCTTTCTTTTGTTTTCTTGTTAGCATCCGGCTTTGATTCCCACAAGAACTTCTCAATTAAAAGTTTGTCAGCAGGGTCTTCCGGGTCAATCTGATGGTTCTGTCTTTCGTAAGATTTTACAACACTTCCAATTCTTCCATTATATGGATTATACACTAAGTACTCCAATGGAATTTCATAAGCAGGGAAGGTTCTTCTCTGACCATGATACATGATAGGAATACCTGTACGAACCGCTTTTTCCGGGTGGTCTGTAAACTCTTTTAACTTTGCTTTTCTTTCTTCTGCATTCATATTCTAATCCTCCTGCTTATTTATTTACATAATCTGCGATGATATCTTCCAACAGATTAATATTATTAAAGTTAATAACATAATCTGAACAACGATGAATCTCGCGCATATCTGCCTGTCTTCCAATCCAACCGGCACCGTCTAAGAAGTTTATAAAAATAATATTATTTCCCGCAGCTTTTTCTTTTTTAAGTATCTCTTCAGTTTTTCTGGCCACATTCTTCTTATCTCCCTGTGCACTTGAAGTTGTAACACTGTAAGATACATCGATTATAATTTTAGGGTCTATTTCCGTTTCCAATACAAAGCTCACTGCCCTATCCAACATAGGAACTCTTACATTTGGTTTATAATCCAATCCATATTTATTGGCAAGTGTTTTGATTTTATCTTCAATATCTTTCAATATTAAGTCACCAATATTATTACTATATTTACCTTCAAGACCTCTTTTCACAAACAGCCTTATTGAGTCCTTATTTGTAAGCTTGTTAAGTGTTGCTTCATTAATTCCCATATTATCCAAATAGAAAAATGGAATCTTAGCTTTCAATTTCTCATCATTTCTTCCGTCCCACAACAAATTAAGTACACTTTCCATCATTGCCGGACTTTCCATCATTGCAGACCTAATTTTACCAAGCCCCCACTCTGTTGAAAAAACAAATCCCCTGTCTTTACGAATCATAGATACCATTCGCTTAAATCGTTCTGTAGATATCTCCATTAGGCTTGTCAAATTATCCAATGCATCCTTATGCTCAATGATATATGCTTTTAATCCCTCTTTCGTGTCTATTGAATGTAACTCGGCAGCAAGTTCATCCACTTTCTTTTGAACTTCCTGTTCCATCTCTTCCTCATAGTCCTCATTCACATAAAACATCGTTGTTGAATTAAAAAGTTCTTCAAACTCTATTTTTCTACCTGGCATATGGCACCTCCTGAGTCTATTTTTCTATCTTACAGAAAGTCTATCACACATTTTAACGATTGGCAATCCCTTTTTTACACTTTTTTGCGAAATTTTGCGAGTACCCAATTTCACTTCTTCCAGAATTATCAACATGGTATGTACGCTTTTTTGCGTACTTTTGCCAATTCCTCATCTTTCTATAATGGAGCCCATTCTACATAACTTCAGAATTTCTAAAGAGTTCGTTGATATATATCTGCTTTAGATTTAATGTTGTACTCACACAAAAAAAGAAAGGCAGGTATTTTTATGCAACAAGAAAACTCTAACATTTTAACAAGGTACAAAGAACTATCTCTACAACGCAATATGCTAAAATCCATGCTCGTACGTCTGTATGAACTTACGGAGGACGATGTAATCTTATCCATGAACTTTGAAAAACTCCATGCCGACACAGAATCCCACAGATGCGTCCCAACAAATCAAACACAGCATATTGCCATCACTTACCACGAAGAATATCGCAAACGATACGAATCCGAATTCCGCGAATGCTATGAGAAATTAATCCAAATTGATAAAGAACTATTAGTAATTGAAGCCGCCATCAGGCAACTCCCCGAACACTATCAGAGATTTATTCAACTCATCATAATCGAAGAGGAAACTTGGCAAACAACAGCAGAAATTCTTTCCGTGTCTACTAGTGGTCTCTCTAAATGGAAGAAAAATTCCATAAAGCTTATAGAAAAATACTGTGCATCTATTAATAATTGATGTATTATAATAAAGAAGCAGAGACACTACCTTTCCCCCAATCCCACAATTCTGTGGAAGTACCACTCAATGAGTGTAGGGAGAGGCAAGCCTCTGCTTCCTTTTATAGTTCTACTGCTTTTCCTATAATTTCATCTGCCTTTGTGATTAGTATCGCACCGCCCCGGCACTCAACATTGATGGGAGTTCCGATATCAAAATCGAAATCCTTAAGCCAGTCTCCTTGCAGCTTTATTTGAGGGATTGATTTATAATTTCTCCCACTTGCCTCATATACCTTTAAATTTCTATGTTCTTTATATGCCATTCTTTTCTACCTCCTTATGTTTCAAAACGTAATCATCGTGCAACTTAATATTGGCCACAGCATTCTTAACCGTACAAGTATTCCTATGTTCATGGTACCAATCAGTATTTGCTGTGTGTTTATGGTAAAGAACCACAGGCTTGTCCCTATCATAAGTCTTTTTGAATATCATCCAACAATGACCTGTATTCTTCGACTGTAACTCAATAAATTTCTCTTCTTCCCGGATGATGGTAAAATACCCACCTCCGAGTAATTTTTTCTCACTTTTCGTAAACAATAAGCAAGTCCTCCTTATGTGTATTTTGTTTAATGGATACTCGTGCCGAGTGGCACTTTGATGCAGATAAACTCTGCTTTGAAATGTTATAACGATTAAATACCTATTAACGATAAATCATTTTATATCGTTAAGGGGTTTCAAATAGATAACTTGAAAATTGCCCTGTGTGGCGTAATCAGAAGTTAAATAGGGATAATTCCACCTGCGCACCCGCGAAAAAGCCTTATTTCAAGCCTTTCTAACCGTTGAATTGTATCAATCTCGTTGTAGTGTCGTTTCCATAGCCACAGGAAATCCAAGCACGCTTCCCAGTATAATAGGTAAGAAATTCATGTGTAGAGGAATATTTGGAACCATGATGAGCTATTTTTATCATTTCATATGTTTTCTGGCTTTCTCCATTAAGCTGTTGAATCAACTCCGATTCTCCTCCACTTTCCAAATCTCCTAGTAGCAACGCATCAAATTTTCCATAAGATACGTCCAGTACAATAGAGGTATCATTTCTTGAATCTGACTTATACTCTTCATATGGATGGCGACAAAGAAGCGTTACTCCCCCTGCTCGAATTATATTTCCTTTTTCCAAATAACGCAGTGTGATTCCTTTCTTTTTCGCTAACATTACTATCTCCCGATAACGGTCATCGATTATACATTTCTTTGGTAAGACCAAATTTGCGATCCAGATTGTCCCGTCATATTGCATTCCTGCATGAAAAGAATCCTTCTTTTTTCTACTTGCCTCTGACTGGTCTGGCATTTGTTCCATCAGTTCTTCAATTCCATTAATATGATCCTCATCCATATGGGTTAGAATCACATAGGAAAGATTAGCCACTCTCTTTGCCTTAAGAAATGGCTTAATCCGATACGTTCCAACGTTTTTCACATCACTGCTTCCTCCATCTACAAGGATCGCATCTGCTGTTGGTAGTTGTATAAAGATACTATCTCCTTGGGATACATCCAACATGGTCATGGTTAACCGTGTATCAGGAAATCGAACGAGAAGAATCCACACCAATGAAAGCAGATATAATACTTGATGCTTTTGTTTTTTCACACTATACCAAACAAGTAGAATGACCAAAGAACTATATAACAAAACTTGCACACTAGTTGGTCTCCCTGTCAAGATTAAATGATAGGGTAACTTAGAAAATAGATGACATAATGTTTCATAGAATAGCAGAATTGCTCGAATAATAGATCCAAGTATTTTGGCAAATCCAATCCACCATACTCCCACAATACCTGCAAGTAAGCCAATAATTAAAAGAACAGACGATAACGGTATGATCAATAGATTAAGCAATGTACTATACAAGGGAATCTCTCCATATGAATAGGCTAAGATTGGCATTATTCCTGCACTGATTAGCAAACTAGACAAAAGCGCTTTTCGGTGATTGGATTCCTTTAGCTTGGATCTTTTATAGTTCCAGTTATCAAGGGAAAGAAGTCCCTCTTTGTAGATTTTCTGTAGTTTAGGATTTGTAATATTTTTGGGTGACAACTTCTTATAAAACCTGTCACGAGTCTTGTCACCTAACATGGCAATATACACTACGAAGGGACTCCATTCTAGACCATGACTTTCCTTTTTCCTTTTCCTTTTCCTTTCCCTCTCTATTTTCTTTTCCTTTTCTTCTCTTTTTTTCTTATATTGTTGCAATACACTACGTCGAATTCGCTCGTCTACTTCCCCATAAATAGCTAACACCAATACTGCCATAAAGGAAAGTTGAAATCCTGCATTATACAATTGCATCGGGTTTTGTAATAGGATGATACCTCCACTTAGAGAAATAGCAGACAACATATCATAGGTTCGTCCTATGAGCAAGGCAAATAAAGATACCAGAAGCATGACAATGGCACGATTCGTGGATACACTAAAGTCTGTCATAATCCCATAACTAAGGATAAATACAGTAACAAGAATAACGTTTCCCACAAGAGGGAATCGTAATCTTTTCCCTAATCGAAATAGTAACAAACCAAGAAAACTAATATGAAGGCCCGATATGGCTAGAATATGAGAAATTCCATTTTCCTGATATAGTTCTTTCATCTCCTGGGTTAGTTCCTGTTTTTCTCCAAGAAGCATAGCTTGCATAATTCCTGCTTCTTTGGATGGTAGAATTTCAGCAAATACGTTACAAAGTCTCTGCCGGACTTTTTTGAGAACTTGCGCATACATGGATGTCTTACCATCAAGAAGTTCCATTGTCTCTGCATACATTTGATAACGTATATTGAGGGAGGAATAATAGGTTGCAGAATCAAATTGACCTTCATTGGTTGCTTTCGTAATCTGCGATACCGTTCCTGTAAATCGTACACGATTTCCGATTTGATACGACGCATGATATTCCCCATATGCAATTATTTTTTGTGTAATGGATATTTTATGATCCCGATTGGGATATAGATTGACCTGCTTCAATTCATAACAGGTAGAATTTGTTTTTTTTGTGATCCGATTGACCGTTCCCTCAACCATTGCCGTACAGCTTTTTTCACAGTAGGCATCAAAAGGAGTTGGTCTGCTAACTGCCTGCATTCTTCCATAGCCAATTAGTATAATGATCGGTAATAAAATTAAAAATCGATCTTCCTTATTGATTCTTTTCGTTATTTGACTGGATTGATTTACACGATATGTGCTATAAACATAGAGAATACTTAGAAATGATAAGATAATGAAAAGAATGCTGCCTACCGTTACCCACGATTTTGGGTAAAGCAGGCAGCCTAGCATGTAAGAAAGGGCGATCCATAACAAGGGACGCTTGATCAATACATACCTCCTATTTTATTGGGTTGTTTCCACAACATCCAGATTCCGTTCAAACATTCCATCGAATGCTGTACTTTCTCCATATGTCTTTGTCAATTCCCCATTGATCTTAAATTGCACTTTATTTATTGTTGGCATCTCTACTAAAGAATTCACAACCGAATATATGGCAACTTCATCTGTGATACCATTAATCTTTTCTAGGAATTTTTCATTAAAGTCCACGTAGCAGATTCCTTCTTTCACTGTTGCCTTTACTAATTTGGTACCTTCTGGTATGGTTGGATACTTGATATCACTTAATGGTCCACTAATCAATTGTTCCACAATCAACTGTTCCATCGGTATCGTACCATTATAACTTACTACAACATTGGACTCCACTAATTTGTTCCCAGACTTATTGGCAAAAAATAAGGATATCTTTGCATTTTGTTTGTATTTTGTTTCACCACCAGTATTATCGATAAAGTTTTCATCGGTCATCATGCTAATTGGTTTTTCATTCTTATCTCGTAGTGGCTGACCAGCTACATAGAACTCGACATAATCCACACCATCAATCTGGCAAAAACTCTTTACAATTGCTGCTCTAGTTAATACTTCAGCAATTCCTTCCATATCATAATAACCAGTCTCAAAATTAAGGATCAGTTGTCCTCCACCATTGTAAGTATAATCCTTTAAAACGACCGTATCTGGTTTCGCCTTTCGATAGGAATAATTCTTTGGCTCCTGATCCAGTGCTTTTACGAACTCTGCTATCAAATCTTCAGTCGTGTTTGCTTCTGGTTCATATGCTTCTTGAACGACTTTCGTTTCATCTTTATCAATATAATAAAGGTAATAATCCGATTCCTTTGTATTATTTGATTTACCTGCGCTACAGCCTGCAAGCAATCCTGCAAGGGACAGGATGAGTAGCGCGACTAACCGTCTTTTTCCCATATCTGTCCTCCTTATGCAATATAACTGAGTGGGATACGAACGGTAAATGTTGTCCCCTCATTGATTTTACTATATACTTTTATAGCTCCTCGATGCATCAAAACAGCATTTCTTGCAATGGATAATCCTAGTCCAGTGCCCCCCGTTTCTCTCGATCTTGCCTTATCCACACGATAGAAACGTTCAAAGATAAAGTCCTGGGCATCCTCAGGTATACCTACACCAGAATCTGCAACTTTAATGTAGAAGAATTTGTGATCTGCATTCAAAGAAACACGAACCCATCCTTCATCTACGTTGTATTTAATTGCATTTTCAATCAGATTAGAGATTGCTAGTGACAATTTTACTTCATCCACCTCTGCTACAACTGGACGATAACTTTCCAATACTACTTCAATATTTCGTTTTGCAGCAATTGGCCGTAATCGCTTCATTAATTGTTCCAGAAGTTCATTAATACTGATGCTTGTAATGTTCATCTCACCAGCTGTCTTATCCATCTTTACCAAAGAAAGCAGATCATTGATAATCTTGTTCTCTCTCTCAATCTCTTCCGTTATGTCCACCATAAACTCTCGATACATCTCTACTGGTGCATCTTCTTGCATTATGAGGGAATCTGCTAAAACCTTAATAGAAGTGATTGGAGTCTTTAACTCATGAGACACATTCGATACGAATTCTTGTCTGGATTTCTCCAACTTTTGCATTCGAGCAATCATATGATTAAAGGATTCGGAGATATCCTTCATCTCCGTATATCCCGATACTGCTAACTTCTCATCCAGATATCCTTCTGTCATTCGGTCAAGGGAATTCGTAACCTTCTTAAATGGCTTCGTTGCATAGATTGCATAAATAATAGAAAACATGACCACTGCAATGACCAATGCAATCGTTAATACAATCGCCTTATTCTCAACTATTTTCTTAATATCAATAATATTTTTTGTAGAGAAACTCATTACGATTACACCAATTACTTCCTTCGTTTCTAGATGGGTAATTGGAATGGTAATCTCAACAAACTGTTGACCAGGTTCCACATACGTACTATTCGTTCCCCGGAAACATTTGATTACTTCTTCTGATATGATGGTCTTGCCTTCTTCGAGACCATACGTATCTTTTACAATATGCAATCCACTATCTACAACAACGATACGACCATCATAGATTTCTGCAACCTGATCGATTTCCGTATCTACTTCTTTTGAATTGGAATTGCTACTAAAATATCCTGTGGATACCAATAGATTTGCAATCATATTGCCATGATACTTTAATTCCGATACACGCTGGTTATGCGCTTGCTGATTATATGTGGAAATCATGACAACTGAAAAGATTATCATTGGTATACTACCGATAAGGATAAGCACAGCAAAGAGCTGTGCTTTCATACTTCCTAATAATTTATTCGTTTTAACCTTGGAAAAAATAACCAACACCCCATTTTGTATGTATATATTTAGGTTCGCTTGGATTATCTTCTATTTTTTCGCGTAGTCTACGGATGTGTACATCTACTGTTCTTGCATCTCCTGGATAATCGTATCCCCACACCGTGTTAAGAAGGTTTTCACGGCTATATACTTTATTTGGATTAAAGATCAATAACTCTAATAAATCAAATTCTTTTGCAGTCAGATTTACTTCTTTGCTATGAATGTAAACACGTCTGCTTTCGCAATCAATCTTTAGTTCACCAAATGTAGCAATCTTTTCTGACTCATGATTTGCTTCCTTCTTAGAGCTTCTTCTCATGATTGCTTTAATTCTTGCTTTTACTTCTAGTATATTGAATGGTTTTGTAATATAATCATCTGCTCCATATTCTAAACCTAGAATCTTATCCATATCATCACCCTTAGCGGTCAACATGATGATTGGCATATCTGAAAATTCTCGAATTTGCTGACATACTTCAAAACCTGTTAACTTTGGTAACATTACATCCAATAGTATGACATCGTATTCTTTGTGCTTTGCCATAGTAATGGCCTCTTCACCATCGTATGCACAATCTACTTCCATACCATCTTGTTCTAAACTAAACCGGATACCTTTAACAATTAATTTCTCATCATCCACTACCAATACTTTTTTGCTCACACCATTCACCTCAATCTGTTGTTATTAAATCGCAGATTTTATTATAGACTCCATCTTTGATTCCTGAAATTTTCTTTATTTCTTCAATTGTTGCAAACTCACCATGCTCATTCCGATAGGCAATGATCATATCTGCCTTTGCTTCACCAATACCAGGTAGAGTCATTAACTCATCTCTTGTAGCTTGGTTAATATTAACCAATTGTTTATTCCCTAAGTGGTTTTCACTGTATCCAGTTTCTTTTTGTAACTGTAAGGAAGAATCCTTCATCTCCTCTTTCGATGGTACATAAATCTGTTGTTCATCTTTTACCATCTCCGCTTGATTAACGGCTTCCCCTGCTGCCTTCTTTGTTAAGCCACCTGCTGCCTCAATTGCTTCATTCACTCTTGCTCCCTGGGCAAGGGTATAGACACCTGGTTTTTTAACTTGTCCACATACATGGACTGCAATACAATATTGCTCTTCTGAATCCTGTTTCTCAAAATTCTTGTTTTCAGAGCCCTGTTCTTCCACGGAATACCCTTCTTCCATAGAAGTTTCTAGCTCACTGTCCTGCTCATTGCTGTCATGTGCTTCTTTTTCACTCTCTTCTTTTCCATCTGTTATTATAATGTCAGAAGCGCCGGCATTATAAAATACCTTATAACAGATGATGCATATTACTCCAATAAGAACGATCCCTATCACACCGTTTACGATTTGCTTTTTGTTCATATCGTCTCCTTGTGATCAGCCACCCAATGGGTGTTATTCGTTCCTGCTTGCTCTAGAACTTCGTTCTTTCGCTAACTTATCGGGTGAAATCAAATGCTCACTTCGTTCGCGCTTGATTTCCTTCCGATATCCAGCAACGCTTCGCGTTCCTGCTTGCTCTAGAAC
>NZ_JAAQRO010000038.1 GCF_012070565.1 Anaerosporobacter faecicola
GTTCCTGCTTGCTCTAGAACTTCGTTCTTTCGCTAACTTATCGGGTGAAATCAAATGCTCACTTCGTTCGCGCTTGATTTCCTTCCGATATCCAGCAACGCTTCGCGTTCCTGCTTGCTCTAGAACTTCGTTCTTTCGCTAACTTATCGGGTGAAATCAAATGCTCACTTCGTTCGCGCTTGATTTCCTTCCGATAAGTTATATTTTACAAAATTGGGGGTGGTATTACAATAGGCATTTCTACAAATTTAGTCTTAATTTATGCATTTTTTTTGAAAGGGGTTATTCCCACTTGAATGTAATGATTCCGGCAATGAATAATGCTACCCCGATTAACTTACGAAATTGGAATGGTACCTTTTCTACTTCGAATAATCCGAACAGTTCAATTACATATGACATGACCATCTGTGCAACAACAATCAGCATTGCTGCCTTTGCTGGTCCTAGTGTTGCTACACTTTTGATTACAGTAAATGTTATGAATGCTCCCATTGCACCACCAAGTAACATGTACTTATGATCGATTTGAAATAACGATTGGAAGTTACTCTGTCTACCTGTTACAAACCAGGCAACCAAACATACTACTAATGCTGTTAATTGAACAAAACTACTTGAAACCCATACACTTGTCTGTTTCGTTACCCCCGTATTAAAGACGCCCTGTACACTCATCAAAATTCCTGAAACAATCGCAATTAAAAATCCCCACATATCTTTCTTCCTTTCGTACTCGAATTTACTTTGGATCAAGATAATCTTCTTATGTTTTCTCTAATCCTTACCATGTATTTTCTCCACATATTAGCAAAGTATGCATATATTATATAATACAGGTTCAAAAGTTATATTCATTTTGTGCTTGCACAAAAGGGAATATAACTTATTGAACCGCCAAATATGAGCAAGTAGCGCTTTTGCGCGGATTGCGAATATTTGAGAATTGTGTGAGTTGCAAAGCAACGGAACAATTCGTAACAATTCTCATTTAGAAAGGATTCATTATGGAGTTGTCATGTAAACAAAAACTTTCTACGGAGGATATTCTATGGGTGCTAACCCGTACAAACATATGTCATTTGGGAATGGCGGAAGAGAATCGCCCTTATGTCATTCCGATGTTTTATACCTATTGTGTAACTGACTTACAGGTAACCTTTCATCTTATTAGTCATTGCCAAGGATTAAAGATGCGTTGCCTTTGTAACAATCCTTTCGTTTGCATACAGATTACCATTCCAGTAAAAGGAGGATACGCAAGTGTAAATGCCTGTGGATTGGCTACCACTCACTGTGTGGGTGTAGACGATCACTATAATCGTAGAGATGAAATCGATATCTGTACTACGGATCTTTCTGGTATCTTTTATCCCGTTTGTTAATCATGACACAAAGGAGCAAAGTCAACCTTACGATGTGTTCACCTACTGTATACAGAAAACAACAAGGGACAATGAAATATAATTATTTTCATTGCCCCTTGTTGCTCATCTATTCTTGTATTGCAAAAGCAATCGTGCATCACGTTACGTCGTATCAAGACTAGCAAAATACAACGCGAGATTGCACCCTATTGTATCCCATTATTAACCGTAAGACATAAGTAAATAGCTTACCTCACAACCGTTCACTAGAAACAAGTCTTAAGAATAGCAATCATGGCATCCACGTCTTCTTTTGTAATAACAAGTGGTGGTACAAAACGAAGAATATTGGAACCTGCTGATATGATTAATAATCCACGATCCATTGCTTTTAGGATGATATCTTTTGCAGGTATGGTTAATTCTAATCCTTGCATTAGACCTTTTCCACGTCTTTCTTTAATGCAGGCAAATTCACCAACTAATGCATCTAATTGTTGTTCCAGATATGCAGAGACTTCTTTCACATGGTCGATCAAATGATAACTTTCAAACATATCAAACACTTTACTTACTGCAGCTGTTGCCAACGGATTAAAACCATAGGTTGTACCATGATCCCCAATTTCAAAAGCGCTTGCAATACGCTCTGTTGCAGCAAATGCGCCAACAGGTACTCCGCATCCTAAGGCTTTTGCTGAAGTCATGATATCTGGTTTCACACCATAATCCTGGTATGCAAACATGGAACCCGTTCTCCCCATTCCACATTGGATTTCATCAAAAATCAATACGATATCTTTTTCATCACAAAGAGCACGAACTCCTTGCAGGAATTCCTTTGTTGCTGGATATAACCCACCTTCTCCTTGTACAGGCTCTAAAATGATCGCACAAGTTTTCTCATTTACTTTTGCTTTCACACTTTCCAAATCATTGAAATCAGCAAATACAACTCCATTAATCAATGGACGGAACGCTTCCTGGTATTTGGGTTGACCAGTAACCGCTAATGCACCTGTACTTCTTCCATGGAAGGAATGATTCATAGAGATGATTTCACTGTCATTTGTCTTTGTTTTGTTATATGCGTACTTTCTAGCTAATTTGATTGCACCTTCAATTGCCTCTGTACCACTATTGGTAAAGAATACACGGTCCATACCAGTTGCTTTGTTGAATTTCTCTGCAGCATCTGCTGCTGGTACGTTATAGTACAGATTGGATGTATGAATTACTTTATCAATCTGCTCTTTCAATGCTTCATTATATTCTTTGTTGTTATATCCAAATGCAAATACAGCAATTCCAGCTGCAAAATCCAGATATTTCTTTCCTTCGTTATCAAATAAATAGACGCCATCCCCTTTTTCTATAGCGATTTGATAACGACTATACACTTGCATAAAATTCTTATCGCTTACTTCGATACATTTATTCATTCTCTAACCACCCCTCATTATTGATAATTGCGGTTCCAATACCACGATTTGTGAAGAACTCTAGTAACAAACAATGTTCTCTTCTACCATCTAAGATATGGACTCTTGCAACGCCATTACGAACAGCATCAATACAGTTTTTCAATTTTGGAAGCATTCCACCACCAATATATCCATTATTGATCAATTCATCTGCATGATCTAATGTTAATACAGAGATTAACGTACTTTTATCCTCTGGATCTGTATATACGCCTTCAATATCCGTTAAAAAGGCTAATTTTTCTGCTCCAATCGCCTGCGCAACTGCACAAGCTGCATCATCAGCATTTATGTTATAGGTTTGAAAGTTTTCATCAATTCCGATTGGTGCAATCACAGGAATAAAATCATTCTCGATTAAAGTATCGATCAAGTCCGTATTAACTTTCTTAATATCTCCAACGAATCCAATGTCGTGTCCATTTGGCATTTTCTTATCTACCATGATTGTAGCGCCATCTTTTCCACACATACCGACAGCTTTTACACCAATCTGTTCAACCATCTGTACAAGATGCTTATTCACCTTGTTCAATACCATCTCTGCAATTTCCATTGTTTCTGCATCTGTAACACGTAAACCTTCTATGAACTTTGTTTCTTTTCCAACTTTATTAATCCACTTACTGATTTCTTTTCCACCACCATGAACAATGATTGGCTTCATTCCGATTAGTTTTAACAATGCTACATCTTTGATTACATTCGCCTGTAGATTCTCATCTAACATGGCACTACCACCGTATTTTACAACGACTTTTTTATTGTTAAATTTTTGTATGTAAGGTAATGCTTCAATTAAAGTCTGTGCTTTAATCATTACTTGTTCCATCGTATCCATTGTAATGTTCTCCTAACCTTTTCTATAATTGTCACTATTTTAAGCAAGCTCGTATCGTAACCTGTTTTTATTCTATGTATGGTATTGCTAAAGCCTAATCTCTACGCAATACCTTTTGCGTTCTAATCCAAATGTTCTAAGAGCGATAATCAGCATTTATCTTAACGTAATCATAAGTCAGATCACAACCCCATGCTGTTGCCATAGCTTCGCCCATCTTCATATCAATAATTGTACAAACTTCTTTTGCAGATAAGATCTTTGTAGCGAATTCTTCATTAAATTCCGTATCCATTCCATTCTCAACCAATTTTACTTTTCCATCAATACTTTCAATGAATAGGTCTACTTTATCCGGATCAAAATCAATACCTGCATAACCAAGGGCACATAAGAATCTTCCCCAGTTGGCATCATTTCCATAAACTGCTGTCTTTACTAAGCTAGATGTTGCTACCGATTTACTTAAGGCAACTGCTTCTGTTTTTGAAGTAGCATGAACAACCTTAACTTCTAATAACTTCGTAGCACCTTCTCCATCACCAGCCATTTGTTTCGCTAATATTGTATTTACTTGATTTAATGCTTCTACAAACTTGTAATAGCTATCATCTTTTGTAGTGATCATCTTGTTTCCAGCTAATCCATTGGCTAATAGGAAACAACTATCATTGGTTGAGGTATCTCCATCAACCGAAATCATATTATATGTACTTTGTACGTCATCAAAGATGGCTTCTTGTAGCAATTCCTTTGACATCGCAATATCTGTGGTAAGGAACGCAAGCATGGTACCCATGTTAGGGTGAATCATTCCAGAACCTTTTGACATACCACCTAAGGTTACTGTATGACCATCAATTTCAAATTGTACCGCCACTTCTTTTTTATGTGTATCTGTGGTCATAATCGCTTCCGCAGCTAATGAACCTGCTTCTAAGGTTCCTTCTAAACTTTTCACTAATTGATCAACACCATATAAAATGGCATCCATATTCAATTGTTTTCCGATTACACCTGTAGATGCAGTTAATACCATCTCCTTTGACAGATTAAGTTTCTTTGCTACTTCAGCAGCCATTACTTCATTATTTGCTTTTCCCATCTCACCGGTACAGGCATTGGCAATTCCGCTGTTTACTACTATTGCCTGGACACTGGAGGAATTCTTAATTACCTCTTGATCCCAACGAACAGGAGCTGCCTTTACTACATTTCTTGTAAATGTACCTGCTGCTACGCAAGGAACTTCACTATAGATCAATGCCATATCTTTGCGGTTTTGATATTTTATACCTGCTTCTGTACTTGCTGCTTGAAAACCTTTTGCTGCCGTAACTCCACCATTAATACTCTTCATAATCATTCCCATGCCACCCACAATTGCTTGCGACATTGCTCTTTTCTTATAAGAAATATGAGCAACGCATGGCTCCTTTCTTTAATTTTTACTTTCTAGACTACTGTACCAACCTTATTCTTTCTTCCCTACAATCGTGATTGGATCCGCTTGGATTGTAAAATCATAATTGTTCAGGTCTTGTCTGTAACGCCATCCAAGTTCATTCCAGAATGTATTCCCTACTGCATTCTGTGTAAATGCAACCAGATTCACTTTATTGATCTTTTCTTTCTTTAATGCTTCAACTGCTGCTTGCACCATCTTATGACCGATTCCTCGGTTTCGATGATCCTTATGGACACATACATGATAGAAGCAACCTTGTCTTCCATCATGACCACACAGGATTGCTCCGATAATCACCTGGTCTTCTTCATATACAACACTCGTTTTCGGATTTCTTAATAAGAAGCGTTCAATTCCTTCACGAGAATCATCGATCGTACGAATTGCAAATCCTTCGATGGTCTGCCATAGTTTATATACATTATCATAGTCTTCAATTGTCATTTGTCTAATCATAAGACATCTCCTATCATACACCGTTTCGTGAATCAGCTCGTATTATTGCATTCCAACTGAATTGCTTGATTTTATAATTATACATCTATGTTGCATTTTATGCAAGTATGTATTTCTGTTTTTTTTCATGACAAATAGTAGTCGTAATGAATAATGTATACTTCCACTTTATATAAGAATATACTACATTTTTTTAACAGATACGTCCAGCTTATTCAACATTTTATTGGAATCCAAATTGATTTTTTTCTATTTTACTACTTGCATAATATTAATATATGTTGTATATTTATAATATGTTGTAAGGTGCAAACGTATCATTTTCCCTTACAGATATACGAATTGTTCCGTTGCTTCGCAACTCCCACAATTCTGCAACATTTACAATCTGCGCATTTGCGCTACTTGCTCATATTTGGCAAGTGAAAAGGTCATAGATACTGATTTCCTTTTGGATGCGTATACATATTAGCACAATACATATTTTAGGAGGTATATTAATATGAAAGAAAAAGTTATCTTAGCTTATTCAGGTGGATTAGACACCACAGCAATTATTCCATGGTTAAAAGAAAACTATAATTATGATGTTGTTTGTTGCTGTATCGATGTTGGTCAAGGCAATGAACTTGATGGACTAGATGAAAGAGCAAAAGCTTCTGGTGCAGTGAAATTATACATAGAGAATGTAATAGATGAATTCTGTGACGAATACATGATTCCATGTGTTCAGGCAAATGCAATCTATGAAAATAAATACTTACTTGGTACTTCCATGGCTCGTCCAGTAATTGCTAAGAAATTAGTTGAAATTGCTAGAAAAGAAGGTGCTGTAGCAATCTGCCACGGTGCTACTGGTAAAGGAAATGACCAGGTTCGTTTCGAACTTGGAATTAAAGCACTTGCTCCAGACATCAAGATCATCGCTCCTTGGAGATGCAATGATACTTGGAAGATGAAATCTCGTGAAGATGAAATCGAATATTGTAAACAACATGGTATTGATTTACCATTCTCTACAAGTAACAGCTACAGTCGTGACAGAAACTTATGGCATATCAGCCATGAGGGTCTTGAGTTGGAAGATCCTGCAAAAGCTCCAAACTATGATCACTTATTAGTTCTTGGTGTATCCCCAGAGAAAGCTCCAGATGAAGGCGAAGTAGTTACCATGACATTCGAAAAAGGTATTCCAACCAGCTTAAATGGAGAAAAACTAAAAGTTTCTGAAATCGTTACAAAATTAAATGCTCTCGGCGGAAAACATGGAATTGGTATCATTGATATCGTTGAAAACCGTGTTGTTGGTATGAAATCACGTGGTGTATATGAAACTCCAGGTGGAACAATCCTTATGGAAGCACACCAACAATTAGAAGAGTTAATACTTGATCGTGACACCTATACCGCAAAGAAAGATATGGGTAATAAGTTCGCTGATATCGTATACGAAGGAAAATGGTTCACTCCACTTCGTGAAGCTGTTCAAGCATTCATCGAAACTACACAAGAATACGTTACTGGTGAAGTAAAGTTCAAATTATACAAAGGTAATATCATCAAGATGGGAACAACTTCTCCATATTCCTTGTATAATGAAAGCATTGCTTCTTTCACAACTGGTGATTTATATGACCATCATGATGCAGAAGGATTCATCAACTTATTCGGTTTATCCTTAAAAGTTCGTGCTATGAAGATGGCAGAAATCAAAAATAATAATAAATAAATGTTGTAAACCATAAATGCGTACAACCGTAAAAAGCCCCGATATGAATAATCATGTATATTTATTCACATCGGGGCTTTTTTATACATTAACCAACTCTTCTATTTTTTCGTAAAGCAAGATATAAAATCAAACAGGAAACTGCAGTTAGGAATAACATGGATTGAATATACGGAACAAAGTTGTATGTTCCTCCTTTCCAAAACCCTGCAAAATCTTCACTTATATAGCTCATCGGAAATAGATATGCGATAAATCGTAAGCCTTTTGGCAACTGACTTGGCATAACCCCGAACATACCACATAAGATCATGATTCCAAAATAAAACGCCATTGTTATTGCATACGTTGGTCCAAACTTTTTAAAATACAATGCAATCCCATGCGCCATAATAAATAAGATGCATACCAACAGATATAAACTTAGGATTAACACACCTGCTGCTTTTAGTGTCGGTACTGGAATATCTAATACGGTATAATCCACGATTGTAAACAAGATTAGCGAAATCGTCATGACAATCAGATAACTAATCATCTTAACAAGAAGTAAGGTTCGGTGGGAATAGCCAAACATCTGGATACGGAACGGTATTTTTTTCTCTAATTCCTGAGAATAGGTCGCTGCATACCCAATCAAAACTGTTGCCATTGGAATCACTAAACTCATGGTGATAAAAACCCCTGCTTTTGTTTCTTCCATCATTTGCTCCGGAACACCTTGTAAGAAAACTTTTACGGTTAAGATGGACATAATAATAGGAAACAAAATACCAAATACAAGTATGAATACATTGCCAAGGGTATTTCGCAATTCATATTGAAGCAATTTCAAACTAAATCCTCTACTCTGCATGTTGAATTCCTCCTTGTAAAGCGTTAATCGACATAATTTCTATATCTCTGTCACTTCTTTTGAAATTCACATTCTGTGCAAGCAGATGATTAATAATCTGACGCTCCTTTTCTTCATTCTCACAAGAAAGTGCAAGCAAATGCGATGGAGCTGCTATCCGCTCATAATTTTTCGTTATTTCTTGGTTTTTTGCTGTATTGTCTAAGATAACGATGGCATGTTTACAGTATTTTTGAAACAATTCTTCTTTCGTTCCATAATCAACAACCTGTCCTTGGTCTAGAATTAAGATTTTATTTACCAGTTGTTCTAATTCTTCATAATAGTGAGAAACCATACAGATCGTCGTATCCTTCTCACGATACCATTCTTGTAATTTTAACACCAACTGCTGCCTCGTTTCAAAATCCAAACCAGACGTCACTTCATCAAAAAAGGTAAGTTTCGCATCTTGCAACAAGACCAGAATAATGGTCATTCTTTGTTTTTGTCCACCTGATAACGCACTGTATCTCTTTTTTAGACAATCTTCCATGCCAAAGAATGCGATCAATTCTTGTAAGCGTTTATTCTTCTTAATACTTGTATTTAAGATTCCCTCCATAATATAGCGAATGGGCATATTATCTACATAATTATTTTCCTGTAGATGAACTGCAATCTCCTCTTGTTTAAGATTAGTAATAATCCTTCCCTTATATGGAGTAACACCGAGGATTGCTTTCACTAATGTACTCTTCCCTGCACCATTTGCACCAATAATTCCAATCCGGTCTCCCTCCTGCAATACAATAGGTTTTGTAATCGATAATGCCACTTTCTCTCCATAAGTGACACATATATGATCAATCGTTACCATACACATCAACCTCATACTTTCTTTTTCATCTTTCCACTTCTGATATCTTCATTATAGCAGTTTCATATGAATTTCGTATGAAGATTGGATGGAGATGTTATGCTACTTCTTAAATAGAATTGCAGTCTCTACTCCTTCTTTCACATTTCGTACTGTTGCAGAAAAACCAAGTACCTTGCTATAATAAGAAACCACATACAGACCCAGTCCATGTCCTTTATTAACCATGGAAGTATTCTCTTCTCCCGTAACAAATGGTTCAAAGATATGTGGTAATATCTCTTCCTGAATTCCCTCATTCCTTGTGAGTAGTGTAAATGCAGTCTTCTCTAGTGATATCTGCAATTTGGTTCCTTCTTTGGCATATCGCACGCCATTAGATATCACATTGTCCAAAATAGTATACAGAATTTCTCCATCTGTTTCTAGGAGAACCTCCTGCAATGAGGCATCCCACGTAAGTCCTCTTTCCTCCATCTGTACATGATAGGAAGCCATCTTTTGGATTATGATTTTTTTTACATTCACCGTCTCTGTCTTTCTTTCCCTCTCACAACGACTGAGATCAAGAATATCTTCAACCATTTTCTGCATGGTTCGCAATTGTTCCTTCACCTTTGGTAGGTACATTTCCACATCCCGAAACTTTCCAATCTGCTGGATCATTCCATCTACTAATAGCATTGCCGCTGCTATTGGTGTCTTCAACTGATGAGAAGAGGCTCGAAGGAATACTTCCTGTTTCTCATTCTGTTCCTGTAATCGCTGATTGCTCTGCTTCAATTCCACATATTGTGCAGATAATTGCGCATACATGACATTAAGGCTTTGACTTAAGATAGCAATCTCATCTTCTCCTTCTGCAATTTCTTTTTCTGGAATAAGATTCCCCGTATTTCTTACATATTCCGCATGACTTGCTAGTTTTTGTATGGGAGTGATAATTTTTTGTGCGATGATATGAGTTGAAAAAAGTATCAAAAGCACGGTTACTGCAACAATCATTGGTAAACTCTGCAAAACAACTGGACGGATCTCGCTCATTCTTGGGGTCATTACTGGCAGTAATGTTAGTAAAATGTCATCGTTGTCTTTGCTACATGCAATATAATTGGTATAGTAATTCATCCCATCCGTTCCATCCCACTGATAAACAGCAATATTCTTCCCAACTGCACGAAATCGGCTGAAAACTTCTTTGAAATTCTCCCGATCAAATACTTGAACCTCTTCAAACTGAATGGGTAGCTCCGGTGAATCCACAAATACTTCCTTCATGAGCTGTTCCACCTCTTTGAAATCACTAGAGAACGATGCTTCTTTAAAATTCCCTGCATCGTCACCTTCAGACGCCTGTTGAAATTTGTCGCGTACATCATACAATAAGGAAAGAAGTTTTTCATTAGTTATAGAAACTTTCACGGAAAGATAGGTATTATACACGTAGATGCTATCCTCATTCTCTGGTATTCGAAAAGAAAAAGTAGCTGTTGGATTTCTTACCGATACTTCCGAATAATCCCTGTCTTTTATAAAATGTTTCTGAACCTGAACAATTTCATCGAAATAGCTCTTTTTCATATGATCCACATATAAAGAAGGCAACATAAAGATAAAGTAACCAATGATAAAACCAATCAATAATGTTACGAGAATGGCACTATACACAAACATTTTCTTTGATAATTTCACTCTTTTGCCTCCCGATCAAATTGATATCCCACTCCAATGACTGTTTTAATATAGTTCCTCGGTAATTTTTTTCTGAGATTCTTCACATGTGCATCTATAATTCGATCATTGACACAGATATCTTCTTGAAAGATTTTTTGAATCAATTGCTCCCTCTGGAAAACCCGATTAGGTTCACTTGCTAATGTCTTAAGCAGTAAGAATTCACTCACCGTCAAGTACAAGGATTGTTTCTTGTAGAAAGCCTGATAGGCTTCCTCATCTATAAGTAATTCTTCCGTTTCTTTCTTTTCCTGTGTTTTCCCCACTCTTCGATGAAGAATGGTCTCAATTCTCTTTAGTAAAAGAATCGGTGAAAATGGTTTGATTATGTAATCATCCGCAAACAAGTTAAAAGCATGCACCTGTGTTTGCTCATCATCTAATGCGGATAGCATGATTACAGCCATATCTGGCTTATTCTTTCGAATATACGACAATACTTCCATACCACTAATCTTCGGTACCATGATATCTAATACCGCTACTTCAAACGTAGCTTTGTCAATAGCATCGATTGCTTCTTTCCCATCACGAACTACCGTCACTTCATGTCCCGCCATCTTAAAATATTCCGTTGTTACTTCCTGTATTGTTGGCTCATCTTCTAAGAATATAATCTTAGCCATAATATTTCCCCTTTCAATCGACTATTTTTCTCTTACTTTCCATCCTTATCGTCAACAATTGTGTATAAAATTCACATTACACGTTCTTTATACATTTCCTATTATTATACAACATTTCAAAACGTATGCGAATCGTATTTATTAATTTCTCTTCTTACATTTCTCCTTATATACGCATGAATGGTCCATATATCCTTTCTTTTCTTTTTGCTGACTATATAAAAACACTTCTCTCTGGATACAGACAAAACATGTAGTCTCGTCAATATTCCCAAAGAGAAGTGTTCTTGAATTTGTTCGGATTCTTACATTTTTAATATCTAATTCATTTCTTACATAAGTCAATCTTCCATGACTTACGATTTAAATATTAATTTAAGATTTCATATATTTTAATTTGTTAGGATTCCCTCTTCTAATAAAATATTATAAAGTTTCGATATTGGTAATCCTACTACATTATAGTAATCCCCATCTAATTTCTTAATATGTGCTGCAAATTTTCCTTGTACTGCATAAGCACCCGCTTTATCCATTGGTTCTTTTGTTGCAATGTAAGCATCAATCTGCTGCTCATTCATCGCATTAACATACACTTTTGTTTCAACTGCGAAATTAATCTCTTTATCCGTTACAGAACCATCTTCCTGCTCCATCTTAATGATGACGGATACACCTGTATACACTTCATGTACATCATTTTGCAACAATTGCAGCATACGTTTGGCATCCTCTTCATTTTTCGGTTTCCCCATAATCTGATTATGATAGGAAACGATGGTATCACAACCAATTATTACATCATTGACATTCGCACCTTCCGCCACATCATTTGCTTTCATGGATGCCAACCCTTTTACAATATTTACAGGTTCCTTTTCTGTAATAACTTCTTCTTTATTACTTACTTTCACTGTGAATGGAATTCCCACTTGTTCTAAAATCTCTCTTCTTCTTGGGGAACCCGACGCTAATATAATATTGTACATATTCATCCTCCATTGATCTTTCTCAGCCGTTTGATAAAAAACCACTGTTCTTCTTTGTCCCATTTGTTTTACTACCAGTTCTTTCTTAAGAGTTGCGAATATTGCTCCAAATGTGCATAATCGTTAAATCTCTCTACGTAAAACTGTTGTCGTTCTTTATTGTAGTTCAGTTGTGTAATGCTTGTATTCTCCAAACAAAGACCAAACTGCAGCTTATGTGCCTGGTCCATACCAAGTATGCCTGCTAATATGGAACGTATCGTTCCACCATGTGTCACTATTGCCACATTTTCATAGTTTGTTGCTATTATCTCATTTAGTACCTTTCTTGCACGATTCCATACATCCTGTCCACATTCACCTGCAGGGAATGCAAGATCACTGTCCATTGTACTTCGCTCCTTCAGAAAATCTCCATAATGTTCTAGATTATATGCGTCCGTATTGCCTTCTAATTCTCCAAAATCAATCTCACGCAATTCTTCTCTGACCCGATGTTCCGCATGAAGATAGGCATTTGCAATCTCTGCAGTTTCTTTCGCACGTATATAATCACTAGAATATAGAAGATCAATGGAATACATCGCCAATCTTTTTCCCAATAAATCTGCCTGCTGCTTGCCGACCTCCGATAATTCCACGTTTACATTACATAATTTGCTGTTTTGTCTTGCGTGTCTTATTAGATAGATCTTCATCTGTACCCACCTGCTTCCTTCTGGTTCTTTCTCTCTGTTCTTATTTTAGTCATTCTTCTATAAACATAACGCATGTGTAATCGTTTTCCTTGTCTATTGTATGAAACCTTTACTTTTTCTTTTTATATTCTTCTGCTGCTGGATCTTTTATATTATAGATTCGGACCCATTCCTTTGTTTCTGTATTCTTTACCGTTTCTGATCGATTACGATAAAGGAAGCGAATCAAATTATAACAATCCACCCAAATTTCATTATTGCCTTCTTTTTGGGATTCATCAAAGATTAATTGTAATCCAAAATGCAGATGTGATGTATCAATATTATTCACATTCTCCGTTGTACTATATCCCGTTCTTCCAAGGTAGCCAATTACATCTCCTGCTTGCACGATACTTCCTTCCTGCAATTCTTTGTTATAAGGGAAGTTCTTACGCAAATGTGCATAATAGTAATAGCGTTTTCCATCAAAACTTCGGATACCTAACCGCCATCCACCATACTGATTCCAACCAATTGCTTCCACATACCCGGATTCCACTGCTATAATTGGTGTACCAACCTGCCCCATCATATCATGTCCAAGATGCCTTCTTTTATATCCATAGGAACGTGATACTCCAAAATCATCATAATCACAATATGGAAAATTCTTTGCAATCGGTAAAAATCCCTTAAGTCCATACTTTTTGACCCATATTGTTTCCGTAGAACTTTCTTCTTTCTTTTGCTCAATTTCATATTCTCCAACCAAGCCACCTAAAACTGCAGTGTATGCTTCTAGATAATAGGAATAATATTGCATATCTGCTGTAATAGTATCCATCGTTTCTTCTTTTGCCAACAACTGCTCAACTAGCTGATCCATATCTTTCTGCTTGTATTGTTTGAACTCTCCACCATATCGAGCTCCCAGATATGCTAAGATTTCGATCCAGTTAACATGAATATCTTTTCCATAGGATTCTACATCATATGTATATGCCCGATCCAGCGCTTCGTAGGATACATTGAATTCAACCCACTTTATGAATTCTTTCTTTTTAGTGGAATCCTCTTCCACTTGCTTTTCGCTATTCTGTTCGGACTTTTCTTGTTCTGCAGATTCTGTCTCTTGTTTTGTTTCTGTATTATCTTCTCCATCTTCCTGTTTTTGTATAATCGTAGCTAACGCAGGATCTGATACCTTGTCATATATAAAGAAAGAGAAGGCAACAAGGACAACAAACAGCTCACATAAAATTCCCTGCTTTAATCGAAACAACCGATTCATATATACCTCTCATACTAAAAGATACTACTATAGTATGAGTCGATCCCATCACTTATGAATTAAGTTGTTGGTTCTGGTTTGGTCTCTTTCTCTGATTGCTTCATGATTCCACGGTATTTCTTAATGATTTCCTTCATATCCTTGCGAATACCATATTTCTCATAATATTCTTTGCTACACAATTCTAAGATTGTACGAAGTGAACTTACCTGGTACCATTTATAATTATCATCAAAATGTTGCAAGGTGTCCGATTCCACCGATTCTAGATATTGGTTACAGGAATCATAGTATTTTTTCAAATCACCAATACTTAATTGCAATTGTTTCAATTCTGATACTAATTCACTTACCATGCGTGTACTCTTTTCCTGATTTGGAAATAGGTAATCCATAAATACTTGTAAGGTATCCATATTGATCTGATCGTTCTCAAGTGAATTGAAATTTTCCTCCATAACATTGGATAACATCTCTTGTCTATACTTGAAGATTTCTTCTCTAAGTTCTTCAAACTGTTCATCTGCTTCCTCTAACATTGCACTGATTCGAGAAAACTTACGTTTGAATTTCATTGGAATATCATCATCTTTCTTATACTCCAATTTGTGCTCGATTTCTGCCCATGTATGCATCAAATTTGTACGAATCTGTACTTCTGCTTTCAATTTTCCAAAATCACGATAGTTTGGTGTTGATAACCACTCTTCCTTTACCTTTACAATAAAGTGATGGGAACGATAACCGAATTCATTCTCATCGAGAAGGTCTTCCTTATCCTCACTCTCCAACACCTGAAATTCCTTACTAATTATTTCACAGATTTTTTCAATATCACTTCTATAGTAGCAGATAATTCGGATTCCACATATATCTTCAATCTGTTCAAATGGTGTTTCATACTTCTTACGTTCAATCTTCTTTAGAAAAGAATCAAATGTTTTAATACGATAATCAATAGTCAAATAGCCTACATTGATCTCCGATAATAGAATTTTCAATGCCTCCACTAAGTTCTTGGCTAACTTTTCATATTGATCAGCCAATTCAAAAAATTGTTTCTTTAATATATAGATATCTTTTTTCATTCTAACCTCCAAAACTTTTATAACAGGATTGTTACAAAAGTCTTCACTATACATAAGCTTATCTCCCATAATAACTTTAAATCATCTACTATAAAGAACAAAATCGCATGCGTAATAACATAACGTCAACAGTATTTTGCCCTACTATCATTATATTCAATTATCACCATAACTTCAAGTAATATCCCCAAGGAAAACGCTTTGTTATCCCTTGACAAGCATTTTTTCAGTATACATTTTTCCCTTTCTCAATTCACTAAAAAAATACTATCACAAGATTCCGTAGATTCTTGTGATAGTATTTTATCATATTGGTTTGAGTTTGAGTTGATCTGTTCTCTCTACCCTCCTTTAATGAACAGATTATTTATATATATATACTATCTATTCTTTGTGAAACGACTGTGAAATTACTTTGTCATACTAGGGCTTTTGGTATTTTTGTTTTTAGTTCATGGGTAATATTACGAAATAGCTGTTTTCGATGTTCGATATCCGCTTTCAATTGATCAATATTCTGACTTAGTTGCTGAGACATGGTATTAATACTGGTGGCTAATTGTCCGATTTCATCGGGTTCGTTGTATTCTACCTGTTTGCTAAAATCCAAACGGGCAACACTTTCTGCAACATGGCTCATCTCAATAACTGGTTTTGTTATCTTCTTCGAAAGATAGATTGCAATGGCTCCACCAACAAGTAGGATAAACGATCCCACGATTAGATAGTTCAATCCTAAGTACTACCAATAGAGTACCTAGTAAAAATGTCAAATTTGTTGCAATTATCCATTTATTGTAGATAGAAACCTTCTCTCTTGTAATTATCAAGGCCTCCCTTGAATTTGCTCTCACGTTCGGTACACAAGAATACAACCTCTGAATATAATAAAGCAAATGGATTTCATCCGTTTATCTATAATGAGAGGAGACCCCTATGGCAATTAAGATCTTTATCGACCAAGGACACAATCCAGAGAACGTTAACGCTGGAGCAGAAGGCAACAATCTACGTGAACAAGATATCACTTATAATGTGGGGATTTACTTAAGAGACCTGCTAAACAATGATTCTCGTTTTGAAGCTCGAACTTCTAGAAATACACCTACTGAAATATTGGGATACAACAATACGTCAAGTTTACGTGCCAGAGTTGACGCAGCAAACAGTTGGCCTGCAAATTATTTCATCAGTTTACACTGCAATGCAAGTGATAATCCAAATTATAATGGTACAGAAGTCTATGTTGCACAAGCATTCTCGCAAGCCTATTATCTTGCAGAATATATTCTAAATGCAATCGTAGCACGTGTCGGAACAAGAGACAATGGTGTGCGAATCAATCCATCGCTTTATGTTCTCCGTAATACAACAATGCCCGCACTTCTTGTTGAGATGGGCTATATTACAAACTTTGAGGATGCCCAAAAATTACGTGATGACCAATATCAATTTGCATACGCCATTTATGAAGGCCTATTAACGTATTTTGGCTTTTCTCCACAAGCATAAGAAATATAAACACCAAAAACTAGTTTGCTAAAAAGGACTACAGAGAATCGGATTGCATGCAATCTTTTCTTTGTAGTCCTTCTCAATATAATCATTTTTGAAATTGTTCTTCTTTCCTTATAGTTCCTCAGCATAAACCTTTTTCGTAGAGAAACCTCTTCCTTTTACTTCATTCACCTGGCTGATTACAACAAATGCATCCGGATCAATCTCTAATACCAATTGATTCAGTTTCGGTAACTCTCGGTTACTAATGACTGATAATACAACAAGATTGGAATTTCTACATAAACCAGTTTCAGCATGCATCAATGTGGAACCACGATCCAACTGCTTAATGATTGCCTGATTGATGTCCTCGTATCTTTCACTTATTATCTTCACTTGGACCAGAGATTTTCCTTGTACAAGTACTTTATCCAACATCACCGTATAGGTAATCACTAATAAGATTCCGTACAATACTTGCTCTTTATTTGAGAAGATCATCTGCAGAAGTAATATTGAAAAATCAATTATATACAATGAAACCGATACAGGTATTCCGAATTTCTTATTCAGAACTAGTGGAGGAATATCTACGCCACCAGTGGAAGCTCCTACACGTAACACAATTCCAATACCAAAACCAATCATGATACCACCGCATATAACCGCTAGCAACTGATCATTGGTAATTCCTTGGAGCGCTTTGCACTTTTCCAGTATACCAAATATAATTGGATAATAGAATGTACTAATGATCGTTGTTAATGCAAACTTTTTCCCTAATATAGCAAGACCAATCAAGAACATAATGGTATTGAATGCACTAACAAAAAAAGTTATTGGTATATTGAATTGATGATGAAAGAATAATGCAAGTCCTGTGGTCCCACCTGTTATTAATTGATTTGGTAGAATGAACATCACAACAGCGGCAGCATAGATTGTATTCCCAGCTAAAATGTAAAATAAATTCTTCAAATATTTTTTCTTTATATATTTCATCTTCATATATTCCTTTCTTACCTTGCTCCAATTAGTAACTATCGTGTTTTATACCGTGGCATCTGCATTACTGCGCTACAGTAAAGTACAAAAAAAGCAGACTCTCGTCTGCTTTTAAAATTCTATATAAAATTGTCGTATTCTTCGTTTTTGATATTTCATTCTTTCCTTCATAATCATCACCAATTAGATAATACCATTCATTTTGCAATTTGTAAACACAAATCTTGCAAAATTTATAAATCTAGTATAAGAAATTTTTTATAACTCCTTACGATCGAATGGTTTACCATGGCCAGGATATATGCGATGAATCGAAAAACGATCCAGTTTATGTAAATTACTTACCAGCTGTTTATAATCCAATGCATTAATTGCATAGCTTGGTTTCTTCAAATTCACATAGCTATCTCCAACAAGAGCTTCTCCCTCATCTGTTACGATTGCAATACTCCCCTGCGTATGTCCTGGGATATGTACAATACTTGCTCCAACACCATACGCATCGAGTCTCATACCATCTTGCAAAATAATCTTTGGTATAAATGTTTCAAATTCATTGGAGATCTTTGCTGCCATTTTCTTAATTATCGGTTTCAATAGTGACATAATGATCCGATATCCTATGGAATGATACCGGCTATTACTTAACATCTGTTGTACTGTCATCTGCTGAACAAGGTTACAATCATCTTTATGAATTGCAACAGGTACATCATATTTCTCGCTTAAATATCTTGCATTATACGAATGGTCACAGTCCCCATGAGTCAATAGGATGACCTTTAATGTTTCTTTCGTACAATTGAGCTTAACCAATTCTTTCTCAATTTCTGCTCTTCTACTTTTTACTTCTTTATCCAAAAACATTGGACCACCTGTATCCACAAGGATATCTCCTTCTTTAGACCGGATCAGATAACAGTTAACTCCATCTAAATCAATCGTATAAATTGTTTCCTTCATTATAATTCCTTCCTTTCCATTATATCATCACACCATGCAATGGTTTCCTTCATTACTCGAATACCGTAATACAAAACTGATATTTTGTAATAATAACACTCCTTATTTGGTAAAGCGGAGAATTTTTTCTCTAACTCATATAGTTGATTCAAGTACTGAATATTCTTTTCACGATAGATTGCCAGTAGATTCCTTCTTGTATCCGAATCCAACAGATCATAGAAATAGATTTTAACTAGCTGTGTTCCTTTTCCATCATCAACCTGAATTGGCGTAACCAACCACTCCATAAATGCATTTCTTCCCTCTTTTGTAATCTGATAATAATTTTTTACCCTCTCCCCTTTTGCTCCTTCATACATCGTTACTAATTTTTTTTCCGTCAATCTTCTTAATATGGGATACAGACTCCCAAAACTTGCCTTATAGAACACCCCAATTCCTTGATCAATAAATTTCTTGATGTCATAACCTGTCATATCTTCATAATTGATAATTCCTAATACGATGAATTCTAACATTGTTTCACTCCTTACTCTGTATGTTTATTTTATTTATTTAGCTTTTTTGTTATTTCCTTATTTGATTATTAGATTATTTGCTTATTCCTTATTAGCCTATTTCCTTATTGCTTATTCCCTTGTTGCTTATTCCCTTGTTGCTTATTCCCTTATTGCTGTTTCACTTATTGCTGTTTCACTTATTGCTGTTTCACTTATTGCTGTTTCACTTATTGCTGTTTCACTTATTGCTGTTTCACTTATTGCTGTTTCACTTATTGCTTATTTTACCTTTGTTAGTTTACTATCGACTATTGTCTTATTCGAGCTTTGTGTTTACCAGTTTGTATCGTATCGATATATCGTCTAGTAATAGATTACTTCAACTAGTACATTCTGTCAACTTTTTTTTGCATATAATTAAAATTAAATCATCTCATATGGTAAGTTATACGTTTCTCTTATTTTTTCATAAACTATGATAAATACGCTTTGCGAGTTTAACAAGTTATCGCGGCAGTCGCCAAGGTCTCAAGGAAACGTGGACTTTGGCTTGTTGCTCGCGTAAAATAAAAACAACCTATTATGAAAAGCTTGCTATGAAAATAGTATTTCATATAAAGCAAGACACTTCATACAGGTTGTTCTTGTATTTATGTAATATTCCACATTTACTTTTTATTATAGGTTCAGGTTTGTTTCTCTTTCATAATCGATCTCTTTCTACTCAATCGATACCTAATTTATTATTTGTTCTAAAAATGACTCTGTTTGGCTGGCCATTTCCTTAAAATACGTCCAATGAAGATAATGCGGTCCATCTAGTTCAACTAATTGTGAGTTGTGTAATTTCTCTAGATAAGTTTGATAAAATGCTTTCGTTGTTCTTCCGTCAGAGGATATTTTCTTATCTTTTGCATAAAAGATTAAGACAGGTAAATCATTTGGAAATTCTAGTTCTTCCGTTTGTTTCATATTGGTTTTGGTTTTTCTCATCTCATCTACTACATTTCGATTATATCCATTCCAAGCTACCATGGCCTTCATAATTTTTTTATCCTTTTTTGAATAAACATGGTGCACATCTTCTGGTAAATATTGATTCGGTGTAATTGATACAGCTAATCTAGAAATCCCCAACGTTGGGATTAGCCCCATCGCCTTAGGTACTGTAGGTGCATTTTCATCAAAATACGAACACATTCTTGGTAATGTACAATCGATACCAACAACAGCTTCTACCTGTTCCGGATATTCATTTACATAATTAATGGCATACATTCCAGCTATAGAGTGTGGCATTAAAACAACTGATTCCGTGATTCCTGATTTCTCTAAAGCCTCATGGACTTCTTCTGTAATGTTGTCAATTGTACGTGCACGTTTTGTTTTCTCACTATAACCATATCCAAATGGTTCAATTACCACAACTTTATTTGATTTCGCCATTTCCTTTACTAAAGGTTCAAAATCAATTGTTGGTGCTGTGGTTCCTAAACCAGGTAATAATACAATCGTATGTTTTCCTTGTCCTTTACAGTAGACATGCATCTTATTGCCAAATACTTCTACCATCTCACCAGGTGCTTTATATATCCCTTTTTCATAATTGGTCTCTACATAGTTAAAAAAGATCCAAGCACAGATCACCACAGGAACCCAAAAAAGAAGACCTTTCCCAATTTTTTTTAGCATCTTCATATAACCACCTTACTTCCTTTCTATCTATAATTATGGCAAATAACTATAAGATAAACCATAATTTCATCTTACAAATGCATTTGCAATCTTACATTTATGAAAGGTTGAATTATGCACCAACCAATGTAAATGAAATATATTATACTATAGAGATGAAAAAGGCAGTGCTGCCATGAATATCTGTCAAGTTCTTAATACCAATTGTAAGCTTAAAAATACTACACCACACATTCTTTATCAAAAAGAAAGTACCCATGTTGCATACCAAGCTCACCATCGATATATTCTTCATCATCAGGTTATTTATGATACGGATCCCACCGATGGGCAACTGAAGAGAATCACTGGTAAACTGTATTTTATCAATGAGATGGGTGAACACATCCCTTGTTCTTATATACCGATTACCATTATGACTACGCCTTCCGTAAGTCCACAAGTCGCACATACGAATAAACATGGACATTATACATTTACTTACCAGATTGACTACAAAGATTCTTCCCTTATAACTTGGGTTCAGCATACGAATAATATGAAAATTTATCAGTATTTACCTACACTACGTATTCATTTTCCATTGGATACCGTTATTGACGATCAGGATCATATTCTATCCGAGAGGCCTTATTGCAATACCTGAACTTATCATAGCTTGTAAACGTATACTCCTTCAATAAACCATGGCGATAGAATCTATAATTATGAACAAACGAAACATATATCTTGTACACAACCATTGATTCTACACAAAAACCTCCAAATGTTGTCATTAACAACACATTTGGAGGTTTTTGTGTATATTTCTGTTTTTTAATATTTTTACTTATTTAATATTTTTACTTAGCTTTAAACGATTCCTCAGTTTTTCTTTAAACCAGCTATGATTATTCTATAAACGATTTCTTTGATACATATTTGAATGTTTACTCGAATATTTTTTTATTTAAAAACTAATTGGTCTTACCCATATTTTTTAACTTTTTATTCAATTTATCATAAATCCCATGCATCCATTCTTCATTAACAGCTGCAATTACTTCCTCAATAGGAAACCATTTTACTCCACTATTTTCGTCCTCTTTGATAGCTAACATATCACTTTCTTCTGCTTCAAGAAGATAGGTAACATTAATATGAATATGTGAGGAAACATACTTTCCTCTCTTAACATGACCATTTACACAAAGTGCTTCCAGTGAAAATATATCATTTGAGATTGGCACGATATGCTGAATTCCGGTTTCTTCTTTTGCTTCCTTTATTGCAACATGAAGAAGATCCTGGTCACCGTCCGCATGTCCACCTGTCCATGACCAAGAATCATAAATATTGTGGTAAATCATAAGTACTTTTGTATGAGAGGAATTTACAATCCATGAAGAACTAGTAAAGTGTGCAAATTCATTTTCACGAGTAAAGATATTCGGAAATTTTTCAAGATAATCAATCATTACCTTTCGATCCTGTTCCTCTTGTTCATTAAAAGGAATGTATTCCATTAATTTTTTCTTCCAATTCATTTTATCATTTTCTATGTGCATACTCTCTACCTTTCTGTTTTTTACTATACATATTGCAACCAGTAAGTTCTTTGATTTGACGCCCATATATGTTAGCGTTACTTCATGATTCCATCTTCCAATTATCACAGTTTATCTTATACTAGTTTATTTAATAAGAACGTTGGAGGACTTTCCTATTAAACAAAAAAATGCCTAAACTCTACAGTTTAGACACATGAATGCGGATGACAGGAATTGAACCTGCACGGTCTCCCACTAGATCCTAAGTCTAGCGCGTCTGCCAGTTCCGCCACATCCGCATAAGAAGAAACCTTCTTAATGAGACATCGGGGATTCGAACCCCGGACAACTTGATTAAAAGTCAAGTGCTCTACCAACTGAGCTAATATCCCATTTTGCTATTATTGTATAACAATTGATTACTCAGAGTTACTCTCTGACTGGGCTAGCTGGATTCGAACCAGCGACTGCAGGAGTCAAAGTCCTGTGCCTTACCGCTTGGCGATAGCCCAAAGGCTAAATAAATGGATATCCAAATATTTAGTAACGTGCCACAAGGGATTCGAACCCCCGACACACGGCTTAGAAGGCCGTTGCTCTATCCAACTGAGCTAGTAGCACACAATCTTAATCTTCATGAGATAAAGATAAGCGCGAGACGGGATTCGAACCCGCGACCCTCGCCTTGGCAAGGCGATACTCCACCACTGAGCCACTCGCGCGTAATACTTTGTATATTCAATTAACATACAAAGCGGGTGATGGGAATCGAACCCACGTATCTAGCTTGGAAGGCTAGTGTTCTACCATTGAACTACACCCGCATATAAGTCGGGGTGACAGGATTCGAACCTGCGACCTCTTGATCCCAAATCAAGCGCTCTAGCCAAGCTGAGCCACACCCCGATATAATTGGTCATTCATACATTGCTTATTGATATGCCGGCGACCGGAATCGAACCGGTACGGGCGATTAGGCCCGCAGGATTTTAAGTCCTGTGCGTCTGCCAGTTCCGCCACGCCGGCATAATATGGGACCAACAGGGCTCGAACCTGTGACCCTCTGCTTGTAAGGCAGATGCTCTCCCAGCTGAGCTATGATCCCATGGGATATTATAAACCAATCGTCTATAATAAGCATTGTATATTCACATAATTTATGTGACGACCCAAGCGGGACTCGAACCCGCGACCTCCGCCGTGACAGGGCGGCGCTCTAACCAACTGAGCCATTGGGCCATGAAGCCGACGATCGGACTTGAACCGATAACCTGCTGATTACAAGTCAGCTGCTCTGCCAATTGAGCCACATCGGCATATATAACAATTTTAAATCATGGAACAAAGAAAATTAATCATCTTTGTCAATGACTCCAAGGGGATTTGAACCCCTGTTACCGCCGTGAAAGGGCGGTGTCTTAACCGCTTGACCATGGAGCCAATTAATAACAAGCGAAACAATATCATCTCTCTTGCATAAGTCACAACATACTGTTGTTAACTCCCCGAGCGGGGCTCGAACCTGCAACACCACGGTTAACAGCCGTGTGCTCTACCATTGAGCTATCGAGGAATATTAATACCGGAACAGAATATATACGGTATTATTTAAATAAAATACCAAAGTTATTTTATTTTGAGATATAAGTGAGGAGTGTATTATACTCTAAAAAACTCGTTTACTCCAAGAGTAATAATTGCTCTTTTATATCTTCAAAACTACACATTGATTCATGACTTCCACCATCTTTGCTTCCATCATGTTGTCAGATTCTTTTTGGTTAAGCCCTCGACCTATTAGTAACAGTCAACTACATGTGTTACCACACTTC
>NZ_JAAQRO010000039.1 GCF_012070565.1 Anaerosporobacter faecicola
AGAGATGGAAGTGTGGTAACACATGTAGTTGACTGTTACTAATAGGTCGAGGGCTTAACCAAAAAGAATCTGACACATGATGGAAGCAAAGATGGTGGAAGTCATGAATCAATGTGTAGTTTTGAAGGTATAAGAGAAAAGTAAAACTCTAAGGGTATAAGAACTCTTAGAGTTTTTTTGCGTATAAATATGAAATGAGAAGAAAGTAGCTGAGAAGAATACGTGAAGAGAAAAATCTTTTAACGTTTATTAAGAAAAAGTAATATATGGATACATAAGAGGTAAAAGGGGTGGGTAGTTTACAGTAACAATCAGCTTATGGAGTAAAATTAGTATTCAACAGTGCTAATAGAAAGAATTATCATTTACTGTCTGGTAGGGAAGAGAATTGTATATAAAAAAGTAGAACATATGTAAAGAAGTGCATAAAGTATAACAGATTAAGAGTTTTACATATAGAATATAATACCATAAGTTTTTGTATAAAAATAGCTTTACAAAACAGTAGAGATTTGCTATACTAAATAAGTCATCTGCAAATTGTATTAATTGATCAAACAATTTTGAAAAAGATGAAAATAATAGTTGACAAACACGTAGATATATTGTAAACTAAGTAAGTTGCTTGAGAGAGGACCGGGTTGGACGAACCTCTGGTGTATCGGTTGCATTACCAAGTGCATGGCCGAGTAGCCAAGTTTGGAAGGGATAAACGCTGAAGGCATCTAAGCGTGAAGCCCCCCTCAAGATAAGATATCCCATAGCATAAGCTAGTAAGACCCCTGAAAGACGATCAGGTTGATAGGACAGAGATGGAAGTGTGGTAACACATGTAGTTGACTGTTACTAATAGGTCGAGGGCTTAACCAAAAAGAATCTGACAACATGATGGAAGCAAAGATGGTGGAAGTCATGAATCAATGTGTAGTTTTGAAGATATAAGAGAAAAGCAAAACTCTAAGGGTGATAAGAACTCTTAGAGTTTTTTTGCGTATGAATATGAAATTATAAGAGTAAAGGAAAAAACTCTAAGGGCATGAGGACTCTTAGAGTTTTTTACGTTTATATATATGAAAGAGAAGAAAAACAAAAAAGAAAAACAAAAACAAAAACAAAAACAAAGAAGAAAAATAAAAAAGAAGGAAGACAAAAGAAACGAGAAAGAAGAAGCAAAAGATAGGAAGCAAAAGATAAAAAAGGAGAACATTCACGTCCTGATCAACTGTAGCAAGATGAAGTGATGTTGATTTGTATAGGAGTTGATGGTAATCGTAGTTTGTGCTAGTGGTAACTAAGGGCACTATCAATGAGAATTCCAAGAACCTGGGTTAATCGCTCTCGATCCACGTAAATTCGGGTGATTCATCATCAGAGAGATCGAGTTTGGGTATGTACTCTGATTCATGTGAAGCCACGCAAACTAGTGAGGAAAAGAGACAGAAAATTGTAACATTACCAAGAAAGCAAACACGTCGACTCTACTTGAGGATACTTTAGATATATGATTCGTGAAGGTGCAGAGGAAACGTGCCTGGTAATGCAACAATTGATGGAATAGTGGGGAAGATCATGTCTATAGGGAAAGTGTATTTAACATGTATTGTCTACGGAAAAGGAATTATACTAGGAGAAATGAACCTATTGGTTATAGTAATAATTCTACATACTTGTAGTACAAATCGGTCAAGTTTGGAAAGAATATAGGATTTCATTTGATTGATAGCATATGTTGTGTTAAAATGAGTAAGGTTGAAGAAGATAGGCTTTTAGATGCTTCAATCAAAGAGATAATAGGGCTAAGGAGATTAGCTTTCATTATACAGAAAACTGGCACAAATTCGTACCATTTGTAAGTAATGATACAACTTTTCGGGCATCTTAGGATAGTTAGAAACGAAAAGAATGTAGGAACATGACAAGTTAAGAGGAGGTTGAAAAATGAATAAGCTTGAGCTTCAAAAGACTGCTAACGAAATAAGAAAAGGAATCGTTACAGCAGTTCATAGTGCAAAATCCGGCCATCCAGGCGGATCATTATCAGCAGCAGACATTTTTACGTATCTATATTTTGAGGAATTGAATATAGATCCAAAGGACCCAAAGAAGAGTGACCGAGACCGTTTTGTTTTATCAAAAGGACATGTAGCTCCAGGTCTATATTCTACTTTAGCGCATAGAGGATTCTTTCCAGTAGAGGATCTTACTACATTACGTCATGTTGGTTCTTATCTACAAGGACATCCAGATTGCAAACATATACCAGGTGTGGATATGTCAAGTGGTTCTTTAGGACAAGGAATCTCAGCAGCAGTCGGTATGGCTTTATCTGCTAAATTATCAAATGACTCTTATCGTGTGTATACATTACTTGGTGATGGAGAAATCCAAGAAGGTCAGGTTTGGGAAGCAGCTATGTTCGCAGGTGCACGTAACCTAGATAATTTAGTTGTGATCGTGGATAACAATGGCTTACAAATTGATGGAAAAATAGATGATGTATGTTCCCCATACCCAATCGATAAGAAGTTCGAAGCGTTTAATTTCAATGTGATTAATGTAGATGCACATGATTTCGATGCGTTAGCAGATGCTTTTAAGCAAGCTAGAGAATGTAAAGGAAAACCAACTGCAATCATTGCAAAGAGTACAAAAGGAAAAGACGTATCCTTTATGGAAAACAATGTTGCATGGCATGGTAGTGCACCAAATGATGAACAATACGCACAAGCAATGGCAGATTTAGAGAAAGTAGGTGAAGCATTATGTCAGAAATAAAGAAAGTTGCTACAAGAGAAAGCTATGGTAATGCTTTAGCTGAATTAGGAAAAGAATATGATAATTTATATGTATTAGATGCAGATTTAGCTGCGGCAACAAAGACGGGTATCTTCAAGAAAGCTTTCCCTGAAAGACATATTGACTGTGGTATTGCAGAATGTAACATGGTTGGTATTGCAGCTGGTATGGCTACTACTGGAAAAATCCCATTTGTTAGTTCATTTGCAATGTTTGCAGCAGGACGAGCATTTGAACAAGTAAGAAATTCTGTTGGTTACCCACATCTTAATGTTAAAATTGGTGCAACTCATGCAGGTATCTCTGTAGGAGAAGATGGTGCAACTCATCAATGTAATGAAGATATTGCATTAATGAGAGCAATCCCAGGTATGGTTGTTATCAATCCTGCTGATGATGTAGAAGCAAAAGCAGCAGTACGTGCAGCGGTTGAATATGAGGGACCAGTTTATCTACGTTTTGGTCGTTTAGCTGTTCCAGTAATTAATGATCGTCCAGATTACAAGTTTGAAATCGGAAAAGGTGTATTATTAAAAGAAGGAACAGATGTAACATTAGTTGCAACTGGCTTATGTGTATCTGAGACATTAGAGGCTGCAAAGATGTTAGAAGCAGACGGAATCTCAGCAGAAGTAATCAATATCCATACAATTAAACCATTAGATGAAGACATAATCATTAAATCAGCAGCAAAGACAAAGAAAGTTGTTACAATTGAAGAACATTCTGTCATTGGTGGTTTAGGTAGTGCAGTATGTGATGCATTATCCGCGAATCTTCCTACAAAAGTGATGAAGATTGGTGTGAATGATGTATTCGGAGAAAGTGGTCCAGCTGTACAATTAATTAAGAAGTATGGCTTGGATAGTGAAAGCATCTACAAGAGAGTAAAAGAATTTAAATAATAACTGTAGGGTTAAAGGGTAGGTGTTACCTACTTGTATAAAAATTGATTTTATGAACCATAAAACATGAGAAAGTAGCCCTTTATGGACGAATTTCTCATGTTTTTGTAATGATTTATATAATAGAGAGAGATTATTGCAACTTTGTTAAGAGATGTAATAATCTCTTTTTTATTTACTAGGATTAGGGTGTCAAAAGCCCTTATTAAAACTTTCTTTCGTTAATTTGCACAAACACTAGCTAATCTCATGTAATACAGGACATAGTTTGATGAGCAACTGTATGAAGTCGTTGGTACTTTGGCTCTGTACTTTAGAGTCTTATGTACCACTACGAACTTCATCCAAGCGAGAGCGTGTTGCGATTGAACTATGTCCTGTATTACATGTTAAACAAACTTAAATTGTGCAAATTGACTGACCTCAAAATAAATAAGGGCTTTTGACACCCGAACCTTACTAGGAAAGTCCTCCAACTTTCCTGGTAAATAAACCCTCCGGGGGATGCTAACTCACACATAAGGTAGATGTCAGCTGAAGCTGACTGTGCTCGGCGAGGAGAACAAAGTGTACTTTAAAGTTTTTATTAACACGAGAGTGTACGAAGTACACTTTGTTCTTGCAAAGGAATAATCGGTTACATGCCATTAAAGATAGGGAGCTGTTTCGGATTTTCTATTTCCATTATGCAACAACATATGATAAAATAGAAGGTAATGTGGAAATATCACAAGAGGATTATTCCAACAAAGGAAACATACAGAGATTCTGCTAGACTCTGAACTGTTGTGATAATTTTCGATTAGAACAGAGATAATAAGAGAAAATGACAATAAACAAAAATTTATAATAGAGCGTTAATCCACTACTTTGTGCTTTGTATAGTAGACGGATATAAAAAGGTATGGTGATTAGAATGTATATAATAGTAGGACTAGGAAATCCAACAAGGGAATATACTGCAACAAGACATAATATAGGATTTGATGCAATTACAAGATTAGCAGATGAGTATGATATCGTCCTAGATCAGAAGAAACATAAAGCATTATGTGGATCAGGTTATATGGGAGGACAGAAGGTTCTTTTGGCACAACCACAGACGTATATGAATCTTAGTGGAGAGAGTGTAAGAGAATTGGTGGATTTTTATAAGATTGATCCAACCACAGAATTGATCATCATATACGATGATATTAGTCTAGAGGTTGGACAGCTTCGTATTCGAAAGAAAGGCAGTGCAGGTGGGCATAATGGAATCAAGAGCATTATCGCGCACCTAGGAACACAAGAATTTTTACGAATTAAGGTAGGTGTTGGGAATAAACCAGATAATTGGGATCTGGCAGATTACGTATTGGGTCGATTTCCAAGTGAAGAGCAACCCATTATTAGAGAGGCATTGGGACATGCAGCAAAAGCATGTGAATGTATAATCACAGAAGATGTTGCAAGTGCGATGAATTTATATAATAAAAAGGCATAGGTGATAGTAATCATGAAGACGTTCATGGAACCTTTAGAAGAGCTAAAGGAATACAATAGTATTAAAGAAGATCTTACACTGAAGGAAACACCGATCCATGTAGCAGGTTGTATAGATTCGCAGAAATGCCATTTGATCAATGGACTTAGCGAACGGTATAACCGGAAACTGATCATTACGTATAATGAAAGCAAGGCAAAGGAAATCTTCGAGGATTACAAACTCTACGCAAGAAATGTATTTTTATATCCTGCAAAAGATGTAATCTTCTATAGTGCAGATATTCGTGGAAATGCGATTGTAAAAGATCGTTTGCTTGTATTAAAACAATTGATCGAATCAAAGGAAGATGTTACAGTTATAACAACAATCGATGCGGGATTGGATCGAATCTTACCATTACAGTATATTAAAAAACGAGTTATTAACATACAAGTAGCCACAACACTTGACCTTGAGAAGTTAAAAGCAGCACTTGTGCATCTTGGATATGAGCGATGTGGACAGGTTGGAGGACCGGGAGAATTTGCTATTCGTGGAGGTATCATTGATATTTTCCCATTAACGGAAGAATGTCCATATCGTATTGAGTTATGGGATGACGAAGTGGATACCATTCGTATGTTTGATATTAGTAATCAACGTTCTATAGAAAATGTAGATACAGTAGACATCTATCCTGCAGCAGAGATCATTTTAGATGATCAGGTTATGCAGGAAGGAATTGAAAAACTAGATAAAGAAACAAAAGAGTATGTACAGGCACTTCGGGGACAGATGAAGACGGAAGAAGCCCATCGGATCAAACAGATTGTTGAAGAGTTTAAAGAAAGCTTGGAAAATTATAACGGTGCAGTTGGTATTGATAGTTATATTCGTTATTTTTATGATAATACCGTATCCCTATTCGATTACTTCGCAGGGGAAGATGCCATTCTCTTTCTTGATGAACCAAATCGATTGGTAGAAAAGGGAGAAGCAGTGGATCTGGAGTTTCGGGAGAGTATGATTGGACGTATTGAGAAAGGATATATCTTACCAAGCCAAGTAGATGTAATCTTCCCATACAAGAGTATATTTGCCAAGTTCAACTTAATGAGAACGGTATTATTAAGTACCATGGATTACAAATTATCTGCTGTTACATGTAAAAGAAAGTATGATTTTAATGTAAAATCCATAAATCCATATAATAACAACTTTGATATTCTAGTAGAAGACTTAAAGAAGTGGAAAAGCAAAGGATACCGTGTAATCCTATTATCCAATTCCAGCACAAGAGCAAAACGTCTGAGTGAAGATTTACAAGAAAATGAATTAATTGCCTTCTATAGTGAGGATTTAGATCGGGTTATCAAGCCAGGTGAGATCATGGTTGCACGTGGCTATGTTCATCGTGGATTTGAATATCCATTTATTAAAATGGTTATTATCTCAGAAAGTGATATCTTTGGATCAGAAAAGAAAAAGAGACGAAAAAAGAAATCCTATGAAGGAAGTAAGATTCAAAACTTTAGTGATCTGAATGTAGGAGATTATGTTGTACATGAAAATCATGGACTGGGAATCTACCGAGGTATTGAAAAGATTGAAGTGGATCATGTAACAAAAGACTATATAAAGATCGAGTATGCAGGAGGCGGCGTACTGTATATTCTTGCTACAGGGCTTGATGTGATCCAAAAATACGCTGGTTCTGAGGCAAAGAAACCTAAACTGAATAAATTAAATTCTGTTGAATGGAAGAATACTAAGACCAAAGTGAAGGGCGCAGTAAAGGAAATTGCTAGGGAACTAGTAGAACTTTATGCAAAACGACAGGAAAAACAAGGGTATCAATTTGGACCAGATACAGTTTGGCAACGGGAATTTGAAGAAATGTTTCCATATGAGGAGACCGATGACCAGTTGAATGCCATTGATGCAACGAAATCAGATATGGAAAGTAAGAAAATTATGGACCGTCTAATCTGTGGTGATGTAGGGTATGGAAAGACAGAAGTGGCAATACGAGCAGCATTTAAAGCAGTCTCAGATGGAAAACAAGTAGTATTCCTAGTTCCAACTACCATCTTAGCACAACAACATTATAATACATTTGTACAACGAATGATGGATTTTCCAATCACAATTGAAATGATGTCGCGATTTAAGACGGCAACAGAATTGAAAAAAACTACCGAACGTGTGAAAAAGGGAAGCGTAGATATCTTGATTGGTACACATCGAGTCCTATCAAAGGATGTACAGTTCAAGAATTTGGGACTGCTGATCGTAGATGAAGAGCAACGGTTTGGTGTTACCCATAAAGAGAAAATCAAGCAATTGAAGAATGATGTGGATGTCTTAACCTTATCAGCCACACCAATTCCTAGAACAATGCATATGAGTTTAATAGGAATAAGGGATATGAGTGTGCTTGAAGAACCACCAGTTGATCGAATGCCAATTCAGACGTATGTATTAGAGCACAATGAAGAGATTATCCGTGAAGCCATTAATCGTGAGTTAGCGAGAGGTGGTCAAGTCTATTATGTGTATAACCGTGTAAATGGAATTGATGAGGTTGCCAATATGGTGGCACGACTAGTACCAGAAGCGAATGTGGCATATGCACATGGACAGATGCATGAAAGAGAACTAGAGAAGATTATGTTTGACTATATTAATGGGGAGATTGATGTATTGGTCTCTACAACGATTATTGAAACAGGATTGGATATATCCAATGCCAATACAATGATCATTGATGAGGCAGATAAATTAGGTCTTTCCCAGCTATATCAATTGCGTGGACGTGTGGGACGTTCCAATCGTACGTCTTATGCTTTCCTTATGTACAAACGGGATAAGATGCTGAAGGAAGTGGCAGAAAAACGTCTACAGGCAATCAAGGAATTTACCGAACTGGGATCTGGGTTTAAGATTGCCATGAGGGATCTTGAGATCAGAGGCGCAGGAAATCTGTTAGGAGCCAAGCAACATGGGCATATGGAGGCAGTTGGGTATGATCTGTACTGTAAGATGTTAAATGATGCGGTAAAAGCATTAAAAGGTGAGAACTTTGATGAGGAAACCTTTGATACAACGGTGGATTTAGATATTGATGCATTTATACCGCCAACGTATATACGAAATGAGTTCCTAAAACTAGAGATGTATAAGCGGGTTGCAGAAATAGAGAATGAACATGAATTCTTAGATATGCAAGATGAAATGCTAGACCGTTTTGGAGATATACCGAATTCGGTAAATAATTTATTAAATATTGCTTTATTAAAAGCAATTGCACATCAATCCTATGTAACACAGATTACACATAAAGATTTAGAAGTTAAGATTGTGATGTATAATAAAGCCAAAATTGCAGTTGCGAAGATTCCTGAATTGGTGGCAGAGTTTAAACCACAATTAACATTTGTACCAGATGTAAATCCATATTTTGTATGGAGAATTAAAGAAAAATCAAAAACGGGGAAAATTGATGTTGCTGCTTTATTTGATGTATTAAAGAAGATTCTATCAAAATTACAGGAAATGATTGAATAAGGCATAGAGGTTATACATGGAATATGTATATGGGAATTACAGAGATTGCAATAGTAATGTATGCAGGGAGAATATTTGAAACGGGAGGATTATAATGAAAAACAGAAGAGTGTATCTTGGACTCATAATGATCATACTGGCTATGACAATAACGGCATGTTCTGGAAAATCAGATTCAGCCAATAAATCAGAAGATAAGAAAACAACTGAAACGGAAGTCAGTGAAAAAGACGGTGATACGGCAGCAGATGCAGGTGAACAGGGATTGGACATTAAGACAGATGCGACCATTCTTACGATTGGTGACCAGAAGGTCCCTTATAATGAAGTAATGGTTTATGTATTAATGGTAAAACAATTATATGAGCCTAATTTTACAGATGTAATCTGGGAATATCAACTGAATACGGGAAGTACTTTTGGTGAGATGGCAAGAGAGGAAGTACTGAATCAGATCATACAATTGAAGGTCATGACACAAAAAGCGAAGGATCTTGGTACAGAATTGACCGATGATGAACTAATCGAGATTGAAAATTATGCCAATGATTATATTGCTGGTATTACAAAAGAAGACCAAACATTGTATGGGATAACGTATGATACAGTTTTTGAAGTTTGTAAAGATAATTATCTAGCAGAAAAAGTATTTGATGTAGCAACTATGGATGTGGATTCGAATATATCAGATGAAGAAGCGAAACAGGTAACGGTTTATCAAATTCAAGTTTCAACAGTGTCTACGGATAAGAATGGTAATGTGATAGCACTTTCTGAGGAAGAGAAAGAAACAGCGCTTAAAAAAGCAAAGAAACTTCTAAAAAAGGTAAAGAAGGAAGAAGATTTCTATTCGTTTGCATCTAGCAATAGCGATGATCCACAGATAGAATATACAGTTGGGCAAGGAGATAAGAGTACTGCATATATTGACGCTGCTTTTGCGTTGAAAGAAGGAAAGATCAGTAAAGTGATTGAAGATGATACGGGATATTATATCTTGTATTGTGTTGATGAATTTAATGAAGATGCAACAGCACAAAAGAAGGAAGATATGATTAGTACGAGGCAAGATGAGGCATTTCAAAAGATGTACAAGGAATGGCTAGCAGATTTTAAGGTAAAGATTAAACAGGAGATTTGGGAACAGATCAAGTTCTAAAAAAAGATTGTTGCAATGGACAGGTTCGTTGCAACAATTTTTTTATATAACCCTCAGGGGGAGGCACACTCTCCCATAAGGGTGATGTCAGCTAAAGCTGACTGTGCTCTGCACGGAGAACAAAGTGTACTTTGAAGCTATTATTAACGCGATAGTGTACGAAGTACACATTGTTCTATAAAACTAAGAGCAATACAAAAATAGTACAATATAAAATTTGGCAAATGATATTGACATATACTAAATTCAGTGTTATTATCATTATATCGCAAGACGATATAACGAGTGAAGATATAACGAGCTAGGATATAGCGGATCACAGTATAGTCTAGCGTGCACCGTGATCAAAGTGATGAAGGGAGGAATGACATGGCAAAATCAAATGAGCCTTTAACAGAAAGTTATTTCTATATATTACTTTGTCTCTTTAACGGACCAAACCATGGATATGCAATCATGCAGGAAACTGCATCACTTACTGGGGAGCGGGTGAAGATTGGAGCAGGAACGATGTATGGTGCGATTACAAATCTGCTAAAAAAGAATTACATAATTGAATATTCCGGTGAGGGGAATGAAGATAGACGTAAATTATATGAATTAACAGATTTGGGAAGAGAAGTGTTGCAAGGTGAAGTTCATCGATTAAATCAATTAGTTCACAATGCAATGGAAGTAATGAATGAGAAGGAGGATAAAGAAGAATGATTGAAATTAATAACTTAACAAAGATCTACAAACTGTCGAAGAAACAGATGCAGGAACAGAAGACGAAAAAGAACATGAAAAAGGCTGCTGATCATATTACCTTAACTGCAAAACCAGGTCAGATTTATGGTTTACTAGGACCTAATGGTGCAGGTAAGACAACAACACTACGTTGTGTGGCAACTTTATTAAAACCTACAGAAGGTGACATTAAAGTATGTGGTTTTGATACAGTAAAGCAAGGGGAAAAGGTTCGTGACAATATTGCATTCTTAACGAATGAGATCAAATTGGATCCACACTTTTCACCAAAATACATGTTTCATTTTTTTGGACATTTACATGGTATGAGTGATTCTCAAATTAACCAACGTCGTGAAAAATTGTTCACGTACTTTGGAATTAATGACTTCCAAGATAAAAAAATTGAGGAATTGTCAACTGGTATGAAACAAAAAGCGGCAATTGCTGTAAGTCTTGTTCATGATCCTAAGGTAGTAATCTTCGATGAGCCAACCAATGGACTTGATATTGTAACAGCAAGAAGTGTTACGGATTATTTAAAAGTATTACGAGATGAAGGAAAATTAGTGATCATTTCGACACATATTCTTTCTGATGCAGAAAAACTTTGTGATAACATTGGTATCATTATCAAAGGTAAGAAAGTAGTAGAAGGAACATTACAAGAAATCTTAACAAAGACAAATACAAAGGATTTGGAAGATGCATTCTTCGAATTATATAAAGAATATAACATGGAGGAGGACTAAGGAATGAGGGGCGCAAAAGAAATTATTAAAAAAGAGTTGAATCGTGTATTTGGCGATAAGAAATTAATCTTTAGTTTGTTTATCCTGCCAGTAGCACTGATGGTTGGTATGTGTTTCTTAATGGGAAATCTCATGGAGAATATGGAAGATGATGTAGATGCCCATATACCTACAGTTTATATTCAGAATGCACCAGAAGAGTTGAATGATGCAATTACAGCTGCAGGATTCCAAGCAAATATTACGAATCTTGCGAAGGAGGATTCCTTAGATTCCATCAAAGATGATATCATCAATGGAGAAAAAGATTTATTAGTTACGTTTGATGATGGATTTATGGAAAAGATTCAGAATTATACAGACGGAGCAGAAATTCCTGAAGTTAGAACCTACTATAATCCTTCAGAAGAGTATTCTTCAACTGCACGTACTAATTTTGTAACAATGGTATTAGAACCAATGAAGCAGTCTTTACTTGCTGCACGAATTGGTAATCTTGACAACATTACGATCTTTAACATTGATCTTGATTTAGGAGCTTCTCAGATTATGGATGATCAAAAAGCTTCTGGAAAAGCACTTGGTATGATGTTACCATATTTCATTACTATGTTATTATTCGCAGGTGTTATGTCCATCGCTGTTGATGCCATTACAGGTGAGAAAGAAAGAGGAACATTAGCAAGTATGTTAGTATCTCCAGTAAGAAGAGTAGAGATCGTAACTGGTAAGTTAGTATCCATAGCTATTCTTTCATCAATTTCTGCTATCATCTATGCAATCAGTATGGTATTTGCACTTCCAAAGATGATGGGAGGATTATCTGGAGAGATCAACATCTCTTTATCACCATTACAGATCGTTCAATTAATCGTGATTATGTTATCACTAGTATTCTTATATGTTAGTTTAGTATCTATCGTTTCTGTATTTGCTAAGACAATGAAGGAAGCTAATACGTATGTAACGCCAATGTATATCTTAGTTATCGTAGCTGGAATGATCACCATGTTCAGTGGTAATACAACACCAGATACAGCGATGTTTGCGATTCCGGTTTATGGGAATGCTTTATGTATACAGAATATCATGGAAGGTGATTTATTAATGTCACAATTCCTTGCAGCAGTAGGCGGAACAGTTTTATTAGGTGTAATCGTAACGGCAGGAATTGTTAAGGCGTTCAATAGTGAAAAGGTAATGTTTAATGCATAAAAGAAATATCCGATTTCAAATTGCATATGATGGCACAGCGTATCTAGGGTGGCAACGTCTTGGGGGAAAACAGCAAGAGAGAACCATTCAAGGTTATCTGGAACGGTGTTTATCAAATCTATTGAAGGAAGATATTAAGATCATGGGCTCTGGCAGAACGGATGCTGGAGTCCATGCTTTTGGTCAGGTTGCAAACTTCTATACAAGCACAACACAATCGGTAGAATCAATCCAGCAGAGTCTAAGAAAAATACTACCAGAGGATCTGAGCGTTTATGGAATGAAGGAAATGGAGAAAGAATTTCATAGTCGTTATTGGGCGAAAAGTAAGATTTATGAGTATTACATTGATGAGCAGGAACGGGAAGGCGTATTTACGAGAAAGTATGCGTATCATGTGAACCACAGATTAGATTTATCTGCCATGAGAAAAGCAGCAACAGTTTTTTGTGGTACCCATAATTTTGTTGCGTTTTCATCCGATTCCCAAAGAGAAGATACAGTCCGTACGTTGTATCAGGTAGAAGTAGAAGAGATCACTGATTTTATACAACATAGTGGGAGTAGAAAAGATCGGTTGATCCGTATTCGATTGCATGGAGATGGTTTTCTATATAATATGGTCCGAATCATCGTTGGAACATTGATTGAGATTGGATTAGGGGAGAGAAAGATAGAAACCATTGAAGAAGCATTTGAACGAAAAGAACGAAATATAGCTGGCTATACCGTACCACCACATGGATTATTCCTAAGGTCCGTGCAGTATGAGGCAAACAAAAAATCTTCATGATTAATGTACCGACCCCCAAAAGTTAGACCTAAAAAATCTAATGATTGGAGATCGGTATTTTTATGGCAAAATATAGTTATGAATTAAAGAAAAAGGTTGTTACTGCGTATCTATCTGGAGAAGGCAGTGCA
>NZ_JAAQRO010000004.1 GCF_012070565.1 Anaerosporobacter faecicola
ATCAAAGAAAAACTAGGATGGCTTAGTCCTGTTCAATATAGAGTGAAACTACTCGCAGCATAAAAAATGCGTAACAGACGTTAAATCTGTTACGCAATAAAAGTCTAACTTTTTGGGGTCACATCATTCACTTCGTGAACAGACAGCGATTAAAATAGCTTTTTGAGTTAGGGGTTTTGAAGTCCTAAAGTATAACCATAATTAAATTAATTACTCTTCCAAAATAAATTCAGACTCTCTTTTGAAATTTTTTCTACAAGTACATTTTTACATTCAATACAAATTGTCATAATAGACAAATCCATATCAACTTTATAAAAATCAGATTCTTCACTCTCGCTAACAACCATATCCTGTCCATAATAACCTAATTGTGCTTTTTTCATATTCTTAACATTTGAAGTTTTTCTCCAACTAGCATCTGTTTCATATGATACTCTAAAGCATGATAGAAATACTATTTTCCAGCATGTATCATCATCGTTATCTATTATCATTTCTATTTCATCACCAAAATATAAGGACTTTAAATCTAATATTTCCATATCCCAATAATCAGTCCTATCAATTTCTTTTTGTATAATTTCTACATTCATATCTTACTCTCCTTGCTAATTTTTATATGGTATATGCCCCGCTGGGTCTTTTTTAGAAACAATATTTCCGAAAATATCTAATGGATTTTTATTTTCATCAAATATATGAATATGAGTGTAATTGGTTACTTTATCTGGTGGGTCTATACGAACTCTAAAGTTACCATTTTCATCCTTAATATGAATTCTTCCATTATGATTTTGAAAATCCCAGTTATCTGGAATACTATCTTCTAATTCCTTTCGTGTCATATTTGAAATATCTTTTGGTGTCTTATTTAATAAAGCCCCTGTTCCACCCTTACCTGCAATCTCCTCAACTACATCGTCTGCATTCTTTTCCAACTGTGCTGTTATTTCTTCTGATGCTTCTTTCGTAATCTTTTCTGCTGTTTCTTCTACCGATCCTTCTATTGTTTCTTTCAGAACCTTTTCTACTCCTTCTTCCCCTAATTCTTTGGCTAACTTAATTCCTTTCTTTCCGTATTTTCCTGTCTTTGCTATATCTCCTACTAGGGGTATACATGATCCGAGAGAAATTGCTGCATTTAGTTTATCTCCCTCTATACCATATATAGCACCATTGATTGCATCAGCAGGTTCAAATAGTATACCTGCAGCATCCAATAAACCATGAATTATCCCAAGTATTTTATTTTCCGATCCAGCCTTCTTTTCTTCCTGATTTTCGTCTAGACTAAAATACTGGTATATTGCACTAATCTTAACTTCCCTTATTATGTACCACTTATGAATAATCTCAAGAACCGTCATCATCTGCTTTATTACTGATAATTTTTCGTCTAGTTCTTTTTCAATCTCATCTAGTGAATGCCTTATCTCCCCATACTCTATATCAAAGATTGGGAATTGTACTTTTAGATCTCGCAAGTTTTGTCTTAGGGTGAGAATTTGGTAGTATGTCAACTCCATTTGTGATGTAGTTGACAGTAAGCTGTCTGTATTTACTGTATACTCTGCCATTACTCCTCCATAATTATAATTGATATTCTCTCTTTCTTAAAGCTCAATTACTCATACTTCGTATGATTCCTATACTGTCTAATCAAATAACATTAGAAATGCCACGTTTGTAATATAACACAAATATCTTTATAATTGTTGAAATCCTGACAGATGACATCAAATCCTGACAGATGACATCTTTTTCCTTTGTTTTTCAGTTCTTTTTAGAATAGTCTTATCTGGATTTATTAGTTGTAATGTTGTTTTGTAACTTAACCGATTCTTTGAGCGTAGATTCTCATTGATAGAGTTGATGGTATGTAATAACTTCAAAGTTTTATTTTAAAAATACAATCTATCTTTGACTTTCCACATTTTCCGGATAATTTATTGGTTTACACCGGTATGTTCTTGTTTTTAACTTGGTATCCTTACTCCTCCACCAACACCGTTTTCAGCTTAATAATATCATTCTCGCTAAAGTAATATGCTTCTCCTGGCGCTAGATCGTTCTTAAACTGTTTTGCTACATTCATAGGAATATCGAAGATCTTAATATTAGAAATCTGATCGAATACAAGGGCATTCTTCTTCTCTTTTAGCATCTTGAGAATCTCTGGTGCACTGTAAGAAACTGCTCCATTATAGATATTCACCAAAATGAAACCGATCTTTAGTTCTTTTCCGTTCGTAATCAATTCTTTGTATAATGCTGTTACTTCCTTTCGATCCTGCATAACGGATATGATATCTGGGTTACTAATTACGTACAACATATATGGCTCTTCTTTCAGTGCCTCTAGACCCTCGTCTGTAATCTGTTCCTTTCTTTGATCCATGACTTCTTTCGCATTCTCCAGATACTCTTCCACATCATTTGTATCAATGCTGTATCTTTCTGTAATCCCGTACTTCTCGAACTCTTTCAATCCTCGTTTCATATCATCTAGAATATATACCTGCGATGGATAATCGAATATATTCTTTTGTAGATACTGAAACAGAATACGAAGGAAGTTCTTCTTTCCACTTTGTTTACCTCCGAATATAGAGAATACTCCCATACCAAGCAGGTTCAGACTCCATACTTGTATGGTTTCAAAATCCAGGGCAGCTCGGATTTCATATGCACCTTTTCCTGCTTGTGGATAATTGTTCTCTATGTATTCCTCATCTAGTCGTGCTGGGATTTCTGGTAAACATTTTGCTCTCTGGTTCGGATATTGCTTGTTTTGTTCTTCAATGTATGCATTAATCTTCTCAACACGATCAATCTCCTTCTCTCCTTCAAAAGAGAGATAGCACTGTAATTCATACATGATGCGATTGATTTCAATTAAACCACTTCCCACACGGTCTCTTGGTTGCATTCTACATCGATCAAAAAGAGAACCATAGGAACTGGAATCATTACAATATAGCGAAATTCGTTTTGAAAAGTTCGACATGTATTTGTAACCAATTCCTGTTGTCTGCGTTGAGGTTACGACAATTGCTAATCCCAAAGAGACTCCCTCTCTACATAGATACAACATATTTTCATCATATGCAGGTGCAAGCTCACGAAAAGCAGTGAAATTATCAATCATAATAATGATCTGTGGTAACTCATGGTAACCAGCCTCACGATATGCAGAGAAAGAACTGATACCAAGTTTTGCAAAACATTCTTTTCGTTGGCTGATCTCCGTGTTCATCATCTTCATAAAATTCTTTAATTTTTCCTCTTCATTTGGTACGATTACTCCACCTACATGATGTAATTTGCTGAATGTCCGTAGGATAAGAGATGCAAAATCTAAGATGTAGAAGTTCACTTCCGCTGGTGTATACTGCGATGATAGTCCACGAATAATTGTTTGCAATACATTGGTCTTACCATATTGGGAAGCTCCTAATAGGAATAGGTTATTCTGACTGATATTCAAACAATATTCCATCTGTAATTGATGTTGCGGATCATCATACATACCAATCGATGCAAGAATTCCTGCTTCCTCCGTACCAGCTGGTGTCCGATTCTGATAACGAATAACATCTGCTAATGGTGGTAAACATATTCCTGGTAATCTCTTAATCTTCTGCTCCTTACAATACTCTTGTACATACTTAACAATCGCTTCTAATTGGGTCTCCCCACCAGATTCCATCTTCCGAACTTTTTGTTCATATACCTTCGTCTGTTTCCCGTTCAAGTCTAGGGCATAGATGGAAAAAGGCTTCACATTATCAATCTCTTCACTGGATGTAGGTGCTCCGCTATAGGCAGACTGAAACAATTCAAAGATTTCATTATTTCCTACTTGCAGATATGCTCGTCCTGGCTCCTTAATCTCTGCTGCCAAAGGAGAACGAAGGACTTCTTTACTGTCTTCTTTGTTCTGTACCTTAAGACATAATTTGAACTTGGAGTTACTCCAAATCTGGTCATTAACAACACCGGAGGGTTTTTGTGTAGCCAAAATCAAATGAACACCAAGACTTCGTCCAATACGTGCTGTACTGATTAACTCTTTCATGAACTCTGGTTGATCACTCTTTAATTCGGCGAATTCATCCACGATCAGAATCAGATGTGGCAATGGTCTCTCACATTCCCCATTCTTAAACTTCTTAATATACGCATCAATATGGTTCACCCCTGCAAGTGTGAATAATTCCTGACGCTTAATTAATTCTGCTTTAATTGATTGGAGCGATCGATCAATTTCTCTTCCATCGATATTGGTAATTGCACCATTCAAGTGTGGAAGATCCTTAAACTGATTCACCATACCACCACCCTTAAAATCGATGATAACAAATCCTACTTCATACGGATGGAATAAGGTAGCCATGGATAAGATATAGGTTTGCAGTATCTCACTTTTACCAGAACCGGTTGTACCTGCTACCAAACCATGAGGTCCATGATGCTTCTCATTCAGATCAAGATAGACAATCTCGTTCCCCACTCTTACTCCAAGTGGTGCTGCCATCGTCTTATAAATCATAGATTCTCTCCAACGTTTTCCCAGATCTAGATCAATGGCACTATGGATATTCAATAATTTGTACAAGGAGATATTCTTTGTCAACATTCCTTCTAGGCTCACTTCATTTACTTTGACAGGACTTAGTTTCAGTGCAATTTCTTCTGCTGTTTTGTAATCAATGCTATCATATACCAGTGCTTGTACATGTCGTCGATCTTCACTATCTACAACTTCTGCTTCCCGCTCTGTCAACAACCTCACAATCTCTTTACAGCCTGCTGGCAGCATCTCCTCATGCTCACTACAGAACACAAATGTAACACCACAGTTCATCTTTTCTTCTACGAAACGCATGATGGGATGGCACTTTATCTTCTCTAAATCCCACACGAATACAACAAAATGTGGAAGGTAGCCCTTTTCTTTCTCTTTTTCTTCCTCTCGTTTTGACATCTCCGAATACAGATACTCCAGGTAAGCATTCTTTTCATCTTCTTTGTATAGAATTCCTCGAAAACCAATATCCTCATTCCAAACGTTCTGTAACCAGCGAAGCCAACTTAATTCCGCTTTCATGGAATCCTCAATCAGATATGCAATCTTAACATCTTTATAGAGATGTCGTACCGCAAGATCCACCGTAATTGTCCGTACGAATGCGTTACACGTATCTTTCTTCCCAACCATCCCGATTGCGATTGTTGATTTCCAGTTCGAGACAATTGGTACCGATTCAATAAAACGATACTTTTCCTTGATTTCCTCCGGAATCAGGGCAAGTTCATCCTCTGTATTCCTGAATTCCTGCGGTTGGTAATCAACTTGACATCGGGATTCAATGGTTCCTGTCCCATACCGTACTACCATATAATCCTCATCTTCTAAACTTCGCTCAAACATTCTACAATCAAAGTCTCTGACGAATTGAATTTCATCCATTAACGCCGTATATTTTTCTTCCATACAATCCTTCTCTAAGGTCCGCATCTCCTGTATATACGCTTCTTTTTCTGCTATGTATTGTTTATATCCATCAACCCGTTTCTTCTCCTCTTTTCGAAATCTTTTTCGGTCGGAGAAGAAATTCACAAGGGTAATAATCGTACTCATACTCATCATGGCAATACTATAGTATACAAAGGACCCACCACTTCCCATTATTCCACGAAATACAACTACCAAAACCAAGCTAATCAACAGCGGTATAATGGTCATTAATAATCCACGTTTTGGTTTTTCCTTCTTGGCCTGTGGATCTAGTACTGGGATGGATTCTTCCGGAATCTTAACCTGCAGTCTGGTCGAACGATTAAAGTAAGGATAGATAAATGCATTATTGGTTTCTTGTATCGGTATAGGCGTTAATTTTCGAATCTCCATCGTATCATAACGATGGGTATATAAAAAACCTTTCGCATAATAAAAATGAAACCCCGCTAGCGTTATAAAATCATAGGATCGTAGCCAAACGGAGTTTTCAATCTTTTTCCCATTATGCATAATTCCATATTCGGTATGATTTAGTACCAACTGTAAGGAGTTATCTGCCATTCGTTTGATCATAAAAGAGTCTTTTCCTACAAGAGAATCATTTATGAAGATGTCACAGTCCTCTTCTCCTCCAATCTTAATCTGTCGTCTCTCACGGATGTCAATTTTACAATTGTATTCTGTCACCAAACGATCAAAATTGTAGTAGAAACCGATTCGAAAGATACAAAACGTTTGATCAGGATAGCGCACCTCTATCTCATCGCCATTCTCTAAGTTGAGAATACTGTACTTCATAATTTGGTCTTTTGTGAAGTATACCGAATTATTACTAATAATCTGCCAAGAACCTTGCATATTCTGAACTTCAATATCAATGTCCATAAAGAATTTGTCTTTATTTAATCGCAAGGTACAATCCTTCGTCGTTCCAATACGGACAATTTCCTTTTGTTCTTCTGTCAATTCAATTTCCTGATAGAGCTGTTTATTAAATAATATTATCTTATAACCACAATTTGTCATTCTAATCCCCATTCTAAATCCTGCTTCCTTAAAACTACTGATGTACCAATTGATCCGTTGCTTGCAATTCGCCACTTTGCGATACTTCTCATGTTTAACGGGTCAACACGTCATTTTCACTTATGTGCAAACACAATGTGAAATGACCTTTTGACCCTTGCATTGTCATATCTATCTTGTAAAATGTATGATTGAGCCATGATGTAATCCATACTCGCGAATACAGCGATTTCCCTTCAGTAATGCAATTGGATTTTCTGTTTGCAAGTAGCATTGTGATAGATCACTACAATCCACCCCCAAGGAAAATGCTTGATTTAGTCCCACGATCAACTCATTTGCCGTTAATTCAGCTGGAACTAGTATATCGAAGCTCTTATTCTGTTTTATCAGCTTTAATTGCATAATAATCTGTTGTTCCATACTTTCCTCTCTGTTTTATATCAAATAATAGGCAATCTTCTGCAACCCACTATCCATATATACATTTCTTGTTTTACTCCAATCACCTGCATCCTCTTCTTTTGGTATGTATTCTAATACATCGTATTTCTTCTCTCTCCAATGATTTACAAGATAATTTTCTTTTCCCTTTTGATATGCATTGCATATGATTTTAAATTTATCTTTCTTCGTGTAATCAATATTGGTTAAGAATCGTTCCAATTTATACACAGAAAGTGCATCTTGATTGGTTATAATCAAAACCTGGTCTGCCATTCCCATATACACAACATTATCCAACAGAAATTCGGAAGACAGTTCCACTAATATATAATCATAAATTTCCAGTTGCCTCACCTTCTCAAGTAGCTTTTTATAAGAATGGAAGGTAATATTCAAGGCAATGGTTGACTGTTCAAATGGTGGAAGATAATCAAAATCATCTTCCCGTACCACATTGCGAAACTTCTCAATTAAACTCTCGGATTGCTGGATCATTGCCAACTCAAATTCCTTCCCAGCATAGCTTTGATCCTGTACATAGTATCCAAAATCCTGTACAGATTCCACATTGATATACAGAACCCTTTTATTCAAGGCTGCCAAAGCCCTTGCAGTTTCCGTTGACAGATAGGTTTTCCCACATCCACCAATTGGCGAATAGAGCATAATCAACTTACCTTTATGAGAATCCCCTGTGTTTAATTTATCAAGTCCCGTCATACTTGCTATCTTAGTGTAGATCTGTCCTATACTAGAATATTTATAAATAAAAATTCGTTTAGCAAGGTAACTTTCCTCACTCCGATTCTGTTCAATCAACAAGAAATAATCTCTGATCGCCATTCGTTCAAAGCGCATATCATAGAGGTTTTCGCTAATTACAAGGATCTTAATCTCATGTGGCTTCTCCAAGTACTGGTTCATGTAGTCCATATCCGTTATTATCTCGATATCTACCGCATCTCCTAATACTTCCACAAATTTCATAACCAAATGGATTATGTATTCCTCGTCCATATCTACAAATAATATATTCATTCGACTCATTACGCATCCCTACTTATCTTCCATAAAATAAAATACTAAATCTGATATCGTTATTTGATCACCTTTTTGTATCTTCATAGGAACATTAGGAGAACATGTAATCCCATTTACCAAAGTTCCATTGGCACTTCCCAGATCAACGATTGCATATGTATCCTCTGTACACACAATTTTACAATGTACTCGGCTGACGGTTGGGTGCCCTGCAATTACACCATCTACTACACTTTCTTTCTTGCCAATTACAAACTCTCTTTTTGTAATTGGTATGGAAAATTCTTTTATCGTATTCTTAAGAGCTAATTTCATCTTGTTTGGCATAGTGGCCTGATTCAAAAGTTTCTTTTGTCTTTCTATCTCTCGATTTCTATACTCTACAGAAATGCTTTCATAATAGCCATTGGTTAATCGAATTAATAATTCTTCTAGGGATAACGTATTACTGTCAAGGTCACGTACAAGTTCTTGAATTCCCTCATCCATTTCATCGTTGTAATACGTTGTAGTGGAGCGGATAAAATTAAAAATCTCTCCATCAACTAATTCCTTCTTATCCTCCTTGGTTTGTACAGGAAGATAGATCATGGATATCCTTATTGGTTCTAATCGGATATACATTCTGTCAATTGTAAGATCCAGATGATTTCCTTTTAAAAAACCATTGTTCTTTACTTTACGGTAAATCTCAATAATCTGTGCAAGCAGCAAATAGTATGTCTCTGTTGATAACCCAGGTAAAACTCCACTTATAATCTGCAACTGTTGTACATTGTAGATTAATTGTAACTGACCATTACATGTTACTTTCGAGCACTGTAATAGGTTGGTTTCTTTTTGGCTGCTTAATACTTTATATTCTATTGTTGAAAACCATTCCTTCTCAGGAATGGTATACCGTATATAGGCATCCGACTTTTTAACGATCCATTTTTCGTTCTCCATAATCAATCTTCATCCTCTTTCACCTTTCTCTTATTCACTAACATAAACCGTACACATTGCGGTCTTTCCATTCTTTGATTTCACAATGATCGTTGCATATCCTGCTTTATTACAAGTAATCTTTCCATTTGATACCGTTACAACTGAGGTATCTGAACTTGTCCAAGTAAGCCCAGATTGATCCGCATTGGAAGGGGACACCGTTATTGCCAGCATTTTTGTATCTCCCACTTTTAGACTTATGGAGCTATCCATTGTAATAGAGGTAATCTCTGGTTTTTTCTCTTCCGATGCTGTTTTTGCTTTTACTTTTATGGTACAAGTAGCTTTCTTACTTCCTGCTTTTGCAGTAATTACGCAGGTCCCCTTTGCTTTCGCAGTAACAATACCACCATTACTAACCGTAGCAATTTTCTTGTTAGAAGTGGTAAAACTAAGGGATTTTTTTAGGGCGCTTGGTTTTACTGTTGCACGCAATGTAAGCGTATCACCTACCGTAAGGGTTGCGCTTGCTTTACTCAACGTTACAGAAGTTACGGTTAATTTCTTTACTTTAAGCTTATAGGTTGCTTTCTTTTTCCCTGCAGTGGCTGTTATAGTACAGCTTCCTGCTTTCTTTGCAGTAATCGTTCCTTTGCTGCTTATTGTGGCAATGGCTTTATTCGAACTCTTCCAGCTAACCGTTTTATGAGTAGCATCCGATGGTGAAACTTTTGCAGCTAATTTTAACGTTTGTCCAACGTATAGTGTTTTTGACCCTGTTGTAATCTTTACTTTAGATACGGCTATTTCTTTTACCGTGATCTTTACTTTCTTTTTTATCCTTGAGTCTTTTCCTGTTATGGTGATCGTTGCCGTTCCTTTTGCTTTTGCTGTTAATTTTCCTTTGCTAGATACGGTTACTATTTTCTTATTAGACGATTTATACGTTAACGTTTCTGTTGCATTGGAAGGTGTCATTGTTACTGCCAGTTTATATGTCTTTCCAACATACATGGTCTTTTTAGCAACCGTATCCATCGATTGCATTGCGACATAATTACCTGTAGAGATACTATATTTTTCACAGATATCATTGCTTATTTTTTCACTTCCAGAGACTACAATTATATAGACTCCTGATGGTACACTTTGATCATAATCAAAGGTATACCGATTAAATCCTGCAGTACCTGTAACACTGACAAAATCTTCTGAAGGCTTGATGATTCCCACTGATACAGAGGAATCAGAATAGCAATTTACAGAGAACTTTAGATTTTCTCCACTTTCTACATAAACTTTGAAATAATCTTTTGCGTTATCAACGGTAATATAGTTGTAAAAAAATGCATTATTTTTTATTCCATATGCCTTTTCGATACTATGGTTTTTTTCTACAGGACAGTTTAAGGAAGTAAAACTCGTCTTGATTGTATAATTACCATTTGCTGTTGTATCCCCACCTACCACATGAAGATGGTACGTAATTGAATCCACGTATACGTTAAATGTAATAGTAGCGTATCCCGTATTCGAGTTATACGTTGCTGTCTTCTTGCAATAAACAGTTGTATTCGTTGGGTCTAGAATCTCCACTGTAACCCCTTTGGTGATTTTTGCCTTAATCGTTATGGTCAACTTTCCTGTTTCACTTGGTGTAAAAGAGAAATACTCTTCTTCCCCTTTACTTAACTTGGAACTTACCGTCTTTCCCATCTTGATGGTGGTGGTACCGGATGCTTTGCTTTGTTGGACAACATGAATTCCCCCCCACAAACAGCAAATGACTGCTAGTAAACAAAGGCGTATTCTATTCTTTATTACTTTGTTTTTATTAAATGTCTTCATGATAATTGCTTTCCTTTCATAAGTCTAGTGATCCATTCCTTATTCAATTACTGTACAATTTGGCAACTTCTTTTTCAGCTTCTTAATTTGCTCACTACTTACAGACGTTCCCTGTACATTAACAATTGTTAACTGTTCTAATTCATATAGACAAGAAATGTCTTTTACCTTTGTATTAGAGATATCCAAAACTTGCAACTCTTTATAATTTTTAAGAATATCAATGTTCTTAAGCTTTGAATTTCCATTCAATCGTAGTTCCCTTAAAGCAGTTAATTTGTTTAATGCTTTTATATCAGCCACTTCATTATTGGTTAAGATCAATGTATTAAGTGTTTTGAGCGCCCCCAATGTTGTAATATCTTTAATCTTATTATCTTGTAAATTAAGTACTTCTAGATTGGTTAAATGGTCTAATCCATCCAGTTTATTGATCTTATTCCCTTCTAAGTTTAAGTAAGTCAATCGTACCGCCTTACTTAATCCTTTCGTGTTCGTTAATTTATTGTTCATAAGTGTCAAACTTGTAACCTGTTCTAATTTCTCTATGGCTTCATAATCTGTATATCCCTTATCGTTCTTCTCAACAATGTATTCTTTCTCTTGATTATTTTCTTCCTCTGTTTTCTCTGTATCTGTTTTTCCGTCTTCTACATTTGCTTTTTCTTCTGCACTTTCATCTTCTACATCCACTGTAGCGGGAGAGTTAGAACCTTCCTGGTTGTTCTTATCAATATTGCTAGGGGGCGTATCTTTCTCTTCCTCTGGTGCTAATTCCTGGTCGGAGTCATCCTCGCCCTTTAATATATTCATAATGCTGTCTAATGAATTATCCCCATCTACTGCTACCTGTTCTCCCTGATTCGGATTCTCCACTTCCTTAGAATTCTTGTAATTAACAAGGAATATGATTACAGCAACTAAAATCAAGCTAACTGCTCCCGTTGTAAAAAATATAATTTTCCCTTTATTCCTCTTACTTGGATTCTTCTTATCTGCTACTGGTTTTGCTTCTACTTGTGGCATATCATCTACTACATTTGGTGATGACAAGATTACCGTTGCCTCATCCTCCTCATCATCTACATACTCATTAACAGGAGGATTAATCATTAATGTTGACTCCAAGTCTGGTGTAGGTTCAAACATTGTCAATTCTTCTTCCTTCTCCTGTCTATATAAGATGGATGTAGCATCTGTCTTCATACCTTCTGTCTTATTCGTATCGTTCGACTTGTTCATAGCATCTGTCTTATTCATTCCATTCGCCTTGTTCATAGCATTTGTCTTATTCATACCATTTCCACTATCTAGAATGAGCCTGTCGTCAACACCAGACAACAGCATTAATGCTTCTAACATCTCCTCTGCATTCCCATAGCGTTCTTCCTGGTTATAAGCACACGCTTTCTTCACGATCTGCACAAATTCTGCAGTTCCATATAAAGGATCTGGAAATTCCTCACCTGCAAAGCGTTTCTTTAATGCTTCCTGTTTTTCCCCATAGCGCTGAATCACACTACTTGGATCAGTAAATGGTACATGTTTTTTATTGAGAAAATAATATAGTACCATTCCTAACGAATAGATATCTGCTCTTTCATCATATGGATTTCCCATATAAACTTCTGGTGCCATATAGCTATACGTCCCCTTAATCGACAACCCAGATTCCATTCCTTCTAACTGTCTCGCAATTCCAAAATCGCCTAATTTGAAATCACCGTCATCTGAGACAAATATATTCGCTGGTTTGATATCTCGATGAATGATATTCCTTCTTTGACAGATTTGCAACGCTTTGCATACATCTTTTGCAAGCGTAAGTAGCATACGAGTAGATACATTGTTCTGTGCAATATAGTCGTTCAGACAAGTTAACAACTCCATTCGTATCAATATGTAATAACCAACACCATTCTCTTTCGGAATAATCTTATGGTCTTCAAAACTTACAATATTGGTTTTGCCCTTTAATTCCTCCATAATCTGAATTTCTTTATAAAGAATCTCAGCAACTTCTCGAAAATACTGGGTGGCTGTATCCTGATTCGTATTTTCATATAGGATTTCCTTCGCTTCTGCCTCAGTTTTTGGTAAAGAGATAATCTTCAACGCACTGTAGTACTTCTGTCCAAACTCTTCCTTACGAATCTTATATACGTACCCGAAACTTCCTTCTCCAATTAGTGAATCGATGTACCATGATTCCCAAAATGGCTCTAATACATGTGGATCAAAATTATTCATTTTCTTTCTCCCTTTTACATCTTTATCCTAATCTAGCAGGTCCGATTCCCGTCCCCCTACCTGTTATACGCATATTTTCGCTAAATTACATTCGCAGATTGTTCCATTAATATACTAACTTTTATTATAATTACTAGTATATAGGTATTTTTTCTTATTTCCAATTATTTTCACCATTTGTCATCTTATTTCAATTTATCTAAAAACAACGGTAGATACAAATTTCGAGCCCTTTGTAATTTATAATTCAATATTTAATTATTCTAGTTCTATTACCGTTGCTGTTTGGATAATTATTAAAATACATAAAAAGCCCCAATTTCTATATAGAAAAGTTAGATCTTCAAAAATAATACGATCTTTCTATACTAGAAATTAGAGCCTATATTTTATATTGAAATTCTTATGTTGTTACTCGATTTCTTCCATCTCATGCTCTTCTACAACGATAGATGTTGAATCAAGTTTTAGTGTATGAAATGCTGATGTACCAAGCACAGCTAATACATCCTATCTACTATCTATATTCGTTAAATCCTCTTTCCGCTTTCTTGCAACTACCCGAAAGATATGCCAGTGCTTTGGTATTCTCTCTCCATTCTTACCACAACAAAAACCCTCATATTCTGATTCTTGGAATTCCAAGATATAAAAAGTTTGAAACAACTCATAAACCTGCTCTTTTGTAAAAAATGTAAGTTCCGTTCCCATTTCATTTGTCCAACCATCTCGGTTTCCAAAAAAGATTCCCGAAAAGATTCCATTGCCTTCAAGACTATTCACTATTCTCTCCCACATAGAAGCAAATGATTGTGGTAAGCAAAAAGGTAAACTATAATTGGCTATCACACAATTTACCCCACTTGGTAACTCTAACTCTTCAAAATGCATTCTCACAATCTCTAATCGTTCCCTAACATTTTGAGCTAACATACTTTTTCTATTCTCAATAAACTCTACCTGAAGATCAATTGCTAAAACATGCCACCCCTGTGCTAAAAAGAAGAATGTATCCGTTCCACTACCACAACCTAAATCAACAACCAATCCTTCATTTTCCTTGCAATATTCCAAAGCTGTGACCGCAACATCACTTGGCGGCCTCTTATAAGTCTCTTTAAAGTAAGCATCCCATTTTTCCTCTTGTTTCTTATTAATTTCCTGCTGCATAACGACTTCCCTCACTTTATTCTATTCCTGCTCTTTATTTGCCACCTGCCCTTTATTTGCTACCTGGTCTTTACTTCTCCACTCATTTATTCTTCTAACCTCTCACACGTAAATCCCTAGTTTTCGGTTTATGTCTCATAGAAAAATAAAATATTTCTCCACTCTTATTATCCCCATAAAGAAATTCACAATTGAATTCTCCTTATAATCTTCTGATATATTTAAATAATTATACTACTCTACTTAGTTAAGTCAACTTCAAATGAATAGTAACCAATTGTTCGATTATCCAATCTTTCTTCAACCAGATAGTCTCTATGAAAGAACAATATAGGAGCATTACTTTTATGGAATATGTATGCTTTCGTATAGAAAAAGCTAGTATCCTCTTACGTGATACTAGCTTCTTGCATATCTTATTGAATATCTACATTTGGCAAGACATTTCAGACATGTTTCGCATTGATATACATTAACAATTTTATCCCTGCTTACACCTACATTCCAGGTTATTCCGTGTAAAACCTGTGCAGGACATACTTTAACACATAAATTGCAATCCCCACACTTCGGCATCATTATTTCTTTTTTATCTGTTTTTAAAGGTAAATCAGTAAGTATAGAACACATGCATAATGCAGACCCATATCTTTCTGTAATAAGTAAATTATTCTTACCAATCCACCCAATTCCTGATAAGATCGCTATTTTTTTATGAGGTAAATAAGAAGTTTTAGTCGCTACATCAAACTCTTTCCTTTCTCCGATTCCATTTTCCGATTGTGCAATCGCTCTATATCCGTCACTGACTATATCTCCTGCAAGTTTTTCAGCCAATGCATCAACATTATGTTCTGTTTTATGAAAAATAGTGTCATCTGTATCACCATGAACAAATTTATTGATATATTCCTTTGGTAAAGATTTTGCTATCAAAATTGCCGTCGGATATCCTCTATTTTCCTTATTTGTCAACGAAGTAATATTAACAGCTTCAAAAAGATCTAAATCATTTTCTTTCTTCCATGTTAATAAATCTAACATTCGTACTCTCATCTCCTTAAATATTACTGGGCACCTCTATATTTGCATTTTCCCATATTTCCAGAGTTTTGTCCTTTTTGATTCTATTTTAACAGTAACTCGCTAAATCTTCAATCCTCGCATTTTTCATTTTCCTTCTAAGGTTTTTTAAGAGAAAAAATTATTAACACAAATCTCAAAATCTTATAAAAAGCAAGAAACGTTAGTAAACAAGAAACGAGAATACTATATAATAACTAACATTATCTCTTGATAAATTTTGGAACAAATCCATCTCTATACCCACAATAACACTCAGAATACGATTCTGACAGTAACATTTTTAAGTATATCTCCATATTGGGCGCAAGTTTCATTCTATTCAAATCCTCCAAGTCAATCCAAAAGACCTTCCCTTCAGACGTTTCATTTATACAGTTACCACTATACTCTGATGTCTTGTAGAAATATGTAAAATATTTATCACCATTCACATTATCCCAGTAAATAAATCCACAAAATTTTAGGTTAACAATATCATATCCTGTTTCTTCTTTTATTTCACGAATAGCACTATCATATATACTCTCTCCATCTTCAACATGCCCCCCAGGAAAAGCAATACCTGGATACGACTTTATTCGTTCTTGCACTAACACTTTTCCACTATCTACATTATGAACCATAACCATGTTTGTTAATGTTACTGTACTCATCAAGTTCTCCTTGTAATCAACAGATTTTTTACATAATTATACTCCCTGGTTTATATAAGTCAATCTAAAAATATATTAACTTAATTGTATTAGATATAAATCAGCAAAAAATTATTATTCGTCTGAGAGCACAAGACAGTGCACAAGGTCCAGTGGACCTTGGCCCTACGCTGACCGTATCAGAGCAGTAACCTTCGAGTCCAAGATTGGACTCGAAAAGAACTCTCCTCTCTAAAACCGCTTAGAAAGGAGAGTTCCAACACATCTAAATCTTAGGTACTCAACTAAGTACTCACGTATTATTGAAGTAAACTAAACTCTATTTTATTATCACTTGCTAATCTACATATCTTCAAATGCATAATATCTCCTACCTCAATCTCACTATAAATACATGGACTAAAATGATTGAATTTAGATATATGTAGTAGACCACTTGTAGCCTCATCTAATCTGACAAATGCTCCATAATTTTCCACATGCTCTATTACCCCTTCTACAATGTCTCCAATTTTATGTTCTCTTTTGCATACTCTAAATTTCATTATATTACTATTTATCTTATCAAATTCTTCATATATCTTTTTTAATCCATTATAATACTGTTTATTTAAATTATCTAAAGCAAATTGTGTTAAATTCAACCCCCCTTCTTCATACTCTTTGCTACTCTTTGCTAAAATTAAATATATTTTTATCACCTGAACTAAAGCCACCTCTAAATTGTGTTTTACAATAGGCTTGGCCTTATTATCATTAAGAATATCCTTCTGAGCAATAATTTTCTTTCCATATTCATTTATTAAGCTTTTCATATCTTTAAGTATAGAACCATACTCAGAAGAGTATGATATCTTATCAAACGAATGTTGTAGTATCTCTTCATTTATATCACTATGTCTACTAATTAAATTTTCAGCTTTATACGCAACATTAAGGTATTGCAGCTCAGTATTCATGCATCTATTTTTTTTCAAGTAATCTTCCAATATTTCCGATGCATTTTCTTTTTCACCCTCTGCCCATAATGTTTGTGCATACAGTCTACAAATATCTGGGTCATTTGTAAAGAATTTATAATAATCCCGAAATACTTTTATTGCAAACTGATTTGATAATAGAGAAATCTGAAAATAGCTTACTAAATTAGTTAGTGCTTTCTTTTTTATCTCAATCGGTATATCTGGTGTGTTTAATATATTACGATATGTATCTTCAACTTCGAATCTATTACCCGTTTGTCTTAATTTATTAGCTTCATCTAATCTTGCTTGATTAATAGATTTTGTTACTGCTTGAGCTCCTCCAATTTTTTTTAACTCTTGCTTTAATCTATCTTTAAATTTCTGATCTCTTTTGTCATATTCGTCTGCCATAATATTTACTATTTCATGTGAATATACTCTAAAACTATTTATTTGGTACTGTTCGGTTATCTTTAATTTCATTAACTCGATAAGACTTTCATCAAATTCATTTTCTGTATCAAAATATTTTTTGGCTACAAATTTGAGAACATCTATAGTAAATATTAGATGCTCCTTATCAACTAACATTGGTATGATACAAAATAGGGTTTGTGCTTTAGGAGTTAAATAACTGTACACTCTTCCATATAAAAACTCTTTAGCTTCAGCACTACTACTTATAGTCTTCCACCTATCCCCTTCAAGTCCATCTTGAGCAAATAAATGTCCAAATTGAAAGAGGAATATTGGTCTTCCATCTGTGGCATTATGAATAATATTGATAATATCAGAATTATCACGGAGCTTTCTAAATAACTTAAGATGAGTTGGATACAGATTCGAAATTACTTTCTCTAAAAAATCCATCATTATAGTCTCATTTAACTCATTTATTACCAATTCCTGCCCAATAATAATCTTGCTTCTTGTAGTAAAAATAACTCTATGAACATGAGCATCTAACTGCGTAATCAACTTTTCCAACTTTTCTATTTCTTTCTTATCTATTGTCTCTAAATCATCAATTATTATTAGAATACGTCCTTTATAACTGATTAAATAATCTATTATCTCCTGTGTTTCATTTTGAGAGTCTTTTATCTCATAATTTATTGTTCGACCAATACTAGTAATAATTTCTGCAAATGTTTTTACACTATATTCATTATTTTGCTCTATCTCTTCTATAGTACCAGTTGCTGTATTATACTCTCTATCCTTTGCGCTTAAAAAGACTATATAATCAAAAATATGCTCACTAGCATTAAACAATTCATTACATATTTTTTGAATACATGCTGTTTTTCCAATCCCCCCATGTCCCCATATAGTTCCGCTGACAATGGACTTATTCTCTAAAATGAACTTTTTAACATTATTTTTTATTTCACTAAAACCAGGTTCGATATAATCATCATAATTATTGTCGAATTTATTCATTATAGTTTTATTTGAACTTATTACCCTAACATCAGAATCACTTGTATAAATACATGCTAATTCTTCAAAATTCATTTCATATGTCCCAGTAGATAAAATTTGGTTGAACAAACTTTTTCCACTTAGTTTTTCTTCTAGTTTACGAAATATATATTTATTTTCACCACCATCTGTTAAATGAATAAATGGTGAAAGTTTGATATATTGTTGTTCATTACTATCATATGCATATATCCTATCTTTCTCAAACATAAAAATTTCTTTACTACATGACCATAAAGAAGGCATTCCATCAATAGGATTGTATCTTTCACCTTTGTAAATATTATCAGATACTCCTTTAACATAAATAATATTCCAATCTGTCGCTAATACTTTTATGTTTTTTACCATAACATTGTAAATGTCATCCAATTTATCAATAAATTCATCTATATTATCAGTATGTACATAACCATGTCCTACTTTTTCATTTCTTATACTTGGATATTCATTAATTACCTTGCTAGTTTTCTTATTAAATATTTCTTTTTCTGTATCAAGTTCTCTTACTATTGATACTATATCTCCAATTTGAAGTTTACTCAGCTTTGTTACAATTTCCGATTTGTTATCCATAACTAGATTATCAAAATTCTTGTTCCACAAATATCCGAGTATAAAAATAAATAAATATTCAACTCTTTCTCTTGCAATAGTAAACTCATTTAATGTATCATCCTCAACCTCTAATCTACGATTAATTCTGTTTAATATAAAATCCACTCTGACTATCTCCCTCCACATTCATTTTATCTTTTTAGTTTTATTTATTCCTTTTATAATATTAGCACAAATATTATAACTTGTTAAGGGTAGTATTTACACTTCTTTACCATGTGTACACATCTAAATAAACATAATTACGGTTAGACGACAGATATCTTTCTATCTTCGTCTAAACGGTTAATTATGCTTATCTTTTTGCTCTAAATTTCAGATAAGTGATTTTAAATTATGACATATTGTAATTGTAAAAGATAAAATGGAGAAACAAATCCTTAGTGCGACAATTCTAAAAATAAACAATATAAAACAACTTAGGTGCAAAGCTCCCAGGTAAATATGAAAAGAAAGGACAAACCATAAGCCTCGTTCAAGGATCTATGATTATGCAAGACCTGCTCCGTCCACATAATTGATAACTGTATTCGTACACAGTGCATATGTGCAGGCATTCCGGTCAAGTCAGCTCACGATATACGAAGAACTGTAGCTTCAGAAATGAATGTAAAAGGAGTTCCCCTTGAAATCATACGAGGATACCTTGGACACAGTGATATCAAAACAACTCAAGGATATATCATAAATAATCGTGAAAAACAGGAGACAAATCACCTCATCATTCATGCTCTTTCTGATATGAATGATACCTACGTACTCAAAGGGACTCATTAGTTTAAAACAAAAGTTTTTTAAAATATTAATTTTATGATAATTCTAATGATAAATATCACGCGCGAGACGGCGCTCGAGGTCCAGTGGACCTCGGCTCAGCGCGGACCGAAACGGAGTGTAGACATTCGAACCTTCGAGTCCAGGATTGGACTCGAAAAAACCAAAAGAGGATATCCTTTTGGATATCCTCTTTTGGTTTTTGAAATCGCGAGACGGCGCACAAGGTCCAGTGGACCTTGGCTCTGCGCGGACCGAAACGGAGTGTAGACATTCGAACCTTCGAGTCCAGGATTGGACTCGAAAAAAGAAGAAGATATCCTGAAAGGATATCCTCTTCTTTTTCATTGAGAGCGCGAGACGGGATTCGAACCCGCGACCCTCGCCTTGGCAAGGCGATACTCCACCACTGAGCCACTCGCGCATATGAAGTTGTTTACATTCATCATTTTGATGAAAGCGGGTGATGGGAATCGAACCCACGTATCTAGCTTGGAAGGCTAGTGTTCTACCATTGAACTACACCCGCATATTTTGTTAAATGCCCAGAGCCGGAATCGAACCAGCGACACGAGGATTTTCAGTCCTCTGCTCTACCGACTGAGCTATCTGGGCATGCCCTTTTGAGTAAACCAATGATGCAAGCAACAAATTGTAAATTCTACAACCTATTGTTATAGCTACGTGCCCACAATCTACATTCAGATCAAACTGAATGCCGGCGACCGGACTTGAACCGGTACGGGTTTGACCCCGCAGGATTTTAAGTCCTGTGCGTCTGCCAATTCCGCCACGCCGGCATGTAATGGAAGGAGAAGGATTCGAACCTTCGAAAGCGTAGCTAACAGATTTACAGTCTGCCCCCTTTGGCCACTCGGGAACCCTTCCATATTTGCTCTGACAAGATATTATTATAGCAGATTTTTTTTATATTGCAAGTATTATTTTTGAATTTTTTTAATTTTTTTAATTTTCTTGTCTATAAACAAAATTTACCTATTTAACGCGTTGTCATGTACAACTAAACCCCTGTTAAAATGTATCAATTGTCTTAACGATCGCTGCTGATTCTGGCGGCATGTTTATCCTAACAGTACCACTTTCTACAGGATACATCTTCGCCTCAAGACTATATCCATCACGATTTGTCTGAATTAAACGAACCAATCGATCTGTATCGAGTATACCGACTTGCCATACTGGAATATCAATTGTCTGTTCCTGTGGCATGTTATTCACTACAATCACTAATTGATCCTGTTCATCAAATCGTCCAAAGGCGAAATAATGATTTCCACCACATAAGAAGATCATGGAACCAGTCTTTAATGCTGTGTAATTTTTGTGAATATGAATGAGTTCTCTATGAAGTGCGATCAACCCTTTATCTTCATGTCCCCATGGATACGTACGCCGGTTGTCTGGATCCGTCCAGCCACATACCCCTGCTTCATCACCATAATAAATAGTTGGTGCACCTGGCCAGGTCATTTGTACAACTACTGCTTCTCTCATAATCGCCTTATTTACGCCATAATTCGCTGTTTCCGGACCATTGCTTGCCGTTCTCCCTACTCGTCGATTGGTACGGGTTAAGAAGCGGGAATGATCATGATTGGACAACTCATTCATGGCTACCAATAAAGATTGGGTATTAAATCGTGTCATATGATGGCTCATAGACCCATAGAAGGATTCATAATGGCCAAATAGGTCTTCTCTACATTCATCGCTATGCTTTTCAATTCCAGTAAAGAAATAGGTTAGGGGTTCCATAAATGCATCATAATTCATAACAGTATCCCATTCGTCTCCTTGTAGCCAAGAACTTGGATCTCCATAATGTTCTGCTAAGATAATTGCATTGGGATTTGCCTCTTTCACGACCTTACGGAAATCCCTCCAAAACTTGTGATTGTATTCATTGGAATGGCCCAGATCTGCCGCTACATCCAAACGCCAGCCATCAATGTTGTAAGGAGGTGACACCCATTTTTTTGCAATGTCCATAATGTATTGATGTAACTTAGGGGATTCCTCATAGTTAAGCTTTGGTAAAGTATCATGTCCCCACCAGCCATCATATCGATTATTATATGGCCAGTTTCCATCACGGAATTTGAAAAAAGTACGGTAAGGACTGTCTGCAGATACAAAGGCACCCTTCTCATATCCTTCCTGGTTTTCATAGATACATTCCTTGTCTAACCACTTGTTAAAAGAACCACAGTGATTGAAGACACCATCTAATATGATTTTCATGCCTCTTCGATGTATTTCTTCTACTAATTCCACAAACAATGCATTACTAGCCTCTAAGTTCTCCTTAGCCGTAACACGGTTAATATACCTTGTAGCATGTTGATTATTGGTATCTCCTTGTTGAAGCAGTTCTCCATCATCTTTTATAATCCTACCAAAATGGGGATCAACATAATCATAGTCCTGGATATCATACTTATGGTTCGATGGAGATACAAAGATTGGATTTAAGTAAATGGCATCGATTCCAAGATCCTGCAAATAATCTAATTTCTTCATAACACCTTGCAAGTCTCCACCATAGAACTCACGAACTCCCATTGCCAGTGGATACTTATTCCAGTCGTTTACTTTGCTGGTTCCTTCACCAATATAACTGTATTCCTGATCTAAAACATCATTGCTTGTATCACCGTTACAGAAACGATCCACAAAAATCTGATAGATTACCGCTCCCTTTGCCCAATCTGGCGTTTGAAAATTAGGCATAATTACAAAATTATAATTATTCTGTACTTCATTCATAACACCTTTACGGTTATAGTAACAGATAAAATGTCCACTACGAATTTCAAAATAGTATTCTACTTTTTCATTTTCTAACTGAATGGTTCCTTCATAATAATCAAATAATTTATCATGATCCACTTTCACCATCTCTACTCTGCTGTATGTTGAGATGATATAGACGAGATCAACGTTTTCCCTTGCAGTACGAAACCGTATCCGCACCATATCGTTAGCCATAGGTTCTGCTGGTATTCGATACTGCTTTGTGCCATCCGAAAACAATGCATCTAAATTAATGACGGGTGCCACATGTTCTATATATGCATTCAGCTTTTCATATTTAGTTAATTGATTGTAATTCATATTAAAATTCATATACGAAAGCTCCTTTTTCTCTTATGGTACCAAGTGAAATGGCACCTTTTCACTATCTTGTATTGCTATTCAGGCAACCATCTTTGCCCTCATCCTATCTTATTCTAATATACATAATTTCATGATACAAGGGTCAAAACGCCATTTTTTCGTGCTAGTTGAAAAAACATGACTTTATGACCTGCAAACACGAAAAATATCCGACACACTTCACCACATGTAACAATTATTCATTTGGAGATAATAAAAGAGGACAGCCATCCGATCTGCTGTCCTCTTTTGGAGAAGGTATTTTTGTTACTTATGGGGTGTAGCAAAAACTATATAATGTATTGGGGTTTACGTGTATTAGTATAGCATGGCACCCAGGTTAAGTGTGCATAAACATTTATTTATTAAATAACTTTTTTTAGCAATTTTGACAACCCATTTTTAGGAATATATAAAATTCTCTGTGCTGAACTACCATTATTTTCATGTAAAGCATGCTAGCTTTTGATTTCTCCCATTTTTTGCTAGAGAAAACCTCTTATTGTAACTCAAGAACAAAGTGTACTTCGTACACTCTCGCGTTAATATCTACTTCAAAAGTACGAAGACTTTCCAATTAAATAAAAAAAGACAACCTGCTGGTATCAAGTAACTCGTTGGAACTATAAAAGTTACTTGATCCGCTTTCATTGTCTTTTCTAAATTGTATTAAATTATCATACAAATTCAAAAGCATTTGTATATCATGTAACCCTGATACACACGACTTTTGATATCTTTGTCTCATTAATTTATTATTCTTGTGTATCGGTAGGTTCTACCTTTGTCTCTGTTTCTGTTTCTATTTCTGTTTCTGCTACTTGGTTTTCCTCAACCAATGCTTCCTTCTGATCGTCAGTTGTAAGATCTTCTGTTGGAACGATACCAAAAAGACTTTCAAACTCTGCACGGTTGATTCGTTCCTTTTCAAGAAGCATTGTTGCACAAGAATGTAAAATATCGATATTGTCGGTTAAGATCTTCTTTGCTTTATCGTAGCAATCTTCAATAATCCTCTTCACTTCTTCATCAATTGAACGTGCTATCTCTTCGCTAAAGCTCTTTGTATGACCGAAATCTCTTCCAATAAAGACTTCATCATCATCATCATTATCATAGTTTACTAATCCAAGGGATTCAGAGAAACCATAACGTGTTACCATAGCTCTTGCTGTCTTCGTTGCAACTTTAATATCTTGTGATGCTCCTGTTGTAATATCATCAAAGATCATCTCTTCAGCAATACGACCACCAAGGCTAACAATAATATCTTGGGTCATCTTTCCCTTTGTATTAAACATCTCATCTTTTTCAGGAAGAGGCATTGTATACCCTGCTGCTCCATTGCCTGTTGGAATGATGGATACCGTATAAACAGGTCCCACATCAGGTAATACATGGAATAAAATTGCATGACCAGCTTCATGATAAGCGGTAATTCTCTTTTCTTTTTCAGAAATCACACGACTCTTCTTCTCTGCTCCAATTCCTACTTTGATGAAGGAACGATTGATATCTTCCTGTGTAATAAATGCACGATTTACTTTTGCTGCATAGATTGCTGCTTCATTAAGTAAATTCTCAAGATCTGCTCCAGTAAATCCAGCTGTTGTTTGTGCAATCTGTTTTAAATTAACATCCTCACCAAGTGGTTTTCCTTTTGCATGAACTCCAAGAATCTCTTCCCTTCCCTTCACATCTGGACGTCCTACTGTAACTTTTCGGTCAAAACGACCTGGACGTAAGATTGCAGGGTCTAATATATCTACACGGTTTGTTGCAGCCATAACGATGATTCCCTGGTTTGCTCCAAATCCGTCCATCTCTACCAACATCTGATTCAAGGTTTGCTCCCTTTCATCATGTCCGCCACCAAGACCCGTACCACGACGTCTTGCTACCGCATCAATTTCATCGATAAATATAATACAAGGGGAATTTTTCTTTGCCTCCTCAAATAAATCTCTAACACGGGAAGCACCCACACCGACAAACATTTCAACGAAATCAGAACCGGAGATACTAAAGAAAGGAACGCCTGCTTCTCCTGCTACTGCTTTTGCTAATAAAGTTTTACCAGTTCCCGGAGGTCCTACAAGTAAAACACCCTTAGGTATTCTAGCTCCAACCTGTAGATACTTCGCAGGTTCTTTCAAGAAATCTACAATTTCTCTTAATTCTTCCTTCTCTTCATCAAGACCCGCAACATTCTTAAACGTGGTCTTTTTATTCTCATCCGTGGTCATCTTCGCTCTACTCTTACCAAAGTTCATAACCTTTGAGTTGCCACCACCACCAGAAACTTGACTGGTCATAAATGAGAATAATACGATTATTACGATAAATCCTAATATATATGGCAACAATTGCATAATCCAACTTGGTCGGTCTACATCATGTACTTTTGCATTGTACCCATATTCCAATGATAAGTCTTCAATCTTACTGGTATCTGCAACGTAGAAACTAGCATTGGATTTATTACTATCACTAAAGGTTACCTTAACCTGACCGGTTGGAACCTCTTCATTCATGTACACATCGATGGATTTAATCGTCTTCTCTTTCAAGTCTGCAGTAAATTGTGACAGACTATATGATTCGGTACTTACTTTATTCAAGCTATCCGATAATAACATCGCAAATACAATGATCGCAAGAATAATGGCATAGAAACCAAGTCCTTTCATCTGCTTCTTCAAAGCAAAACCTCCCTTCTTCGTTTAACTCCCGTTTTTATTAATTGTTCTCTACTACTCCTATGAATGGTAAATTACGATATTTTTGTGCATAATCCAATCCATATCCAATTACGAATTCGTCTGGAATATTAAATCCTACATAATCTACCTTTACATCAGTTACTCTTCTTTCTGGCTTATCTAGAAGAGTACATAGACGAATACTATTTGGTTTTCTGGATTCTAATAATTCAATAAGATAACTTAATGTTCTACCAGAATCAATGATATCTTCAACAATAAGAACTTCTTTTCCTTCAATTGCTTCGTCAAGATCTTTCACGATCTTTACACGACCAGAACTTTCTGTTCCATCTCCATAACTTGAAACAGACATGAAGTCCATTGTAACAGGAACGGTGATTCTTTTTGCTAATTCGCATGTAATGAACACGCCACCTTTTAGTACACAAATTAAATGAATACTTTTCCCAGCATAATCTTTGCTGATCTGTGCACCTAGTTCCCTAATTTTCTTATCCACTTCTTCTTCACTAAGTAATACTCTTATCTTGTCTTCCATTTCATTTTCCTCCAAATAAATAAACAATAAGTATTGTTCTAGTACTTTCACTTATCTTATATGCTTCACTGATTCGTGAACCTGGTATCCACATAATATGACTACCATCTGCCAATAACGGGATATGACTACGTTGCTCTCTTGGAACTTTTTGATCCACCAAAAGAGCTTTCAGTTTTTTTGTTCCATTATATGCATTGATCTGCATATAATCACCTTCTCGCCTGGTACGTAATTGAACAGCATTTTTTATTTTATCATAATCAAAGCATTTCGTATACCCATTTCTAGCATTTATCATACTTTTTTTATATTCTTCATAGAATTTTGATTGATTACTCAACTGCCTAATAAAATCAGGTACCACATTCTCATTAGTATCCCAAATTGTATCCATTTTATCCTGTAAAATAGATTGGAGTGTATCTTCAACAGGACAAATTGCATAAGTAATTTGATACTCTTCTGACGAAAGCAACCCTGGAATCTTTAATTTACCAAAAGATTGTTCTATGGATACTTCCTTTTGTAAAATTAACAACTCCAAAGATTCCTCTACTACTGGACGTTGTGTCTGCCGTATTGCTTCTAATTCAACCTTTCCCATCTGCTCCTTCATGCAGATCATCAAGTCTTTATAATCATTGTATGCTACCATACCATAGGGTAAATCTACTTTTTTTCCTACACCTTTTGTTACCAAATTGCAGATTTCTTCAATATGAACACGCTCAATGTCTTTTAATTTCCCTGCTAATTCCTGAAGAATATGACGGACCATTGCTTTCTGTATAACAGGATCTTCTCTTTGAAAGGCAGCAAGTTCCACATGATAGATGCCAGATTTAATTTGGACGAGCCTATTATAACAAATAATTTCCTGTTTTTCTATAAATTCTTCCACTTCTGTAAGCATTTGTGCTGTTTTTACCATATGTGCCACTGCCTGCTTGTTAATATGCTGTTCCAAATACGGCATAATATCAAGTCTGATACGATTTCTAGCATAAACCGTTTCAAGATTCGTCTCATCGGTCTGGTATGCAATTTTTCTATCCTTTAGATAAGCCTCAATCTCTGCTCTTGTAACCATAAGCAGTGGACGAATAATATGTCCTCTTTTCGGCGGAATAGAAGTTAATCCGGTTATCCCACTTCCTCGAGCTAATTGGAATAACATTGTCTCCGCACAATCATTGCTATTATGCGCAACGGCGATCACATCACAACCATAAAGCATTCGAATCTCTTCAAACGCTTTATATCGTACTTCTCGTCCTGCCTCCTCTTCCGACAGATGTTCCTTCTTAGCAACCTCTTTCACGTCCTCTTTAATGCAATGGAAAGTCACTTGATTTTCTGCACATAATTGCTCCACATATCTCTGATCCCGATCTGCCTCTTCTCCACGAATCATATGATTCACATGAACAACATATAGCGTAAGATCATAACTTTCCCTTAATGCAAGCATAACAAAGAAAAGGCATACGGAGTCTGCTCCACCAGAGACTCCAAGTACTACCTTTGCCTTCTTTGCCAGCATATGATTTGCATCGATATATTGTCGTACCTTATTCAGCATGGTATGTTCCTCCAGATCCTATAACACTTTATCCTGTATTCTATACTGCTGTATCCAAAATAGCAAGTCTCCTTTCCTAATATTTCTTCCATACCCCTGCAACAAGTACTGTCATATCATCAACCGCCTGGTTATCACTGAATTCCATTGCTTTTGTTAAAATCTGATCCGCCATATCCTGTGGGTTTGTTGTTTTTATACTTAAGATGATCTGTTCCATCTCCTTTTCTTTTTCATCGCCCTGAATACAATCCAATACCCCATCTGTTACCATGATGATAAAGTCTCCATCGTATAATTTTTTTGATACTCCATCAAAATCCACATTCTGAAACATTCCTACTGGAAGGGTTGTGGAACAAATGCTCTCCACCCAATGATCCCGTTTAATAAATGTTGTTGATGCACCTATCTTAATAAAATCACAGATTCCTGTATATAGATTTAAAATACTCATATCCACGGTAGAAAACATTTGGTTCTCGGAACGGCTTACCAAGATGGAATTAATGAGCTTTATTGCGGACTCTTCTTTAAACCCTGCGTCGATAAGTTGCTCCAATAACTCCACCACGGATTCACTTTCTTCACAAGCTAATTTTCCACTGCCCATTCCATCTGATAAAGTCAAGATCATGTCTCCCGTCCCCAACTCCATCATAGAGAAATTATCTCCTGATACGCTCTCTCCAACTCTAGGAACTTTTGCCACTCCCGTTAATGTTTTAAATGCGGTATCTTCCACAAAGACGTATGTCTCATAATCTTTGGCCAATATATTCTTGCTTCCTTCTGCTGGCTTTACCTTCTTTCCAATCACATTACTTACCAAACTTGCTGTTTCCTTTGTTGTAATGCATCTTCCCTTTGTTGTTCTAGCTACAACATAGATATCCTGTCTCTTATTCCTTTTTTCCATAATGGATATCTGCTTTACCTGAATATGATTCAATTTAAGTTGATTGATAATTCTCTGCTCCTCCACGCCATTTACCAAGAGTGTGTCACTAAGATCCTTTGAAAAATCCTCTATAATCTTTGCAACCTCTCCTAATTGACTTGCAATAGCTTCTCTGCTTTCTGCCATTCGATTGGTCCAATTGAGATTCACTTTCGCTATTTCTAAGCTCCGGTTGGTTTCTGCTAAAAATTCCTGTAAATTAATACAACGACTTGCAAAAGAAATCGGTACATCGGATTCACAAATGGCTCCTGTCTGTTCCACCGTATTCAATATACTGAAGGTAGCTTTATATGTATCATAAAAATCACTTTTCCAGCAAGTGTTACAATTGCTGCAGTTCTTACACAAACGATCTGATAATTCATCAAAGATCATATCCACTTCCTGCCTGCTTAAGGAGGTTTTCGTATCCGACATTGTATGAAAAGTACTGGATAACTTTTGAAAGGATTCTGCAAATCCCCGTAATTTCTGCCTGGTCATATTCTGGATATTCTGTTCTATAAATTGAAGTTCCATCCTTCGGTCTGTCTTTCCTTGAACACGGCGCATCATTCCTCTTGGTAACAGCAAGAAAAGAATAACACAAGATACAAGGGCACCTACCTGAATGGTTGTAATCAGAAATTCCTCGTACAGATAACTGGCAGAAACAATTCCTACACTATATGCAATAGCCGTTGGTAACCGTCCCACTTCCCGGAAGATTCCTACTAAGATTCCAAGACAACACATAACCGCTATAATGGGTAGCAAATCCTCTTTCCACGTCATCCCTGCAATATTCATATACTCCCGCAAAGCAATCACAATGCCGCATACTGCTCCCGTAATTGCACCAGCTCCAGCTCCGTACTTATATCCCATGAGTAAGATAATGAAAAACACGGTTGTCTTGAACAAGGAGAATTGAAGTCCACCAAGATCCGGCAAGCCATAGATTACTAAGCCTGCTAATAACACCATACTGATTAATTGCTCATTATCCATTGCCTGTCCCAATTCACTATAGAGCAGGAACTTTATTGGACGAGAGAATATCATTGCCAAACACACAATCAAAACTGCTTCCAATGCTAGATAAATTAATTGCTGTTGTTGTGAGGGATACGTAAAGAAATACTTTGTGGCCGTAATTCCTGCGGTAATGATAGCTGCGATAAATGCATATGCCACCAATGGAATCGGTTTGTTCTTATTTCTGTTTTCAATCAGGTTTCCTACGATTGCTAAGACGATTATCACAAATGTATATTTGACGGCTTCAACGGTTGGTAATACGAGTGCTGATCCAAGCGCGACTCCAATCAATAAAAAAGGCCTCATGGTCTTTTCTATAAATGCTGCTGTAAAATATGCAATTGCAATAGGATTCATGGATAAAAATTGTGCTTGGGATACCATAAATCCAATAAGAGTAATTGCAATGCCTCTCTTTGTAATACCTTTCATACACTACACTTCCTTTTCTTAATTTGGCTGTCAATCCGAAATTATAGAAGCAATTGTATGAAATGTTTGTCAAATCAATGGTCGTGATTTCAAAAAGTTTATGACATTATCTCCATCGTATCGGCATCCGACTCGAATGTAGGGAGCTCACAGGATTTAAGAAATTAAAATACAGATTCTAAGTTAGCTCTTATTTGATTATTAAGGGAACTCATTTGTTCTTCTAAATGCATTCTAATCCAAAGGATATACGGAAAGACGAAGCCTTGGTCCCTTGGCTAAAACTGAATTTGCATCCATAGTAAGATTTCTTAGATAAACACAAAAAAACCAGAACATCAAGAAAATGTTCTGGTTTTATTAAATAGCGGAGAACGGATTTGAACCGCCGACACTGCGGGTATGAACCGCATGCTCTAGCCAACTGAGCTACTCCGCCGCACTGACAAAAACTATTATACTGAATGGGAATCTAAATGTCAACTACTTTTTTGAATTTTTTTATTAATTTGTTCAATTCGAAATATTATCTTCTTTATTAGCGTTCCCATTCTTTTCATAACTATGCATTATTGTTGTGGGTCGAATACAATCTCATTCTTGTAGACAAGACCTAATTTTTCTCTTGCTACTTCTTCTATGTATTTCTTAGTCTGTACATAAGCTCGTTTTTCTTCAATTTCTTCTGATCGTTCTGCTTCAGCATCAATTTGTTCTTGTAGACTTTGCTCTTGCTCCAGATAGGACAGTCTTTGTTTATCCAGTTTTTCTTTCTGATAAAAGATCACGCCACAGATCATCATTACCAGAAACACCGTTGATAATAAACCTGTCCTTTTTTTTGTTTTTCTACCGATGATCATATTCTACCCTTCTTTCTATATCAATGAATTGGTATCTTTCCTTATTTTTTCGTTACTGATATTTTAACCGTTTTTGCAGTATTTTTCAATTGTTTTACAGAACTCTTTCCTACTTTTTTCATTTTATTAGTCACTTTGTGATTTACTTTTGCCGCTTTTCCTGAAACAGCACGAAATCCTTTTGCTCCCTTTCGAAAGAGAAAGGCAAATGGACGAAAGATCACGTGTAAAAGTTTTCGAATTCCTTTTATAATCGTCTTAAGGAGCCATGTAATGCCCTTTACCACCAAACGACTAAGCAACTGATTATAGATAATCATTCCAAGGAGCATTCCAAGGATTGCAAACCCTCTAATCGTTCCATTGTTCTTCTCATAAATCATCAAAAAGATAACAATACTTGCTACAATCCAAAATAGCAAATCCTCTACTGCTATAAAAAATGCTTTATGCGGAACAATCCTTCGAATTATACGAATGCTATCATACACAACTAGCAAAAGGATACCGTAGAGGATTGACGTCAAGAAAAACTGTACCTCTAAATTAATGATCTCTGTCATGGGGGTCTTCTCCTCTCTTTTTATGATCTATTCATTACTTGAATAGTCTTCCAAAGAAGGATTCCCCACTCTTGGAATATCCTCCATCTGAGTAAGTAAGGCTGTCTACTCTCCCGTCTATATCTACTTCCCCCTTTTCCAAGGTAAGTCGATTTACATGAAGTTCATCTCCACGGATCATTAAGATTCCCTGTTCTGTTTCTAATAAGATTTCATTGGCATCAAAAGAAAGAACATCATTAACGCCTGTAATAATTGCACTTTTACGACTTGTTAATGATAACTTATGACTTGATCTTGGTAATTGCTTCTCTTCCATAAAAACAACCTCCTACTATACCCATACTAGTGTTTTTTCATTTACTATAAGTATATTAGGAGGTTTATAAAATCATGCACATTGCTTCTAGAGATAACGGAACAATTCTTTTGCGTCATCCTTTTTTACCGTTTCTTGTACATCAAGGATTTCCACTTTTACTTCTTTGTTACCAAATGCGATTTCAAGGATATCGCCTTCTTTAACATTAGCAGAAGCTTTCGCTGTCTTTCCATTGATCATAACCCTGCCAGCATCACAGGCTTCATTAGCAACGGTTCTTCTCTTAATTATTCGAGAAACCTTTAAAAATTTATCTAATCTCATATCATAACTCCTTTTCACTATGGCACTTCAATAATTTTTACTTGTGCGAGTGCGCATCCCCCGGAGGGTTTATATACTAAGAAAGTCGGAAGTCTTTCCTAGTATATAAAAAAAGTTGCTCCTCACAGAGCAACTTCATTATTAATTATTTACACTTAATTAAGCATTAATTACGTCTTTTAAGGCTTTTCCAGCTTTGAATTTAGGAGATTTTGAAGCTGCAATCTTCATAGTTTCTCCAGTTTGTGGATTTCTTCCTTCTCTAGCTGCTCTCTCAGAAACTTCGAAAGTACCGAATCCTACTAATTGGATTTTTTCGCCTTTAGTTAATTCTTCTGTAACTACGTCGATAAATGCTTTTAATGCCTTTTCGGAATCTTTCTTTGATAATTCTGTTTTTTCTGCAATTGCTGCAACTAATTCTGTTTTGTTCATGGATAAACTCCTCCTCTGAATAATTGTTATTACTAAAAAAGTTATATAATTCGTCCCCATAGAGCAGTCTGCTCATCTATGGACATATCCTTAAGATGCTTGCCTTCTCCTTCAGCGAGCCGTTCAACACCTATAAATCTATTTATAAACTTATCTGTAGCATTTGTCAAGGAATTTTCAGCATTTATTCCTAATTTTCTTGATAAAACCGTTACTAAAAATAGCAGTCTTTCAAAATTTTCTTCAATATGAGACTGATTACCTATTGCATAGGCATTTTTCATGTCGTTTAATGTCGAATTAAGTACATTGAAAACGCTTTCTGTACTGGGTGCATCCACCCCTATCTTGGATGCTTTTTTTTGCACTTTTGTAGCCCGGATGAGTGCTGGAAGTGCCTGCGCTACTCGTAACATACCATCTTCAATCGTCTCTTCTTTTTTCTCCTCTACTTTGATTGCTTCCCAATTTCTTAATACGGTAGCACTATCCTCTGCTTGGACATCAGAAAAAACATGAGGGTGCCGATGAATCATCTTCTTGCTAATCTCTGTTGTCACTTCATCCATGGTAAATTCCTGGCTTTCCTCTGCTATAACGGTATGTAGTACAACTTGAAGTAGAACATCTCCTAGCTCTTCTCTCAGATTTGGGATATCCTTTTTATTAATTGCATCGATAGCTTCGTAACATTCTTCCAACATACAATTACGCAAGCTTTCATGGGTCTGTTCCCGATCCCAAGGACAACCATGTTCACTTCGAAGTTCCCGTATGATGTCTACAAAGTCTTCAAAACAATAGGTATCTTTCCTGCAATCAATCGTCTTATTCTCTTTCTTTTCTTTCGTATATGAATCCATTTTTTTCGTAAGCTCTATATCCATGGTAAGACCCTCCCTTGTATCTTTATACGTATTACTTTTTAAAAGTTCTCCTGTGAAAAATGATTTTACGCTTTCAGATGAATAATCAAGTATATTGATTCACTACTTACTACGGGTACCTTTGCATTTCTACAATGTAATTATTATAATGTCATATATCTGATTTTATGACTTTCATAACCTAAGTACGCTCATATTCTTCAATGAATGAATATTCTTGATTATTCGTCCTTTGCTTGTATCAAATGATTTGTACAGGAAGCTTCGATGTACTTACTGCTCCATCTGTCTTCCAAGGAAATTTGATGCTGTAGCAGCAAGCTTAATCTCCACTTCTCCTAATTTTGTTTTTGCATCCTTTGTAAGTATAATCACTGCACCAATGGCATCACCTTCGCAGATGATCGGGCTGATTACTTCTGAAGTAAAGTCTCCATCTTCCTCACTTCCAACTTTTATGAAGGATTTATCTTGAGAACTAGCAGAAATGCTTTCTCTTTCATTCACCGCATCCTCTAGTTCTTTACTAATCTGTTTACCTATAATATCTTTCTTTGTGGTACCTGATACAGAAACAAATTGATCTCGATCTGTAATAAATACCACATGTCCTGTAGTTTGAGCCAATGCATCTCCATATTGTTTCGCAAATTGACTTAATTCACCAATTGGAGAATACTTTTTAAGTATGATCTCACCTTCTCGATCCGTAAAAATTTCAAGAGGATCTCCTTCACGAATTCTAAGTGTTCTTCTAATCTCTTTTGGAACTACAACTCTGCCTAGATCATCTATTCTTCTTACTATACCAGTTGCCTTCATAAAATTTTCCTCCATTTAATGTAATATCATCATCAAATTTTCTAGTGATATTGATATTATTTGTTAAATGGAGGAAATTATACATTTTTTAAAACATTTTCCTAAGTATTTTGTTAAACCAAGGGTCACAAGGTCATGTTTTTCATGCTTGCATGAAAGAACAGGAATTTGTGACCCGCTAAAACATGAGAAAGTAGCCCTTTTGGGGCGGATTTCGAATGTTTTTTCGGATTGTGGGAGCACCTAGTGCGGAACAATCCGATAGGTTTAACACTTCACAAGGTCATGTTTTTC
>NZ_JAAQRO010000040.1 GCF_012070565.1 Anaerosporobacter faecicola
TAGTTACGAAGAATTGAAATCAGAAATAGAAAAATATATTATTTATTATAACGAGAAACGAATCAAAGAAAAACTAGGATGGCTTAGTCCTGTTCAATATAGAGTGAAACTACTCGCAGCATAAAAAATGCGTAACAGACGTTAAATCTGTTACGCAATAAAAGTCTAACTTTTTGGGGTCACATCATAAGTAGTCATGAAGATTTTTTTTTGTGTATATGATTTTGGCATTTACATCAAACCATTTATTCGTTTGTCTCTTCTTCAGAAGATGTTTGATCCGTATTGTTCTCTTCCGATTCTTCTTGTTCTTCGGATTCTGTCGTATGTTCTGTTGTATCCGATTCTTCTGGCATAGTAAGAGTTACATAACCTCTTTCGTCAGATGATTCTTCTTCCACATCCTCATCCGTATCATCTTCATCGATGTAATCAAAATCATCATCAAAATCATCGAAATCATCTGTAGTATCTTTGTTTACTACATTCTTCAAAAAGTAAAAGACACCACCTGCTACTGCAGCAAGGGAAAGTGTACCAGCAATAAATTTACCAAATTTTTTCATGATACTGTCATCCTTTCTCACATAATAATATCCCATTCCCTTTCCAAGGACTGCGACTTTGGATAAGGCAAAAACGCCGTGTGAAAGAGAACTCTTTCACAATAGTATGCCTCATTTTTCTATTATAATTCCAATTGATGAAAAAGAAAAGAGAATTATTATTAATAAACCCTTAATTATGGCAAGGATTACAGGTTTGTCGGATTGCTAGTTCCACATCTAAAGTGACAGTGGTTCCTTTCATATGCTTACTATTCATTGCTTTTAAGAGCAACTGTACACAAGAATCTGCCTTTTGTTGTACATTCTGAGAGACGGAGGTTAGTTTTGGTGACACAAGATTACATAATTGTAAACCATCAAATCCAATCAAGGAGAGGTCGTTTGGAACAAAACAACCATTGCACTTAGCACCTTCCATTAACCCGATTGCCAAGATATCAGCGGTGGTGAAAATCGCGGTAATATCAAGCTTACGGTTTGCTATTTCTCGTCCCAGTACTAGACCATCTTCGTAGGAAGTGTTGGTACAGATCAGATAATCTTCTTGATAAGGAAGATTGGCTTCCTTTAATGCTGCTAGATAGCCTTCAAAACGATGCGCGATAATCTTGTTTGTTTCTGAGTAAGGACCTGCAAATGCAATTTTTTTATGACCATTTTGAATAAAATGCTTAGTAGCGATGTACCCACCTTTGAAATCGTCAGTACCTACTACCAGTGCATTCTTATTGGATTCTGTATAACTGTCTACAAAAACAATGGGACATGGTGCGGTATCAAGAATATGATCAATTGCAGATTCCTCTTGATGGGTCAAAAAAATTGCTCCATCTACATTCCAGTTTTTTAATATATCAGAAACATTATCTAATTGTAGAACAGAACGAATGATTGTAAAATAGCCATTCTTTCGTACTAGAGTTTCAATCTCTCCAAATAATTCGCTTAGATAGGGATTCGTGAAATAATTATATAAAGGATCCGAGTTGGAGAGAATGATAGCGATCAATTTGGAAGATTTTGAAGTTAAACTACGAGCACTTAAGTTTGGTACATAATTATACTTCTTTACCAGATCATTGATCAACTGTATGGTAGTCTGCGATACTTTTTTATGGTTTCCATTAATGACATTGGAAACGGTCATGACGCTAACGCCAGCTTCTGCGGCGATATCTTTGAGTGTTGCCATCTTATCTATACCTCCTGGAATGTTAGGTTTTACGTTAAACCTAACCTTGTCTATTGGGACAATATATTTAGAAAAAAAGGAAATAAGTCCTTTGATTGTAGTTCAACCTTATGCTGATTACTAAAGTAGAGTGTTTTTGCTGCTTTTGGAAAAAGACTCTATTACTATAGTACAAAATTAGAGAGAAAAAGTAAATACATCTTTCTAGAAAACCGTAAAAATTCAAGGAGCTAAAGAGGATTATAAATCAAATGATTCATATGTAAAAATTAGCAGGTTCATATTGTGCAAGGTGTACAAAAAAACAAAATAATGGAAAAATAATTCAACAATATGCTTGACATTAGCAAAAAAAGGAGATATTATAATGGTAGTTTAACGTTAAACCATTTGGAATCGTAGGTCAAACACATTTGATATGGATTAAGGAGGATTCGATATGAGAAGAAATCTCGGGGGAAAACTAACTGCAACGTTTTTAGCAGTGTGTATGGTAGCTACAATGTTAGGGGGCTGCTCAAAAAATGAAAAGAACAATACAGTTAGCACAGAAAAACAGGAATCTACAGAAAATGATAGTAAGACAACAGAAGAAACAACAGGTGATTCTACTGAAGATGCATGGAAATTAGCAAAAACTACACCAGATGCACCATATCCTGAAACTGTGGAGTACACAGTTGGAGCAACGGTAACAACAAGTATCAAATTCCCAGAAGGGTCGAATGATACAACAACCGATAATGGATATACACGTCTTTACAAAGAGAAGATCAACATTCAGAACACAAATAAATTTGAAGCAACGGATGGAGAAGATTACAAACAAAAGGTATCTATGGCAATTACCACTGGGGATCTGCCAGATATCATGAAAGTCGATGATTATGCTACGTTCAAAGAATTAGTTGAGAATGACCTTATAGAAGATTTAACAGAAGCCTATAACAATTGTGCAAGTGATTTAATGAAAGAAATCTACGAAAGCAATGATAATAAAGCTCTTGATATGGCTACGGTAGATGGAAAATTATATGCAATCCCAACAACAACAATCTCTGGAGGACCAGAATTGCTATGGTTACGTGGAGACTGGATGGATAAATTGGGGCTTGCTGAACCAAAGACAATTGATGATATAACGAATATTTTAAAAGAATTTGTAGCAAAAGATCCAGGTGGTAACGGAGCAGGGAAGACAGTAGGCCTTGCTGTTATGCCATCATGGAATGGTAATTTTATGTATAGCAGCTATGCTGGAGCATATCAGGTTAATAATATCTTTACCATGAATGGAGCATATCCGAAACAATGGATTAAAGGTGCTGATGGTAGTGCCGTATATGGTTCTGTACAACCGGAGATGAAACAAGGATTAGAGGTACTTGCAAACTGGTATAAAGATGGTTTGATCGATCAACAGATGGCAGTACGTACAGAAGATGACTTAAAAGCATTAATCGGTAATGGACAATGTGGAGCATTCTTCTCTGGTTGGTGGGCACCATACCATACAGTAGCCTCCTATACTTTGAACCCAGATGCTGAATGGAGAGCATATGCAGTTCCTACAGGAAGTGATGGAAAGGTTAATGCTTATACGAACAATCCAAACCAAAACTATTTTGTAGTAAGAAAAGGTTTTGAGTATCCAGAGTTATTGATCAAAGGAAAGAACGTTTCTTTAGCATATAACCAAAGTTCAGAAGCATTTTCAGATACAAGTGAAACTGTAAAATACTACTGCGATACTGTAACTGGACAATATGGATTAGACCCATTGGGTGGTTTCGATTACTATAATGCTGCACAGTTGGCTTACCAACATATCACAGAAGCATTGGATGGAAAACGTGATGAACATGATATGTCCATGTATGAAAATTCATTATATGAATCATGTAAGAGATACAAGGATGCAGTAGATAGTGGTCAAGAACCAACAACAGATGACTGGTTAAATTATCAATGCCGTGTTGTTGGAAGTGGTGTATTAAATGATACAGTGATGAATCTAGTGGATCCTGTTTTCTTTGATCAGACTGATACGATGAGGATGAAATGGGCAACGTTAGTTAAGATGGAAGAAGAAGCAATTATGCAAATTGTAACAAATCAAAAAGAGATTAGTTACTTTGATAAATTTGTAGAAGAATGGAAGGCAGCAGGTGGAGATCAGATTACGAAAGAAGTTAATGAAGCAATTGCTAATAAATAGACATTAAACAGACGAATTTGATTATCTTGGAGGCTGTTGCGATATAGGATCGTGAACAGCCTCTATCCATTCAATTTCATTCTTATTGCATAACGAAAGGAAATGGAGGAATCGTATTGAAACATTTAAAACGTGAGCTGAGTTATCATATCATGCTTTTACCAGGGATGATCATCCTTGCTATCTTTACCTTTGTCCCACTATTTGGCTTAGCGATGGCATTTCAGCATTACATACCAGCAAAAGGAATTAGTGGGTCCGATTGGACTGGATTAGAGAACTTTAAATTTTTATTTGTATTACCAGATAGTAAGCAGATTTTGATCAACACATTGATCATTGCACTTGGCAAGATGATCCTAGCGATTGTCATACCAGTTTGTTTTGCCTTATTATTAAATGAAATCCGTATTAAGTGGTTTAAGAAAACAGTACAGACGGTGGTATATCTACCTCACTTTTTATCATGGGTTATCCTTGCATCGGTTTTACAGTACATATTTGGATTTGATGGTCCAATCAATGCAATCATATCAAATTTAGGTGGAGAGCCAATCATGTTTATGGCAAGTAACAAATGGTTTCGTCCGTTAATGATCATTTCAGAGTCATGGAAAGAGTTTGGATACGGTTCAATCATCTATTTAGCGGCGCTAACATCCATTGATCCTGGTCTATATGAAGCAGCAGCAATTGACGGTGCAGGAAGATGGAAGCAGTTATTACATGTAACGTTACCTGGAATATTACCTATGATCATTTTAATGACGACAATGAGTTTACCGAACATTCTAAATGCAGGTTTTGATCAAATCTACAATATGTATAATCCACTGGTATATGAAACTGGAGATATCTTGGATACCTTTGTATATCGTGTTGGTATTGTGGAACGGCAGTATAGCCTTGCAACAGCAGTTGGCTTGATCAAATCCGTAGTCGGTATGGTCTTAATCTTATCAGCCAACAAATTAGCAGGTAAATTAACAGATCGTAAGATGTTCTAGGAGGAAAGAGTATGCATAAAAAAATAAAAATATCGGATGTCGTTATATTTTTAGTAGTATTGCTGCTGGGATTGTCTTGTTTGCTACCTTTGCTCAATGTTTTAGCAATATCCTTCAGTGATAGTGCTTCTGCGACAGCCAATCGTGTTAAATTTTGGCCGGTGAATTTTAATCTGAACGCATATAAGAAGATATTGAATGATCAACAATTTTGGAGATCTTTCGTAATTTCTATAGTAAGAGTTGTTTTAGGAACCGCTGTGAATATGTTACTAACAATTTTAATGGCATATCCATTATCAAAAAGCAAGCGAGATTTTCGTGCACAGGGAATCTATATGAAATTGGCAATCTTTGCAATGCTTTTCCCAGCAGGAATGATACCGTTATTTATGGTAGTAAAACAAGTACATCTGATGGATACCATCTGGTCATTGATTATTCCAACAGCTGTACCAATAGGAAATGTAATTTTGTTAATGAACTTTTTCAGAGCAGTACCAAAGTCTTTGGAAGAAGCAGCGGAAATCGATGGAGCAACACCATTTAAGATCCTATGGAAGATAATGCTACCAATGTCGTTACCTTGTCTTGCCACCCTGGCTTTATTCTGTATTGTAGGGCATTGGAATGATTATTTTACAGCAATTTTGTATATTAATCGTACGGTGAACTATCCACTACAAACCTATATCAGACAGGTTACCGCATCCTTTGATATGTCAAAAATCAATAACATTGAATTATTAAGGCAATATCTTCAGGTTTCATCTAGAAACTTAAATTGTGCTAAGATCGTTGTCTCTGTAATTCCATTATTGATCTTATATCCATCTCTTCAAAGGTATTTTGTATCCGGTATTGTTATGGGTGCAGTGAAAGAATAGGAATGTCATAGGAAAAGGAAAGTGTGAAAGATGATGAGACAACAAGTAGAAATACGGAAGCAACAAGTTATAGGAGACTCTTATCGAATTACCATGTTAACGCCACGACTGCTTCGATTAGAGTACCAAAGTGAAAGTAGGTTTCGAGATGAGCCAACGCAGATCGTTTTGAATCGGGAATTCCCATCCTGTGAATTTCGTTGTATAGAAACAGAAGAACAACTTGAAATCATTACCGAATGTATTCATGTGACTTATGATAAAAAAATGTTTAGTAACCAGGGATTAAAGATTCAAGTAAGAGGTAATTTAACTATTTATCACAGTACATGGAATTACGGGGATCCCATTCAAGATCTAAAGGGTACAGCAAGGACGCTAGACTTGTCTGACGGTGAGGTACCACTGGATCAAGGAATACTTTCTTGGAACGGGTTTACGGTATTAGATGATAGTCGTTCCTTTAATGTGACCGAGGAGGGAACCATTACTTCCCCAATGGATGAGTATAAAGATCTCTATTTCTTTGGATATGGAAGAGCATATCTGGATGCTTTAAGAGATTATTACAAATTAACAGGAAATACACCACTATTACCTAGATATGCATTAGGAAACTGGTGGAGCAGATTCTATCAATATACGCAGGAATCATATATGGAATTGATACAGACCTTTCAGAAGAAGGAGGTCCCACTTGCCATTGCAGTAATCGATATGGATTGGCATTTGGTTAATATTGATCCTAAATACGGAAGCGGATGGACAGGGTATACATGGAATGATGCGTTATTCCCTGATCACAAAGCATTTCTACAATGGCTCCATGAACAAAACCTTCATGTAACACTCAATGAACATCCTGCAGAAGGAATACGGGGACATGAGGTAATGTACAAGGAGATGGCGCAGGCACTGGGGAGGGATACCAGTCATGAAGATCCGATAGCCTTTGATATTACCGATCCAGAATTTGTGAAAGCGTATTTTACCTATATTCATCATCGCTATGAAGAAGAAGGTGTGGATTTCTGGTGGTTAGATTGGCAACAAGGTTGCAATTCGAAAATCCCTGGACTAGATCCGTTATGGTTACTAAATTACTATCATTTTAAAGACAATTCTAGGAACAAGAAACGTGGTATGATTCTTTCAAGATATGCAGGACCTGGAAGTCATCGTTATCCAATCGGTTTCTCAGGTGATACGGTAATGTCTTGGAAGTCACTTGCATTTCAGCCATATTTCACTGCCAATGCATCAAATATTGGATATTCTTGGTGGAGTCACGATATCGGAGGCCACATGCTAGGTATTCGATGCGAGGAATTAGCGGTTCGTTGGCTACAGTTTGGTGTTTTTTCACCAATCATGCGTCTGCATAGTTCAAGCAGTCCGTTTAATCGGAAGGAACCTTGGTCATATCAGAAGATGACAGAGGAGATTATGATTTCCTACATGCAACTTCGTCATCGCTTACTTCCTTATCTCTACACGATGAATGAACGATGTCACAGCCAAGGGGAACCACTTATACAGCCAATGTATTATCAGCATGCGGAGTGTGAACAGGCGTATTATGTACCAAATCAATACTATTTTGGTTCACAGTTAATCGTACATCCAATCACTACAAGAGCAGATACAACCACACTACTAGGAAGTAGTATGGTATGGCTTCCAGAAGGTCTCTTTATTGATGTGATGACAGGAATGCTTTATCGTGGGGGAAGAAGTATACAAATGTATCGCCCAATCCATCAACTTCCTGTTCTTGCAAAGGCAGGCGCCATTGTGCCAATGGCAGTGTTAGAAGGAAAGGACACCATATCCAATCCAAAGAAGATGGATCTCTATATCTACGCGGGAGAAGATGGATTGTTTACTCTATATGAAGACGATGGAGAGACGTATGAGTATGAGCAGGGGGCTTATGCGAAAACAACCATTGTATTCTGTGCGAAGAAAGGGACAATCGAGATCAAACCAGTAGAGGGAGATACAAGTTGTATTCCAAAGGAGAGAGAATATCGGCTTCATTTGGTTGGATTTGCAGGAATTACTAGTATAAGCAGTCGTTCCAATGATACAGAACAGATTACGTATCATAAGGAACGAGGAGAATATGAAACAGGGTTTTATCAGGTTACAGCAACACAAGGTGCGGTATTCCAAATCCAAGGAACCGTACAAGTAGGTGACAACTCTATAAAGGAACGGATATTCCAATTATTAGATCGTGCGGAGATGGAAACACTGACCAAAGAACGAATCTATGATGAAATTAAAAAAGATCAATCCCCATATGTATTGACCAATCTCATGAAACTTGATCTGGAGAAAGACCTTTTTCAAGCAATTAGCGAGATTGTATTGGCATATTAGGTGTGGTTGGAAGAAAGGATGGACAGATGAGAGAATGGCTTGCAAGTGTATATTCTGATGGTAGCAAATATTTTGTTAGTAATCCTCTTCCAAAAAAAGGAGAGAAGATAACCATATCCTTACGATGCATTGTAAATGAGGATCTGAAGCATGTTATCTTGCGTGGGAAAGTAAATGGAGCGGAGCAATTAATCACCATGGAGAAAGATCGGGTAGAGAATGGCTTACAATTCTATTCTTGTAAGGTGACTCCATGGGAAGATGTCTTCCATTACCAATTTTATCTTGTGACAGAGGAAGAAATCTATTATTATACCCAATACCGAATTACGGATTATGTACCTGATGAAATTTACGATTTTCGAATTCTGACGGATTATGAGCAACCTAGCTGGGTGCGGGAGGCGGTCTTCTATCAGATCTTTCCGGATCGTTTCTGTAACGGAAATCCCCATAATGATGTGAAAGATAGGGAGTATCAGTTAGACGGTTGGGATACAATTCAAGTGAAAGATTGGAATAAAGAGCCAGAGCCTTTTAATCGGACTCACGGACTTGATTTTTATGGAGGAGATTTAGAGGGAATCCAAGAGAAGATTGCTTATTTAAAAGAACTTGGTGTTACGGCAGTATATGTGAATCCAATCTTTCAAGCAGCTTCCGTGCATCGATATGATTGTATGGATTATTCTGTGATTGATCCCCATCTTGGCGGTAACGAAGCGTTGGTTCGATTATCGGAGGCACTTCATGAACAGGGAATGAAATTAGTACTGGATATCTCAATCAACCATACAGGAACAACACACAAATGGTTCAATAAAGATGGTGTTTTTTATCCCAAATCAGTAGGAGCATATAATAACAAACAAGCGAGGGAACGTTCCTATTACTTTTTTCACGATGGGAATGATTACGATACCTGGTGTGGGGTAAAGAATCTTCCTGCATTAAATTATACGGATGAAAACTTACGAGAAATTGTTTATCGTGGGCAGGATTCTATTATTAAAAAATGGATTAAGGAACCATATAAGATTGATGGCTGGAGATTTGATGTAGGAGATGTTATGGCAAGAAATAATCTTGTACAGTTACATAAGGAGATTTGGCCAGAGATTCGTAAAAGTATTAAAGAAGAAAATAAGGAGGCATATATCGTTGGAGAAGATTGGGCGGATTGTATTGAACATTTACAGGGAGATGAATGGGATGCAACCATGAATTATTTTGCCTGTGCAAGACCAATTCGGGAGTTTGTAGGCGAGATTGATCTATTCCAACAAAGAAAGGAAGAATTACAGTTTTCGTTAAAGAAGATGACAGCAAAGAATTTTAAAAACCGAATTACGCAGTATTATGGAAAATTACCATATGTGATGCAGGAAATCCAGTTTAATTTAATTGATAGCCATGATGTAAGCCGTTTGCACAATAATACATCCATCTCCTTTGAAGATTATAAAGCTGCTGTGGTATTGTATTTCACATTACCAGGTGCTCCTTGCATCTATTATGGAGATGAAGTTGGAATCCAAGGGAAGAACGATGTGGAGGGCTGCCGATATCCGATGCCATGGAGTAAGGATATGGAGAAAACAATTTATTATAAAATGTACCATCAATTAGCAAATCTAAAGAAAAAGAATGATGCACTAGCATATGGGGGATTGCAGTTCCTTTCAAATGATGATTATGTAATATCTTATGTACGTTGTACGGATACCAAGGCAGTATTTATAATCGCATCCGTTGATGATGAGGAGCGAATGGTTGAAATCCCTTATGTATATTATGGATACCAAACATGTAATCATATAGAAGATTTATTAGGTGCATCAGTGGAATATAAAGATCGAAATGGAAAGGTCATGGTACGTATACCAGCTCATAGCAGCTACCTTTTAACAATACAAGAGTAAGGCCTAGTCAGAGGAAGGAAAGCGTGTTGAAGTTGGAATACAGAAAGGTATGGTGTTTGTATGCGAAAGATCGGCACAAAACTTATTTGCGCCTTTTTTATTCCAGTATGTATGATTATCTTACTTGGTGTAATCTCATACAAGATGGCATCAAAGGCGATCATTTCTAATTATGTGAAGACATCTAGTCAGGCAATCGATATGACGGCAGAATATCTGAATGTTGGTTTGAATACCGTGGAGGCTACCGCCTTGCAATATGCGATGGATGAGAAGATTGGGGAGTATCTGAGCGGATTTTATCAATATGATATGATGAAATATGCACAGGTATATAAAGAACTGTTGCAGACAGCTCGGACAAAGTCCCAAACAGATGAGTATATATCCAATATAAATATATTAAGTGACGCAGTATATAGTATATTACAAGTGGATAAAAAGACAGAGGGACTCTATAGCAAATTGTGTGAAAAACTAAAGGAATCTGGCGTAGAGAACATCGGTAAATCGGGTCTGTGGATCTCCGAACATACAGCACTTGATGAAGAACTAGGTATTAAAGCTGGGACGTATGCCTTATCATATCTAATGCCAGCAGGTAATCGAGATGCATGTATCTTAGCTGATGTTAAAATGGAGAAGATACAGGAAGTTCTAAATAAATTGCAATTACCAGGAAATGCATATGTTGCACTTGTTACAGATGAACAAATGATGTATTCTTTGGAAAACAATAAGGAAGGAGAAATCCAGACAATTACGGATTTCAAGAACTATTCCTATGTAGCAAGTGCAAGAGCATCAGAAGAAGTAAATGGTAAGGCAGATATTACTTATCATAACGAAAAGGCACTTTTTTTATACAGTAAAGTGGGAGCAACCAATTGTATGCTTTGTGCAGTAATTCCACAGAAAGAAATTCTAGCAAATGCAAAAGAAATTGAGAAAACAACCGTTGTAATTGTTTTAATTGCCAGTATACTGTCTATTTTTATTGGTACGATTATGGCGCGTGGTATGACTAAGACCATGGGAAGTTTTCGCAAAGTATTGGAGCGAGTTGCAAAAGGTGAATGGAATGTGGAAGTAAAGATTCGAAGAAAAGATGAATTTCAGCTTCTTGCAAAACAGATGAACCATATGATTAGCAATTCTCGTAAGCTGATTGAACAGGTGTCTAGTGTGGGAACCTCGGTTGATCTATCAAGTAATCAGGTTTCTAATGCAACTAGTAATATTGTGGAAGGTGCATCTAAGATTCATGAAACGATGACAGCAGTGGAGCAGGGAATTCATACCCAGGCAATGGATGCACAAAAATGTCTTCTTAGTATGGAAGAACTATCAAAACAAATCAGTGAGTTAGAGGAAACTACGAAATCAAGTGTGGATACAATGAAACAAACAAACTTGGTAATGGATGTTGGTTTACATACGGTTGATGATCTGTCCAACAGTATGATACAGACAAAAACTGTTACCAACGAGATACGAGAACAAGTTTCAGACCTAGTTGAAGAAACGCAGATTGTGACGAAGGCAGTTCAAATTATAGATGAGATTGCGGAACAGACCAATCTGTTATCACTTAATGCGGCAATCGAAGCAGCACATGTGGGGGAAAAAGGAAAAGGATTTGCAGTTGTTGCAAATGAAATTGGTAAATTAGCCAGTGATTCCAAACAAGCTGCATTGCAGATTACAAAAGCATTGGAAAATATGACAGATAAAGGTGCAAAGGCAAATTATAGTGTAAGGCAGACAGATGAGATTGTGAGATTGCAGGAAGGTGTTGTAGGAGAAACCAGAAAAGTGTTTGTAGATATAGCAAAGGCTTGTAAGGTGTACGAAGAAAACCTAAAGAAGTCCAGTGAAAGCATCTCCATCATGGAGAGCAAGCGAGCAGAAACCTTAGAAGCAGTGGAAAGTATCTCCGCTGTACTAGAAGAAACGGCGGCTTCAGCAACTTATGTATATGAGATTATTCAAGAACAAAAAGATACAACAGAAAGTTTAGCACAAGACAGCCAGACTCTTCGTCACGATACGAAATCACTAAATACTGCTATTGATCAATTTACAATTTCATGATATTATTACAACATTTTGATTTGAATAAGCTGGAACAAAAACGAACGGAGATCGTCGTTTTGTTCCAGCTTATTCTTACTATATAGGATTAATTTCATTAAGATTACATGCTTTGTTTGATTAAATAGGATGATTACGGCAATATGCTAGGAATGGATACCGCTGCATCAACTTCTTGCTCATAATTCACACCTGCTATATGGAAACCAAACATAGTGTAGAAATCCTCCCAGTAACCGGCGATGTCCGCATTGTCTTTAATATTATCTGTAGTAATGGTAGGCCAAATTTCTTCAATTCTTTTCTGGACCTTAGAATCTAATTCATAATCGTCAAGTCGAATTAATCCTGCTTCATCAACCTGAGGAGCAGATTCTATATATTTTTTATTAAAAAGACGGCAGATCTGTTCAATACAACCTTCATGAGTACCAAGTTCTTTTTGTACTTTGTACAGAAGACTGATGTAGAGAGGAACAACAGGAATCGCTGCACTCGCCTGTGTTACCAAAGCCTTATTAACAGAGATGTAAGCATGAATACCATGGTTTTCATACGTTGCTGTAATTTCCTTTGCTGTCTGGTGAAGGTGCTCTTTGGCATGACCAATGGTACCTTCCTTATAGATTGGATACGTAAGTTTGGGTCCAATATAGGAGTAAGCAATGGTGACAGCATCTTCTTCTATGGCATCTGCATCGACTAAGGCTTGTATCCAATCTTCCCAGTCTTCACCGCCCATTACTTTGACCGTGGCTTCAATTTCTTCCTCAGTTGCAGAAGGAATGGTTGCTTCTACAATGGTGTTGTGTCGGAGATCTAAGGATTTGCTAACGAATGGTTCAGCGGTTGCTTTAAGAACAGAAGTGTAAGTCGTACCATCGGCTGTAGTTCTTCGTGGTGCTGCAAGGCTGTAGATGACCATATCAACTTTACCAAGGTCCTGTTTGATCTTAGCAATGGCTTGTTCTTTCATCTCTTTGGAGAAGGCATCTCCATTTAAGGTCTGCGCATATAATCCATCTTGCTGAGCAAAGGATTCGAAGGCTGCAGTATTATACCAGCCAGCAGTTGCAGTACGAGTACCAGAAGCTTCTTTTTCATACATGATGCCTAACGTTGCTGTTTCATATGTATAAGCAAGTGCGATTCGAGATGCTAAACCGTAACCAGTAGAACAACCGATTACGAGTACTTTTTTAGGCGTCTTAGCTGTAGTTGAATTAGAAGAAGATTGTGTCTTTATATAGTCAATCTGTCGTTTGACATTTTCCCTACAACCAACGGGATGAGCGGTGGTACAGATGAATCCGCGTACTTTTGGTTCTATAATCATTATAATCACCATTTCCTTTCGAAATCTTGGAATAACATAACATTCGCAATCTGCGCAAAAGCGCTAGTCCTATTCACTTATGTGTAAGCCAGGTGTGAATTGACCGTTTGACCCTTGTAGATACACGAATTGTTTGACAATCAAAATAATTATATCATAGATAGGGGGAGATAGTCAAAGTAAGGATGGGAGGGTCAATAACGGGGGAAAGAGCAGATGCTTTACAAAGTAAGCAGAATTCGTTATATTATAAATACATGACCATGGTAGCAGATGGTCAGTTCAGTGTAGGGGAGAAGAGTAGAGTGAACATAGGAATATTTACAGAAACGTATTATCCAGAGATTAATGGAGTAGCAACATCTTGTTTCATGTTAAAGACGGAATTAGAAAAGATGGGACATAATGTTTACGTTTTTACGACAAAGACGCCAGGTGAACCAGAATTTGAACATAACGTATTTCGGGTACCAAGTGTACCATTCATCTTTTTAAGTGACAGGCGTGTAGGAATGTTTTATCAGCCAAGACTGGCTACGAAGATAAAGAAATTAGAACTGGATGTCATTCATACGAATACGGAATTCTCACTTGGGATATTCGGTAGGATCATGGCAAGGGAACTGAACATTCCAGTAGTTCATACGTATCATACAATTTATGAAGATTATTCACATTATATTATGAAGATCAAACGTTTGGATAAGCGAACCAAAGCAGCCATTCGTTTCTTCTCAAGAAAATGCTGTAATTCTGCCAGCAAAGTGATTGTTCCTACGAATAAGGTTAAAGATCTCTTGTTGAATTACCATGTACACAGTAGTATTGAAGTTATTCCAACAGGAATTAAACTGGATAAATTTAGTAAAGAACAATTCACAGCAGAAGAGATAAGAAATCTTCGATTAGAATATGGAATCAAAGAAAATGAAAAATCCATTGTTTATCTAGGGAGAATATCACAGGAAAAGAATATTGAGGAATTGCTTCGTGCAATGCCAGCATATATGGAAAAACATGCAGATGTGAAATTCGTCATTGTTGGTGGTGGACCAGACCAAGGAAGATTAAAACAGATTGCGAAAGAACTATGCTTGGAAGGACGGGTTATCTTTGCTGGGGAGAAACCATGGGATACCATTGGAAGGTATTATCAACTTGGAGATGTATTCATGAGTGCTTCTCAAAGTGAGACACAGGGGTTAACCTATATTGAAGCGATGGCAGCAGGATTACCGGTAGTAGCAAAGCAGGATGCTTGCCTAGAGGATATTCTGATTGATGGCTATAATGGATATGGTTTCCATAACCAACAACAGATGTATGCAGGACTAGATGCTATTCTTTATGGAGTTGCAAAACAGGATATCGAAGATCGAGTTGTTGAAAAACAAGTTACAATAGAACAGTATTCTCAACATGCATTAGAGGTAGTAAAGACATATTCAACAGAAACATTTGCGAGAAAAGTACTTCATTTATATCAAGAGGTAGTAGAGGAAAAGCCGGTAGAGGAAAGCCTATTATAAGAAATCTATATAAGTAATTATTCTCGTGTGAAGACAGGAAAAGAGGAGGCACAAAGATGGAGAGTAGAAAAGAAATTGCTATGCGGTTATTTCGAGAAGGATTCAACTGTTCCCAAGCTGTATTTGCTGCATTTGCAGATTATTATCATATGGATATGGATACCGCACTTAAGGTGTCCAGTTCCTTTGGTGGAGGAATGGGAAGGATGCGAGAAGTATGCGGTGCGGTATCGGGTATGTTTCTTGTTGCAGGAATGGAAACAGGAAGTACCGAAGGGAAAGACCAAGAAGCGAAAAAACATAATTATGATGTAGTACAGCAACTTGCAGCAATATACCGTCAAAAGAATGGTTCCATCATTTGCCGTGAGTTGCTTGGTTTGGATAAAGCAGCAGATACATCACAAACGAAACCAGAAGAACGAACAAAAGAGTACTATAAGAAGAGACCTTGTGTGGAATTGGTAGGACAAGCAGTAGAAATTTTGGAAGAATATCTGCTTAAGGGAGAAAGGGAAAAATCGGAATCAACATTTCAAAAAGTTACAAACGAAGAAGGAATAAAGAAGGTGGCAGAACTAGGTACAAAGATCTGGCATGAACACTATGCAACAATCTTACAGACTGACCAGATTGACTATATGGTTGAGCGGTTTCAATCAGAACATGCCGTAAAAGAACAAATGGCTACCCAAGGGTATGAATACTACCTGATCAAGGATAACGATGTGGCAGTTGGTTATATAGGACTTGTGATGGAAGAAGATAAGATTTTTCTGAGTAAGTTGTACATAGCGAAGGAATCGAGAAAAAAAGGACTTGCGACAAAAGCATTTGGATTCCTGCAAGACTTGGCAAAAGAAGAAAAAAAACAGAAAATCTGGTTAACGGTAAATCGTTATAATGTGGATTCCATTGCTGTATATGAGAAAAAGGGGTTTGTGAAGATAAAAGAACAGGTAGCTGATATTGGGAATGGTTATGTAATGGATGATTTTGTTATGGAGAAGTTGATATAGAAGCAAGATTTCCTTATTGACAATACTAAACCAGATGATATAATGAAAATTAGTGTAGATTTGTTCTATATGAAATGAATGAACAAATTGAAAGAATAATACAGAATACAAGTAATACGATGAAGAGAAGAGTACGACATGGAATAATCCAGAGAGAGATTGTAAGCTGTGAATATCTTATTAGGAAATGTCGGAAAACTACCTCCGAGTGGCCCCAATCCGGTCCGGTGATTCCGTTATCATCTATGCCAACAAAAAGTGGCAGAATAAGTGGGTGCAGATTCGTCTGTACCAAGTAGGGTGGAACCGCGAGAATAGACTCGTCCCTTTCGATCTTCTGTTTAGATCGGAAGGGGCTTTTTTTATATAATAGGAAAGTCCTCCGACTTTCCTATTATATAAACCCTCCGGGGGATGCGCACTCGCACATAAGGTAGATGTCAGCTGAAGCTGACAGTGCTCGGCACTAAGAACAAGGCAGGTAAGTATCTGAAAAGTGAATCAACCAATAGAAAGGAAATAGAATGATGAAGATTACATTAAAAGATGGATCCGTAAAAGAATATCAAAATGCAATGTCAGTAATCGATATTGCAAAAGATATCAGTGAAGGACTTGCTAGAATGGCATGTGCTGGAGAAATTGATGGGAAAGTTGTTGACCTTAGAACGGTAGTTGATAAGGATTGCGAACTTAGTATCTTAACATTTAATGAGGAAGGTGGTAAGGCAGCATATCGTCACACTGCTTCTCATGTTCTTGCGCAAGCGGTAAAACGTCTTTACCCACAAGCAAAACTTGCCATTGGACCTTCCATTGATACAGGATTCTACTATGATTTTGATATGGAACCATTGGATCGCGCTGCATTAGATGAATTGGAGAAAGAGATGAAGAAGATCATCAAAGAAGGTGCGGCATTAGAGCGATTCACTCTTCCAAGAGCAGAAGCAATCAAGTTCATGCAGGAAAAAGAAGAACCTTATAAAGTTGAATTGATCGAAGAGTTACCAGAAGGAGAAGAAATCTCTTTCTATCAACAAGGTGATTATGTAGATCTATGTTGTGGACCTCATTTGATGAGTACAAAACCATTGAAAGCAATCAAGTTAATCTCTTCTTCAGGAGCATACTGGAGAGGTAGCGAGAAGAATAAGATGCTTACAAGAGTATATGGTACAGCATTTACAAAGAATGCAGATATGGACGAATATCTACAACATCTTGAAGATATCAAAAAACGTGACCATAACAAATTAGGCCGTGAGATGGAATTATTCGCAACGGTAGATGTTATCGGACAAGGTTTACCACTTCTTATGCCTAAGGGAGCAAAGATGATCCAAACATTACAAAGATGGATCGAAGATGAAGAGGAAAGACGTGGCTACATGCGTACGAAGACTCCATTAATGGCAAAGAAGGATCTGTATGTAATCTCTGATCACTGGGGACACTATAAAGAAGGTATGTTCGTACTTGGAGATGAAGAGAAAGAGGATTCGGAAGTATTTGCACTTCGTCCAATGACTTGTCCATTCCAATACTATGTATACAAACAAAGCCAAAAGAGTTATCGTGATCTTCCTTGTCGTTATGGTGAGACTTCTACCTTATTTAGAAATGAAGATTCTGGAGAAATGCACGGTTTAACACGTGTAAGACAGTTTACCATCTCGGAAGGACACTTAATTGTAACGCCAGAACAGATTGAAGAAGAATTCGCTGGTTGTCTTGATCTTGCAAAATACTGTTTGGAAACATTGGGCTTACAAGATGACGTAACCTATTGTTTATCAAAATGGGATCCAAATAATAAACAAAAATATCTTGGTGATGAAGAACATTGGGAAAAGACACAGAATAAGATGAGAGAGATCTTAGATCACCTTGGTGTTAATTATTATGAAGAAGAAGGCGAAGCTGCTTTCTACGGACCAAAACTTGATATTCAAGCGAAGAATGTATATGGTAAAGAAGATACCATGATTACCATTCAATTAGACTTCGCATTAGCAGAACGTTTTGACATGTTCTATATTGACCAAAATGGTGAAAAGAAACGTCCATTCATCATCCATAGAACGTCTATCGGATGCTACGAAAGAACGCTTGCTTGGTTAATTGAAAAATATTCTGGTTTATTCCCAACATGGTTATGTCCAGAACAAGTAAGAATTTTACCTATTTCTGAAAAATATCATGATTATGCAAACAAAGTAAAAGACCAATTACAACAAAACGGTGTTCTTGTTACGGTAGATGAAAGAGCAGAAAAGATTGGATATAAGATTCGTGAATCAAGATTAAATCGTGTTCCTTATATGTTAGTTGTAGGTCAAAAAGAGGAAGAAGAAGGCCTTGTATCCGTAAGAAGCCGTTACCTTGGCGATGAAGGTCAAAAACCAGTTGCTACTTTCGTTGATGAAATCTGTAAAGAAATCCGTACGAAAGAGATCCGTAAGATCGAAGTACAGGAAGAAGACAATACGAAAAATCAAAAAAACGGAAAAAACAAGTAAAAACGAATAAAAAACAATATAGGTAGAAAAGCATTTTGGCGTATGCGTCAAAATGTTTTTCCATGTAATAATGGAGGAACAACTGTGGCTGATTACACAAACGAAATAAAGAAAAGAAGAACGTTTGCGATTATCTCTCACCCCGATGCAGGTAAGACGACTTTAACGGAAAAACTTTTGTTATACGGAGGAGCGATTAATCTTGCGGGTTCCGTTAAGGGAAAGAAAACGGCAAAACATGCGGTTTCGGATTGGATGGAGATTGAAAAGCAAAGAGGTATTTCGGTTACCTCATCCGTAATGCAGTTTAATTATGATGGATTCTGCATTAACATTCTAGATACACCGGGACATCAAGACTTCTCAGAAGATACCTATCGTACCTTGATGGCAGCAGATTCTGCGGTCATGGTCATTGATGCATCGAAAGGTGTAGAAGCACAAACAAAGAAATTATTCAAAGTATGTACCATGCGAGGAATACCTATTTTTACATTTATTAATAAGATGGACCGGGAAGCGAATGATACCTTTGAATTATTAGATGAGATTGAAACGGTACTAGGAATTCAGACTTGTCCTATTAATTGGCCAATTGGCTGTGGTAAGAATTTTAAAGGGGTATACGATCGAAATACCAATACCATTGCGAAGTTTACAGCAGCTAATAATGGACAGAAAGCAGTTGATACCGTTGAAGTGGAATTAGGAAGTCCAGAATTGGATTCGTTGATTGGTACAGAGTTACATGAAAAATTAACAGAAGATATTGAATTGTTAGATGGAGCAAGTAGCGAGTTTGATTTAGAGCAAGTACGTGCTGGTAAATTAACACCAGTATTTTTTGGCTCTGCATTAACGAATTTTGGGGTAGAGACATTCTTGCAGCATTTCCTTTCCATGACAACCTCCCCACTTCCTCGAAAAGCTAAGGAAGGAATCATTGATCCATTGAAAGAAGAGTTTTCCGCATTCGTATTCAAGATTCAAGCGAATATGAATAAAGCACATCGAGATCGTATTGCTTTCATGCGAATCTGTTCTGGTAAGTTTGAAGCTGGTATGGAAGTAAACCATGTGCAAGGAGGAAAGAAGATAAAACTTTCTCAACCACAACAGATGATGGCACAGGAAAGAAAGATTGTTGATGAGGCTTATGCGGGAGATATCATTGGTGTGTTCGATCCAGGAATCTTCTCCATAGGAGATACAATCTGTATGCCAAATGCAAAGTTTGAGTATGAAGGGATTCCAACCTTTGCACCAGAACATTTTGCAAAGGTACGTCAATTGGATACGATGAAGAGAAAGCAGTTTATCAAAGGTATCTCACAGATTGCCCAAGAAGGTGCAATTCAGATTTTCCAAGAATATAATACAGGTATGGAAGAAATTATCGTTGGTGTTGTTGGTGTCCTACAATTTGATGTTTTAAAATTCCGTCTGGAATCCGAATATGGTGTAGACATTCGATTAGAGCCACTTCCATATGAGCATATCCGTTGGATTGAGAGCAAAGATATGGATGTAGCAAGTATTAGTGTTACTTCTGATACGAAGAAGATCAAAGATCTTAAAGATAATCCACTGTTGCTTTTTGTTCACAGTTGGTCAATTAATACGGTACTGGATCGTAATAAAGGACTTGTCTTATCTGAATTTGGTCGGTCTTAATGATTGTGTATCGCATGATGGTATAAATTGAGTATTTAATAGGAAAATATAGAATAGAGGCGCTTGGTTGTTGTTTGTGACAACCAAGCGCCTCTGTTTTTAAGCTTTCACTCTTCCTTCTTCTATAGCTTTTTTGTAATTTATTTCTGCTTCTTTAATGAAATCCGGATCGTTTCGCTTCTCCTTTGGAATATATGGTTTACCTGGTTCACGATCACGAAGAATAAATCGATTCATGGCATCTTTTAGAAGAACTGCACTATTCATTAATTCATCACTGGCAGCAGCTGTTTCTTCCGATGCAGCAGCATTGCTTTCTACCGATTCAGAGATTCGATCAATCTCCTGTGTGATTGTAGAGATTCGGTCGGCTTGCAGATTTCCAGCGTCTGCGATTTCTGAAGTTACAGTAACTATTTGATCAATACTATTAGCAATCTTGTTAAATGACTTTGCAGTTATGTTAGTGATGTTGTTACCAATCGTAGTTTTTTGAATGGTGTCTTCAATCATTTTCTTTGTTTCGGCTGCAGCAGCTACACTTTTCGCAGCAAGTTCACTTACCTGATTAGCAACTACGGCAAATCCTCTACCAGCTTCACCGGCACGGGCAGCTTCAATGGAAGCATTTAAAGACAGGAGATTGGTTTGATCTGCAATATCTTCAATGGTATGGATAACAGCGGATATACTCTCAGAAGAAACACGAATTGCTTCCATTGCAGTAAGTAATTCTGCCATCTTTTGTGAACTATCATTTGCTTCCAACTTGATATCATCGGTAATGGAAGTGGCTTCATTTATCTTTTCAGCATTTGTATGAATTAGTTCTTTTGTATCGGCAACGGCCTCCTTAAAGGAGATAACAGTAGAAGCTTGAACGCTACAACTTTCAGCAAGAGAGTTACTTGCATCGGATATCCCCTGTGCTTCATTGGATACCATATTAGCAATTCGTGTAATCTCTGCGAACATGATATCATTGGATTGTACCAAGTGGTAAAGCCCTTTGCCAAGACTGTCGGATGCAGAATGAATCTCTACATATGCGGTTAAATCACCTTCCGAGATTCTCTTTACCACATCCACATTGTGTTGTATATTCTGTGCCAGACGTTCAAAAGCGTTAACCATGGTTTGGATCTCTGTAAGTTCCAAATCAAGATTATCTTTAGAAAACGAGATGGAGTCAATACCATGGGATAATTCTTCTGACCATTCTACAATGGAATTAATTGGAGTGACGATTGCTTTGGCTGTTTTGTTGCTGACTTTACGTGTATGTAAGATTGCGACAATAGTTAAGGCAATATTAATGAGAATGGCGATTAGAGTCTGAAGACGAACAGCTTTAGCAGAACGTGTTATTTTCATATTGTTGTATTGTACAACAGATACAAGGGAATTACGAAACTCATTGAATGCAGGCGTAATTTCCTTGGAATACTTCGATACTGCTTCAGAAACATTTGCTCCACTGGCTGTAAGGACTTCATTAGCAAGCTTGTGTATGGTGTTATACAATTCGATTGCATCTGATAAAGCTTTTTTTGAACTTGCATTTAACTGACGTGTGGCTCCTTTTAATGTATCTTCTATATCGGTGGCGGAAGATACTGTTTGGCGAGAAGAACCACTTAGAAGCTGTTCTGACAAGGAATTCATCCATTGCTCTTCAGTGGAAATTACGTTTTGAATCGCATCTGCATTTTGGGAATAAGTAAGTTGCTTAGATTGACTTAGAAAAATCAGGATCATACAAAATATTGTAAGACCAATAATTGCCATCATGAAGCCAAAGATTCCTTTATTGTTTTCATAAAGTTTCCCACGAATCGTATTCTTTTCATTAAATAAGTCGTTATTTTTTTTCTTTTTAAAGTTCATAATATTTCCTTTCTTTGGTAAGAGTTAAGACTGACTGCTTTTGCATTGAAAAATTGGGAATTAGTTGAGGAACAGATTGGAAATATGTGTTTCAATTAATACTTTTTGACACACATGGATGTAATTATAAAAGATAATACTATAAAAATCAATATATTGAAAAAGTTATTGACAAACTATTGGGACTATGATAGAATAAAAAAGCTGTGAGTGCATTAATATTTTGCAATTACAGAAAACATTGAAGCAGAGTATCCACTCTCACCTCAGCACGGTTGATGTGACTCGGGTTATATTTTCAAGAAATTTAGTAGATGATACTGAATATAGATCGAACTTGAAGACGTGGATAGATTTGCTATCTACGTTTTTTTTAGTTAGAATTAGTAAAGTGTAACTGGTTTATTTGAACAAACCTATGGAGGTGTACTGTTATTAGCGATTTAATGATTAATGAACAAATCAGAGACAAAGAGGTTCGTCTTATTGGCGAAGAGGGAGAACAATTAGGAGTAATGTCCGCGAAAGATGCTATGAAATTAGCAAAGGAAGCAAACTTAGATTTAGTTAAGATTGCTCCAACAGCGAAACCACCTGTTTGTAAGATTATTGATTATGGAAAATACAGATATGAGTTAGCCAGAAAAGAAAAAGAAGCAAAGAAGAAGCAAAAGATTACTGATGTAAAAGAGATTCGTTTATCACCAAACATTGATGAGAATGACTTGAATACAAAGGCAAATCAAGCGAGAAAGTTCCTTTCAAAGGGAGACAAAGTGAAGGTTTCACTTCGTTTCCGTGGTAGAGAGATGGCTCATATGGGAACAAGCAAACAGATCCTTGATTCTTTCTTCGAGCGTTTAGAAGATGTTGCAGTAGTTGAGAAACCTGCAAAATTAGAAGGAAGAAGTATGATCATGTTCTTAGCAGAAAAGCGCTAAGAAAGTCAGTGGAATTCATTCATGACAACCGGGCTACCTTGTGTAGTTGGTTGTTCTGATATGGGGTATCCCGCAGTCGATATAGAATGGAAGCCCCATGGATAGATATGTTATAGATGTCAAGTGACCATAACATTACTATACAATGTTATCGTAAAGAGTTGCATTGTATTCGACACTTTGTCGCAAAGAATAACAGGAAGATATTATTAAGGAGGAACTATCATGCCAAAAATGAAAACAAGCAGAGCAGCAGCTAAGCGTTTCAAAAAAACAGGAACAGGTCAATTAAAGAGAATGAAAGCTTATAAGAGCCACATCTTAACTAAGAAAACTACTAAGAGAAAGAGAAATCTTAGAAAAGCTACAATCGTAGATGCAACTAACGTTAAGAATATGAAGAAAATTTTACCATATTTATAAGATATAAGGAGGGAACGAAGTAATGGCAAGAATTAAAGGCGGAATGAACGCTAGAAAAAAACATAATAGAGTATTAAAACTAGCTAAAGGTTATAGAGGCGCTAGATCAAAACAATATAGAGTAGCTAAACAATCTGTAATGAGAGCATTAACTTCTTCATTTGCAGGAAGAAAAGAAAGAAAAAGACAATTCAGAACATTATGGATTGCCAGAATCAATGCCGCTGCTAGAATGAACGGACTTTCTTATAGCAAATTTATGTATGGTTTAAAATTAGCTGGTGTTGAAGTTAACAGAAAGATGTTATCTGAAATGGCTATCAACGATGCAGAAGGATTCAAAGCATTAGTAGATGTAGCGAAAGCAAAATTAGCTTAGATAAGAATAGAATATAGGACAAACTTTAGGTTTGGATCTATTTAATAGAAGGGTTCCACATGAACAACTTGTTGTTGGTGTGGAACCCTTTTTGTTTAATAGCTTCTTGTATAATTTAAATTGTAGAGAAGGAGTAAAGTATTTTACAAAAATAGATACCTAGGCTAAACTGTTATTGCTGACCAGCCAGTTAGCAAATGAACAGAAAAGAATAGGTATCTACAAATGAATTCTACACAAAATAGGAAAATGAAGCAACGCACGAGCTTATTACTTAACTTTTTGCTTAGCGTGCTTTCTGTGGAACAATCGATTGTACGGCCAACGGTTTAGAAACAATACATTGATCTCTGCACCAATGAATAGGATATACATACAGAAATACAACCATAACATTAATAACACAATAGCGGTTAAGCTACCATACATTGTGGAAAACCTAGAGAAATTATCGATATAGATAGAGTACAGGAAGGAGAACAACATCCAACCTGCCGATGCAATAATAGCACCAGGTAATTCGTTCAGGAATCGCGTCTTACGATTGGGTATGACAATGTATAATAATAGGAAGAATAATGTGTATACAGCTAGAGACACAATGGTACGAAAACCAATCACTGCTACCGCTAGGTCATTGATTAATGGGAACTGTGTCTTAATAAAGAGATAGATCCGATTTCCGAACACAAGCAAACCTAAGGAGATAATTATAATAACTGCAAAAGCGAGTGTATAGATGGCAGAAGTAATACGTAGTTTAATATAATTTCTTGTTTCTTTAATTCCATAAATCGTGTTCAATCCTTTTACTATTGCTAGAAATCCACGTGAAGCAGACCATAAAGTGGTAATCGCGGTGATGGAGATAATCGTACTAGCGGGATGTATATAGATATCAGAAATCAGTGAGATCACATAGGTATTAATCCCCGTGGGAAGTACATTTCGAATTAAAATTAATAATTCGCTTTCAGTAATAGGAATGAATTGTATCAGAGTTAATAAAAACATGAAAAACGGAAAGAAAGAAATAATAATAAAGAATGCTGCCTGTGCAGAGAAGGTTGGGACAAGGTCCTCTGAAATCTTTCGGGAAGCAATTCGTATTGTTTGGATCAAGGATATGAGATTCATAGGTACTCCAATCTTTCATTTACTATAATTATGTATTAATCCTAAAATATATTTCATAAAAATGCAAGTGACAATTCAATTTATAACAGTGTTGATGTATGTGTAGAACCTGGTGGAATATCGTAAGTATCTGCATTTGTTAGAAAAACTATACAATATACTGGTACGGTGGTAGTTGTGTTAACAAGCATTGTAAGATTATACGTTTAATTTCTTGACATGAGTATCTATAACCGATAAAATGAAGGTACTAAGTCGTAGTACATAGGAATAAAATCGCGGGAGGATTTTCAGATGTCAGAAAACAATTTTTGCACGAAATGTGGCGCACGATTAGAAGTGGGTGCAGGTTTCTGTACAGAATGTGGTACAAAAGTTAATGATCAATCAATGGGAATGCAACAACCAGTACAACAACCAGTACAACAACCAGTACAACAACCAATACAGCAACAACCAGTGCAACAACAACCAGTGCAACAGCAGCCAATACAACAACAGCCAATGCAACAACCATATAATCCACAATCTTATAATCCAATTCCAAATGCAAGTGTACAAACAGGGAAAAAGAAAGTTAATAAAGGCTTAATTGGGATTATAGGAGCAATTGTTATACTTGTAGCAGTTTTCTTTGTTTATAAGAACTTTATTCAATATCCAAGTTCTCCATCAGGAGTAGCGAAGAAATGTATCGAAGAGTTAATGATGGATAAAGATGCGAAAGCAGCAAAGAGATACATCTCAACTGATGAAGTTGATTCAAGTTCGTTAGAGGAAGTTGTAGCAGGAATCAAGGTTTCTGGAGTAAAAGTATCAAAAGTGAAAGTCGTAGATACAGAAATTGACGGAAATTCTGCAGTTGTTACACTTAAAATAACAGCAACTTTCTTAGGACAGACAGAATCAGAAGAAGGTGAAGTTGTTTTAGAGAAGATTAACGGTAAGTGGAAAGTTGTAGACCTAAATTAGTTCGATTATTAATTAAGAAAGCACCATGTAAGTGTCTAGATATAAATCTTACATGGTGCTTTTTGGTGCCATTTAAGGGCATAATGAGACGGGAGAACTATTGACGTAAAATACATATAATAGTAGAATTATGTCGAACTATCTTCTTACTTTATGAAAGATGAGTTGCTTACGGATAAAGGGTGATTATCTTGCAAAGTATAGTGTTACATCTTTTCATAAATGCTGTATCAAAGGACTGTTAATGTGGAAAGGGAGCAAAATTTAACAGTCCTTCTTTGCTTGTGAGGCTCGTATGTTCATTGCAGATCGTAATACGTTCCTTTTCTAAATCAGAAATTGATAGATCCGATAAATCGATGCTTGACAAATCAAGCGTGTATGCTAGAATAGAAGATAACGACGGCATTTTGTCGGAAATGATATGGAAAAGCAAAGAATGTGTTAGTAGATCATTGCAATTCTTACAGAGAGAAGAAGTCACCGGCTGCAAGCTTCTTTAAGTTCAGGCAATTATCGAATTTCCCACAGGAGCTGCATGTTTGAAAAGGAGTAGAGATACTGCTTAGTAGAAGATGCCGGGTGATGACCGTTATTCATGAACGAAGAGCTTATTACAGTTATGGAACTGGAGTAAGAAACAGGGTGGTACCGCGGATTTAATATTTCGTCCCTTATATGACAAACTAGTGTCTGTCATATAAGGGATTTTTTGCGTAATGGAGAATGATCTAATTACCAAACCCCGTTGCTATAGATGAGCACTAGTGATTACCGTTAGCGATCAGAAAGGAGATCAGAACATGAAAGAAAAATTGAAAGCGATTGTAGACGAAGCGTTGGCACAGATCAATTCTTCAGAACAATTAGAAAGATTAAATGAGATTAAAGTTGCCTTCCTTGGAAAAAAAGGTGAATTAACTTCTGTGTTAAAATCTATGAAAGAGGTAGCACCAGAAGAAAGACCAATGGTTGGTCAGATGGTAAATGAAGCAAGAGAAAAGTTAGAGAGTTGTTTAGAAGCAAAAAAAGCAGCTTTTATGAAAAAAATCAGAGAAGAACAGATTAAGAATGAAACCATTGACGTAACATTACCAGCAACAAAACCAATGGTTGGACACCGTCATCCGAATACCATTGCGTTAGAAGAAGTAGAAAGAATCTTTGTTGGTATGGGATACGAAGTTGTAGAAGGACCAGAGGTAGAGTACGATTACTATAATTTTGAAGCGTTGAACATTCCAGCAAATCATCCAGCAAAAGATGAACAAGATACTTTCTATGTAACAAGTGATTCCCATAGTAACATCGTTCTTCGTACGCAGACTTCTTCTATTCAGGTTCATGAAATGGAAAAGGGACAATTACCAATTCGTATGATTGCACCAGGTCGTGCATTCCGCTCAGATGAAGTAGATGCAACCCATTCTCCTTCTTTCCATCAGATTGAAGGACTTGTTATTGATAAGAACATTACATTTGCAGATTTGAAAGGTACATTAGCTGTATTTGCAAAAGAAATCTTTGGTGAAGACACAAAAGTGAAGTTCCGTCCACATCATTTCCCATTCACAGAGCCAAGTGCTGAGATGGATGTATCTTGTTTCAAATGTGGTGGAAGTGGTTGCCGTTTCTGTAAAGGAAGTGGTTGGATTGAAATCTTAGGATGTGGTATGGTTCATCCACATGTACTTGAGATGAGTAAGATTGATCCAAACGAATATACAGGTTTTGCATTTGGTGTAGGGCTTGAACGTATCGCTTTACTAAAATATGAAATAGACGATATGAGACTATTATACGAAAATGATACACGTTTCTTAAAACAATTTTAGATGCAAGGGTCAAAAGGTCATTTCACTTTGTGCTTGCAAGGAGGTGAATATGACGTGTTGACCCGCCGAGAAATGAGCATGGAGCAGGAAGTGCGGAATGCGAATGTCAAGTTGAAAGAATATCAAATATCAAGAAAGGAGCCATGCGATGCCTTCTTTCAACTTGTTTAATTGGGCAAAATCACAGGAAACTTGTGATATGCATGGGGAAATTATGAATACACCATTATCATGGATTAAAGCTTATGTGCCAGAACTTGATGTAACAGCAGAAGAATATACAGATGCCATGACATTGTCAGGTTCAAAGGTAGAGGGATATGAAAAGTTAGATGCAGATTTAGATAAAATCGTTGTAGGTAAAATCTTAAAGATTGAGAAACATCCAGATGCAGACAAATTGATTGTTTGCCAAGTACAGATTGCTGAAGACGGTACAAGTGTACAGATTGTAACAGGTGCACCAAATGTAAAAGAGGGAGATGTTGTTCCAGTTGTACTTGATGGAGGCCGAGTAGCTGGTGGTCATGATGGAGAAAAAGTAGCTGGTGGAGTGAAGATTAAAAAAGGAAAACTACGTGGAATAGAATCCTGTGGTATGATGTGTTCCATCGAAGAATTAGGTTCAACAAAAGAGATGTATCCAGATGCACCAGAGAATGGAATCTATATCTTCAGTGATAATCCAGAATATGATGATCTAACCATTGGATCAAGTGCCATTGAAGCATTAGGATTAAAAGATGTTGTATTTGAATATGAAATCACATCAAATCGTGTGGATTGCTTCGGTGTTTTAGGTATTGCCAGAGAAGCTGCTGCAACATTTGGTAAAGCGTTCATTCCGCCAGTAGTGGAAGTGAAGGAAAATAATGAAAAAACAGCAGACTACATTCAAGTAGAGATTGAAGCAAAAGATCTTTGCCCACGTTATGTAGCAAGAGTAGTAAAGAATATCAAGATTGGTCCTTCTCCAAAATGGATGCAGAGAAGACTAGCAGCTTGCGGAATTCGTCCAATTAATAATCTAGTAGATATTACAAACTACGTTATGGAAGAGTTTGCTCAACCAATGCATGCGTATGATCTTGATCAAGTAGAGGGACATAAGATTGTTGTACGTCGTGCAAAAGATGGAGAAGTATTTGAAACATTAGATGGTCAAGAAAGAAAATTAGATTCTTCTATCTTAATGATTTGTGATGCAGAGAAACCAATCGGTTTAGCTGGTATTATGGGTGGAGAGAATTCAAAAATTACCGATGATGTAAAGACCGTATTATTCGAAGCAGCATGCTTTGATGGAACGAATATTCGTTTATCCAGTAAAAAAGTTGGTTTACGTACAGATGCATCTGGTAAATTTGAAAAAGGATTGGACCCAAACAATGCAATGGATGCCATTAATCGTGCTTGCCAATTGATCAATGATCTTGGTGTCGGTGAAGTTGTAGGTGGTTGTGTAGATGTGTATGATGAAGTTCGTCAACCAAACCGAGTAGCATTTGAACCAGAACGAATCAACCAATTATTAGGAACGAATGTTGATGCAGAAACCATGATTGGTTACTTCAAGAAGATTGATCTAGATTATGATGAAGCAACAAAAGAAGTTGTTGTACCTACTTGGAGACAAGATCTTCATTGTATGGCAGACCTTGCAGAGGAAGTTGCACGTTTCTACGGTTATGATAATATTCCAACAACGTTACCTAAGGGAGAAGCTACAACAGGAAAATTATCCTTCAAGATGAGAATTGAAAATGAAGCAAGAGATATAGCAGAACATTTTGGATTTAGTGAAGCAATGACGTATTCTTTTGAAAGTCCAAAAGTATTCGATAAATTATTAATCCCAGCAGATGATACATTACGCAAAACAGTTGTAATCTCAAACCCATTAGGAGAAGATTACAGTATTATGAGAACGGTTACCCTTAATGGTATGTTGACTTCATTAGCAACGAATTATAATAGAAGAAACAAAGATGTACGTTTGTATGAAATTGGTAATATCTATCTTCCAAATGCATTGCCATTAACAGAATTACCGGACGAAAGAACACAATTAACATTAGGAATGTATGGTGCAGGTGACTTCTTCGATCTAAAAGGTGTTGTAGAAGAATACTTAGAAAAGATCGGATTGAAAAAGATGAAAACGTACGATCCAAAATCCGGAAAAACATTCTTGCATCCAGGAAGACAAGCAAACATTATATATGATGGAACTGTAATCGGCTATCTTGGAGAGATCCATCCAGATGTACTTGATAACTATAATATTGGAGAAAAAGCATATGTTGCAGTACTTGATATGCCAGAAGTTGTTGCTCGCGCAAGCTTTGCAGTAAAATATGAAGGAATCGCCAAATATCCAGCTGTAACACGTGATATCAGTATGGTTATGGAAAAATCCATCTTAGCAGGCGATGTAGAAGCAATCATTCGTAAGAATGGTGGTAAGATCTTAGAATCTGTAACATTATTCGACATCTATGAAGGTGCACAGATTCAAGCAGGTTATAAGTCTATGGCATATTCCATCAGCTTCCGTGCAAAAGACCGTACGTTAGAAGATAAAGATGTGAATGAGGTAATGACCAAAATCTTAGATGGTTTGAAGAAGATTGGAATTGAATTACGTCAGTAATCAAGTAATTGCATAAGAGAAGGTGTACATCATACAAAATCGTGATGCACCTTCGCTTACGTAATGGGAACCAATACATTAAAGCAATACCAAATATAAGAATAACAGAGGGCTGTCGCAGTTTTATATTGTATGAATACATTCATTGCGACAGCCTTTTTAGACAAACTTTTGACAAATATATGTGATAATCTACCAATATAATATGGGAAGATTATGGACGAGGATGATCCGTATCCTTCACGCAAAGAACAATAGGAGGAAAAGATATGAAGAAAATAGCAAGGCGAATTGCAGCGTTTATGGCAGTTCTTTTACTGGCTTCTAGTATAGCAGTTCCACAGTATTCGAAAGCTGCTACTGCTGCGCCAAAACTTAATGTAAGTAAGAAGACAATCTATGGTGTAGGAACGACCTACAAGTTGACGGTTAAGAATCAAAAAGCAGGTTGTAAATATGCGTGGAAGTCTTCTAATAAAAAAATAGCTACAATTAAGGGAAACAAGGGAAGTGCAACCGTAACGGCAGTAGCCAAAGGAACGGCAAAGATGACTTGTACGATTACATATTCCACAGGAACAAAACGTACTTTGACTAGTAATATAACAGTAAAAGTACCTGCAACTGCAGTAAAGATCAGCAATGCAAATCTAGTGAATAATGTACAGACAATGTATGTGGATGAAACTTTTGATTTTAATCGTAAGATTACACCATCGGGATCTTCTGATAAGACATATTGGTCTGTTGAGCCAGCGGAGTATGGTACAATCGATAAGAATGGTGTATTTACACCAAAGGAAGCAAAAATATTTACAATTACAGCAACGGCAGCAGAATCAAAAACCAAAGCGGAAACAAGCTTAATTAAACACAGTGTTACAGTGAATGTATTAGACCGTACATCAGGTGTTGCTTCTGTTGCTTTAAAGGGTGCTAACGAATTGGTTATTACATTTACAACAGCTGTTAAGCCATCTACTGTAGTGAATACAGAGACAAATCAATTGACTTCGGCAATTGTTATTGCAGCTGCAAAAGATGAAAAAGGAAATCTTGCTACAGATTATGGTACATTAACTGCAAAGTTATCTGATGATCAAAAAGTATTAAGCGTTACCGCATCCAATACGTTCAATGGTGTGTATACTGTTAATGTATCGGATCAAGTGCAAACAAAAGATGGAAAAGCAATTGATCCATATGTAAAATCAATTTCCCTAGTGGATACGGTTGCCCCTGCATATCTTGGTACAACATTAGATGATTCAGGAATGAAATCTACCTTGAATTTCAGTGAAGCACTTGATGTTAGTAAATTAACAGTAGCATCGGTACAAAGTGCAACGGCTATGTCAGCAATTGAGAATGCAGCTTTAATGACTCCTTCTAATTATGTACTTTCCGCTGACAAGAAATCACTTATGATTGACCTTTCAAGTATTGGGATAACAGAAGCATCAAAAACATACAACGTAACATTACAGGGAGTCAAAGATATTGCTGGGAATTATTCTGCACAAAACTTTATCTCTGTATATGTATACTACGACTCAAGTGCAAAACCACAGGCTACGGTAGTGAACATTACACGTACTGCTTATGAAACAGTAACTGTACAATTCAGCCGTTCGATTCAACCATATGGAACAGGAGTTTTGTCAGTTAATAATACGCCTGTCTATACGGGTACCGTAGACCCAGATAACAATAAATTAGTAAACTTTACATTACCTACTGATATAGCTGCATTATCTGGAAACCAAACGGTATCCATTCAAGGCTGGAAAGCATATAACGTAGCTTCTACGGATACTTCCGCGAATACACCTGTTACAAGAGTTGTAAACTTCTCACCAGATACGGTTGCACCAACTATAACAGGATCAAAATTAGTAAATACCAACGGTGTATATACATTAACATTAGAATATTCTGAGCCAGTAACGGTTGTAACACAAAAAGGAACTGTGACAGCAAAGATTACAACAGCAAGTGATGATATCTATCCAAGCAATAATATCAATTATGTGGCAACGGTAGATAAGAAAACAGTAACTCTTGTTTTAGACAGCAAGCAGATGACAATCACTGGAACATATGAAATTGCACTTCCACTTGGATTTGTAAAAGATGCTTACTATAATAAGAGTGCGAAAACAAGCGTTACACTTTCTTCCAGTGCAGCAGCAGATACCACATTACCAGCTCCAACAAGTATTGCACAATCTACATCAGATGCCAGTGTGATCATGATTACATTTAAAAACAAGTTGGATGTTGATTCAGCACAAAATGTTGCAAATTATCTTGTGGCAGGTGCAGTAGTAACCAAAGCCGAATTAGAATCCAATTCAGCAAGTTTATCCGTTGTTAAATTGACATTAGCATCAGGAAGTATCAAATATAATTCCAATTATCCAGTTACAATCAATGGGGTAAAGGGTTATAATAATTCGTATAATGCAATAACAAATTATACACAGACGATTACATTGAAAGAAAATGTTGCACCAATCATCGTATCTTCAAAATTAACCGATGTAAAAGATGGTGTTGTTCTTACATTTAGTGAACCTGTAGTGGGAATTGCAAGCTTTGATGTCTATGTAAATGGTGCGATTTTCAAGAAATCAATCGAGACATCAGTGTCTTACAATACAGGAAATAATACCATTACGGTATACTTTAACAACATTGTAACCAGTGCTTCAGGGCTTACATTAGTTCCTGCAGCTGACAACAGTCTTAAGGATGCAAATGGCAATGTAGCGGATATTAGTTCAACGGTGTATGTATATTAGGAGGATAAGAATGAAGCATAAGAGAAGAAAAAAACTGGCATTACTGCTGGTTCTGCTCTTACTGGTACAGATGATTCAGCCAATTGGTTTGGTATCGTCAAAGGCTGCAGCAGCTCCAAAGCTTAATAAATCCAAAATTACCTTGAATAACGTTGGGGATACTTATACTTTGGTCGTAAAGAATAAAAGAAGTGGATCAACTTATAAATGGTCCTCTTCTGATAAGAAAGTAGCCACCGTAAACAAGTACGGAGTAGTAAAATCAGTGAAAGGTGGTACTGCAACCATTCGTTGTAAGATTACGTTAAAAAACAAGAAGACAAAGACACTTACATGTGCAGTAACCGTACGTATTCCTGCAACAGCAGTATCCATATCCAACAAGAAATTAACCACCAATAACTGCCAGACCATTAAAGTGGGCGAACAATATGATTTTAATCGAAAACTTACACCAAGCACTTCTACGGATTCTACCTATTGGGAAGTTGAGGATACCTCTATCGCAACCGTGGATTCCAATGGTGTTGTAACCGCTAAGAAACAAGGGTTGACTCGATTAATAGCCAGAACAGGAACAAGCAAGTCAAATGCAAAATCTGGAATCATTAATGATGCACTAAACTTATATGTCATTGGTAGTACAGCAGAAGTAATCAGTGTGAACCAAGCAAGTGCAACGGTTATGCAGATTGCTTTCAGTGAACCAATTAATCCGGATACAGTTTTCAACATAGAAGATTCTACTACCTTATTGGATAATATTTCATTCTTAGCATTGCGAGATGATTATGGAAAACAAGCAAATGCATATGGTAAGATTACAGGAACGTTCTCTACAGACTATACATTACTTACATTAAAGAGTGAATCACCATTCAAAGGAAAGTATGAGATCACCATTAAGAATCTTGGAACAAAATCCAAAAAATTAGTGGATAAATATGAAAGAACGATGGATCTTGGAGATACAGTTGCTCCGAAGTATGTAGATACGACAGTAGATGAGACGGGATTGATTGCTTCCATTAATTTTAGTGAACCAATCAACAATTCTGCAATGACAATTGAGACGGTTACAAGAGCAGATGGTGTAACTATGAATGCATTATCAACAGCAGTTTTAAAGAATAAATCCATCTATACACTGTCATCTGATAAGACATCACTTATCGTAAACATGGTGAATATTAATGTGAATGATAAGAATAAGTTGATCTATGTATTAGTAAAAGGTATTGAAGATCTTGCAGGAAACAAGACAGATACGGAATCTATTTCTATGCAAGTATTTAGTGATACGAGTACAAAGGCACAGGCAAATCTGTTGAATATTGAAAGAACATCTTATTACACAATTACAGCTACCTTCGATAAAGCAATCCAGACAACTGGTACATTATACATTAAGGGCGTATCATGTAATGGTGTTATTGATCCAAAGAATAAGAAGGTCGTTAAGTATACGATTCCAGCATCGGTTGCAACATTAACAGGTAGTCAATCCGTTAATTTAATTGGATTCAGTGGATATAATGTTGCTACTTCAACACCAACTACGAATGTTACACGTACAATCAACTTTACCATCACGGCAATGGCGGACGCACCGCAATTAGTGGATTATACAACGGATATGAAGTTGAATATGATCACATTGAATTATTCAGAGAAGGTTCATCTGGAGTTGAGTTCTGGTAAATTAGCGGCATCTGTAACACAGACATTTGAAGGTACATCCTATACGTACACATACTCTACAACGATTCCATATCAGGCAGTTGTTGAAGATAATGTGGTAAAAGTAATCTTAGATGCTGAATATCTGCAACAGACAGGAACATACTTAGTAACAATACCTGCAGCTTTCGTAACAGATGAAGATGACATACCGAATAATAAAGTTGAAACTATTGCAATTATTAAGACAGAAGCATCAACAACACCAAGTTCAAATCCATTACCAGCACCAATTAGTGTTGTACAATCTGCAAATGATAACAGCGTAGTAAATGTTATCTTTGAGAACAAACTGGATGTTACTTCTGCAACTAAGGCAAGCAATTATTCCTTTAATAATGGAGTAGTTGTAGAGTCTGCCACATTAACGCAGAATGATAAGACAAAAGCAGTCGTACAATTGCGATTGGGATTAGCAACTGTTGTGAATTCGGAGGAATACCAGTTAACGATCAGTAATGTTTCTGGATATGCTGGAAGTTATGGATCCATTGATCCTAATCCAATCAAGGTAACACTGAGAGAAAATAATCCTCCAACGTTGATTTCACCAGTGTTAACATCGAATACAACAATTGTACTTACCTTTACAGAACCAGTACAAGGAAGTGTGAGTTGCACGGTAACACAGAATGGTAATCTATTAAGTCAATCAGGTAGTCCGGTAGTTTCGGGATCTTATGTAACAATTTCATTGAGTGAAAGCGTTTCAGGATCAAGTGGTATCTATCTATTAATTAATGGTAATTTGGTCGATGCAGCAGGAAATACAGCAATTATTTCAGATGGCTCAATAGCTGTACGGTAATTCTATATATTTCCTCTTTACCTTTGAACGACAATGCTTTATAATGAATATGTTTCAGAAATTACATCCTTCCAGTATTTGCTAGAAGGATGTAATTTCGTATAAAGGTAAGGAGAGTGGAATCCTTGTACAAGAGGACTACAGATGTGTTACGAGTTGTGCTGTGGATTTTCTTTATAATATATCTGGTGATCTTGACGTATTTTTTATTCTTTAGTGAACAGTTTGGAAGAGTAATGGGCGGAGAATATCGATATAATTTGCAGCTATTTCGAGAAATTAAGAGATTTATTATATATAGAAGAGAAGTTGGACTGAAAAGTTTTTTTATTAATATTGTTGGAAATATTGTTGCATTTATACCATTTGGTTTTATCTTACCAGCCATCAGTCCAAAAAACCGAAAGTTTTTAAATGTTGCATTGTTAAGTTTTGAATTTACATTGTCGATCGAATTGCTTCAACTTGTTTTACAAGTTGGGACATTTGATGTAGATGATATCTTTTTGAATTTGATGGGTGGTATAATCGGATATCTGTTATTTGCCATTGGACACCACATTTTACGCCGATTTCGAAGAAAATCGGTTTGATGGAGGGGAAGCAAAGTGAGAAAAAGAAAGAAACAAGATGATTTTAAGTTTTCAGATAAGTATCATCCAATTCAGGGAATCATAGGAACGGCAATCGGAGGCTTAGTTATTTTATGCATGTTGAGCCTATTCATTATCTCTAGTAGGAGTGGAGGGAATGCTGGACTGTGGATTGGACTTGCAGGAATGGGGAGTTTTCTTTTGTGTATCGCTGGATTTATCTTTTCGGTGATCGGATTTCGAAAACAGGAGATTTACTACCGATTTCCTATAACAGGTATTATGATGAACAGTAGTCTATTTGTTGTGTTTCTTCTATTATATATAGTAGGAATATAAAGATGGACTTCTTTGGATAGAAATGAGTGCGGAGAGCGTACGAAGTGTATTATAGTAATATGAAAGTGAAATGATCAAAAATACTCGATCATTTCACTTTTTTTCTGCATTTTACTTACAAGTTCTTGTAAGAAAAATGTAAGGTTTGTATAATGGAATTTATGATATGATAAATAGATAAAAGTTATAATTATGGCTATTCCATAAACTTGTAATGGAAATATACGGATGTGCCTGTTAAAGGTATCAAGTATTATGAATTTACATGGTGGTAAGAAGGAAGAATACATTGATAATGAAAGGATGGACCAATGACAATATTAATTGTTGATGATGATAAAGAAATTGCAGATTTAGTTGAAATTCATCTGATTGCAGAAGGATATGAGGTATATAAAGCATATCATGGAAAGCATGCATTAGAGATTTTGCAGAAAGTGGAAATACATTTGATCATATTGGATATCATGATGCCAGGAATTGATGGAATTCAATTATGTAAACAGATACGAGAAAATAATGCAGTTCCGATTATTATGCTTAGTGCAAAATCAGCAGATGGAGATAAGATACAAGGACTGGCAATGGGGGCCGATGATTATGTGACCAAGCCTTTTAATCCATTGGAACTAATTGCCCGGGTGAAGTCCCAGTTAAGACGATACACGCAGTTTAACAATGGACAAAATGGAGAAAAATCAGAACACCAGATCCAACTAGAGAATCTAAGCATCAATCGAGAAACGCATACGGTAATTGCGTATGAGAAAGAAGTAAAATTAACGCCTATTGAATTTGAAATTCTATATCTATTGGCATCAAATCGAGGAAAAGTATTCAGTACGGAAGAAATCTTCGAACGTGTATGGAATGAGAAAATTTTTGAAGCGAATAATACTGTTATGGTACATATCCGTAGAATACGTGAAAAAATTGAATTGGGTTCGGGTGCATCCCAGATCATAAAAACTGTATGGGGAGTAGGATATAAGATTGAATAGGAAGCGAGAATGTAAAGTAAAAGAGAATATGCAGGCAAGAATGATACGATATACCATAATTAGTTTGGTACTTGCAATCTTGATTGAGGGAATGGTTTTTGGAGTAATACATATTGGTATATTTGTGTTAGGCAATCGCCCTGAAAGAACTTCCTATACGGAGGCAGAATCGTTATTACCCAATAATACGGTTTTATCGAGTACGCCTACGCCTACCATGGTGGAAGAAACCAATGAAGGACATGGAAATAATGGTTCTGTTGTATGGGTTGTTCTAATATGTCTTATAAGTGGTACAATGATTTTCCTTTGTTTTTTCTTAACCTTCTTACGAAGATATTTTCATTATGTCGATGAATTAACAGAAGGTATTGTCCGGATTACGCATGGTGATTTTGAGACAAAGATACCTGTTCGATACAAAGATGAACTATCTGCAATGGCGAATACCATTAATATATTATCGGTAAGTATACAAAAGATGATAACACAACAAAAAGAAAATGAGCAGTCAAAAAATGATTTGATCACGAGTGTAGCGCATGATCTTCGTACCCCATTAACATCAATTATTGGGTACCTGGATTTGGTCAAATCAGGAAAAGTTACTAATAATGAAACAAAATTAGAATACACGAAGATTGCGTATGAGAAGGCGAAGCGTTTACAAAATTTGATTGAAGACTTATTCACCTATACACAAGTTAGTTTTGGTAAGATTACAATGCGAGGGAGCGAACTTGATATGGTAAAGTTCTTAGAACAAATCGCGGAAGAATTCTATCCAATCTTTCAAGAAGCAAATCTGGAGTACAGTTTTGACACACAAGTGAAGAAAGCGCTTATATTTGGTGATGGAGATCTGTTAGCAAGAACATTTGCGAATCTATATGGAAATGCAGTGAAGTATGGAAGCGCAGGAGAAAAAGTAGAAGTAAAACTGGAAGAAGAGGAAGACACATATGTAGTCAAGATTACGAATTATGGTCAGTTGATTCCAGAGAAAGACATAGATCGAATCTTTGAGCGATTTTATCGTGTAGATAACTCAAGATCAGGAGAAACAGGAGGTACTGGTCTCGGCTTGGCAATTGCGAAGAATATTGTTATGATGCATGGAGGCAGTATAGCAGTAACTAGTACCATTAATGGAACCACATTTTCCGTAGCTCTATTAAAGAAAAAGATGATGTGGAAAGACAAGGATGAATAGGAGATGGAATATGAGTGCAGGTAAGAAACAAATCAGTATTCTAATATGTATCATATGTCTAATACTCACAGGTTGTAATCAATTCACGCGAACAGAAACACAGATTACGGGAAGTGATATAGGTACTTCTCCATTTCCAATTGTAATGGAAGAGGAAGAAAGTGGTGTACAGGTTACAATTGTATATGGATTAAATGGTTATGCAAAAGTAGGAAAATCGATGCGTGTAAAAATGGTGATCCGTACGTTGCAAAAATCATTTAATGGATACATTGCGATTATATTACCCAATCGAGAAAATGAAATTCAATATGATCAAAAGATAGAGGTATCAGCAGATGAAACTACCACATATATTACAGAGATTCCGGTTTTTTATGAAGATATGCCATTTGTCGTAACTTTAAAAGATAACAGAAAGAAGGAGATAACTTCTGTCACTGCTAATGTACAGGCAAATTCGGATATTGATAACCAATATGTTGGTGTTATGGATAAAACTATAATAAGTGATCCGGTATATGAGAAAGGTAAAATTACGTTATTTCAACTGAATGATAAAGAGGTCATGGACTCTTTTGAAAATATTGGACTACTGGACTATATTATTATGGAACAGGAACAGTATTCTCTGATATCGAAATCAATATCGGAGCAATTAGAAGATTGGCTTAATGAGGGCGGAATATTATTGCTTGAAGAACAATCTGATCTGACGAAAAATCGTCTTGTGGAAACAGAAGAACAGAAAAATGTAACCACATTTACTCGATTTGAGGCAAAAGAATATGGTTTGGGAAAAATAATTGAGATACCGAAACTGGAGGATTCTAGTAATTTAACAGATTATATAGAAGCAATCGGTTCAAATAAAAAATTATTCCTAACAACCAGGCTTGATAATGAAGTTAGAGAGAGTATCAATGCAGGAACGGTTTCAAAGATACCCAATATTCTGACATATGTTGCGCTTTTGGGCGCATTTATTCTATTAATTGGTCCATGTTTGTATTGTCTGTTAAAAAAAGTAAAGAAGAGAATCTGGTATTGGTATCTTGTTCCTGTAATATCGATGTTTTTTGTCGTTATTGTATATATGGTAGGTAAAAATACAAGAATTGATCATTCCTATATTCGTTATGTGACAATGACTGAAATTGCAAAAAATGGATTTACCAAAGAAGCAACATACTTTGCGGCGGTAAGTCCTAAGAATCAGACATTAGAAGTTTATGCAGCAGCAGAGGAAGCTTTACAGCCGTTATTTACCATTAGTGATAATTATCAGGTAGGTGAGGCAACGAATAAAACAAATCTTAGGTTTTCTATGAATGTAGAAAATACTACAGGAGAAGAAAACAATTGTTTGATAGAAAATGTACGTGCATTCCAACCTACTTATTTTCAAATTGGACGAACTGTGGATGGAGGGAATAGTGAATATAGCAATTGGGAAACAGAACCGATTACGTGTACAGAGTATCGGATTTCTGGTACGTTTGTTAACACGCTAGGAGTTGATTTGACCAATGCGTGTATCCTATCAAATCATACCCTCGTTCAGATTGGTGAACTAAAAAAGGGCGAGGAAGTAGATCTTGCTAGTTGTGTATATGATTATATCCCTTCATATGATATGTTATTTACTGATAATATGCAGAAACGAATATTTTCCATAGCAGAAGGAGGTTCTGCGATTGAATCAGATACGCGTAATACTCTTTTATCCCATATTATAAATGAATGGAGTTTATCCAATGCAGATGTTAGTTATTTGGTTGGCTTTAAAAAAGATACGGAACCAATTCCGGTTCGTATGGAAGAGCTTGATAATGTGGAATTAGGTTCCCATGTGATTCTGAAAGAACTTCCAGTAGAGTACCAGATGGAGTCAGGAGACACATTCCATCCATCGATCAAGGAGTATATGACAAGTGTCAATGGAGAATATTATGAAGATCTGGATATCATGGACTCGGATTTACTAACGGTAACATATGATTTTCATGACATGGATATCAAACAGATTGCTTACACTAGACATTATAATATGGAATTTTACGAAGATTTAAGAAAAAGCTCAGATATGTGGATTGGATTCTATGGAACGGTGTATTTCTATAACCAACGAACGGAAAGCTATGATACAGTTATACAAAGTGGAGAAGAAACGGTGATTGATCAACTAGAGGATTATCTGGGACAAAATCATATTCTAAAAGTTAAATTTGAAGCTTCTGCAGAAGGTATTAACAGTAACATTAATCATATTCCAACATTAACTGCCATAGAGAAAAAAGAGTAGTGAAACGAAGGTGTCACCATGGAAAACATGTTCCAATGGTTATATAGGAGAATTTGTTTTTCATAAAAAAGTTACTAGATCATTGAAAGGACAGGGTGATTGCATGGTAGAAATTCAGGAGTTGTGTAAGAAATACGGAACACACATCGTACTGGATAATATGAATCTTCACATAGAACGAGGACAGACGTATGGATTAGTCGGACCCAATGGAGTAGGGAAGACAACATTGATCAAAATCTTGGCGGGATTACTTGAACCAGAGTATGGGAGAATCAAGATTGGTGGAAAAGAAACAACCACAAAAGAGAGAAGATCCAATCTGAAAATAGGATATATGCCCGATTACTTTGGCGTATATCAAAATCTAAAATTATATGAATACATGGAATTTTATGCACAAATGTATGGTTATCGTAACAAAGAAATCAAAAATGTAATTATGGAGCAACTAGATCTGGTTCATCTTACCTCAAAAATAGAAGAAAATGTAGATATTCTGTCAAGAGGAATGAAACAACGTTTGTGTCTAGCAAGATGCTTACTTGCAAGGCCCGAGGTACTATTACTTGATGAACCTGCATCGGGACTTGATCCAAGAGCAAGAAAGGACATCTGTCAGATTTTACACCATCTACAAGAACAACAGATTACCATTCTAATCAGTTCCCACATCTTACAGGACTTATCGAAGATGTGTACACATATTGGTATTATGGATGGGACGAAGATGGTTGTACAAGGTCCAGTAGAGGATATTCTTCGGATTGAAGAAGAAGCAAAACCTCTGTGCATTCGATTTACAGAGGTAAATGCAAATCTGTTTCGCTACTTAGAGTCCTATGCATTGATACAGGATTTAAAAGTAGAGGGGACACAAGCAACAATGCGTTTTCAAGGATCGGAAGTAGAGGAAGCAAATTTATTAACCCAATTGATTCAAAATGGTGCAGGAATTTGCTACTTTGCAAGAGAAGAGGGAAACTTGGAGCGTATTTTCCTTCAGATTACAAAGGGAGATTAGTGAAAAATCTTTCACACAGTGATTAAAGAAAAGAATAATCACTAGAAGTAGGAAAGGATAGGAATGATAATGAACAATCCAATCTTTAAAAAAGAACAAACTATACGGACAAGATCACCCAAATTAATGATCTTATTGGTTGCATTTAATATAGGGTTACTCTTGCTGATGATTCTTTCTTTTTTGACCATTTATGGTGTGAAAAGAACGGGAAGTTTAGCTAGATATGAAGATACCTTGTTCCTCTACATTCTAATTGGCATATTTGAATTTGCATTAATGTTATTAATCGTTCCAACATTTACTGCTGGAAGTATTACAGGAGAAAAAGAACGGCAAACATTTGATACGCTGATTACGACAAATCGAAGACCTAGTACAATTGTAATGGGAAAGCTAGGAGCGTCTGTTAGCATGATGGTACTGCTTATCGTATCAAGTCTTCCAATATTAGCAACGGTATTTAGTGCAGGAGGGGTATCCCTAATTGATATTATTCGATATGTAGTTACATTCCTATTAGAAAGCATATTTATTGGAAGCATAGGTATGATCTGTTCGGTATCGTGCAAGAGCACAACGAAATCAACTGTTTTAGCATATATCAATGTTTTGTTACTTGTTCTTGGTACGATTGCAATACTTGGAGCTCTTTATATCTTTATTGGAAAACAGATTAATACAGAAATGAATGATTATAATGCAGTAAAAGAAGTTGTAGATTTAAAATATGGAGTATGTCTATTGTTATTGAACCCATTGGTTACAATTGTAGCACTGTTATTTAAACAAACAGGAAATGTTGGTGTATTTAATGACTATCTTAGTAAAGTGGGAAGCTGTAATTCGTTTATACTAGAGAATTGGGTGGAGATTAGTATTTTTCTGCAGCTGTCAGTAGCAGTGATTTTGCTTTTTCTGTGCATTAAGAAAATCAATCAAGTACCGAAAAGTTAAGCTTATATTCTTCATGCAAGCAGAGGAAAATGCAACTTGTTCACCTTAGATTAAAATAATAAAAAATCACCAAGTGTAGGAAGATACACTTGGTGATTCGCATTCACTTCAATGAAACGGTCAAAATCGCTTCATTGTTGGAACTATGAAAATGGAAGAAGAAAAAATATAAGTTAATTATAACACATAATTCTAAAAAAGATAGTGGAAATTGAAAAATTAACAAATTAATTTATCCTATAGGACCTTTGGCTTATTATTAAGGAATAACTGTACTTTTGGAGCTGTCATTCCTATTTCGTTCCCACTCTGATATATATTTTCTTAAATTATTGCTAATTCGCAGTTTGTTGTATAAGGCTGCGTAGGCGATCTCATCTAACTCTTCTATATAATTGGTCGAATAATTCTTTTTTACACCATGTTCCCATAAAAAATTAACAGCTTTATTATATGCCACGGCAGCTTCAGTCTCCGTAGCATAACGACCTACGATAAAATCACCGATCAGGTGGATCTTTGCAACATATTGATAGCTACCGCGAACTTGTTCTCTTCGAACACCTATATAGCGATTCATAATCTGGATGTTACCATATCGAAAATCTGTAGAATCCCCATTTGCAAAACGATAATCCTTTCCAGGAACAGAAAAACTGTGAATTCCATAACGAGAAAGAATACTAATCTGCATTCCAAAGTCAGCAACGAATAGATGATTTCCTCTGCGCATAATTTTATGCTTGGAGTAGTAGAATAGATCATCAACATCGAATTTGAGAACGGTTTTGTGATCAAGGTAATAAAAAAAGTATCGATCTTTTAGATAAATGGGATTTTTAAAATAAAGACCATGATCACGAAAATTAATTAAGGTAACCCATTTATCAAAACTTAAGTAATGTGTTCGATGTATATAGGAGTCTAGGGTGATGGAACAATCCTGCGTTATAAGCAGTGCTTCTTGATAAGCGGCGTTAGAATCTTCCTGTACAGCGTAACTACCTAGACTTATATGTTTATTTCGATAGGTGAAGGAGGTACGGTAATAAATTGTACCATCTTTTTTTGTTGCCTGATATACCCCTGGAAGTAGCGCCATAGGAGTCACCTCACTTTACATAGCCCTAAACGGGCTGCTTTCTCATAAATTGTAGATTTCATAAGTCATAGGTTACATACAAACAAGTAACATGCGACTTTTTAAACCTTGTATCATCATATCATATTCTCAAAGATGAGACAAGAAACATGGAAAGAAAGTAACAACGAAAAAATGTGCAAGAATAGTAGCGAGATCGAAGAGTAAGACACTTGTGGAAAAGCATAGGGGATTCTATCATAAAAATGCTTAGCTACGAATAGAATGAAGTACAGGATCTTTTGACCTTTGTAATACAACGTATTGCTACGCACAAGGTGCTCCCGCAATACGAAACATTCGAAATCCGTCCCTGAAGGGACTACTTTCTCATGTTGAGCAGGTCATAAAATCCTACGTATTCATGCAAGCATGAAACGCAGGATCTTTTGACCTTTGTAATACAACGTATTGCTACGCACAAGGTGCTCCCGCAATACGAAACATTCGAAATCCGTCCCTGAAGGGACTACTTTCTCATGTTGAGCAGGTCATAAAATCCTACGTATTCATGCAAGCATGAAACGCAGGATCTTTTGACCTTTGTATCGCAAATGTTAATAAATTGTTAAGATGACTTTATGATGGTAAAGTAAAGAAAATCATGAAAAAGCTTGAAAAAACGTACTATATTGGAGATGAAACATATAAAAATATTTAATTATTGAATAAAAACTAATAATGTCGCATAAAATAGTTAATAACTAATTAATGAATTGTTAAATCTGGTACCGTTAAATGAAACAAAAATTACACATTTACAATAGAATTAATTAGCGATATTTACCCGTGGTTTACAAAATATGTAGGTTAGAAATATCCTATTCTCCAAAATATAGAAGGAGTTATTGACATCAAGTTACTAGATGATATAATGCAAATGTGCTTAGGCGGGGCACAAAAAAAATAAGAAAAGAGGAAGTATGTATGCTAAAAATACACTCGTTTCTTCACCGCATTAAGGAAAGTATGAAATACTCTGGTATTGAGTGCTATAAATCATGTCTTATGATTACAGCATATGCAATGGCAGCAGTCATATTAGTACTTTGTGCAGACAGCTCACTTGCAGCAGGAAATAATCATCCTGAGGCATATGCGAAAGCAGCATCTGTAAAGAATGAAGCTTTCGAAGAAGCAAAGGAAGAAACAGCAAAAAAAGCACAAATACAAGCCGAGAATGAAAACGTCAATATATTAGCACAGAAAGTGCTGGGAGGAGAAGTCGCAGAAGATACAGAGAACTACAGCTTACAAATCGTAAATCGTACGATTATTGCAGCAGATAAGCGCGAAGCATTAATGGGACAAACCGTAATGCGTGATTTTGCAGATATTGCAGAAACAGAACAAGTAGTTAATAGTGATGAACAGAACAAATCTACAGAAGAACAGGCAGCTGTAGTAAAAAAAGCTACAGTGAAGAATTCGGAACAGAAAAAATCGAAAAGTAAAGCAAAGGAAAAGAAAGCAGCTGCAAGCAAAAAGGATAAAGAAAGTGTTCCAACAATTAGTTTAGGAACCGACGACAAAGAGGTATTACTTAGAATAGTAGAAGCCGAAGCGACAGGCGAAGATATAAAAGGAAAAATGCTAGTAGCTAATGTAATACTGAATCGTGTGAAAAGTAGCCAATTCCCAGATACGGTGGCTGAGGTTGTATTCCAGAAGAATGGAAAAACCGTACAGTTCTCACCTATAGCTGATGGAAGGTACTGGTCCGTGACAATCTCTAAATCAACGAGAGAAGCAGTGGAACGAGTATTGAATGGTGAAGATAAGTCACAAGGGGCATTATATTTCTCGGCAAGAAGTAAAGCCAAAAAGAGTAGCATGAATTGGTTTGATACCCATTTAACATGGTTATTCAAGTATGGCGGTCACGAATTTTATAAGTAAAAGAAGAATGGTAGGAGATTTCGAATCCTACCATTTTTCTTTTATTATGGTTTTTAGCACTTTACTGTGATAATGTGTTATGCTATAATGGAAAACAAGTAATGTTTTGCGGGGAATAAAGCCATGTTGTTTTTTATACAAGTATGAAAATGCATGACCTTATTACCCTAGTATCATTATATTGTAAGATGAGATAAAACATGCTATAATACAAAACAACTATGCGATTGTAACGGCATTGTTTAGTAAAAAGACTTACCCTAAACGTGTCATATAAAATAAAAAAAGAAGGAATGAGTAAAATGAGTCTCTTATACAAAAGTACAAGAAGTGAAGATGTAACAGTAACAGCGTCTCAGGCAATCTTAAAAGGCTTAGCAGATGACGGAGGATTATTCGTCCCAACTTCCATACCGAAGTTAACTAGATCGCTTGGTGAATTAGCAAAATTAAGTTATCAAGAAACTGCTTATGAAGTAATGCGATTATTCCTCACAGACTTTACGGAAGACGAACTTAAGAATTGCATACAAAAAGCATATGATTCCAAATTTGACACAGAAGAAATTGCGCCTTTAGTGAAAGCAGATGGTGTATATTATTTAGAATTATTCCATGGTGCTACCATTGCATTTAAAGATATGGCATTATCCATTCTGCCTCATCTATTAACAACATCAGCAAAAAAGAATGCGGTTAAGAATGATATCGTAATCCTAACAGCGACTTCTGGTGATACGGGTAAGGCGGCTTTAGCTGGTTTCGCAGATGTAGAAGGAACAAAGATCATTGTCTTCTATCCAAAGGATGGGGTAAGTCCAATTCAAGAAAAACAGATGGTAACACAAAAGGGAACGAATACATATGTAGTTGGAATCAAAGGAAACTTTGATGATGCACAAAGTGGCGTAAAAGCTATGTTTGGTAACAAAGATTTAGCAAAAGCAATGGATCAGGCAGGATACCAATTCTCCTCTGCTAACTCGATTAATATTGGTCGTCTTGTACCTCAGATCGTATATTACGTATATGCATACAGCCGTTTAGTTGCCAATGGAGAAATCGTTGAAGGCGAGAACATGAACGTTGTAGTGCCAACAGGAAATTTTGGTAATATCTTAGCAGCGTACTATGCGAAGAATATGGGATTACCAATTGGAAAATTAATCTGTGCTTCCAATGACAATAAAGTATTGTTTGATTTCTTCCAAACGGGAACGTATGACCGAAACAGAGAATTTATCTTAACGACATCACCATCTATGGATATTTTAATCTCAAGTAACCTAGAGAGATTAATCTATCGTATTGCTGGAAATGATGCGATGAAGACAAAAGATTTAATGACAGCCTTAACGACTGCTGGAAAATACGAAATTACTGACAGTATGAAAGCGGAGCTATCTGATTTTGTGGGTGGATATGCAGATGAGGCAAAAACGGCAAGTATGATCCACGATCTATATGAAAAGACAGGTTACGTAATTGATACCCATACAGCAGTAGCAGCTGCAGTATATAGAGATTATGTGGCATCGAATAAAGATACAACAAAGACAGTAATCGCTTCTACAGCAAGCCCATACAAATTCACGAGAAGTGTTATGGAAGCAATTGATGAAAAGTATGCTTCTATGGAAGACTTTGCACTTGTCGACGAATTAAGTGCAATTGCAAGAACGAAAGTTCCACAAGCGATTGAAGATATTCGTAGTGCCAAGATACTTCACGATACAGTATGTGACAAGACGGAGATGCAGTCAACAGTTGAGACAATCTTAAAATTGAAATAATAACCATTAGAAGTACGTGATAACTATTAATATAGAAGAAAGGGACTCTACGTTTGTAATAGAACAAGGAGGCCCTTTTCTTTTTGGATAAATAATTGTATTTTTTGGTCGAAGAAGAGAAGAAGAATGATGTAGAATCGATATATCACAAAAATGAACCAAAAATAAACCAGTTATGACAAAACCATGACATAAAATTGACACAAACAAAGTGCATTATATAAGCATGTTAAGGATACAACGTATCACATCTCGAACAGGTATGTTCAACCAAGTGTCCTTGACCTTGATATAATCTTCACAAGAAACGAAGATGAATTTCCGAAAAGGTGCAGAAATGCAACAATTTGGGCTGTTAAACAGAATATGACAAGGAGTAAATTTATTGGAAAAATACTTGACCTTTGAATTGAATATTGTTATAATCATCTTGTTATTGGAAAGATTATATTTCATTGTGTTTTATAGATTGAGGGAACACTTACATATTCAAGTAGATTCGTGTTAATTGTACCAATTTCTGTGAAACATGGAAGATATAATACTCAACCCATGTATATTTAAGGAGGAAGAAAGAATATGAAGAAGAATTTCGTAAAGAAAACGCTTGCATCTACTCTTGCATTAGCAATGGTAGCTACAGCAATGCCAGCAGCATTCACTACTGCATCAGCAGCAAAAGCGCCTGCTTTAAACAAAAAATCAAAAACTCTTTACATTAACGAAAATGAGATTGGAAGCTCATATGACTTTAACGTAAAGAACAAAGTAGCAAAATCTACTTACAAATGGACTACTTCAAACAAAGCAATCGCTACTGTAAACTCAAAAGGTTTAACAAAAGCTGCTACTAAGACTGGTAAAGCTACAATCACTTGTAAGATCACTTTACCTACTAAGAAAACTAAAACTTTAAAAGCAACTGTAACAGTTAAAGAAAATGCTACTAAAGTTGAAGTTACTAATATGCCAGAAAACAACACAGTAGGTATCGGTGCTACTGCTTACGATTTCAACAGCAAGATGACTTCTGCATCAGGCGCTAAAGCAACTGACTACAGAACTTGGGAAATCGATGAAGCTTCTAATACAGCTGGTGCTACAATCGATGCTAAATCTGGTGTAGTTTCTACTACAAAAGCTGGTACTTTCAAAGTTAGAGTAAGAGCTTACCAAAACAAGACTAAATTAGCTGCTAACGATACAGTAGATTCTGAATGGGCTGAAATCAAAGTTGTTTCTTCTTTAGTTTCTGTAGCTCAAACTTCTGTAACTAAAGTTGCTGTAACTTTTGATGATAACATGAAAGATGTTGTTAAAGCAGAAAACTTCGCAATTAAGAACAAAGCTACTAGCGTAGTTTCAGGAATTAAAGGCTTAAGCTTCTCAGATGATGGAAAGATCGTTTATGTAGAAACTTTTGGTCAATTCGCTGATAACGGAACATATGTATTAACATATGGTGAAAAAGATTACGAATTCACTACAACAATCGGTGAAGTTGCTTCTATCGAAGTTACAACTACAACTGTTGTAGAAAACAAAGAATCTGATGTTAAATATGTATTAAAGAATGCAAATGGTATCGATATTACTGATGCTAAGAACTCAACTGTAGAGATGTCAGAAGTTGAAAATACTAACGGATATCTTGATGCAGCAAACAAGAAGATTACAATCTTCACTAAAGGTTCAACTGCTAAAATTAAAGTAACTTACCATACTTATAAATGGGAAGGTAGCACAGAAGTAGGAGCTGTTTCTGTAGAAGCAACTATCACTGCTGTTGAAGAAACTGCTGCAACAGTTGGAAACTACAAGAACTACGTTATCGATACAAAAGCTCCTAACTGGGATAAAGTAACAGAAAACAAGAACGTAATCTGTGTAGGTGAAACAAAAGACTTATACTTAAAAGCTCTTGATTCTGATAAGAAAGATGTAACTGGTCTTACTTTTGAAACTGGTGATGAAAACATCTTATTAGTTTCTACAGTAGGTGATCATGCTTCATTAACAGCTGTTAAAGAAGGATCTACAGTAGTAGTTGTTAAGAATGAAAAAGGAACAGTTCTTTGGAGCTTACCTGTAGTAATCAAAGCAACTAGAAAAGCTAACGCTATTTCATTAGCTACTAATTCTATAACTTTAACTAACGGCGTTGATGCTGAAGGTGTTTCTAACACTACTGTTGAAGTTAAGATCAAAGATCAACATGGTGATGATTTCGCAGCAGCTGGTAACTTCTCTGATCCAGTAGCTGTTAAAGATTACACTGGTGCTCCTACAGTAACTGTTGATGGAAAGAACTTAAAAGTAGATGCTTCTACTGCAAAAGCTGGTTCTTACCAATACAAAGTTGCTTTAAATGAAGATGCTAACAGAATTACTGTATTAACAGTAGTTGTTAAAGACAAACCAACAACAGATGTTTCTTCATGGGATATGACTCTTGCTACTAGAACAGTTGACACTGTTGTAGATGCTGACACAACTGAATCAAAATCTGTAGCTGTTAAAGTTATTGGTAAAGCAAGTGGTATCGCAGTTGAAAACTCTGAATGTACACTTACTGTAACTGGACCAAACAACTACAAGAAAGTTTATGAAAACAAATTTGATTTCGAATATGTAACAGTTTCTAATGGTGTAATCACTAAATTAGCAAAAGGTACTTACACAATTACTGCTACTAAGACAATCAATGGAGTTAATAAGACAATCGCTAAGAATGCAATCATTGTTAATGATACACAAGTAGCTCCAATTGTAACAGTTAACAAGAATACTTACTCAGCAGCTACTATCTCTGATGGATCTATCTTAAAATGCTTACAAGATAATTGTACAGTTAAGAATTCAGCTGGTACTGAATTAAAAGTTGCTGATGGCGTTGGTATCGTAGGATTCGCTGATGAAAAAATCAACGGTTCTCAAGTATTCGTTAAGACTGTAAAAGTTGCTGAAAAATTTGGTGAACTTATTTACGTTCATGACGTAGTAATCGCTAAGACTTTCACAATCAAATAATTAATCTGTAGAGCATAAGCAATATAGATTTAAAAAACCCCTGAGAGGTGATCCTCTCGGGGGTTTCTTTTTGTCGTCTATTGCAGATTCTCAAGCAATACAGTATAATAGACAAAAAAGAAAGTAGGAAGGTAAGGAGATAAAATGTCGAATAACTCAACATATGCTTCATCAAGTCGAAGCAAGGGAGGAACGGTCACGAAAAAGATCAAGGGATTACTGATTCCATTGATTCTTGTTGTTACCATACTTCCACTTATAGTACATGAATACAAGTTTACACCAGATATATCGAAACAATCTTGGTTTATCCCCAATGTTGTTGCGAGTGACTATTTTTTGTTTTATAAAAGCATATTATTAACAGGAATTGGTTTCCTTCTGTTAGCAATCCTATTATATAAACAGTTTGCTACAAAAGATAAACCAAGTAATCGTTTACAAGCATGGTGCATTCCTCTCGGAACCTATGCGGGTTTTGTGCTTCTTAGTGGAGTAGTATCATCTCATAGCAGTGTAAGCTGGAACGGTTCCTATGAACAATTTGAAACTGTTCTGGTTTTATTGGCATATTGCATATTGGCTTTTTATGCGTACTGTGTAATCGAGTCGCAGGAAGATGTACAGATGCTTTTAAAGTGGGCGTACATAGGAATTTCGATTATGATTCTAATAGGTTTGCTACAATTAATTGGTGCAGATCCCTTTGCTACCTCCGTTGGTAAATGGCTAATTTCCTCAGATAAATCAAAAGAAGCAATTGATGCAATGTCCTTTTCTTTCGAAAAGAACAGAGTTTATATGACACTATTTAATCCGAACTATGTTGGTGTATTCTCTTCCATCTTCTTCCCAATTACGATGGGATTAGCAATCACCTCTACGGAATGGAAGAAAAAAATCGTGAATATTGTATTGTCAATTTTACTAGTCGTAGTTGTATTTGGTGCACAATCAAAAACAGGTTTACTCACCTTAGCTGGTACAGGAATTCTTGTTCTTTTGATATTGCATAAAAAAATTATCCGTAGTAAAAAGAGCATGTTTGCGATTATGGGTGCTTTTCTTTTGGTTATTGTTGCATTCTTCGTTGTCAATGGTATGCAGAATAATACATATCTGAACCGCATTAAGAATGCATTTACGGCAAAGGATGCAACCCATGCACTAGAGAGCATCGATACGACTGAAGATTATATCTTAATCAAATACAAGGGAGTACCACTTTATGTACGCTGTTTTATCGATGCCGATGGTAATATTGATTTCTCTGTGTGTGACAAAGAGAATAACAAATACGAACTGACTTACGATAATACAAGTATGCAGTTTAGTTTAGTTGATCCTACATTTGAAACTTTGAAGTTTACGCCAGCATATCTAGGGGATGAAACAACTTTTGGTTGTCAAATTGTGATTGATAACAAAGAGTGGAACTTTAAGAGCAAAACAGATACCGAAGGATATCAATACTTGAATGCTTATAATAACCTAGAACAGATTAAAACAGCTCCAGCTAGCTTGTTTACCAACCATGAGTCAATCTTTACTGGAAGAGGATATATCTGGTCACGTTCCATTCCATTGTTAAAGAATTACTTATTACTTGGAGCTGGTCCAAATGCTTATGTATATGAATTCCCACAAAACGATTATGTAGGGAAATACAATAATTCCTTTGATAATCAACTTGTAACAAAGCCACATAATATGTATCTTCAGATGTTTATCGAGACTGGATTACCAGCTTGTATCGCTTTTGTCGTATTATGTATTATGTACATTGTTTACGCTTGGAACACATTTAAAAAGACAGGTTTAGAGACTTTAACCGATCAAGTTGGAGCATTGATTAGTATCTCTGTAATTGGATACATGGTTTCTGGATTAATTGTTGATTATAACGTTGGTGTTGCGCCATTTTTCTGGATTGTGTTAGGATTGGGCTTTGCATGCGTAAACATAAATCGCAGAGCAGTAGCAAGAAAAGAAAAGCTCGAAAAGATGAACCTTACAAATAAGTAGTTACAATAACTTATAACTTCTCTTTAAGGTAGTATAAAATAATAGATTCCATGGATTTTTTCATTGGAAATGTATACGAAAACAAGGTAACGAAACTTCTTCGATACATATTCAGATTTGAATAAATCCATGGAATTTTTTGCATACTTCCTTATTGCAATGGATTTTACAGCAGTTTATAATGAAATTAATCGTTATGTGATTAGAGCATAAATATTATAGTGTGATACACGAATTGTTACGCTCTAATATACATGGACTTACGATTTATATATCATAATCATAGAATACATCTAGAATAGGAGCGCAGGAATGTCAAACAAATTAAGATCTGGTCGGCCAGCCAGTAAAAATAAAACAGGTAAGATGACGAAATCACAGGATATGTGGAGTCAATACGTAACTATGGTACCAATACTATTTCTTATTCTTATGGTCCCTTTGGTTGTACATGCCACGAATGTGAAAACATATCTTTCACAATACATTTGGTATAGCAAAGCAGCAACAACGGTTGATCTGTTTACAAAGATTAAATCAATTCTATTCCTTGTTGCTTGTGGCGCTATGGTATTGGTACTGTTGGTATACATAGGACAACGAATCTTTGGCACGAGAAATTACTCAAAATCTGAAAATACAAATGCAGATCATTTTATTAAAAAGATATGGCGAGAACAGCCTTGTCTGTTCTTTCTAAGTCTTTATTTGCTTTGGACCGTACTTTCTACAGGTATATCGAAACATACGAGCACAGCTGTACGTGGAACGGTGGAACAGTATGAATCTGTTTGGGTCCTGTTAGGTTATGGACTTGTAGTTATTTATCTCTATCAATTCTTACAAAACAAACAACAATTACATATGGTCTTACTTGCTTGCATCGGAATGGTGGCAATCGTGTCGATCATTGGCGCTTTCCAACTCTTTGGTTTGGATTTTTTTCAATCCGATTTTGGACGATCTTTAATCTCCCGCACGGCATTAACCTTCCGTTTTGATAAAGGACATGTATATTCCACCCTATACAATCCCAACTACGTGGGTATGTTCGTGAGTTTATTCCTTCCTCTTTTGTGTATGTGGACATATAAGAGAAAACGCGGTATTCAGAAAGGAATTGGTGTAGTATGTATTCTAGGCTTGATCCTCTCTGGGTTTGGTTGCCGTTCCTCTAGCGGAATAGTTGGAACACTGATCGGTATGCTATTCTTTGTTATTTTTCTAATACGAATGAATATGCATGAAAAACAAATTGTATTTCGCAGCTTTGTTAAGCAAAAGAAAACCATAGTTCTCTCCGCTATTACGGGAATGGTCGTTTTTCTTTTGGTTGGAATTGTTGCATTCCATGACCCAATCATGGATAAAATACAAGCCGTTGCAAAACGTTGTTCAAGCAACGGTGATGCACTTGAAGCAGGGCTTACACAAATTGTAACAGGGGATGAAGATGTTGCTATCATTTATAGAACACAACCTTTGAGGATTACATTTGCGGTACAAGAACAAAATTATATATTTCGGTTTTATGATTACAATGGTACTGAACTTCCACAGCAAGTATCAGCAGACCAGAACAGTGTTATGATAAGTGATGAACGTTTTTCTGACTTAACATTTCGTGTAATCAAGTATGATTCGTACTTGTGCTTTGCTATGTCCTATGTCGAATCAGAGACAATATTCGACTGGTATTTTACCAACCAGACCGATGGAAGTTATTATTACTGTACCTACTATGGGAAGTTAATAAAATTGGATCAGAGCCAGGAATATAAGAATTACTGGTCTATTGGTAGTGGACGTGGTTACATTTGGAGTCGAACATTTCCAATTATTAAGAATCATATTCTCTTTGGGACAGGACCAGATTCGTATGTATATGAATTCCCAAATGAAGAGTATCTAAATCTGTATCATACAAGACTTGAAAAACAGATTATTACTAAGCCACATAGTTTGTATCTGCAGATTGCAGCCCAAACAGGAATTCCATCATTGCTATTCTTCATAGCTTTTTATGGCTTCTATCTTGTACGAAGCATACGGCTCTATAGGAAGTATACATTAAAACAATATGAGGTCTGCGTTGGCATTGCCATATTAGCGGGTACAATAGGTTATCTTGTAACGGCATTAGCAAATGACTCCTGCATAGCTGTAGCACCGTTATTTTGGACTTTAATTGGACTAGGGTTAGGAATTAATCGAATAATACAGAAAACTGCGTAGAAATCCATTATACGACGTTATATGAATATTGCAGATCAATAGAATAACCTATTCCGTGTATGAATCTATGAACATCACATAATAGATTGACGGTTTACTTAATAGGAAGAATAGTAGAAAAAGGGTTGACCAATGCTAGTAAAAGCACCGGTCAACCCTCTTTATTCTATTTCATAAGGATTTGGAAAACAAATTATTTGATTGTAATAGTCTTTCCAACTGTTACAGTGTGTTCGAATACGTTTTCACCGAATTTTTCAGAGATTGTTACAGTCTTAACGAATACTTGAGAACCGTTATTTGTGTAAGTTACGCCTGTAATTCCAACACCATCAGCTACTTTTAATTCTTTACCAGCTGCATTCTTAACTGTACAGTTTGCTTGCATAGCTGCTAATACAGTAGCTTCATCTACAGAACCTTCGAAAGAAGTCTTGTTAACTGTTACAGTAGGAGCAACTTGTGAATCACTTACAACAACTGCTGTTTTAGCGATTGTTTTGCTATCTTTTGTAGCTGTGATTGTATAAGTTCCTTTTGCTAATTTTGTGATCTTTCCTTCAGAAACAGTAACATATTCGAAATCAAAGTTGTTTTCGTATGTTTCTTTGTAGTTGTTTGGTCCAGTTACAGTGATTGTACAATCTGTATTTTCAACTGCAAGACCTTCTGCATAACCTAATACTTTAACAGCTAAAGATTTAGTTTCAGTTGTATCTTCATCAACGATTGTATCAACTGTGTTTGCAGATAAATCTAATTTGTAAGCACTTACTGCAGAAGCTGGTTTTGCTTTAACAACAACTGTTAATACAGTAACTTTGTTTTCATCACTTGCTAATGCAACTTTGTATTGGTAAGTTCCAGCTGTAGCAGTTCTAGCATCTACAGTTACGTTAACACCACTAACGCTTACTTCAGGAGCACCAGTGTATGCTTTAACAGGTACTGGAGTTGCGAAGTTACCAGCTACTGGGAAATCTTCATTGTGTTGATCCTTGATCTTCACTTCGATTGTATCTTGAGCGATTTCAGTTCCAGTTACTAATGTAGTTGAGCTCTTAGCTAAAGAAATTGTGTTTGCTTTTCTTTCTGCTTTGATTACTACTGGTAAAGTCCAAAGTACAGAACCTTTTTCGTTTTTAACTACAACAACTGTAGAACCTTCTTTAACAGCTGTTAATGTAGCATGAGCATCAGTTGTAGATACTAATAAGATGTTTTCGTTACCTGATTCAAAAGTAAGACCAGTTACGTCATCATTGTTAGAATCAACAGCTTTTAAGAATAAGTTTAATGTTTCATTTACACAGATTACGTTTTTGTTTTCTGTTACTTTATCCCAGTTTACAGAAGCTTTGTCTGTGATTACGTAGTTTTTATAAGCACCGATTGTAGCAGCTGTTTCTTCTACTGCTGTAATAGTTGCTTCAACAGATACAGAACCTTCTTCGTTTCCAGCTGTATCGTATTTGTAAGTGTGGTAAGTTACTTTAACTTTAGCTACAGAACCTTTGTTGAAGATTGTAAGCTTTCCGTCAGTAGTGTTATACCAACCATCTTTATTTTCTACTTCTTCAATTGTTACAGTAGATTTCTTAGCATCAGTGATATCAACACCATTTGCATTCTTTAATACGTATTCAATTGCAGTAGCTTTGTTTTCAACTACTGTAGAAGTTTTAACTTCGATTGAAGCTACTTCTCCGATTGTTGTAGCAAATTCATAGTCTTTTTCATTGTAAGTTAATACATAAGTTGCACCATCTGCATAAGAAGCAAATGTTTCAACAGTAACAACTTTACCGTCTTCTGAGAAAGAGATTCCTTTTACTGCAGAAACAACGTTAGTTGCTTTATTCTTTACTGCAAAGTTTTCTGCTTTAACAGCTTCTTTCATGTTGTCATCGAAAGTAACAGCAACTTTATTTGTAGCTGTTTGAGCAACAGAAACTACAGAAGAAACAACTTTAACTGTTAACCATTCAGAATCAACTGTATCATTAGCAGCTAATTTTGTTTTGTTTTGGTAAGCTCTTACTCTAACTTTGAAAGAACCAGCTTTAGTAGTTGTTACTTTACCGTTTTTCGCGTCGATTGTAGCGCCTGCTGTGTTAGAAGCTTCATCGATTTCCCAAGTTCTGTAATCAGTAGCTTTAGCGCCTGAAGCAGAAGTCATTGTGCTATCGAAATCATAAGCGTTTGTTCCAATACCGATTTCAGTAGTTGGAGCATTTTTGATAACAACTTTCGTAGCGTTTTCTTTAACTGTTACAGTTGCTTTTAAAGTTTTTGTTTTCTTTGTAGGTAAAGTAATTTTACAAGAAATAGTAGCTTCACCAGTCTTAGTAGCAGCTTTTGTTAAACCTTTTGAGTTTACAGTAGCGATTGCTTTGTTTGAAGTAGTCCAAGCGTATTTTGATCCGCTTACTTTATTGCTGATGTTGAAATCGAAAGAGCTTCCGATTGCATTTTCATTGATATAAAGTGTTTTTGAAGTTTTGTTTAATTTTGGTGCAGCTGCTGCAGAAGCTGTAGTGAAAGCTGCAGGCATAGCTGTAGCTACCATTGCTAATGCAAGAGTAGATGCAAGACTTTTCTTTACGAAATTCTTTTTCATGTTTTTCTTCCTCCTAGTGATTTGACTCCTTACAGTACATATGTACTGAGGTTATATTGCATGTCTGTTTCAAAGGCTTCTTCTTATAGTGCGTCATAATGCATACGAATTTTCTCATATGATGTGCTACATTTCACACGATATCATGTCGTTAAATTGGTGTCATTATTTCATTTGATCTGTCAAAGAACACACAAAAAATCCTTGATTTTAGGGGCTCTTTGGAGATAATTATCTATAATTAGCAGGCCAAGAAACATAATGAAATATTATCTTTCAAAATTGCTAGATTTGGGATGAAAAACCTTGAAAAATCAAGGAGTGTCAAGTGTGTGATTTACTCCATATTTGGTGGTTTACACCAATATTACACCACTTGTATGAAGAGTAGCATGTAAGAGAAGAACGAAATTGTTGGTGAAAAACGAGAGATAATCCATCACCTATGAAAATAAATGATACAGTTTTTCCATTTCTCGTACTTTGATGTCCTGTGTTACATGCGTATATAGATTCATTGTTAGATTAATATTGCTGTGCCCTAGTAATTCTTGCACGGTTTTAGGAGCCAGGCCACTCTCAAAGGCTCTTGTTGCAAAGGAATGTCGTAAGGTATGCGGCGTGATCTTTTCAAAAAGATTGGGCTCTCTACTTTCGTATAGTGCTTGTTGACATTCAATCCGATTGATTTTCTTGGTGATTGCGTTCAAACATTTGACGATATAGACTTCCTGAATCGGCGTTCCATTCTTTGTGGTAAATACCAGATTACCCATACTAGAGAGAGGAGTCCAAAAGGGACCTCTTGCAATTCGTAAACGTTGTTGAAATTGTTGCTGCTCTCTTAGCACTTCTACTAGCGCGGGGATCAAAGGGACAATACGTTTACTAGTACGGCTCTTTGGTGTTTGGAACTGAAAGCAGAAATGCCCTGTTTTTCGACTCTTCATATAGAGAAGCGTACGTGAGATGGATATGATATTATGGTCAAAATCAATATCCTCCCATTGCAGTCCTAGTAATTCGCCAATTCGTAATCCTGTACCAAGAGCAACTTTTAAAAGTGATTCGTAATAATTTCCCCGAATCTGTTCTAGGAAAATCTCTTGTTCTGTAGCTGTAAGAACGCGTGGTTCCTTCTTATCCTCTCGGGGAATTTCAACTCCTATACAAGGATTTTTCATTAGAATTTCATTCTTAAGCGCGAGCTTGAATATGTTAAACAAAACGGCATGAACAATCTGGATTGTGCCAACACTTAAGCCATTCTTCTGAAGATCGTTGTAGAGTTTTTGAATCTGTATGGTACGGATCTCCTTTAATTGTCGATTCCCAAGAGAATGTTGAATATAGCGTTCATAGCTGGTGGTATAAAGGAGTATGGTTGAGTTCTTTACGACGATACTTTTGTATTCCTCTAACCAGGTTTGGTACCAGTTGTTTAGAGTAACCTGTCCACCGGTACAATAGGTACCGTGTTCTGCTTCGTATTTGGCATCAGCTAAGCGTTTTTTTAAGGTTCGAAGGTTCTTGTCATACAGCGTATAGCGCTTACCATGACTGGTGAATCGACCTTGATAACGCCCATCTTTTCTTTGGGTAATACCTGGAGGAAGTGGCTGTTTATTGACCAAGCCGTTAGAATTCCCCGTTATTTCTTGTAAACATTCTTCGGACATAAAAATAACCTCCAATCAAAATTAATGGTAGATTACTGTTAGAATGCCCAATTTCTTTGTGATTTATAGGTGGTAGTGTAACCGAATCTGCTCGTTAAGTTCTAAAAACGATTACATAAAAGTAACATATCATTGATAAGAAAAATTTGCAACTAATTTGACACCATTTTTGACACCATTTTTGACACCATAATAAAAAAGACTATACGAACACATCTAAAATCAATATTTCCTGTACCAATGCAAATCAGGAAAAAGTCTTCTTTAAAATATTAGGATGTTTTTTATAAGTATGGTATTATGGTCAATATCCATGTTGATGAGGAATTTTAATGTTAAATTTAATAATCGAATACAGAGAGATTAGATATAAAGGAATGAAAATTAATAATCAAAATAGGGAATGAAATGATCAATTAAGGAAAGAGGATGAAATAATGAAAAAAAATAAACCAATGAAGAAGTATAAACCAACGAAAAAGCATATCCGACAATACATATGCATAGTAGGAGCAATTCTATGGATGGGAGTTATATTTTCCTTTTCAGCTAGAAATGGAAGTACCTCCACAGGGGATAGTAACCAGGTCGGAATCTTATTGGGAAAAATGGTTGTTCCAAATTTTGAGAATTGGTCTATGGAAAAGCAACAGAATTTTGCTGAGAAAGTAGACTATCCAATCAGAAAAACAGCCCATGCAATGGAGTATGCTGTTTTAGGTGGTTTTTTAGCAGGGGCTGTTTGGAACCGTAGAAAGAAAGGTTGGAATGTAGTGATTCCTTGGGGGATTGGTACACTTTATGCTGCAACAGATGAAACCCATCAGTTGTTTGTACCTGGTAGGAGTGGTCAGGTATCCGATGTAATCTTGGACAGTGCAGGTGTTTTGATTGGAGTCGGTCTAATCTGTATAATTTTAAATGTCATTGTCAATGACAAAAAGTGTAAATGATGCAAAAACACAAGGAGTCGATACGATTGTGGCATATGTGGGTAAGATTAAGGTGGAATTCCAAGTGGAAGTGAAGAAAAGCATATCTTGACGCCTCCTGGATTAGAAGGTAGAATGAAACCAGAATGCATTGGATAGGAGACGAAATATATGCTGTATCAAAAGTATCTGAAACGAATATGTGACTGGTTATTATCAACAGTAGCCATTCTACTTTTATCATGGTTATTGCTCATACTTGCAATCGTGATCAAGACAACTTCAAAAGGCCCTGTATTTTTTCGACAGAAAAGAGTGGGAAAGGATAAAACGTATTTTCAGATACTAAAATTTCGTACAATGCGTGTGGATACACCAAAAGATATGCCGACACATTTACTTACGAATCCGGACCAATACATAACACCAATTGGAAAATTCCTTCGTAAGACAAGCTTAGATGAACTACCTCAGTTGTTTAATATCTTCTGTGGGCAAATGGCAATTGTTGGACCAAGACCTGCATTATGGAACCAAGAGGATCTGATTGCAGAGAGAGAGCGATATCATGCCAATGGAGTACGACCAGGTTTGACGGGTTTGGCACAAGTAAGTGGTCGTGATGAGCTCGCTATTCCAGTTAAGGCAAGATACGATGGAGAGTATGTTAAGAAGATCACATTCCTAGGGGACTGTTCACTGATTCTGCGGACAGTTTCGTCAGTTGTCAGACATGATGGTGTAAAAGAAGGCGGAACAGGTGCTGCAGGAGAGTTTGCAGCGACGAAGGAAGAAGAGAAAGAAAATGTATAAATTGACAATTCGGAATATTGACGCAGTGAAAATTCTATTGTAGACTTAATTCATTCAGAGAATGATGTTAGAACATGAGGGGATGGTAAATTATTAAATCTCTGATAATAAGGATAAATAAAGAACAATAATATACGAATGAATAAAGAATAGGATAAGTACGGAATATGAGTCAATATGTCAGCCAGGTCACGCGTTGTTTTTTTGTCGTTGCTCTACTAGAAATGATTATTGGAGTAAATGGAAGATTACTTATAATAGCTGAAATACCCATACGTTACATATTGTGGTTAATAATAGCATTAGGTTTAGTAACAGAATGTATGATTGTATATATAGAGGAAAAAAAGGAACAGAAACTCAGAAATTGGGAAATGCTACGGAAAGAGTGGAAAAGTATTTCGGTTTTTGATAAAATGTTACTTCTTTTCCTCTTTCTTAATCTACTTTGGGTTTTTATTATCCCTATTTACACAAAGTCATCAATCCTACATGCAATGATGCAAATTCGGTATTTTATAATTTTGGCTTTATATTTCCCAATGGGGTATTTGATGAAGCGAGATAGAATACCCTGGGGATTTTATCAGAAGTGTGCCTTATATGCCACGATCGGTTTGATTGGAATACACCTGTTTCTTTATGTTGGAGAGAGTATTCAAAGAAAATTGGATCCTAGTATCAAATTTGTAGAACGTTTATTTGATATCTGGAGAAAGATTGTGGCGGGGAATTGCTATTTTAGTCCGGTTATTATGCCGAAATATTCTGTAAGAATAATTTATACATTTAGCTTTATGTTATTTTTGGGTTTTTATTTTGCACTAAAAGCAAGAAAAAAGTGGCTTACCCGATTGTTGTCAGCAGCAACCATGCTCGCCTTACTGACAACAGGAACGAGAACATTAATTTTAGCACCTTTTGTGGGAATTATTGTGTGTTTTTTGGGTAGTTTCGTACGAAATGTAGACAAAAGAATTCGAAAACAACAACTACACAATATTATATTCTTGATAGGGATAACGGTGATATTTGATTTCGTGTGTTTTGATGGGAGAATGGGAACTCGATTTAAAAGCAGTTTCCAAGTATCAGAGGAAGTTTTGGAGAATGGTGAAATGCATGAAATTGTATATGATGATATTACGTATACAAAAGAAAAGGAAGTTGCAGGTACGGTTAATTCTAACACAACAAGAATACTGCAACTAAGGGATATCATAGAAAAATTCAAAAAGAGACCTTTGTTTGGTTATGGTTATGGAAACCTTGGAGTTGGAGGAGAAAATGAACTTGCATATTTTGATTTACAGGCACCCACTTTATTGATTCAGACTGGAATTGCTGGTGTAATGATCTGGTTCGGTTATCTATTTTTTCTGTTTGGACATGTGCTGATACAGATAAAAAGAGGAAGATTCAAATGTCTTGCATTTTTATTTATAATTGGAGCGGTATCATTTTGTTCATTATTATGCTATGTTTTGCAATCAATGACCATGCTGATGATTCTATTTTGCTTTTTAGATTATAAATATATAGTTGAAAAAAGCAAATTAATCGGAGAAGAAGTGGAATATGGATAAAAAAGGTTGCTATTTGTAATACGAGAGATTAAAATAAGAAATGATGTATAGAAATGAGGTTCAATATGGATAGTAAGAAGATTTTATTAATTGGTGCGAATAGTTACATTGCAAGATCCTTTGAAAAATACTGTAAAGAAATGAACCATACATTTTTGTATATTGATAAAGTTCGAGCTTCCAATGAGCAATGGAAAACGGTATCGTACAAAGAATACGATAGTGTCATTATGTTTGCTGCTATCGTTCATAGAAAAGAACGTCCAGAAATGGAGAGACTTTACATGGAGGTAAATTGTAATCTACCAGTTCATATAGCCAAAGAAGCAAAAAAAGCAGGAGTGAAACAATTTATATTCTTAAGTACGGCAGCAGTATATGGTTCTACTTATACTAGAATAACAAAAGATTCAAAACCAAAGCCAGAGACTATGTATGGGAGAAGCAAATACCAAGCAGAACAAGAATTATTAGAATTACAAGATGCGATGTTTCGTATAGCAATTGTCCGTCCGCCTAAAGTATATGGAGAAGGCTGTAAAGGTAATTTTGTACGATTAAATCAATTAGCAAAGTATACAATTCTATTTCCTAAGGTACATAATAAGCAGAGTATGATACATGTAGACAAGTTATCAGAGTGTTTATTAACGATTGTATCGAATGAGAAAAAAGGATTCTTTTGGCCTCAGGATGATACCTATATGGATCTTGCACAGTACGTAGTGGAAACAAGAAAAAGAGATGGGAAAAAAACCATACTCGTACCAGGATTTGCAAAGCTAATTCGATTTTTAGCAAAACATATTTCGGTTTTTCGAAAAATGTTTGGAGATTTGTATTATGATCGAACCTTGTATTAAAGGGCAAATTTAGGGGAATTCGGTATTTCCATAAGTGAAAGAGGACAAAATTCATGGTATTTGTTTTAAAACCATGAAAAGAAATCCAATATCATATAAATATAGTAGAATTCGACATAATTTTGTCATATAGAATAGGTATACTACAGGTATTATCTTTTCATGATGGAGAGTATAGATGAAGAAATTTGTGTTATTAGTGTCAACTGTTAGTGGATTTGTTCCTCAATTTGAGATGAATAATGTTAAGATTTTGCAGGAGATGGGCTATGAAGTTCATTATGCTGCTAATTTTCATATGCCTGTGTATACAATTGATGAACATATTTTTGAAGAAAATCATATTGTTAAGCATCAGATTGATTTTGTTCGATCTCCTTTTCGTGTGGATAAGAACATAAAAGCTTATAAACAATTAACACAATTACTAAAACAGTATTCTTTTGAATTAATTCATTGTCATACCCCGATGGGGGGTGTATTAGCCAGATTGGCAGCAAGAAAATCCAAAGAAACGAAAGTAGTGTATACAGCACATGGATTTCATTTCTTTCGTGGAGCTCCCTGTCTTAACTGGCTATTGTTTTATCCGGTAGAACGATTGCTTGCAAGGTATACGGATTGTCTGATAACGATTAACGAGGAAGATTATCGAAGAGCAAAACAGTTCAAGATAAGAAAAGATGGCCTTGTTAGAAAGATTAATGGAGTTGGCATTGCAATAGAAGGTTATAAGGATAATTCCATAAATCCAATAAAACTAAGAAAACAATTTAAGATAAAAGAAGATAGCTATTTGCTAATTAGTGTTGGTGAATTAACAAAGCGAAAAAACCATGCAGTTGTGATTCAAGCAATGAAAAACCTGCGTGATAAAAATATACAGTATTTGATCTGTGGTTCAGGTGAAAAAGAAGAAGAAATTCGCACGCTTATAAAAAAATTGCATTTGGAGGAAAAAGTTCTGCTTGCAGGATATTGTGTCAATATAAAAGAAATCCTTGCTTGTGCAGATTGCTTTGTTTTCCCATCTTTGCAAGAAGGTTTACCTGTTGCACTGATGGAAGCTATGGCAGCTGGATTGCCTGTGATTTGTTCAGATATTAGAGGGAACAGAGATTTGATCAAGAATGGAAAAGGAGGGTTTTTAGTAGGGAAAAAAGATGCAGAGGCATTTTCGAATTACATAAATAAGATTTATGAGAAGAACCAAAAAAAGAAAAGCTCTGAATATGGAAAAGTTAATCAGGATATGATCAAGAAATACCAAATAAGCTATGTTGATAAACAAATGCGAATAATATATGAGAATATATTATCAAAACAAGTATAATCAAAAATAGTTAAGTCAATATATATCAGAATGAAAAAGAGAAATAAAGAGGATAACGATGAAACGGACAAAGATGAATTTAAAAAAAGGTTGTATAACCGCTGTGGTGCTCTATGTATTATTAATTACCATATTTTATTTTGTAGCGGGTGAACAATTATATTTTCGAGAATCAGATTATGAAATTAAAAGTGTAGCAGGCGATATTGCTACTCCAGAAGTAACCACTGATTTTACTGTAAAAGAGACATTTTTATGTCGAATGAATCGAATTAATGGAATAACGCTACAATTGGCAACCTTAGCAAGAATGAATACAGGAAATGTTATTATTTCAGTAAATGATGAAACAGTAGGAAAAGTACTCTGGGAAACGGTTGTTGATGTGTCAACATTAACAGATAGTGTAGTAACAGAATGGAAGTTTGATCAGGCATATGAAGATGTTTTTAAACATACTTTAGCAATTGTAATTCGTACAGAAGACGGACAAGCTGGAAATGCCATTGCTCCATGGTATCTTACAACTGAGAATAAAGAAGATATGCAGTTGTATTTTAATAATGAGCCTGTAGATGGAACATTATGTTTTAGCGTTTTTGGAGATGATGCCGTATGGACAGGTCCTCATTATTGGTTGATCATGGGTGCTGTAGGCATTTTACTAGTGTTATATTGTATGTTGTTACTTTATAAAGAAAAGAATAACAAAAAAAGTTTGGGCTTATATATTATCCATGTACTAAAGAAATATCGTTTTTTAATAAAGCAATTGGTTTCTAGAGATTTTAAAATTAAGTATAAGCGTTCCGTTTTAGGAATGTTTTGGAGTTTTTTCAATCCATTATTAACAATGATCGTTCAGTATTTTGTATTCTCAACAATCTTTAAAGCAGAGATTGCTTACTATCCTGTATATTTGTTAGCAGGTATTGTATTATATGGTTTCTTTTCAGAAGCAACTGGTAATTGTGTAGGGGCAATTGTTGGAAACGCATCATTAATCAAAAAAGTTTACATGCCAAAATATATTTATCCGGTTTCAAAGGTATTCTCTTCAGCAGTGAATCTTGTGATTACCTTATTACCATTGCTTATTGTAGCAATCATTACGAAGGTACCAATCACAAAAGCAGTTGTAATTGTACCATTTGTATTAATCTGTTTAGTTGTGTTCAGTATTGGTATTGGATTTATCTTATCAGCTGGCATGGTATTCTTCCGTGATATTCAATTTATCTGGAGTGTTGTAAGTATGGTTTGGATGTACGGTACACCAATTTTCTATCCAGAAAGTATCTTACCAAAAGAAATTCAACCATTCTTACAATATAATCCATTATATTGCTATATTCAGTTCTTCCGAACATTGATTATTGATGGGATTTCGCCTGAACCAATGATGTATGTGAAATGTGTTGCCTTTTCGTTGTTATCATTGATCATTGGAGTTGTAATATTTAGAAAGGGCCAGGATAAATTTATCTTGTATCTATAGGTGATATAAATGAGTAATATAAAAAACATGATTGAAGTAGAAGATGTTTCCATTAAGTTTCGGATGTCTTCTGATAAAATATTGTCATTAAAGGAATTTGTAATAGCGAAAGTTTCAAAACGAATGAATTATAATGAATTTTGGGCACTTAATAAGGTACATGTAACGGTGAAAAAAGGAGAAGTACTAGGAATCATTGGTCACAATGGGGCTGGAAAAAGTACTTTGTTAAAAGTAATATCAGGTATCATGAAACCTACATCAGGTAAGGTTAGCCTCTATGGTAATGTTGTTCCTATGTTGGAGCTCGGTTCTGGTTTTGATATGGAGCTGTCTGGAAAAGAAAATATTTTCTTAAATGGTGCTATATTAGGATATGAGGAAGAATTTCTACATGAGAAGTATGATGAAATTCTGGAGTTCTCAGAGTTGGGAGAATTTATTAATACACCATTAAGAAATTATTCCTCTGGTATGGTAATGCGTCTTGCTTTTTCCATTGCAACAGTGGTTAATCCGGAAATCCTAATTGTAGATGAAATACTAGCGGTTGGTGATGCAGACTTTCAAAAAAAGAGTAAGAAGCGAATGCAGGAATTAATGAGTGGTGGAACAACAGTAATCTTTGTATCTCATACACTTTCTCAAATTAGAGAATTGTGCAACAATGTGTTATGGTTAGAACATGGGGAAGTACAGATGTATGGTGATGCCGAGGAGGTTTGTGATGCCTACAGTGGAAAAAGTTAGTGTTGTCATTCCTGTCTATAACAGTGAAAGGTACTTAATTCCATGCATTGAAAGTGTGATCAAGCAAACATATAAACAGTTGGATATACTTTTGATCGATGATGGCTCACAAGATGGTTCTGTTAGGATCCTTGATGCATATGTAAAGAAAGATACGCGGATACGTGTGATTAAGAGGACAAATCATGGAGTGTCGGCAACAAGAAACCTAGGTATTGCAGAAGCAATGGGAGAATATATTTTGTTTGTGGATGCAGACGATGAGATTTTGCAGGATTCCATCAGACGTTTGGTACAAAAGCAGCAGAAATATCAAGTAGATATTGTATTTGGTATGCATTGCTATGGATATGAGAAGCGTGTCCTTAAACGCGTTCCCCGTATAGCGGAAGGTTGCTACAGATATGTGGATCTAAAAGATAGCATGATAGATGATGGTACAATGACAGGAATTTTGTTTGGAAGTGTAGCGGGGAACCTATATCGACGGGAGTTTTTAGAAAAGAATCACATTCAATTTGAGGAAACGGTTCGTATCAATGAAGATGGTTTGTTTAACCTGGATTGTTTACGTGCGGACGCAGCGATATATCAATATTGTGAAAAACCCACTTATCTATATCGCCAGTGGAAAAGTGGGAAGAAAAAGGATTATGAAGGAATACGACAATCCTTTGTAATCTGTGATCAAGAATTAGAGAAAAGGAACTTTCCGTTTGTAGAAGATGAAGTTTTGCAACAACAAAAAGAATGGCGAAAAATTACGGAAACATTCCAAGTGTCATTGGCAATTTGTGAAAGTATGAACTATTGGAAAGCAAAGAAATTACTAAAAGAAATTTGGAATGCCAATGAGATTGCTAATTGTAAAGAGAAAAAATCAGACCGAATGAATCGATATAAATCCATATTATATCAATTTATGACTAGTAAGAACTACTTCGGTTTTTATATGATAATATGTTATGCCTATCCATTATTAAAGCGGTTGATCAGCAGATAAGGAGTACTATGAAGATAATATCAATCATCATACCAATGTATAATTCAGAAAAATTCATAGATAAATGTCTACAATCTTTACTTGTTCCAAAAGAGTATTTAGAGAAACTCGATATTGTAGTTGTAAATGACGGGTCAACAGATGGAAGTCAAAAAATAGTAGAGAAGTATGTGGAACAATATCCAGATAGCATACAACTTCTTAATAAGAAAAATGGAGGACATGGTTCGGCAATTAATGCCGGGCTTACGTTATGCAAGGGAAAATATCTTAAAGTACTGGATGCAGATGATTGGGTGGAAACAATAGGTCTCGAACAAGTAGTAATGAAGTTAGAAAAATACGATGTGGATCTGGTTGCTACAAATTATAAGACATATCATGTTGTGACAAAAGAATCATGTCTACATAAAGGAAATCAGGAAGAAGATTTTATAGTAAATATGAATGATGTTCTGCAACAATGGAAGCAGGTCAAAGGTATCTTTTGTATTCATGGATTGATCTTCCAGACTTCCTTTTATAAAGGTATAAATAAACAGTTACCAGAAAACGTATTTTATGATGATGCCTATTATTATACAGTAATGGCATGTTTCGCGAAGAAGCTACTACTGTTACCGAATGTAATAACAGTTTATCGAATTGGTGATGTAAGTCAAAGTGTATCCGCAGAGAGTAGGATACGAAGAGTAAAACAACATGAGGCAGTAATTCAAGCGATTCTACGGGAAAAAGAACAAGTGGAAACATTTTCTGAGGATGCAAGAGAATACTGGTTACGAAAAGTAGAGACTACGATATGTGATTATTATGTTACAACTCTACTGCGTTTTCGCAAGAGAAAAGAAGGACGAGCTCTTTCAAAAGAGCTGAAGGCTTATATCAAAGAATTTGATTATGAGCTAGATCAACGTCTTAAAAAAAGATATTTCATATTGAAACTCTTACATGTATTTCATATACGAGAGTATCATTTTGAACGATTGGTTGCTTCCACATTATATAAAAAGTTACGAAAAGGGTAGAAAATGGTGATTGAATAATGCATTTACTGAAATTTCTATTATATTGGATAAAAATCATACTGGAACAGGTTATCGTACTTCCAATCGCTTTTCTTATATATATTTTATGTTTTCGAAAAAGAGGAAGGTACAATATAGTAATCTGTGAACATATTGGAGATATGTTGTTTACTTTAGGCTACCTTAACGCATTTGGGAAAGAAAAAAATTCTATTCCTCTTCATGTAATAACAACAAAAAAATGGTTGGAACTTGTTACATTATATCCTAATGCCTATGATTCCATCCAGGTGGTAAAACATTGGCAATTAAAAGTATTCTTATTATTGGATCATTACCAAGTAGGACAGGTATTGCTGAAAAAGTGTAACGATATAACAGTAGTAGATCCAGGTAATAATTTTACCCAAGGGTATGAATTCGCTAGGAGATTTCCAGAAGCAAATTTGAAGGATTGTATAAAATATGGAATACTTCATTTGGATTCTGATGCGGAATTTGAAACTCCTGTAAAAGATATATTGACAAATAATAGAGAGAATGAAACAAAGAAAAGAATATTACTTTGCCCATATGCTTCCGTAACGAATGAAATTGATAAATCCATCTATGAAATGATTGTAAAAGAATATACAGCGAAAGGATACCAGTTATTTACCAATGTAACGGGAAACCAATCCGTAATTGAGGGAACAGAGCCGATAACGAGTAGCCTTAGGGAACTCTATACTATAGGAGACTCTTTTGCATGTGTTATTGGTCTGCGTAGTGGCATATTAGATCTACTATCTTTTTGTAAATGTCCAATTGTAGCAATTTATCCTTATGCCAATCCATTGGTAGCATTTTTTAATCTGAAGAAGACAAATCCAAAGAATAAACAAATTTTTCAATATAGATTAACAGAGGATTTAGGAAAAGATCAAATAGAAATTATGACAATACTTAATGAGTTAATATAGAGAAGGAGTGACAAAATGAACGTTGATTATGTTATTGTACAAGCAGGTGGGAAGGGGACCCGAATGGAATACCTTACACAAAACAAACCAAAGGCGTTAGTTCCTATTAATAATTTACCAATGTTATTTCATCTATTTCGTAAATACCCTGAGAAAAAGTATGTAGTGATTGGTGATTATAAATACGATGTTCTTGAACGGTATTTGAAAGCATTTGCAGATGTAGAGTACAAATTAGTGAATGCAAGTGGAAAAACAGGAACATGTGCAGGTATTCAGGAAGCAATGGAATATATACCAGAGGAACAAGCATTCATGTTAATCTGGAGCGACTTAATCTTACCTGAAGAATATACAATGCCAACAGAACAAGCAAATTATATAGGTATAGCAAAAGATTTCCGTTGTAGATGGAAATACGAAAATGAAATCTTTTCAGAAGAACCAAGTGAAGAACATGGTGTTGCAGGACATTTTATTTTTGAACATAAAGGTGTAATAAAGGAATTACCAGAGTCAGGAGAATTGGTTCGATGGTTAAGTACAAAAGACATTTCATTCACGGAACTTCCTCTCTATCATACAAAAGAATACGGTTTATTATCGGAGTATGAAAAATTACAAAGACAAAAGTGCAGACCATTTAATCGACTTGTTATCGAAGGGGATACCATCATTAAAGAAGGAATTGATTCCCAAGGAAGAATGCTTGCTGTTCGAGAGAAAGCTTGGTATGAAAAATTAATGAGCAAAAACTTTAAAAATATTCCAAAAATCTATTCCCTTGACCCATTGAAAATGGAGCGTATTGATGGAAAAAACATCTATGAATACCGTGATGTAGAACCAAATAGAAAGAAAGAAATTCTGAAACAAGTCATTGACTGTTTACATAGTGTGCAAAATATGGAGACAGTACCGTCAGATTATGAAAGCTATGTAGAAGCATATATAACGAAGACCTATGACCGTCTGAAGAAAGTACGTGATTTGGTACCATTTGCGAATGATGAGTATGTAACCATCAATGGTCGAAAATGCAGAAATGTATTCTATCACCAAGAAAAATTGAAGGAAAGGGTTGATCAGTATTTTCCAAAAGAATTCAAACTATTACACGGGGATTGTACCTTTAGTAATATGTTGCTGAAAGAAGAATCCACTCCAATGTTGATTGATCCAAGAGGATACTTTGGCAAGACGGAATTCTATGGTGATCCAGCATATGATTGGGTAAAATTATATTATTCTATTGTAGGAAATTATGATCAATTTAATTTGAAGAGATTTCACTTAACAATAGAAGAAGACCAAGTGGAATTACACATTGAATCCAATAACTGGGAGGACATGGAGCCTTATTTCTTTGAGCTTTTAAAAGATGAGGTTACTTCAGAACAGATTAAATTACTTCATGCAATCATTTGGTTATCACTGACTACATATGCATGGGAAGATTATGATTCCATCTGTGGAGCGTTTTATAATGGACTATATTATTTGGAGGAAGCACTATGATCACATATTTTGAAAATATATTAGAAACATTAAATGAATCCGTACATTCATTAGATGAAAAGGCATTTACCAAATTGGTAGATGAATCAATAGAAACGTTAGAAAAAGGTAATAAAATTGTAGTAAGCGGTCTAGGAAAGAATGTACCTGTATGTGATAAATTCGTTGGTACGATGAATTCTTTAGGTCAAAATGCATGTTTTATGAATACAAATTCAGCTGTACACGGTGATATTGGTATGGTAAAAGAAAATGATCTTGTTATCATTCTGACAAAGAGTGGTGAGACAGCAGAATCCATTTATCTAACCGACTTATTAAAGAAACGTAATGCTAATCTATGGTTACTCTCTTTTGAGCAGGAATCAACATTGCAAAGAGAAATTGGAAAATGCATTATTCTAGATTTGCCTAACGAAGGTGACCAATGGAACATTGTACCGAATAATTCAACAACAGTTAATTTGATTGTTCTACAAGGATTAGCAATGCAAATCGTAAAACGTAGAGGAGTTACATTAGAAGATTTTAAAAAGAACCACCCAGGCGGTCATATAGGAGTACAATTAAAAAATGTGTAATCAAAAGAAGAAAACAACAATGTCACCATTGAATAAAACATGGATTCTCGATCTAGATGGAACGATCGTTAAGCATAATGGATACAAGATTGATGGAAAGGATAGTTTTTTAGAAGGGGCACAAGATTTCCTATTATCAATTCCTGAAGGAGATATGATCGTGTTCTTAACATCACGTACTACGGAATATGCACAATTAACAGAAGATTTTTTGCATGAAGCAGGAATCTATTATAATCACATAATTTATAATGCTCCATATGGAGAACGTATATTAATGAATGATGATAAAATGTCCGGTTTACCAATGGCTTATGCATTTCGTACCGCAAGGGATCAGTTCCCTGCGGTGGAGATTGAGATTGATAGGAGTTTGTAGAACAAAGGGAAGGAGAACATTATACATAATGATGTATAATTAGAGAACGATGTATTTAATAATTGGAGCAAGTGGTTTTCTAGGTTCATATATAATCAAATCCATATTGGAGGAGACGAAAGAATCCGTGATCGCAGTGGCAAGAAATATTGAAGAATCAACGAGTGAAAGAGTTAATTGGATTAAATGTGATATTTCTGTTGAAACAGAGGTTAATGCCTTGTGTGAAGAATTAAAGAAAAAAGAGACGACTTACAATGTAATCTATTTGGCCGCCTATCATCATCCGGATTTGGTGGCAAAGAACCCTAAAATTGCATGGGATGTGAATATAACTGCGTTGGCTCGTTTCTTAAATTGTATGGAAGATGTTCGTTGCTTCTTTTACTCATCAACAGATACAGTGTATGGAAACGGTTCTACAGATGTTCATTTTAAGGAGACAGATGTGGTTGATCCAGTTAATCTATATGGAAAGCATAAGGTGTTAGCAGAACAATTAGTAACAGGGTATGGCTATAATGTAGTAAGATATCCTTTTCTTATTGCACCTAGTTTGGTAAAATCAAAGAAGCACTTCTATGATCAGATTCTTGAAACCATTGAGAAGGGAGATACCATGGAGATGTTTGCTGATTCGTATCGATCAACACTTGATTTTGGTACAGCGGCAAGTTTGCTTGTAAAATCAATCGAACAGTATACAAAAGATTTCCCTAAAATTGTGAATATAGCAGGTGATGATGATCTGTCAAAATATGATGTTGGTTGTATGATTGCAAAGAAACATGGAATATCAACAGATTTAGTGAAACCTATTTCTATGGCAGGAAGCCAAGGAATATTCGGAGTGAAACGTGCACAGTCTGCATTGATGGATAATACGAAAGTAAAAGAAGCATTAGGATTAGCAGAGATAAAGATTAATTTATAAGGTTGGTGAATAAATGAAGGTTGTAATATCGGCAGGTGGAAAAGGAACAAGAATTTCATCTATCAAGAGTGATATACCGAAACCAATGATACAAATCGATGGGAAACCAGTATTGGAACATCAGATTAATTGTCTGAAAGAACAGGGATTTTTAGATATTATTTTAGTAATTGGACATCTTGGTTCTGTTATTGAAGACTACTTTGGAGATGGAACAGAATGGGGTGTTCACATTTCATACTATAGAGAAGTTGAACCACTTGGAACAGCAGGTGCTTTGTATTATCTAAAAGATGTTTTAACAGAAGATTTTCTTTTAATCAATGGAGATATCATTTTCAGTATTGATTTCAATCGTTTTTTACAATTCCATAAAGAAAAGAAGGCATTAGCGTCTCTTTTTACCCATCCGAACAGTCATCCATATGATAGTTCCATTATCTGTGCAGATGAAGAAAATTGTATTACAAGTTGGATGAATAAAGAAGATGCACGAACCGTATATAAAAACAATGTAAATGCAGGCGTACATATATTGTCTACAGAGATTCTTGATATGCTTACGAATGGTGGAAAAGTTGATTTGGACCGTGAAATTTTAAAACCACTTGTAGCAACGAAACGTTTGTATTCCTATCGTTCACCAGAATATGTGAAGGATATGGGAACACCAGAACGTTACTATCTTGTTTGCAATGATTTCGTTTGTGGCAAGGTAGCAAGCAAAAATCTGAAGAACAAACAACGCGCCGTGTTCTTAGATCGAGACGGAACCATTAATGTATATAAAGGCTTTATTCGTAATCAAAATGATATTGAATTAATTGCTGGTGTGGCTAATGCAATTAAAACAATTAATGAGAGTGGTTATCTTGCTATTATTGTTAGCAATCAACCAGTAATTGCAAGAGGAGAATGTACACTTGAGCAATTACAAGAGATTCATAATAAGCTCGAGACAGAATTGGGGAAAGAAGGAGCATACGTGGATGATATATTCTTCTGCCCACATCACCCAGACAAAGGTTTTGAAGGAGAACGAGTAGAATATAAGATAGAATGTGAGTGTAGAAAACCCAAACCAGGATTACTACTTGAAGCAGCAAAAAGGTATAATATTGATTTAGAAAAATCCTTGATGATTGGCGACGATATCAGAGATTATAATGCAGGTATTAACGCTGGTTGTAGGAGCTTTTATGTAGGAGGAAAACCATTGGAAGAGGTACCATCTACGAATCAATATTCTGATTTAGAAGAGTGTATAACAAATTTAGTTAACAAAGGAGAATTATCATGGTAATAACACAAACACCATTTAGAATGTCTTTTTTTGGTGGTGGAACTGATTTTCCAGGGTTCTTTAATGAATATGGCGGAAGTGTCATTTCTACTACATTTGATAAGTACTGTATTGTAACAGTAAGTCATTTACCAAGATTTTTTGAGTATTCGAATCAAATTACGTATAGTATAATTGAACGTACGAAGAATGTTTCTGATATCCAGCATCCAGCGGTACGAGAAGCAATGAAGTACATGAAGATGCAGGAAATCCGTATGGATTATGAGGCCGACTTACCTGCAAGATCTGGACTTGGGACAAGCAGTTCTTTCACAGTTGGTATGTTAAATGCATTCTATGCAATCAAAGGAAAATGTGCAGACAAAATGAAACTTGCAGAAGATGCAATTCACGTTGAACGTGTGTTATGTAATGAAAGTGGTGGGGTACAAGATCAGATTGCAGCAGCATTTGGTGGATTGAACCGTATAGATTTCAGTTCGGAAGGATATACCGTTAATCCAATTATCATTGGAAAAGATAGAAAGAGAGAATTGAATGAGAATTTGATGCTTTTTTTCACTGGCTTTTCTAGATTTTCTAGTGAGATAGCACAACAACAGGAAAAAGTTACGCATGATAAAACAAAGGAATTGAAAGAGATGCTTCATTTAGTAGATGAAGCACAAGATGTCTTAACATCAAAGTGTTCCTTGCTTGAATTTGGTAAATTGTTGGATTATACTTGGAAATTGAAACGTGGTATTACGGATAAAATCTCGACCGATTCCATTGATATTCTTTATAAAAAAGCAATTGATGCCGGTGCAACAGGTGGTAAATTACTTGGAGCAGGTGGAGGAGGATTCTTACTATTTTATGTTGAGAAAGACAAACAGAAAGTAGTGAGAGAAGCATTAAAAGATTTATTATATGTTCCATTTGAGTTTGAAAATTCGGGAACTAGGATACTTTATTATAAATCAGAAGATTATGAACTATAAAAATTATGGAGGTAATGAAATGAGTACAAAGGCGTTAATAACAGGAATTACAGGTATGGTGGGGTCACATTTATGTGATTTCTTATTAGAAAATACAGATTGGGAAGTATATGGTGTTTGTAGATGGAGAAGTCCACTTGATAATGTTGAGCATCTTCTTGATCGAGTAAATAAGAAGGATCGTGTATTTTTTGAATATGCCGATCTTAATGATGAAGTTTCTTTAATTTCTGTGGTTCAAAAAATTAAACCACAGTATGTTTTCCATCTAGCTGCGCAAAGTTACCCAGTTACAAGCTTTACGGCACCGATCGATACATTAAATACAAACATCTTAGGAACTTGTAGATTACTAGAAGCATTCCGTTTAGCAATGAGCCAAGATGATACTTATAAACCAGTTATCCATGTATGTGCATCTTCTGAAGTATTTGGCAAAATTCCAAAAGACAAAAAACCTGAAACAGGTATTCATGAAGAGTGTCCATTCCATCCAGCTTCCCCATATGCAATCTCTAAAGTTGGAACAGATCTTTTAGGTAGATACTATGCAGAAGCATATGATATGACGGTTATGACTACTCGTATGTTTACGCATACTGGACCTAGAAGAGGAGATGTATTCCATGAATCTACATTTGCTAAACAAATTGCAATGATTGAGCAAGGTTTAATTCCACCAACAGTAAAAGTTGGTAATCTTCAATCCTTAAGAACATATGCAGATGTTCGTGATGCAGTACGTGCATATTATATGTTAGTTACTGAAAATCCAACAGCTGGAGAGTACTATAATATTGGTGGAACGTATACATGTGAAGTAGGTGATACATTACAAACACTCGTTAATCTATCTACGATGAAAGATGAGATTAAAGTAGAAGTAGAAGCAGAAAGATTAAGACCAATTGATGCAGATCTTCAAGTACCAGATTGCCGTAAATTCATGGAGCATACAGGCTGGAAACCTCAGATATCATTCGAACAAACAATGGGTGACTTACTTGAATACTGGAGAAAGAAAGTTAAAATTGGTAATTACTTAACTAGATAGATTCTAAGGGAGAAGGTGTTTATATGAAAGATAGTACAATGCAGATCTTAGAAGACTATATAAGAAGAAATTCCTATCTGAAAGAGATTAAGGAAGAGATAGTAGACGCTTTCCATATGTTACTGGAGTCTTTTCAGAACGGACATAAATTATTAGTATGTGGTAACGGAGGTAGTAATTCCGATGCAGATCATATCGTAGGCGAGTTACTAAAAGGATTTCAAAAAAAGAGAAAAGTCTCAAGTGAAGACTATACATGTTTTGGAGAGGAAGGAATTGCCTTAGCCAATCAATTACAAGACTCCTTACCTGCTATCAATCTAGGAGCACAAACTTCCATCTTAACTGCAATCATCAATGATTTGGGCGGAGAACTGATCTTCGCCCAACAGGTTGTTGGTTTGGGTCAAGAAGGAGATGTTCTAATTGGAATTAGTACTTCTGGGAATTCGAAAAATGTCTTATTTGCGAATATGGTAGCAAAGACAAAAGGAATGAAATCCATTGCATTAACAGGAAAAGCAGGAGGGAAAATGGCTGAAGTTTTTGACTGTGCAATTAAGGTACCTTCCAGTGTAACGTGTGAAATTCAAGATATGCATACTCCTGTATATCATATATTGTGTGCAATGATAGAAGCTGAATTTTGGGATGAATAAGGAAAGGAGTTACTATGCTAATTGAATTATTAAAACCAGATTTTATATTTCAGGATGAGCGAGGCGATTTAACGCAATTAGTTCATGAAGGATTTCAACAGGTTAATGTAATCCGTTCTGTAAAAGGCGTTATTCGTGGTGATCATTATCATAAATTAAACCGGGAAGCATTCTATGTAATTGAAGGCGAGTTCAAACTTGATGTTCAAAAAGATGGAATAGTAGAACACTATGTATTCAAAAAGGGGGAGATGTTCTTAATTCCTGAATATGTAATGCATAGTTTTGAATTCGTTGAAGATACTCTTTTGGTAAGTTTTTATGACAAGGGCGTAGAATTAGATAATGGAGAAAAAGATATCTACGCTTAAACAATTAAAGTAAGTCGATAGAAAGATAAACTAGGTGGATTGAAATGAAAGATCAATATGATATTGGATTAATCTGTTTACTAAATAATAACTATGGGAATAATTTGACCTATTACGCATTGTATAAAGCGCTTCAAGATAAGGGATATTCATCATTACTAATTGAAAAACCTTTAGATACACCATGGAAAACCTATTCACCCAAATTAAGCTTATTCATGGAATCTCCGTTTGAAAAAGATGATCTTGCAAAAGATTATGAGGATAAAGCCTCAATTAAAGAACTGAATGATCGATGTCACGTGTTTGTTCTTGGGTCTGATCAGTTGTTTAGAAATCCTTTTATTGAAGGATTAGATTTTCATACTTGTATGGATTGGGTTCGAGCGGATAAGTATAAAATGGCTTATGCAACGTCATTTGGTGTGGATTATTTTGAAGGACGTGATGCAATAAGAGCAAAAATGGCATATTATTTAGCACGTTTTGATGCAATATCGGTACGAGAAGATACAGGAAAATTAATATTAAAAGAGCAGTTTGGGGTTCGAGGAGAATGTGTAATGGACCCTGTTTTTCTATGTGATGCTAGTGTCTATCATGATTTGGCAAGTAAATCTAAACTGTTGAATAGAGAACCATATATTGGTGCGTATATATTAGATCCATCTAGTGAGAAAGAAGAGATAATCAATGAATTATGTCAGCAAAGTAATTGCAATAATAAAAACATAATCGGGGATGGAGAGCAATCTTCTGAAGATATAGAGAATGAATGGAATCTAAAATTTACAGAAAACTGTTCAGTTGAAGACTGGTTATCCAACATTGAAAATAGTGAGTTATTTGTAACCGATTCCTTTCATGGATTATGTTTTGCATTGATATTTAAAAAGAATTTTTATGTTGTGTTTAAGGAAGATGGTTGGAGAGGAAGAAGTAGAATTTACTCTCTTCTTTCCAAATTAGGATTATTGGATAGAATAGTTAGTGAAAAAAAACAATTACCAGATACAATACAAAAGATTGATTATACAAAGGTAGATAAGATACTACAAGAAGAAATTACGAGAAGTTACGATTGGTTAGTAAGCCATATTGAACAAGGAAAATCAACAGTAAGAGCAATGAGTGCATATGATATCCTTGATGAAAAATATGATAAACTTAGTGGAGAAAGTCATGATCAAAAGGAACGTCTTCATGGAGTTGATAATTGGATTTTTGAAGCTGATGCTTCAATAAAGAATCTTAAGGAAAGTACAGATAATATAGAAAATAAGATCGATGATTTTAACTTACGATTACATGGAGTTGATAATTGGATTGGTGAGGCTCAACAAGATCGATTAAGAATCGATCGTTTACTAAGTGACATTAGTGATCGAGTTAATCAATTGAAATATAATATAGTAGTAATAAATGAAAAGTTAGAAACCATAGAAGAATTAAAAGCAGAAATAAATGAACTAAAAAAAGGAAAGATAAAAAAATTCGTAGAAAAGATACAACGGAGGGGAAGAAGATAAGATGGCAAATCATCTATGCTATTTGTTGCACAGTTTACACAATGTGAAAAAAGGAAAAAAAGTATGGAAAACGATTAAAACAACAATAAGTAACACAGAGAATGACTATCTCATTATATTCCCGGAAGATGATGAAGAGATAAATACTTTAGGTATGAAATATCTAAAAATATTTCAAGAATTACATAGTGATCAAGTATTTTACATTGTGTGTATGAATGAAAAGGTTGAACGCTTACTCAAAGAATATAATGATCATGTTACATTACTTACTGATAAACAAATGAAAAACTTATTAGACTTGTATACAGCAAGTAATTTTTATACAAATACGATTATTGTCTCACTTCAGTTACCAAGAGGCAGGGCAGCAGATCGGTTGTTAAATATGAAAGAGATTAACGTAGATCAAATTGTACGATATGGAATATTTAAGTTATATGAAATTTAGTTCATATTGGTAAGGAGAAAACGATGAGTAAATTAAAAACCAAGGTAAAGGATTATGTATGTAGACCAGAAAATCTCCCTTATATGAGATTACTTGTTGGATACCATGTATATCAATCCATTCGAAAAAAATATAATAGTAAGAACAAACTCTATATCTTCCCTTTTTGCGGGTTAGGGGATGTGTATTTGGTTTGCCAGCATATCGAGGAAAAAGAGTATTGTACAGCTGTTTTAATATCGACTAATGCTACACGTATAACAAAACTATTTCAGATCGAGTCAAATGAGGTTATCAATACATTTCGAATGAGTTGTTTATGCTATTATGTGAATATCATTGGTCTGGATAAATGCAATGCACAGATTATGCATTATGATGCGTATGAGTATCTACATATTGGTGTATTGATGAATATGCGTGGTGTAAATGGAGTTAATTATGATGATATGCTTTATAGCTTTTTATTTGGAGATGCATCTGCTAAGAAGTTTGTTGCACCTAAATTCATTCAGGATGAAGTTGATGTCGTAGCATTTTGTGATTCCGTTGGAATAGAAAAAGACAAGAGTATCATAATAGCACCGGATGCTAATTCCATGTCCTCATTACCAGTAGAGACATGGAACAAAATTGTTGCTGTTTTTCTTAACAAAGGGTATCGTGTATTTACAAATTGTCCTCCAGGAGTAGAGCCATTGGTTAATACGAAAGCAGTAGACATACCTTTTGAAAAATCTGTACCAATATTGAATTATGCTGGTAATTTTATTGGTCTTAGAAGTGGATTTTGTGATTTGATCTGTTCATCAACTTGCAGAAAATTCATTATATATGAACCAACAGCACGTTGGGGAATAACAGATAACCAAGGTTATTTTGGTTTGAGAGATATGGGAATTATGCAAACAGGAATAGACTATACATTTGATATAAATAATTTTGATGATTGTGTCGAAAAAGTAAAAGAATATTTCAACTAAAGGAGATTAATAAAATGGGAATGTGCAGCAAGATAAAAAGAGGATTATCTACATATAAGCAGCTTTACAAAAAAATCGGTAAAAAAGCGTTGCATCCATGGTATATACGAATCTATATGTTAGGTTATGATTTAGTAAATAATCCATATATGATATGTTTTAATGATTATGGTGAGAAGAATAAAGATAAGAATATATTTATCGTTGAATTAGCAGATGATTGGGTACCAACTGCAGGTTTTTTTGCATTACTAAACCGTACGGTTTGTACGCTTTCATTCGCGGATCGGTTTAACCTAACACCTGTTATTAAGAATTGGAAGGGCTGTGCCTATGAAGAAAAAGGTGGTTTTAAAGGAACAACAGAAGTATTCGAATATTACTTTAAACCAGTTTCTGATGTAACATATGAAGAAGCCTTTAAAAGTCATAATGTAGCAATATCTACTGCACCAAATCGAGATGCTATTTTAGTGGAATATAATGTAGACGATTGGTTCCATCCTACAGAAGAATACTGTATTCGAATGGCAGAATTATATAAGAAGTACATTTCACTCAATGAGTATACAGCGAATAAATTAAAGACAGACATGGATAAAGTATTGCAAGGAAAAAAGACATTAGCGATACACTTCAGAGGTACAGATAGCAAATTGAATACCAATTATCATCCAAAGTCATTAACATTTGATGATTATGTTCTAGAAATTGAGAAAGTTATGAAAAAAAATGACTATGAACAAATCTTCTTAGCTACGGATGATTTGCAAGCACTTGCACAGTTTAAAGAGAAATTCAAGAATATCGTTCATTATGAAGATGTATTCCGTACAGAAGGAAATGTAAGTGTTGCCTATACAGAGAATTCACGTGAGAATAATAGTTATTTGTTGGGTTATGAAGTAATCCGAGATGCATTTACAATGGCAAGCTGCCAAGGCTTAATCGCTGGTAAATCCCAGGTTAGTATTTCTGCATATATTATCAATAAAGCATACTATGATAAATATGTATCCGTTAACTGGATTGATAAAGGCTCTAATAAAAATGGAGTGGACTGGATGGATATATATAATAAAGAGTATAAAGACTGCAGAAAAAAGGTGAATTAATATGAAAGAACATACAAAAGAACATAGGAAAGAGGATAATAAATTTATTGGACTAAGTACGTTAAGAGGAATTTGTGCATGTATAATAGCGTTTACATTTCACTACTATTGCTCATTTGGTCAAATGCCAATGAAGAATGGAATTCAGGTACTTTATGATTATGGGAAATATTGTGTAGAGATCTTTTTCCTTATCTCAGGTTTCTTGATTTTTTATCATTATGCAGAGCGTATAAGTAATCAAGAATTACGATTTGTAGAGTTTGTAAAGAAAAGATTATTAAGATTATATCCTTTATTTTTCTTGTCTACGATAGTAACAGCTATTTTGATTTATCTATCAATATATACATTTCATGGTCAAATAGGAAAGAATGATCTTTATCACTTGGTATTATCATTGTTAATGTTAGGAGCGAGTGGATTTGAAGATTGTCAAACATTTAATACTCCAAGTTGGTATATTAGCGTTTTATTTCTATTATATTTGATATTTTATGTTATACAAAGGCATGCTAAAAAGAAAAGTATGATAATGATTTATTGTTTATTAGCTTTGTTAGGAGTAACACTAATACATAATAATATACCAATACGCTTACCATTGCTAACAGAAGAAATGGGACGAGGATATCTAAGCTTTTCTATAGGTTGTATCTTATGTTATATGTATAAGAAATATTATAAAGAAGAATATAAGAAAATTATATTAACTTTTGCATGTAGTATAATTATTCTTACACTTGTATTAATTAAGGTGTTTTCTGTAGCTATACTTGGCGATATATGTGTTGTTATGGGAGGAGTCTTAAGTCCAGCTATTGTGATTATCTGTTTATTATCAAATACACTTAGCTCATTTTTTAAAATTATACACATTAGCTTTTTAGATAAGATTTCTTATAGTATTTATTTATGGCATTGTCCTATGTATGTGTTAATTAATTATTTAAATGCAAACAATAAATGGAATATAAATTTTTCAAAACAAAAAATTATATACTTATAATTTTGATTGTTTTAACATGGTCGATTTTTTCTTATTACATCATAGAAAAAAAGTTTGTGAAAAATATACAGAAAAAATTCAACAGTAGATAGTATGTATGCCGTTGCTGAGAGGAGAAGTATGGAAAAAGTTGAAGTTGGTCCAGCAGATTGGAATGTGGGGGAAAAGTTATTTGGTCTTGAACAATATATGTGGAGAAAAAGAGCCATTGTATGCAGTAAATTTTTAAATTCCAATGATCATTCCGTATTGGATGTAGGTGCTGGCAATATGTATCTAAAAAAATTACTAGATGAGAATGTAATATACTATCCACTTGATTATACAAAACGTCAGGAGGATACTATTGTATGTGACTTAAATAAGTATGAGTTTCCTGATATCAAAGTGGATGCAATTGTATGTGCAGGGATTATTGGATATTTGAATGATTTAAATTGGTTTTTTGATTGTTTAAAGAATAGTACAGATAAGATAATCCTAACTTATCAAAGTAAAGAATGCGGTTTTTCACAATCATTATATACAACCAATGAAATCATTAATATGCTATATGAACGTGGTTTTGTGATTACAAATTGGGATAAGGAGTTTTGTGAAGATTGGCCATTGTTAGCATGTTTTGAAAAACTGACTCCACATCTACTACGTCATAATTATTATTGTACAGGTTGTGGTGCTTGTTCAAACAAATGTCCAGTGGATGCGATAGAATTATTACCTGACCAACAAGGATTTCTTAAGCCTAAGATTAACAATGAAAAATGCATTAAATGTAATCAATGTGTGGAAGTATGTCCATCTGCAAAACCTAGAGAGATGAATGAATATGCTGCTGATTCCTGTCAAGCATATGCAGCATGGGCTACGGATGAAATCCGTAAGGATTCCTCTAGCGGTGGTGCATTTACAATTATGGCTGAGAATATATTCAAGTCCAATGGTGTTGTTTATGGTGCAAGATATACAGAAGATTTTCATATAGAACATTGTGGCGCGAAAGAATCTTCTGGATTGAAAGAATTAAGACATTCCAAATACGTACAAAGTAATACAGGCAACACATTTCAAGAAGTTAAGCAACAGGTTGAAAAAGGGGTGCGCGTTTTATATGTTGGAACACCATGTCAGATTGCGGGGTTAAAATCCTATCTAGGACAGGATTATGAATGTTTACTCACAATCGATGTAGTGTGTTTTTGTGTCACGCCAGTTACTGCTTTTCGAAAGTATCTAGAAGAATGTTATGGAATTGATGATATCGCAAATGCAGTTTTTCGAGATAAGTATCGTGGTTGGGGGCCAGATGCGTATACCATTCATAAGAAAGATGGAACCATATTATATCTCAATATTCAAACGGACTATTATCAGAAAGCCTTCCATGGAGTATTATGTCGCAATAAAACATGCGATGACTGTCGTTATGCCTGTTTTCCAAGGCAAGGAGACATTACGATGGGGGATTTTTGGGGAATTGATCAACATGATCCTTCGTGGAATGATCACAAGGGTACAAGCTTGCTTATAGCGAATACGGCAAAAGCGAAAGCATTTATAGAAGGTATAAAGGATGATTTTAATCGAATCGAACAGGTTCCAGTGGAATGGTGTAGAGGTAAAGGAAACCGGATCGGACATGATGGAAGAGGACGACACAGAGCAGCAGACCAATTCATGGAATTAATACAAGATAATGGATTCGTTGAATCAGTGGATCGAATCTTAGAGAATAAGCATAATATTGGATTACTCATCAATGAAAAACAGGATTTTGGAAATTATCTGATGAATTATGCATTCTATCAATATCTTAATGATATTGGATACTCTGTTCTAGTACTTGATCAAAACAAAGAATCGGAACAGAAGATTTGTGACCGGAAACAATCACTTTTTGCACATATACCATTTGCTATGCAGGATGTTTTGTTTGATATGGAAAATAAAGTAAAACAGAAAGAAGCGAATGACGCATGTGACATGTTTGTTAGTTTCTTTGATTATATAGAACAACAGAAAGATGAAGAGAAGAAACATTTATCATATCTTGATTGGGTTGGATCAGATAAATACAAAATGGCTTATGGCTTTCCAGTTGCATCAGAATATATAGAAAGTGAGCATCAAGTGAATAAGCAGATGCAATATTTTCTTAAGCGCTTTCAAGCTAGATCAGTTGAGGATGAAAAAGATATAGCTTACGGGATTAATCCCGTGTTTTTATGCAATAAAATATATTATGAGAATATGGCTAAGTACGGGAAATTGCGTCTACCTGAGAAGCAGTATGTAGGCGTTTATCTAAGTCACATTGAGAAAGTAAATCGAGAAATACTTCATAAAGTAAACAAGCTTGAAGAGAATACTATGCAGATTATATGTGGTACAAGTATTGATGAAAACGAAGCAAAGGATTCACTTGGTTTGGAAGTATTGACAAAGCCATTAGTAGAAGAATGGCTAGCGAATATCGCATATTCAAAACTATATCTTACAGATTCTTATTATGGTGTATGCTTTGCATTGATTTTTCATAAAGACTTCTATGTACTCAATAAAAAAACAAATAAACCGGAGCAGAGGAAGATTTTAAATCTGTTGAAAAAAATAGGTCTTGAAAATCGAATGCTTGATGAGACAATAGAGATTACTTCAGAATTGTTTAATGAGAAGATTGATTTTGACGTTATCGAACAAAGTATCAAACTGATGATACAAAAGAGTAAACAATGGATCGAAGAACATTTGACATGTGGAGTACAATATAGTGGAGAACTTCATACCTATGACATTTTGAAAGAACATTTCCGTATGAGTCTTGCTAATGTTACAGAAAGCAACATTCAAATGGAGATTGCTGTCAATAATAATAAAGAAAAAATTGATGAGAACAGTAATAAAATACAGGAATTAAGGAATGAAATTAATCAATTGCAGGTGATGCATCGCGTATTGCAAGAGAAGTATGAAGCGGAAGCATTACAGAAAATGGATATGAGTCATAAATTAGCACAAGTAGTACAAGAAAAGGATCAGGTAATAACGGAGTTAAATCAGGTGTATTGCAGTAAATCTTGGAAACTTACAAAAATATGGCGTAAACCATTAGAATACGTAAGAAAAATAATGAAACATCATTAAAATCAAAACAAGGAGGTGCAATATTGTACGACTACCTAATCGTCGGAGCAGGCCTATTCGGTTCTGTCTTCGCATATGAAGCCAATAAAAGAGGAAAGCGTTGTCTTGTTATTGACAAACGAGATCATATAGCAGGAAATATCTATACGGAAGATGTGGGAGACATACAAGTCCATCGATATGGGGCACATATCTTTCATACCTCCAATAAAGAGATCTGGGATTATGTGAACCAGTTTGCGACGTTTAATCATTATATCAATTCCCCAGTTGCAGTTTATAAAGAGGAACTCTACAATCTTCCCTTTAATATGAATACCTTTAGTAAAATGTGGGGAGTTCATACGCCAAAGGAAGCGAAAGCGAAGATTCAGAGCCAGATTGATCAGCTGAATATTAGCACTCCTAAGAATCTAGAAGAGCAGGCATTATCACTAGTAGGAACGGATGTGTATGAAAAATTGATTAAGGGGTATACGGAGAAGCAGTGGGGAAGAGACTGTACGGAATTACCGGCATTTATCATCAAACGATTGCCGCTTCGTTTTACCTTTGATAACAACTACTTCAATGATCCATATCAGGGAATTCCCAAAGGCGGTTACACTGCAATTATTGAAAAAATGTTAGAAGGAATTGAGGTACAGACAAGTACGGATTACTTCGAACTAATTAAAGAAAAACCTGCTTTAGCGAAGAAAATAGTTTTCACTGGTATGATTGATGAATATTTTGCTTATCAATTAGGAGAGTTGCAGTATCGTTCCTTACGGTTTGAGACGGAAGATCTGCCAGAAGAGAATTATCAGGGAAATGCGGTTGTGAATTATACGCAACGAGAGATTCCCTATACAAGAATTATCGAGCACAAGCATTTTGATTTTGGAAAGCAAGATCATACGGTAATCACTAGGGAATATCCATCAGAATGGGAAAAAGGTTCAGAACCATACTATCCAATCAATGATGAACGGAATAATACCTTATATGAGAAATATCATGCATTAGCACAAAAGGAACAGAATGTGATCTTTGGAGGAAGATTAGGGCAATATCGTTATTATGATATGGACAAGGTAATAGCAGCCGCGTTGGAGGCAGTGAAGGAAGAATTTTCAGAAGATCATGTATTCGGATAAGTTTTTACAATGGGACACTTAGGTGTCCCATTCTTCTTGCTCTTATCCAGATATCTATTGCTATTTAGGAGTTATGGACAAGATGAAAATCAAAACAATTGGGACACCTTGAGTGGTTATTTCATATAGTAAAAGGGGGATAAATATATGTTAGAATGGAACGATACATATGTGAATATTTTGCTCTGTTATTCAGACAAAATGGTGCATATTAATTGTGATGAAACGCTTATGAATTATCTTGCACTTCCAGGAAATGGAGCAGTAGAATTAGCAAAATATATAAAGGAAAGTTACAAAAGGGAAAAAGGAGTAGAGCTTGCCATTACAGTAGATTCCTTGGCAATCGAAATACTTGCTCATGCGTATCTTGATCAATTTGCTGATACGATAGAGAAGCTTAATAATAAAATCTCCAAAAAGAAAAAGAATGAGGTAGTACGGGTAATGGAAAAAATCAAAGATCGTACGGAGATCATTGATTGTGGTGAACGATCTGTAGACAATAATCGGTTTGTATGGGATCTGTTAAAACCTCTGGCACCTGTAATCTATCTGATGTTGGGGAAGCATGCGTAATTATAAAAATCAAACATTCATTAGAAATTAAATAGATCATAATAAATGATTGTGCAAAGTTTAATTCATAAAATTAGAAGGGCATCCAGTGTGGATTGCCTTTTTTTATTTACTAGGAAAATTCTCCAACTTTTCTAGTAAATAAATCCTCTGGGGGAGGCGCACTCGCACATGAGGTAGATGTCAGCTGAAGCTAACTGTGCTCGGCGCGGAGAACAACGTGTACTTTGAAGTAGATATTAACGCGAGAGTGTACGAAGTACACTTTGTTTTAGTTACATTAATGTTTTTGACATATAATGGGAAAACATGGTACAATGGAGGCATCAGAATGATGCAATGGGGAATGACAATAATTCAAAATACTGAAAAATACTATACTTTAGTATAGTTGTTTCAGCAGATAAAAACCTATATAATAAATTAGAAAAAAGGCGTATTATGGGAAAAATATAGCGTTTATGACAGCTACATTCACTTTTGTGCAAGCTAGGTGTGAAAGAACTTTTAACGATTGCATCTAGTGGGATTATTACAAATGAAAAACAAGTAGTGGAATCGATTGAACTACAGTTACGTATAATAATGGTTTCAAAATGGGTTACTCGAGGGAAATTAATATATGAATATTATTTGTATGGTAAATAATGAATTGAATATTACTATTCTTACAAAAACAAATGGTAATATACAAAGATTTTGGAAAAAAATATTAATAAAACAATACTTCAGCAAGAGAGCAATGACGGATAAAGGATCGTTACGTATAGTATATGATTCACTGTATGAAGCAATCAAGTCTACGGAGACGGAATATATCTGGATTACTAGTAATCTGGGTGATCTCAATCTGCATACACTTCAATCGTCTATCCAATTAATGAATAAGGATAAGCTAGAATATATCGTTCATGATAGCAAAAAAACGAATAATAAAGGAATGAAATCACAAAAGAAATGCAGTCAAATTCATACCGCCTATGATGAAATGAAGGAATTCGGGATTGAGATCAGATATGATTTGAATCATATTATTTTCCGTAATCCTAGGAAGAAGTATTGGTTTAAGGAAAGATTCTGGCCATTGGATACGGAATATGATGTAATTCGATTTTTTTTAGAATATGCAACTCATGGATATATGATGCGTATCTCATCAAATGATGGGTACGTGCAGAATACGAAGCAATGGAATCTGCATGGGGGGGATACGTTATTACAAGCTGGTCGTTACCTAAAGGATTTATATCAATACGATTTAATAGAAGAAATACAAATTGTTGAAAAATATAAAGAACTGGTGAATCTGCAATCTTGTTCCAAGATAGAAACTCCCAAACGCATATTTAAGAAAATTTCGCTAGACGCAATTTTACGTAGTAGGAAACCGAATATATTACTGTCCATCTATTCTTTTGGTAATGGTGCAGGCGAACTACTTCCAATAATTTTGGCAAATCAACTGGTTAGTTTGGATTATCATGTCTATGTACATGTTATGAAACATAGTACGGACGAGAATGCAGGTAGGATTTTACTGAATGAAGGCATTACGATCTTACAGACTGATTCAGAAGAAGAACTTTGTCAATTTATAGAGGACTTTCATATATCTATACTGAATACGCACCATCAAGCAAACCAAAGTATGGTAGCATCTATGTATCGTAATATGCCAGAGATCCGTGCAATAACGAGACATATCGCTACTACACATGGAATGTATGAGCAAATCGATGAGAAAGATGTAATCTATTTATTACAATATCAGTTTAAAGATATGGTAGATCAGTGGGTCTATGTAGAAGAGAATAATCTGCAACCATTTCGTATGCAACAGACATTTGCACTAGAGCAGTTTGTAAACATACAAGAAAAAGAAGTGATGTCTATCTTATATGATAAGATTAACAGAGAATCTACACAAATGGAGTTACAGAATTTATGTAGATTGCGAGAAGGCACGAATAATATAGAAGACATAGCAAGAGCATACATACAAATATACATAGAACAGTACAAGAGCATTCCAATATATAAGGTACATAAAGAGGAAGAAAAATTAGATTGGAAAGAGAATGTTCGAACTGGAAAAGTTAAGAAAGCAGTGACACTTGTACAGATGTTTCCACAACGCTGTAATAAAAGCAATGGCTTAGAGATGAATTTAAGAGCAATAGGGGAGAATACAGGTAATCTACTTTTTGCGAATGCAGTAAGAAAGCAAGTACAGTTTAATTCTGAAATCTACTTAAATGAAAAAGAAATCAGCAGTAATATCGATAATACAACAAACATGGTTATTCCACTTGCTAATTTCATTAGACAAGACAAAGAAGGAATATTACCAATGTGTGAAAAACAATTGCTAGTTAATCCGAATGCCGTGACATTGATTGGACTTGGAGCACAGAATTCTGCATTATGCAACACACCCAAAGAATTAGTAAGAATACTAGATCCTGATAAGATACGTTTTCTTAAAGAAATATCGGAACGTTCTGTTTCAATTGGTGTACGCGGTGAATTCACAGCATCTTGTTTAGAGGAGATGGGAATACATAATATTCGGGTAATTGGCTGTCCATCTCTGTTTTTTGAATTAGATGGTAGATTCAAGATGAATAAGCAGCCAACACCAGAGCAAACGGTTTTTTGCATAACAGGTGGCAATATAATGGAAAGCAGGATAACCGAGTTTGCGATTCGAAATCATGCAAAATGGGTAATGCAGATGGGAATGGAATGTAACGAATTTCTAGATAATCCGATTACTATACCAGAAACAATGCCCCAGGGCTGTTTCCCAGGAATTCAACTAGATCATGAAACAATTCGTGAATATCAAAAGGAAAATGCCCATATTTTCTTTAATCTAGATGATTGGGATGCCTATTTAAAGAAAAACCAGTTTACATTCTCTTTTGGAAGTCGTTTTCATGGAAATATTGCAGCTTTAAGAAATGGGATACCGGCGTTATTTATTGTACATGATAGTAGGACAAGAGAATTAGTTGAAACATTGAGACTTCCTTATATTGACTATACTACATTTTCCAAAATACATCATATGGAAGAACTCATTTCGTATTGTGATTATACCCTATTGAGAAAAAGTTATTTCAAACTAACGAAGAATTATGTTGATTTTCTAGAGGAGAATGGTGTGAAACATAATTTTTCATTAATCAAGAATGATTAGCATAGGAATACAATACTGTGAAAGTAGGAAGCAAGTGATGAAAAAAATAGTAATAATTGGGGCAGGACCAGCAGGGATAACGGCTGGATATGAACTTTTAAAAAATACAAACGAGTATGAAGTTACAATCTTGGAGGAAAGTTCAGAAATTGGAGGAATCTCACGTACAGTTCAATATAATGGAAATCGTATGGATATTGGTGGTCATCGATTCTTTTCCAAAGATGAGAAGGTAACCGCTTGGTGGAATGCCATAATGCCAAAACAGGGAAGCCCCTCCTTTGATGATCGGGTATTAGCGAGAAAAGTGCCATTGCAGATCGGAGGACCAGATCCAGAACAGGAAGACTGTGTCATGTTATCCCGTAACAGAGTATCAAGAATCTATTACAAAAAGAAATTCTTTGATTATCCCGTTAAGATGAACATGACAACGATTAAAAATATGGGGTTTATAGCAACGTGGAAAGCAGGATTTAGCTATCTAAGAGCAGTAATCCATAAATACCCGGAGGATTCTTTGGAAAACTTCTACATCAATCGCTTTGGAAGAAAATTGTATTCCATGTTTTTTGAAGGGTACACAGAAAAGTTATGGGGAAGACATCCACGAGAGATTTCAGCAGATTGGGGAGCACAACGTATAAAAGGATTATCGATCATTGCAATACTAAAGGATATAATAAGCAAGATTCTACCGAATAAGAAGAGTATGGATCATGTTGAAACCTCACTAATTGAAGAATTCTCTTATCCCAAGTATGGACCAGGACAGTTGTGGGAAACAGCTGCAGAAGAATTCATCAAAATGGGAGGGATAATTAAAAAAAATTGTAAAGTAACGAATCTGATTACAGCGAATAATAAGATAAAAGCTGTTCAATATGAGGAAAATGGTTGTGAGAATACAATAGAAGCGGAACATGTGATCTCTTCTATGCCATTAAAAGATTTGATACAAGGAATGAATGATGTTCCAGAAAAGATACAAAAAATTGCAGCAGGATTGCCATATCGAGATTTTGTTACGGTTGGATTGCTTATCAAAAAATTGAATCTAAAGAATGAAACGAAAGTAAAAACGATGAACAATATTGTTCCTGATTGCTGGATCTATGTGCAGGATACTGGTGTTAAGCTAGGAAGAATACAGATTTTTAATAATTGGTCACCATATTTAGTGAAAGATCCAGAAGAAACAGTTTGGATTGGGCTTGAATACTTTTGTTCAGAAGGCGACGAATACTGGAATATGAGTGAAGAGCAATGGACGAACATGGGAATTCAAGAGCTCATAGCAATGGGAGTGCTCTCAAAAGCAGAAGTTGTATTGGACGCACATTATGAAAAAGTAAAAAAAGCATACCCAGCATATTTTGATACATATACAGAAATAGATTCCTTAATTCAATATCTGAATCAATTTGATAATTTATATTGCGTAGGAAGAAATGGACAACATCGCTATAACAATATGGATCACTCCATGGCAACCTCTTTTGAGGCGGTACAGAATATCTTGCATCATGTTACGGATAAACAAAATATATGGAATGTGAATACAGAAAAGGAGTATCATGAAGCAAAGGATAAGTAAGAATGCGGAGATAAAACAATTTTTATCCTATGTATTTGTAGGAGGCTGTGCAACAGTTGTAGAATGGGGAGCATTTTGGATCTTTTGTCCCCTGATGAAAATGCAGTATCTGTTAGCAACATCGTTGGCATTTATCATATCAACATTTACAAATTGGCTGTTAGGAAGAAGGTTTACATTTAAAAGAGGAACAAATTCAGGAATTAAGAAAGAGCTAATTGCTGTCTATATTGCTAGCGTTTTCGGATTAGCATTCAATTTGATCATCATGTTTATCTTGGTTCATGCCTTTACAATTAATAGTATGGTATCAAAAATTATTGCAACAGGTATGGTGTTTTTCTATAACTTCTTAATTCGAAAACGTGTCATCTATAAATCGTCTTCTGCATTTTGAGTACGTTATTTATCATAGAAGCAATTTTCGTGTTTCCGATCCTTCAGACCTATGCTTCTTATATGCCATATCAAGGAGGTCCCCATGCAATTTAAAAAAGTATTTGCGTACGTATCGTATGGTTTCTTTCAAATGAAAACAGCTGGGCTGCGAATGACGATTAACCAAGGTTTACATTGGATTAGAAACAAACAATCGCTGTCCTATTCCAAATGGATTCGCAAAGTTGAATCAAAAGAGTATAGTTGCAAACCGAAAGAGAATAGAAAACAGCAGGTAAGCACCTATCATATTATTATACCTATTTGTGCGAATACAGATGGAAGTATTGATAAAAATAAAGTTTCTCTTACGGTAAGATCTGTATATGCACAAGAAGAAAACAGTGCTATAAAAATCTCTCTTTGGTTATTTGACACCAAAGAAGAGGAAAGGATTTGGTGTAATGAACAATTTGCTAAGAAGAGAAACATACGGATTTATACGTATGAAAGTAGGAAATTAAGTACATATTGGACAACATTCTTAACTAGTAATAAGGAGGATTATATAGCAATTATTCCTGTCGGAGATCAACTGAGAAAACAAGCATTTTTGCGAATAAGGAATTGGCTCAAGAACAAACCAGATTACGATATGATTTATACCGATGAAGACTATAGGGATCATAAGGGGCAACGGTTTGCACCTGTTTGGAAACCAGATTGGTCACCAGATCTTTTGATGAATACACCGTATTGTATTCATCTGTGTTTATATCGAAGAACCATATTAGAAAAGATAAACTGGGAGACTTTTGAAGGGCTTAATACCTGGGAGTATGAAATTGCTTTACGGGTAACAGAAGAAACAAATCGGATTGCACACGTGCCTGAAATCTTGTATCACCATGGTAAGAGTACAGAGATGGAAGATAAGCAGAATTATCAAAGTATAAGACGAAAGGCAATCACCCGAAGAGGACAGAGAGGTTCAATAGAAGAACAAGGAGTGTATTATATCCTTGACTCCAAACCTCTTGTAAGTATTATCTTACTTTCAAAAGATAATGATAAACTTTTAATACAATGTCTAGAATCCATCCTTCGATTGACCACCTATCCTAATCTGGAAATCATAATTATAGATAATGGTAGTGGGGAAGTAACCAGGAAAAGAATCAATACTTGGTTATCTAGCAATGATAGGAGGCAAGAAAATAGGAGAGCATCGGGACAAAAGGTAGCAATCCACTACGAAATACATCCAATGGCATTTAATTATTCAAGTTTGTGCAATTTGGGAGTGAATAAGGCTAAAGGGGTATACATCATCTTTTTAAATGATGATATACAGGTTATCACAACAGATTGGATAGAACGACTGATTGGACATGCATCGTTATCCTACGTGGGGGCGGTTGGAGCAAAATTATTATATCCTGAAACGAAATTGATCCAACACATGGGAATTATTAATCTTGCTGCTGGACCTGCGCATATTATGCAGGGAAAAAGAAAAGAGGATTCTGTTCTGGATACACGTAATTATCTTGCAGTAACAGGCGCATGCCTTGCCATAGCAAGAGAACGATTTTATGAAGTTCATGGATTCTCAGAAAACTATGCGTGTGCATGGAATGATGTGGATCTTTGCCTTAAACTGTACGAAAGAGGGTACTATAATGTGGTACGGAACGATGTGGAACTAATTCATTATGAAGCGTATACAAGAAAGAATGAATGTCTAGATCATAGGAAGCTATTACGATTAGAATACGATAAGAGAAGATTATACAAGAATCATCCAATATTAAAAGAAACGGATCCTTTCTATAACAGAAATCTGAATCAACATCGAACGGATTTCTCACTTGGGTATGGAGGATCAGTTCTTAATAGATAAATCTGAATGAAAACATATAGGAGTGGATTAGAATGGAAAAAAAAGTTCGTTTATTGTCTCGCATTAAAAAATGCAGAGATAAAAATAGAAGTATGAATTTGATAAACCGATATGAGCTATTCAGTGTTTCTCTATACAGAATGCAAAGTGGATTACCAGATTCTTTGGACCAACCTCAATTAATCGAACATTATATAACCGTTGGTAGTGATAAGAATTATAATCCCTGTACTTTCTTTGATACGGCATTCTATAAAAGAGAAAATCCTGATGTAATAAAGAAGGATATCAATCCATTGGTCCATTACATACGTTATGGATATAAAGAAGGAAGAAAACCCGCACAGGATAAGGATTGCTATAGAGAATGGGCAAGATTTGAAAAAAGAAACCATTGCTTTCGCAAGTTTTGCCGACAATGGCGAGAAATCTATCAAATCTACCGAAGTGGATTATTTAGTGGAGCGTACTATCTGGCAGATAACGAAGATGTAAGAGAAGCTTTGGAAAAGAAAAGAAGTTGGAGATTACGGTATCATTCGAATCCTGTCTTACAAAAGGTAGGGAAAATCTGTACAACACCTATTCGACACTATGTTTTTCATGGTGTTTATGAAGGAAGAAATCCGAATGCATCTTTTGATACACGATTTTATATCAATCATAACCAAGATATTATTCGGTATGGATATCAAAACCCATTTGCACATTATTGTCGAGTGGGCTATTTGGAAGAAAGAGAGACCAAGGAAGAGGTTGGTTCAGAAGATGGGATGCAAGCTTATGCAAAGCGGCTAAATGCTTATATTGCTGCCAATGAAGATCGAAGGGATTTTTTATATTTACAAGAACTGGATGATTTATTTCACCCATCAATAGAATTTATGAAAAAGCAGTATCAAAGAATACGGACGAAATGTTTGTCTGAAACCAGAGATTGTATTGATCATATAGACGGTATCAATAAGGGGTTGACGGTTTTTCAGAAAAATCGTACGCCAATCGTTTTACTATCTATTTATGCATTTAGCCATGGTGGAGGAGAAATCATGCCAATTCGCTTAGCCAATGAACTAAAGCGGATGGGCTTGCAGGTATATATGCATACATTTAAGCCAAATCCAGAGAAGGATTGTATACAGTCATTACTACGTTCGGATATACCGATTATACAGACGAACCGAGAGGAAGAACTGGCGAATTATATACGTGCCATGCGGATTGAAGTGGTACATACACATCATCAGGCTGTTCAGACTTTTATTGCATCTATGTTTCAGAAGGATGAGGAAGTAAGAAAGCAGGTGTATCATGTAGCAACTTCCCATGGAATGTATGAATCTTTTGATGACAATACGTTATCCTATATCTTAAAAAAACAGGTATCAGGCTATGTTGACCAATGGACCTATGTAGCCGATAAGAATCGTATTCCATTTCAAAAGATGGATTGTTATGAGGAAGAAATCTTTCATAAGATTACCAATGGAATGGAACCACCCAAACCAGGAACGATTCGAAGAGAGGACCTTGGGATACCAGATCATGCATTTGTTTTTTGTATTGCCAGCCGTGCGTTGAAGAAAAAAGGCTGGTATGAGGCGATTACTTGTACAAAAGAGATTAATAAGACAGCAAAGAAGCCAGTGCATCTGATCTTAGTGGGTGATGGTGAAGTATATGAAGAATTACAAAAACAAGACATTGATCCAACGATTCACCTGATGGGATATCAAAAGAATGCTTGTGATTATTATCAAATTGCTGATGCAGGAATCCTGTTATCGACCTATGCATCAGAGAGTACACCTTTGACCATTATTGAGGCGATGATGTGTGGAAAACCAGTCATTGCAACAGATCTTGGAGATATCAGGAACATGCTTTCTTGGAAGGGGAAATATGCGGGACATATTATACCAGTTAAGAACTGGAAAATGAGTCTTATAAAAGTTCAAGAGGCAATGCTTTCTTTTGTTAATGATGAAGAACAATACCAATCATTTTGTAGAATCGCAATCGAAAAAAGCAAATCGTTTCATATTCATGTCATAGCAGAACAATATGTGGACGTTTACGACCGAAGACTGCAGAAACAGCAGAAGATAGAACGAGAGCAAGTATATAAGGAACTTGTACGAGAAAACCAGTGGTTGCAACTAGCCTGGGAACAAAAGGATACCCCAAAAGTAACGGTCATTGTACCAAATTACAATCATAGTAGATTCTTACGGAAACGTCTGGACGCGATCTATGGACAGACGTATCAGAATATGGAAGTTCTCCTACTAGATGACTGTTCAACAGACGATAGTAGAGAGATTTTACTGGAATACGCCAAACGATTCCCTCAAAAGACAACAACGTTATTCAACCAGACGAATTCGGGAGGTGTTTTTCATCAATGGGCAAAAGGTATTCAGAATGCAAAGGGAGACCTTTGTTGGATTGCAGAATCTGATGATTATTGCGAGTTTGATTTTCTAGAGAAACTAGTCCCAGCCTTTGTTGATGAGAAGGTACAGATTTCATATGCACATTACTGTTTTGTAGATCAGGATGACAAGAAAAAGGATTATACATTTGAACAGTATTTGAAGGAACTGCATACGAAGAAATGGCAGAATTCGTATGTTAATACAGGATACAAGGAGGTAGAGGAAGGGCTTTACCGAGTAAATACCATACCAAATGCATCGGGAGCGGTGTTCCGCCGAAGAAGGTTACTGCCACTTTTGCAGGATAAGGAATGGCTATCCATGAAGATCTGTGGAGACTGGGTATTCTATCTGCATCTTTTATATAATGGAAAGATTGCGTATAATGCGGAAACGACGAGTTACTTTCGTTTCCATGACAACAATAGTTCAGCAATCGTGTATGGGAAGAGTAATTACTATTCAGAACATGCAGTTGTTGCCAGAGAACTAAGAAGGTTGTATGGCGTTTCGGATGAGATGGTTAAGGAATTATATGAAAAAATTAAACAGTTTTATTTTGTTCATACAAATGGAAAAGAACAATCTTTTGAGAAACTATTCCCTTTAGATAAGATTCTACAAGTTGTCCCTGAAAATAGGGTAGGAACCAGCAAATAGAGAAAATTCTATACTTGTATGTTATATAGCGGAATAAGAGAAGTGGAGGATTTCATGTGAATAGGAAAGAACATAAAAGCATAATACCATTCGTGATCATGATTGAATGTTGGTTAACTTGGATATGCAGTAGTATTCCAACAGTTGCAGAAAAAATAATCTACTATCGTAATTATTTATTTGTAGTCGGTGTGATTGGTGCATGTATGCTTATCATTATTTTCAAAGACAAATTAAAGAATCGGAGCAATGAAACATGGATCTTACTAATCATTGCAGCAGGAGTTTTGCTACGAGGACTTTATATCATCTCTGCACCTTATGATATCAGTAAGCATGATTTAGGTGGTTTTGCACTTAGTGAGGATCGGGAGATAGCAGGTGGACATTTGGGATATATGAGTTATCTCTATCAGTATAAACATCTGCCAGATTTTGATCCGAGAACGTTTTGGACATTCTATAATCCACCTGGATTTCATCTTCTGGGAGCTATCTGGTATGGAATCAATCGTTTTATTGGGTTGTCTCATGATACTTGTGTAGAAAACTTACAGATACTTACGTTGGCTTTCTCCAGTGGAATCGTGTACCTTGCGTATCGGATCATTACGGAATTCTTCCGAAAGAATAAAGTGACGGTATTGCTTGTTGCTTTCCTGTCCTTTTTTCCCTTCTTCACGATCATGGGGGCCATGTTGAATAATGACTGCTTGGCAATCTTTTGCAGTATGCTGGCAATTCTCTACACCATTCGTTGGTATCGCAAACCGTCAGCGAAGAATATACTAGTGATTGCTGTCAGCATGGGATATGGTATGTTCACAAAACTGAGTGTAGGCTTGTTGGCATTTCCGATTGGTTTTGCATTTATTAGTCAGTTACTTATAAAGAAAAAAGAGTGGAAAACAATATTAGGACAATTTCTATTGTTTGGTGTAATTTGTGTTCCACTGGGGTTATTTAACCCAATTCGTAATGCTATCTTATATAAAGTTCCCATAGCATATGTTCCACAGGCGGGGGGAGAGCAGAACTTTGGTTATCAACCAATATGGAGCCGAATTGGAATACCAAATTTACACCAGATTAATTATTCTTTTATACAGTTTGATCCTGAAAAAGAAACCAATATGTGGGTACAGCTCATTCGTACCGGTTTATTCGATGAAATTCAGCCACCAGAATGTACGGACTTAATTCATCCGATAGCCCTTCTCCTGTTTTGGCTTGGACTACTTTTGGGTGTAATCACGATTATTATGGCCATACGATCTCTTATAGATTGTAAGAAAAGAGGAATCTTACCATTATTCTTCACGATTCTTTTTGGAACGTTGTTCATTAGTTATATAAGATTTTGTATAAATTATCCGGCAATCTGTACAATGAACTTCCGATATATTGTAACCATTATCCTTTTACCAAGTTTGGTGTGGACAGAGTATCTAAATAGAACAGGAAGAAAAGGATGGGGTGGAAAGGTATTAAATGCAATGATCATCTGCTTTATTGGGATGTCCATTGTGATAAATGGAGTATTCATACTTTGGGGACCAAATGGTTATTAATAGAATAACAGATACCATAACACATATTCAAAATAGAAAGGACTCTATATGAAGAAAGTTATTATTTTATTATCTACGTATAATGGAGAAAAGTATCTGAGCAGTCAGTTAGACAGTATATTAGCGCAAGATTATCCCAATATTATGTTGTGTATACGGGATGATGGTTCTTCTGATCATACCATTGAAATTTTAGATCAATATGTAAAACGATACCCGAATGTAAGTTATTATGCAGGTCATAATATCGGGGTAATAAAAAGTTTTTTTGATTTAATTAGGAATGCGCCAGAAGATGGAGACTATTATGCAATGGCAGATCAGGATGATGTTTGGTGTACGAATAAGATAACAGAAGCAGTAAAGAAAATGGAACAAGAAGAGAACCAAACGCTTCCTATGTTGTATTGCGCTGCTATGACGCTTGTAGATAGTAAACTACAATATGTGAAGACTCTTCAGAGAAAGAGAAGTAAATTGTGTCTGGAAAACGGGTTGGTAGAGAATCTTTGTACGGGGTGTACCAGTCTTATGAACCATAATCTTTGGGAGAAGATTATATGCAATATCCCAACATTTACGGTTATGCATGATTACTGGACTTACTTGGTAGCACTTTCTGTTGGAAAGGTTATATACGATGAGAATTCTTATATTCTTTATCGACAACATAGTAATAATACGTTGGGAACACCAAAGAATTACATAGAACATTTATGGCTGGGATTAAAGCATTATAAGCAAAATCGAAATCAATTAAATATGCAGGCGAAGTGTTTAAAACAGATGTATCGAAAGATGAATCTAGAGAGCAGAACGTTGGATATATTCCTTGCATCGAAAACATCGTGGAGGGCAAGAAAAGATATTATTATACATAACAGAGTGTATCGAGAAAACAGAATGGATAATCTCATATTAAAAGTATTAATTGGTTTAGGTGTTGTTTAATAGTAACCGATCCATATGGGTACGTAGATTTTCCCATGCTTCGTTTGGTTTTTTAGTGGTGTTTATAAATTCCTATGGGGTTCAATACTTACATCATTATATCGACTTAAGAAAATAAAAAAGTGATATTGTTCATAAAATTAGTAGGGCATCCAGTACGGATTGCCCTTTTTTAATGTCATCTGTCAGGATTTGATGTCATCTGTCAGGATTGCAACATTTTATGGATGACTTATGGTATTATTAACAGTAAATTACTTGGATCAGTGATGTATTAAAAGATTGGCTATGATTTGATGGAAGAAAAGGAGAAGAAAGATGGGAATAAGTGAAACAGAAATCGAAGAATATTTGAAACAATTAAATGTAATACCTAAACAACAAGCCTCAGTTTGGGGATCTGTAATGCCATCGCTACTTAATATGGCGCTTTTTGGCCCAACTGCAACTTTATTTGATTTACGATATCATATCTTACATAGTACAGACCGAGAAATCGTTATCATTGGCGTTGATAGTATTACAGGGAAGATGAGACCGGAACATACAATCATACCGATTCAGCAAATTAAGAACATAGAGTTGAAAAAAGGAGTCATTGCTAACAAACTTATAATAGAGAGTGAAATCGGAGTAATGAAATATCGTATTAACAAGACGATGGTAGGAAGTAAGTGGCATAAGGTAAATCTACATAATTTTCTTACTACTATTCGTTAATTGAATTTCCAATGTACAAAATATGAGTTTAAAGATTAAAAAAAATTTGAAAGAACAGGAAAAACCTAGCGTATAAGCTAGGTTTTTTGAGGTTAGTGTGCTCTTATATTATTTACATTGACTTTATCTAGTGGAATTGTATAATTTGCTTAGCGCATTCCTGTCTTTTTTTTCATTCCTTACAATCATTGGAGCTAAGGCTGTGGGTTTTGTTATTCTTAATATCTTGGTGGTCTTCCATTCCAACGAGGATTCATATTCCAAGGATCAGGATAAGGACCCCAAGGGTTAGCCCCAGGCCCAGGTACTGGACGTGGACCAGGACCATATTCAGATCCTTGGCGCCATTCAGGTCCTGGAGCATAGCCAGGTCCAAAGTGTGGACCTGGACCAGGCCCCCATGGACCAGGTCCCCATTGTCCAGGACCCCAAGGACCCCAATGATTTCCTTTACAAGAAGAACAAGAAGTAGTTTTTACTTTGTTTTTAGCCATATATTAATTCACCAATTTACCTGTCGTTATACTGTATAATATGTTTGAATCATGCGTATGGTGACTGATTTTGTGCTTTACTTTAACCAGAAGATGTGAGAGAATAAAAGGGCGAAAGGAGTCTGTTACTGTGCTAAAAACGTTACGTGAAAATAAATTATTATTAAGAAGAATATTCCTAATCATATTAGATGGTTTGATCATCAATGTATGTGCCTTCTTGGCAATCTTGATTCGGTTTGATTTTTCTTTTTCAAGTATTCCAACGCATTATCTAGATGCGCTCCTTACCTATGTTCCATGGAATACAGTAATCACGATCTTTATCTTTTTTTGCTGTAGATTGTATCATAGTTTATGGAAGTACGCGAGTATTGATGAAGTTACGAATATTCTGATTGCTTGTATTATAGCGGCATTTGTACAATATATAGGTTTACATATCCTGCATTTACATGTACCAAGAAGTTATTATCCATTGAGTATGGTCTTTCTTATGGGAGGAATGATCGGAACACGATTTGTATATCGTTTTATGCGTATTCTGTCAAACCGTTATCATGGTGCAAAGAAGAGTCGAATTATGATCATTGGTGCTGGAGAATCAGCAAACGTTATCATTCGTGAGATTGCAACAAGTGCATTCGTTGATGGAACAGTAATCTGTGCCATTGATGATAATCGTTCGAAAGTTGGAAGGTACATTCAAGGGGTTAAGATTGTTGGAACAAGAAAGAAGATTGTTGAGGCTGCGAAGAAGTATGACATCACAGATATCATCATTGCGATGCCAACAGCGCCAAGGAAAGAGATTCGTGCGCTTTTAGAAATCTGTAAGGAAACGAATTGCGTATTGAAGATTTTACCTGGGTTGTATCAATTGATCAATGAAGAAGTAAGTGTTAGCCGTTTGCGTACGGTTGAGATTGAAGACCTATTAGGAAGAGAACCTGTACACATCGATGCAAGAGAGGTTTCGGATTTCCTTCGAGGAAAGGTGGTTATGGTTACTGGTGGTGGTGGTTCTATCGGAAGTGAATTATGTAGACAGATTGCCTCCTTTCATCCAGCGAAACTAATCATTATTGACATCTATGAGAACAATGCATATTTTGTACAACAGGAATTAAAGAATAAATATCCACAATTAGATTTGGTTGTTTTGATTGCATCGGTTCGTAATACGAACCGAATGAAACAAATCTTCGATACGTATCGTCCGGAATTTGTATATCATGCAGCAGCACATAAGCATGTCCCTCTTATGGAGGAAAGTCCGAATGAAGCGATTAAGAATAATGTTGGTGGTACCTTAAAGATTGTGAAGGCTGCTGATCAGTTCGGAGTAAAACGTTTTATCTTCATCAGTACAGATAAAGCAGTAAACCCAACGAATATTATGGGTGCTTCCAAGAGAATCTGCGAAATGATTATTCAAGCGTATAACCGAAGATCCAAGACAGAATTCGTTGCCGTGCGTTTTGGAAATGTATTAGGAAGCAATGGTAGCGTTATCCCATTATTCAAACAACAGATCATGAACGGTGGACCAGTTACGGTAACCCATCCAGATATTATTCGTTTCTTTATGACGATTCCAGAAGCAGTTTCTTTGGTATTACAAGCGGGAGTATATGCACGCGGTGGTGAGATCTTCGTATTAGATATGGGAGAACCGGTTAAGATTGACGAACTTGCCAGAAATCTGATTCGTTTGTCTGGTTTTATTCCAGACAAGGATATTCGTATTGTCTACACGGGATTACGTCCTGGAGAGAAACTATATGAAGAACTACTTATGAAGGAAGAAGGTTTGAAAGAAACTAGCAATAATCGAATCTTCGTAGGCGAACCAATTGCTCTAGATGATGAACAATTCCTAGAAGCGGTAGAGCATTTAGATGGGATAGCTAAGCAGGAGTGTTTGGATATACGAGGAGAAGTGAAGAAGTTAGTACCAACGTATGAATACCAAGGGGCAGTAGATGAATTGAAGCGGAATAAGGTAGTGTCGTGATACTGATCTGTTAATAGTTATAATGGTAAGACATGGACTTGGAAATATACATTAAGTTATCATTAGTATATGGAGGAATCATCGTTTGATGGAAAAGAAAGTAAGGATATCTCGGCTGAATTCTACGATATAATAGAAAGAATAAAAAAGTAAGAATTATTATGTAAGGAAAAGAAAATTGAAAGAATCAAAAAACACGCTTGTCATCGAGCGTGTTTTTTGATTATAGAAGAAAAGACTGTCTTCTCTATACCAGTTTCATTATAATTTTCCGGCCAATTCTTTAATGTAGGCAGTAACTTGATCCTTTAATGAATCTCGTTCCAAAGCAAAATCAATGGTTGCTTTGATAAAGCCGAATTTATCGCCAACATCATAACGAATTCCCTCAAAATCATATGCATAAACGGCTTGCAAATCAAGTAGTCGTTTGATGGCATCGGTTAATTGAATCTCTCCACCAGCACCAGGTTTTTGCGTCGATAAGAACGTAAAAATCTGAGGGGTAAGAATATAACGACCAAGAACAGCTAAATTACTTGGTGCATCTTTGATTGCTGGTTTTTCTACCATATCGGTAAGTTTTACACGTCGTCCAACCGGTTTGTGGCTCTTTGATGGAGCAACGATACCGTATTTGCTTACTTGATCCTGAGCAACGGTCTGAACACCAACAATGGAAGCACCAGTTTCCTGATAGGCTTCAATTAATTGTTCCAAGGCAGGTTTTCCGCCATGATTGACAACAACATCATCCCCTAGAAGAACGGCAAATGGTTCATCTCCAATAAAGGATTTGGCACATAATACGGCATGTCCTAGACCACGAGGTTCTTTCTGTCTTACATAATAGATATTAGCTAAACTAGAGATATCATTCATCATCTTTAATTCAGCAGTTTTTCCTGCTTTAGAGAGATGTTCCTCTAATTCATAAGAACGGTCAAAATGATTCTCCATACAATGCTTATAAGAATTGGTGATAACTAAGATTTCCTCAATTCCACTTTGTACAGCTTCTTCTACAATATACTGAATTGTAGGAGTATCGACAAGAGGTAACATTTCCTTTGGAACTGCTTTTGTTGCTGGTAGGAATCGTGTACCTAAACCAGCAGCGGGTATAACCGCTTTTTTAATTTTGGGCATCTCAATTTCTCCTTTTGTGTTTCATGAATAATTACATTTAAAATATTCCGGGTCCAATGACCTTTTGACCCTTGCACATGAACAAATTGTTCCGTTGCATTGCAACTCCCACAATTCTAAACATTCGTAATCCGCGCAAAAGCGCTACTTGCTCATGTTTTAGCGGGTCAAGACATCATATTTACTTATATGCAAGCATATAAGTGATATGATCTTTTGCCCCTTGCATCTTAGTATATTATAATATGCTTTTCCAGCATTTACAACTAATCTTGTATTCCGGTCCAAGTTTGATCTTTATCACTTAGATTAAGAGGGGTTCCGTCGTCAAGTTGATATCCAGCTGCAGAGGAAGAACCTTGATAGGTTCCTGTTACATGAGGCCATGCTATATTAATGGAAGGATCATTCCAAGCAAGTCCACCTTCATCACCAGGACGGTAGAAGTCAGTGCATTTGTAGCAGAATTCAGCGATTTCACTTAGTACAAGGAACCCATGAGCGAATCCTTCTGGAATGTAGAATTGCTTCTTGTTTTCTTCCGTAAGTTCGACACCAAACCATTTCCCATAGGTTTTGCTGCCTTTTCGAAGATCAACAGCCACATCAAACACAGATCCTTTAATAACCCTTACTAGTTTCCCTTGCGGATATTCTTTTTGAAAATGTAATCCACGAAGAACTCCTTTCGTAGAACAAGATTGGTTATCTTGTACGAAAGAGAGCGTTAACCCTGCCTCCTCCATATCCTTCTGGTTGTAGGTTTCCATAAAGTAGCCTCGTTCGTCACCATGTACCGTAGGTTCAATGATACATAGACCTTCAATGCCACCTGCATTTTTTTCAACTTTTATTTGTCCCATAATATTGCCTTTCTTACATTTGGTTATAATCATAATCATTCATATTCATAGTTGTTCCATTGCTTTGCACGCTCACAATTCTATAGCATTGACAATACGTGCAATTGCGCAGATTTCTTTTTTATCGGGTCAACACGTCATATTCACTTTCTTTGGAGATCAACGTGAATGAACTTATGGCCCTTGCATCATCTTATAAAATATCTTTTAAATACCTTTGTAATGCATCTTGCCAAGGCGGAAGAAGAGTGAAGCCTTCTTTTGTTAACTTACTCTTATCTAAACGACTATTGAATGGTCGTAATGCAGTCGACTGTCCATACTCTTGTGTTGTAACAGGTAAAATCTGCAAATGTTCTGGGGAATATTCGGTATGTCCAAGAGTGGCAGCTTGTCTGAAGATCTCTACGCTAAAATCATACCAGCTGATGTATCCACCTTCATTGGTTGCATGGTAATAGCCGTATCGGTCAGTTTCAATCATATCAACTAAAAGCCTAGCTAGGTCAAAGGTATACGTTGGAGTGCCAATTTGATCAGAAACGACTTTTAGCTGTTCATGGTTTTGTCCAATCTTAAGCATTGTTTTAATAAAATTATTCCCATTCTTACCGAACACCCAGGCAATGCGAACGATGAAATACTGTTCTAATTGTGAAGCAACGGCTTCCTCTCCAAGTAATTTGGTTTTTCCGTAGACATTAAGTGGAGAATAGTTTTTACAATCGGGATCCCATGGTGTGGCTCCTTGTCCATCAAATACATAATCGGTAGATAAGAATAACATTTTACAATGAAGTTGTTGACACATCTGAGCTATTTTTTTCGTTCCCTCTACATTTACGGAATAAACCAGATCCTGATTAGCAGGATCTTCAGCCGCATCGACAGCAGTCCAAGCAGCACAATGGATGACAGCCTCAGGTTTATGGGCATTCATACATTGTTCAATCATCAAAGGGTCGGTAAGATTCATCTCTTCCACATCCACACCGATCGCTTCATGACCACGTTTCGTCAATTCGTTCATTACATCATAGCCTAGTTGCCCTTTGATGCCTGTTACTAGTACTTTCATAGTGATTTGCATACTCCTTTCAAGTGATGATACGTTCTATTGTTATGAAGAAGTTATGGTATCTGTTTACAGATAGATGCAAAACTTCTATATGGTTTTAATACATTGGTCCTGTATAGGTACATCTTCGCACATCTTATTTAACTACAGTACGATTCCCATACATTTTTTCATAATATTGTTGGTATTCACCAGATAGGATGGTTTCCCACCATTCTTTATTCTCCAGATACCATTTGATGGTTTTCTTAATTCCATCTGCAAATTTGGTTTCTGGAAGCCAGCCAAGTTCTGTATGAATCTTCGTTGGATCGATTGCATAGCGCATATCATGTCCTTTTCTGTCGGATACATAGGTAATTAGGCTTTCTGGTTTGCCCAGCTCCTTGCAAATGATCTTAACGATATCAATATTAGTCATTTCATTATGTCCGCCTATGTTATAGACTTCTCCTACGCGCCCTTTATGAATGATCAGATCGATAGCTTTACAGTGGTCCTCTACATATAGCCAGTCACGAACATTTTCGCCAGTTCCATAGACTGGTAGTGGCTTGTCATTCAATGCATTGGCGATCATTAATGGAATTAATTTCTCAGGGAAATGATATGGGCCATAGTTATTTGAGCATCGGCTGATTGTTACAGGAAGTCCATAGGTACGGTGATATGCCAAAACAAGCAGATCAGCAGCTGCCTTTGATGAACTGTAAGGACTGCTGGTATGGATTGGTGTTTCTTCCGTGAAGAAGAGATCTGGTCGGTCCAGTGGAAGATCTCCATAAACTTCGTCTGTGGAAACCTGGTGATAACGTGTGATTCCGTATTTCCTACAAGCATCCATCAGGATGGCAGTACCTTTGATATTCGTATCGAGGAATACTTCAGGATTATCAATGGAACGGTCTACATGACTTTCTGCAGCAAAGTTAACAAGCATATCCGGTTTGTCTTCCTCAAATAATTGATTAACAGCAGCGCGATCTGTAATGTCTGCTTTTACAAAACGGAAATTTGGATTATCCATAACGGATTCTAGTGTGGATAGATTCCCTGCATAGGTCAAACTGTCAAGGCAAATGATCCGATAGGTTGGATACTTATTTAGCATATGAAAAATAAAATTACTTCCGATAAATCCGGCACCGCCGGTAACGATAATTGTCATAATCATGTTCTCCTTTTCTCTAATGTAAGGTGTCTAGATATTTCCCATCTAGGACATCTTTCAAATATTGACCGTATTGATTCTTTTTCAGTACTTCATAAACTCGAAGAACGTCCTCTTTGGAAATCCAACCATTTAGATATGCGATTTCTTCTAAACAAGCAATTTTACGATGTTGGTGAGACTCAACTGTTTTGATGAAATTAGTGGCCTCTACAAGACTTTCATGGGTTCCTGTATCTAACCAGGTGAAGCCCTGACCTAATAACTCAACATTCAAATGATTGTTTTCCAGATAGATACGATTTAGATCGGTGATTTCTAATTCTCCACGAGCACTTGGTTTTAGCGATTTGGCATATTCTACAACGCGGTTGTCGTAGAAATACAATCCTGTAACACAATAATTACTTTTTGGTTTTTCTGGTTTTTCTTCAATGGATATTGCTTTTTGATTGGAGTCAAATTCTACAATACCAAATCGTTCTGGATCATCAACATAATAACCAAAGATCGTAGCACCTTTTCCATTTTCCGCATTCATGACAGCTGTTTGTAATCGCTTATTAAGTCCATGCCCTGTAAAGATATTGTCCCCAAGAACCATAGCAACAGGATCCGTGCCAATAAAAGATTCTCCGATGAGAAAAGCCTGGGCGAGACCATCTGGGCTAGGTTGTACTTCATAAGAAAGTTTAACGCCAAACTGATGTCCATCGCCGAGTAATTCCTGAAAACGTGGGGTATCTTGTGGAGTAGAGATGATTAAGATGTCACGTATTCCAGCATTCATAAGAACGGACATAGGGTAGTAGATCATTGGCTTATCATAGATGGGAAGCAACTGTTTTGATGTTACCATTGTTAATGGATAAAGCCTAGTACCAGAACCTCCTGCAAGTATTATACCTTTCATAAGACCATCCTCCTTTAATTTAATCAGGCTAATAACAATTCTCTTTGGTAGAAGAAATATTTTCATTGATCAACTATCACTATTATAAAAGATGACCTTACGTCACCTTCAAGCTTTTTTTCAAAAATTTCTAATTTTATTTTTCAATACATTCTTATTTTCCCAATTTTTATCGTAGTTACTCAAAACTACTCTTTTTGGCAGAGGAAGACTCCTGCATCTTTTGTTATGTGAAAACCTTTTGCTGTATGTTTCTTAACAAAAGTTCGAAATTCTTTATAATGATCCAATAGATATTGATTCTGGTTTCCATGACAGGAGAGAACATAGGCAATCAATGGTTCTGCATCGGGAATGGATAAAGAATCTTCATAACTTATCCAATTAACCGAAGAGAAATAGGACGATAATAGGGAGGCTCCATTTTCACGACCAAACCGGTCATAAAGCTTCTCAGCTGAAAGGACGATTCGTTCATCAAATGCCTGTACAAGCTGATTTATTTCTATCATATGCTGTTTCCCATACGTACTGCATAGAAACGTTCCATCTGGTTTCAAAACTCGTTTAACTTCTGTGCAAACGGCTGGAATGTCCTCACAGTAAAAGAGTAGGTGACCAGCAATAACCAGATCAAAACTTTCTTCTGGAAAAGGAATGTGATGGCAGTCAAAAGCTTGGAAAGTAAAACGGGGATCATCAGATCCAATGGCACGTCTGGTATCACGTAACATTCCTTCCGAGAGATCGGATAGGATGATATGGATATCTTGTGGGAGTGCATCAATCGAATTTGTCCATAACGTTCCATCACCACAGCCGATTTCTAAGACCCTCATTCCGGAGCGAAGACTACATTGGCGAAAAATCCATGGAAACCAACCTTCTTGATTGGAGGAATACAAGGTATGAAGATTAATTCGGGCGGAGATGTTGGAAGCATTCTGGTATTGATTCTTTAAACTTTTCTCCATACTTGTTAGGTGAATTAGATGTAGCATCTTGCTCCAATCAAGTAGATGTTTATTTTGTAAGGCTTCCGTTGTATCCACAATGGCTTTTTCAACTAATTGCATCTGTTCAATTCGGTCTCGAATTAATCGTAATTGCAGATTCATGGAATTCAGCATAAAGTGGTAATTGGTATCATCAATAGTCATTTCTTTTATATCTTCTAAGGAAAAACCGAGGTACTTTAATAGAAGGATCTGCTGTAAACGTGCAAAATCCTCATCTGTATAGAAACGTGCACCACTTTCATTTACAAAAGTAGGCTTTAAAATTCCTTGTTTATCGTAATACCGTATGGTACGTAAGGTAACGTCAGCCATACGTGCAAATTCTCCTGAAGAATAATACCCTGTTTTTTTCATACTCTGTCCTTTCTTTTGCTAAGTGTTAGAACTGCATTTGTTCCCGCTCGTTTTCCTTCCGATTAGTTACATTATAACCACCCAAGAGGGTGGTGGAAAGGTTATTTCTAAAACTTTTATTAATTATTCCAAATTGCCTTATCTTTGCCAAAGTATCCATTTATTATATGATGCAGTATTGGTTATGAGTTTATTGTAACTGTCTAGAGTAGACTGTATGTTCATTCTGAATAGTTACGGTTAATTAAATCATGAAATATATGTAGGGAAAGAGGAATAACATGAGTGCGAGTAATGTAAAAAGTAATATACGACAGAAGGCAAAGCACAAAAAAAATGTCCATTACATAAGTAAGATTACATGTAAATTATTAATTTTGTGTTTGATTGCGTATTTGTTTATGGGAAAAGGTGGTAGTAATCAAGTTGACGCTTCAAGTGCGGATACAGCAGATTTACGTTTTATATTTACGACCGATCTTCATGGACAGCTGAATAATATGGATTATGAAGTGGGTAATTCTTTTACGATTGGCGGTTTGACAAAAGCATATACGTTAATCAAGGAAGCAAGAAAAGAAGTAAATAGCAATAATTATTTAACCTTTGACATTGGTGATGTTCTATACGATTACTCAACAGAGTATATCTTTTCAGCAGATCAGAAGGCTGTACAACCAATCTATCAGGCAATGAAAAAAGTTGGTTATGATGCCATAACATTAGGTAATCATGATTTTGATTATGGATATGATTATATTACAAGCCAGATCAAGAATGCAGGATTAGAAGATATTACAGTTGTGTCTAATGTATATGATTCCATTACAGGAAAATCAGTATGGAATGAGAATATGATCCTTACAAGAAAGGTAACAACAGACTCTGGTCAGACAGCAACAGTTAAGGTTGGTGTGATTGGAGAGACGATACCAGTATTATCGACGAAGACAGAAAGTTATCTAGGAATTCTCAAGACTGAGGATATTGTGGAGAATGTAAAAAAACAAGCTGCAACTTTGAAGAAAAAGGGGGCAGATGTGGTTGTTGTATTAGCGCATTCTGGTTTTGGTAGTGAAGAGCCTGATCTTAATTACAAGAATGTTTCCTATGCAATAACACAGATTGCTGATGTAGATGCAGTGCTTTGTGGTCATGAACACAAATTGTTTCCAAGTACAGATAAGACAACAACGTATTACGCTTTACCAGGAGTTGACAAGGAAACGAGTTTAGTGAATGGCAAAGTATTGGTAATGGCTAATGACCGAGGAAAAAGTATTGGTATCGCAGATATGAAATTGCATATCTCTAGTTCTGGTAAAGTGACAGTTGCCAGCAGCAAAGGAGAAGTTCGTCAGGTAGATAAGAATAACACGGCAACAGATAATTCACTCAATAAGTATTATGGTGATTGGGAAAACAAATTACTGGACTACACAAAAAAGGAAGTAGCCGTACTTGACAGTAATACATCTCTAACAAGCTATTTGGGTTTGGTGCAAGATAATGCGTCTATTCAGTTGGTAAATGATGCAAAGATCAGTTACGCACAGAAATATGTGAAAACAGTGAAAACAGATTATCAGAATTACCCTGTAATTGCAGCTTCCCAGTATTACAAATACGGTGTGAATTCTATTAATGATTATGCCAATATCTCTGGAAGCATAACAGAATCAGAATTAGCGCAGATTCAAGCATATAATGGATACACTGCATTGTATAAGATTACAGGAAAACAGTTACGAGAATGGCTAGAATGGATTGCTAGCGCTTATGAGACAACATATCAAGAAAATGTGTCCAGTGATGCTGTTATGGCAGGATTGATCCAATCAGGCACCAGTAAGCTATTGATCTCTGACGAATGGCAGAATAGTTGGGGAAATTTCCGTGTGTTTGATGGAATTGAATATAGTATCAGCCCGGCGAATAAACCACGATATGATTACAATGGGAATAAGATTAATAACACCAATCGAATCACAAAATTATCGTATAATGGACAAAATATTACCGATACAATGGAATTCATACTTGCTACAGAAATCATAACGAAGACGACGGAAGCAACGACAAACCTTGATAATCAAGCTATATATAAAGGATATAATCGTTCACAGATTATAGTTAGTAATTACTTAGCAGAGTGTGGAAAGTTAGGAAAGGTACAGTATACTGCAGATAATAACTGGAATATTGTTGTACCGGGTGGCTATACGTTCTTGATTAAGAGTCCACAAGCATCAGAGAACTTTGCAAAGAAGAGCAATTGGTTTTTGAAAGTTGCATCTTCAGTGGAAGGAATGTCCTATATTCAAGGGGATGGATCAATACTCTCGAATATAACGTCAACTCCAACAATCATATTAACCTCAACCAACACTGCGACAACGAATAAAGCGGTAACGGTTTTAGTAAATGCGTATTCTGGTCAAGGTGTGAGTGAATTGCGTTTTGCCTATGGAGACTATTCTGTTAATAGTACAATTTGGGATAGTGCAACAAGTGTTGTTAATGGTCGATTCACGGTACCAGGAAATGGGATTTACACAGTTTACGTAAAAGATGGCCGTGGTAATGCAGCTGTTCGCAAAATTAATGTGAACAATATTACAGATAAGGAATTAGAAGCACCAAAGGTAAATACCTATACAAACAGAAAAACGAAGATCACAGGAACAGCAGAACCAGGAGCAATCATACATTTCGTTGCAAGTACGGGGTTATATAAACATGTGGTAGCAGCAGACGGAACATTTTCTTATGCACTACCAAGTCAACCATCTGGAACAATTGTACAGGTATACGTAGAAGATGCCAGTGGACGTACCAGTGCCCGAACAAAAGTAAAGGTAAAACGTACTGGACCGAATGCAAGTTTATTAGATGCAATTAAGAATAACACAAAAGGTATTACAGGTAATATAAATGATAGTGATGCAACATTGATTGCCATTGTGGATGAAACAGTCTATGTAGCAAAGAATGGTGGAAAAGCAAGCTATATAGCAAGTGAAATCTATAATAAAGAATATACAATCAAAGAAGTTACACAAACCATCGATCGTGACTTGAATATAAAATTAAACATACCAATACTGAAACCTGGTGTTGCAGTTAAGATCTATTCCATTGACCATTTGGGTAGAGCCAGTCGGGCACAGAATCTTAAGGTTGTATCAGCTGGACCGAATACACCTTCAGTATATGAAATTATGGATATTGAGAGAACGATCTATGGACGTGTTACATCTGCAGAAGCTTCCACACAATTCAAAGTATATGTAACCGTAGGAAGTAAGACATATTCAGGAACAACGGATGAAAAAGGCTATTACGCCGTATCCGTCGGAAAATTAACAGCAAAACAATCCGTTAAAGTATATGCAACAGATGTTATAAATGGAAAAACAAGAAAGAGCTATTCAAAAACGGCAACAGTAGGCAGTGTGAATGATTACTTGGCAACAGGTGGCGATACGTTCTTCTTAGATACCATAACTAATAAGATGACATCAATCTCAATCTATCAGGAACCACAGGAAGATGTCTATGTATCGATTAATAAGACGGTTTATGAAGGAATCACCAATGAGGCTGGAGAATTCGTATTGGATCTGAATAAGAAGATTGCTGCGGGAACGAAGATCTATGCTTTTACGCGTTTTACAAATGGAGGAATCTATCAGGTAGAATCCATCAAAGTAATTGCTGATGTACCAATGGTACCTTATACGATGAACAAATCCATTACGACACATACGAAGACTATTAAGATGGTAACCGATGAAAAATGTACGGTTGTCATGAAGGTTGGAGATGACAAATATACGAAGACCTCAGGAACGTATGATAGTTCTATTGATGGATATGTATATAGTTTCTCTATTCCAAGAACAAATGCATCAAAAACAATCAGTGTATATGCAAAGAATTCCGTAGGAGCAAGTAAATCAGTAAAATTATCCATCGTAGAGACTGCGCCAAATGCACCAAAGGTTGACGCTGTTCATGCATCAGACGAAACGATTACGGGAACGGTTCATCTGATTGCTCCAGATATATTAGGAGAAAATGAAGATGTAACAGCGAAGAATACGAAGACGGTTGTCTATGCAAAGATTGGAAGTAAACAATATACAGGAGAAGTCGATGATGATGGTAACTATGTGATCAAGATACCAAAACAAAAAGCAGGTACAAAGATTAAAGTATGGGGGTCCAATAAAGCAGGCGGAGCTGGACCGATCAAAGAAATTACGGTGAAAAAGTAGGAGTAAAATATAAGAGAGATGATCCCAACAATTGGGGTTCATCTCTCTTAATTTTTTCTTGTTTCACGTGCAAAGAATTCGAAATTAGGGATTTGTAAATTTTTCTTTAAAACCTATTGACATTGTAGGAAAAATAGAGTATAAATAATATATAAAACATATTAAGTTACTAGGAAATGTATAAAATGAAAATACATCATAACAGTTCAAAAACACGAAGTATTTTCGATATAGAATCAGCAAATAATAATCATACGAAAACAACATACATTAAACTAGTACAATAGAAAGCAGTTTAAAATTTTTAGACTCCAATAATAAAATAAGAAAGAAGAAAAGGGGAAATCATTATGGCAAAGATAGCAAAGAAATTAACAGATTTGATCGGTAACACACCTTTATTGGAATTATCCAATTATGAGGAAAATAACAAGCTAGAAGCAAATTTAATCGTAAAACTGGAGTACTTTAATCCACTTGGTAGTGTAAAAGACCGTGTTGCTTATGCAATGATCGAAGAAGGAATTAAGCAAGGTAAGATTAATCAGGATACGGTAATTATTGAACCAACAAGTGGTAATACAGGAATTGGTTTAGCATTCGTAGCAGCGTCCAAAGGATTACGTCTAATTTTAACAATGCCAGATACAATGAGTATTGAAAGAAGAAGAATTGTTGCTGCATTAGGAGCCGAGGTTGTATTAACTCCTGGAGCAGAAGGTATGAAGGGCGCCATTGCAAAAGCCAATGAATTAGTAGCAGAATACGGAAATGCTATTATTCCTCAACAATTTGAGAACAAAGCTAATCCAGAAGCACATAGAAAAACAACGGCAGAAGAAATTTGGAGAGATACCGATGGTAATGTGGATATCTTCGTTGCAGGTGTTGGTACCGGCGGTACCATAACTGGAAATGGAGAAGTTTTAAAACAAAAGAATCCGAATGTAAAGATCGTTGCCGTAGAACCAGCTGCATCAGCAGTGTTAAGTGGAGAAAAACCAGGACCACACAAGATTCAAGGAATCGGTGCAGGATTTATTCCAGAAGTTATGAATCTTGACATTGTAGATGAAATCTTCAAAGTTGAGAATGAAGATGCATTCACAGCATCAAGAGCTGTGGCAAAACAGGAAGGATTGTTAGTGGGAATTTCTGCAGGAGCAGCAATCCATGCTGCAACAGAAATTGCAAAACGTCCAGAAAACAAAGGAAAGAATATCGTTGTATTACTTCCAGATACAGGAGAACGTTATTTATCAACTGCTCTATTTGAAGAGTAGTAAAGCAAGGGTCCAAAAGGTCATATTCACTTTGTGTTTGTCAATAAGTGAATATGACCTTTTGACTTGCTAAACAGGAGCAAGAAGCGTAAAGACCCAGAATAATAACCAAAAACGAGATGCCGCACCATTGGTACGACATCTCGTTTTTGGTTATGTTAATAGTGATTACTTATCTGAATCTTCAATTACAGTCAATAGACAACTAACACTGGAACCATTCTCTAAGGAAGCTTTTATTACGCAAGAACCTGCTTCTTTTGTAGAGATCTTTCCCGTTGAACTAATAACAGCGACATCTTCGTTGGAACTAGAGAATTTGGGAACTTCAACGGTAGTATTCGGTTTGATAATCAAAAGATTTTCTAAGAATGGGTAACGTTTCCCAACTACTAAAGAAAGTTCTGACTTAACCAAAACAATACTAGCAGCTGGAGGTCCAACTGTAATCTCACATTCTAATGACTTTACTGTTTTTGATTTTTCTTTTACTGTAGCTGTAATTATACATGTCCCGTTCTTATCATTCGTAGTAATTACGCCTTCTTTATCAACGGTTGCTATTTCTGTATCATCAGACTTGAAAGTAACAGTTTGATTGTCTTCTAAGTTATACACCTTCAGCGTATAGCTGGAATTTGTTACGATCAACTTTTTTTTGACATTCAATTTTGCATTACAACTATCTTTTTCTGGGGTTGTTGTGTGTTGGCTTGCCTTTGCTACTGTTGTAAAAGCAGAATTCGGAATAGGTACCGTACATATGACGAAACTTGCAAAACCAACTGCAAAAATTCTTTTTTTAATATTTTTAACGTTCATACTTGACTCCTATCTGCATTCATAACATGCAATATCGTATTAACATTAACCTATTATTAATATATTCACATCTCAAGTTAATTATATATTGAGTTTTTGTCAGAATGATGTCAACTTTGTAAGAAATTCAAAAATTAGTAGTCTCTCCATGGAAATAAAGGATTTGGTAATTTCGTAAGAAATTGTTAAGAAATAACCTGTACTTGATACTTGTACAAATGACATAGAATAAGATATAATAACCATATTGATACTATACAATGCTATGCATTTTTGAAACATGTATCATAAAACGACTAAATACCGTTAGCTAATAGAAAGGACGGGTGTAAATGCAGCATATCTTAATTGCGGATGATAATAATGATATAACAGATATTTTGTCAACCTATGCACAAAAAGAGGGGTATGAACCAGTTGTAGCCTCAGATGGTGTAGAAGCGTTAGAATTATTTCAAAAGTATGAACCAGTAGCGGTTTTATTAGATGTCATGATGCCAAAGGAAGATGGGTATGAGGTTTGTAGAAAGATTCGAAGCAAATCGAATACACCCGTAATCTTGATCACAGCAAGAGGAGAAGATTTTGAGAAGATTATGGGACTTGATATTGGCGCAGATGACTATATTGTAAAACCTTTTAGTCCAAGTGAGGTTATGGCAAGAGTTCGTGCAGTTCTTCGACGTATGTCAAATGCAACGCAACCTCAGAAGTCGGAGAATACCATATCAATTAGTAATTTGGATATTAATCTTGATGAATATACACTCTACATAGATGGTAAGAAGATGTCGCTAACGAAAAAAGAAATTGAAACCATGTGGACCCTTGCGGGAAATCCGAATAAAGTATTTACGAGAGACAATCTGTTGGATAGTTTATGGGGATTTGATTATTTTGGTGATAGTCGTACCGTGGATTCTCATATTAAGCGACTACGTGCCAAGTTGGATAAAGTTGAACATCCAGATTGGACGATTAAGACCATATGGGGTGTAGGATATAAGTTTGAAATCGAGGAAGCTTAATGAGTATTGTAGATCATAACAATAATGTAAAGTTTTATAATCGGATATCTTCCCGTGTATATTTTTATTTTGCCATTATCATCTGTATCTTTGCAGCAACGCTTGGAATCATGTTTCTTCAGTTAAGTAAATCAAATCAGAAGAATACATATAGAGAGCGGTTGCTTAACAAAGGAAGAAGTATTGCAGAGATTCTGAATAACTACATTATTTATGAAAATTATGATGAATATCCTGCATTTTTAACGACATTAAAAAAGATTGAGACATCTGAGATGGATATCTGGATCATTGATAATGGAGAAGACGATAGCCCAATGAAAGACCTTTCTGATACGGATCTTACGAATATCGAACTGAATCGTAGCATACGGATCGTATTGGAGAATGCGTTGAAAGGGAAAGAAACGGATAAAGTATATTTTAGTGATATCTATAATGAGACGGTTATGTCCATTGGGATACCAGTGTATGATGAGAATAAAGTCGTAGCTGGTGCGGTTATCTTACATGCACCGATCAAAGGGCAGGGACAATTGATCAAAACAAGTTTACGAATGATCTTGATGAGTGCAATTACTGCTTTATTCGTATGTTTTATTGTTGCAGTCATTTTTGCGAAAAGATTAACACAACCAATTTCTAAGATGAGAGTAACAGCGCTTGGATTGGCAGAAGGAGATTATTCCTTAAAGATTGAGAGTGATCAAAAGGATGAGTTAGGAGATTTGGCAAGAACATTTGATATACTTTCAGATCGATTGGCACAAAGTGAGGAAGAACGGAAGAACATGGAGCAGATGCGTATGGATTTTTTTGCAAATGTTTCGCATGAATTACGTACCCCAATCACAGTTATTCGTGCTTATACCGAGATGTTGATTGATGGGATTGTTACAGATCCAGAAAAGATTAATGCCAACTATGAACGTATGTTAAAAGAGTGTAAAGGCATGGAACGGCTGGTCGGTGATTTGTTATTACTCTCTAAGATGCAGAATCCAGATTTTGCTGTAGAGAAGGAGCCGATCAATGTAATCCAGATTTTTGATGACATATTGCGTAACGCTTCTGCAATCTGTGTAAAGAAGAATATAAAACTGGACATTCAAAAGACAGAAGGCTCGGTTATGATGTTAGGAGATTATGATCGACTGCGCCAGATGTTTATGATTATCTTTGATAATGCGGTTAAATTTTCCAATGAAAATTCAACCATATACATAAAAATTATGTGTATGGACATAATAAGAATATCAATTAAAGATGAAGGTGTTGGAATCACAAAAGAGGAATTACCGTACATCTTTGATAAATTCTATAAATCAAAGCTAAGACAGAATGCCAATGGTTCTGGATTGGGATTAGCAATTGCAAGACAGATAGCCATTAAACATAATGGTGTGATTAATGTGGAAAGCGAGATTGGTAAAGGAACAGAGTTTCAATTCTCTTTCCAAAAACTCACGGATTATGAAGATTTAGAAGATATAGTGGAACAAGAAATTGCTACATCGATGTCAGACAACATACAATAATTGGACAAGTAGTAGAATAATACTAAATAAACTCTTAAATAATAGAATTAATAAAAAGATAAAATAAAATTGTCTTACTCCTTGCAATGCAATATGAAAAGAGTTATAATAAAGGCAGTTAAAAACTGAAAACAAAATATTGTAATACTTCCTGGAATGTGCGACAATCTTGTTATTTTGAACCTACATTTACGAATCCGGGACACCAATATTTTTATGTTAATGTCAAGCCACCAACTGTAGTGGAAGGCAGAAACATAAGTGAGGTAACCCACCTAGCTATAGCTAGGAGTCAAAATACAAGAAACGGCATTTTGGGGTATTACACAAATGATTAAGGCAGCGTAAGCTGCCTTTTTCTTAGTTCTTTTATTGAATTCAGAGGCGTACGCATGAAAGAAAACGTAGTTCCACAATAACAAATCAAGGGATTCCTACTGGTAATTTACGAGTAAATAGTATATTATGGATAAGGAATGGAATAATGATTAAGTACAGATTGCAGAGTTTTAATTTAGATGAATAGATGGAGGCGGAAGATGAAACACGGATTTGTAAAAGTTGCAGCAGCGACTCCTATGGTTAAGGTTGCTGATCCCACATATAATACCCAACAGATTGTTGAGTTGATTCATAAGGCAGCTGAAGAGAAAGTAAGAGTATTGGTTTTTCCAGAGTTATGTATTACAGGATATACCTGTGGAGATCTATTTTTACAGAATACCTTATTATCAGAAGCAAAAGAATCTCTTGTTAAGATTATACGAGAAACAAAAAACCGAAATATGGTAGTTGTAGTAGGATTGCCAATTATGAAATTAGGAAATCTTTATAATACAGCTGCAGTTATTTTTGAAGGCCAGTTACTTGGAATCGTGCCGAAAGTCAACATACCAAATTATTCGGAATTTTATGAAGCAAGATATTTTGGTATTGGAAATGAAAAGGTAGAATACATCGATATTATAGATGAGAAAGAGATTCCATTCGGTGCAAATCTATTGTTCCGTTGTAATGAGCTTCAGGATTTTATAATCTCTGTTGAAATCTGCGAAGATTTATGGGTACCAATTCCACCATCTTCTAGACATGCTTTGGCAGGGGCGACAGTAATCGTCAATCCTTCCGCAAGTAATGAGACAACTGGAAAAGATATTTATCGAAAAGATTTGGTTTGTGCACAATCGGCATCTATAATGGGAGCTTATATCTATGCAAGTGCTGGTGAAGGGGAATCTACATCGGATGTTGTATTCTCAGGTCATAATTTGATTGCAGAGAATGGGACGATCTTAAAAGAAGCACCACGATTCACGAATGATCTGACCATTTCTGAAATAGATATTCAAAAATTGGTGAGTGAAAGAAGAAGAATGTCAACATTCTGTACTAATAATGATGAAAATTATACATTTGTTGATTTTACATTTACTGATCATGCATTAAAAGATCAGTTGGAGACAACATTAACACGTACCTTTGCTAAGACTCCATTTGTTCCAAGTGCAAAGGATAAGCGGGATAAACGTTGTGAGGAAATCTTAAATATACAGGCATTTGGATTAAAGAAACGACTGATGCATATTGGTTGTAAGAATGCCGTAGTTGGAATATCTGGTGGTTTGGATTCAACATTAGCTTTACTTGTTATGGTGAAAGCATATGATTTGCTTGGGTTAGACCGTAGCAATATAATTGCAGTTACTATGCCTTGTTTTGGTACAACGGATCGCACCTATAACAATGCGGTTACTTTGACAAGAAAGTTAGGAGCAACTTTACGGGAAATACCAATTAGAGAAGCAGTGTTGCTTCATTTAAAAGATATTGGACATGATGTGAATAATCATGATGTTACTTATGAGAATGCACAGGCAAGAGAACGTACTCAGATTCTTATGAATGTGGCCAATCAAAGCAATGGAATCGTAGTGGGAACAGGCGATATGTCAGAGCTGGCTCTAGGTTGGGCAACTTACAATGGAGATCATATGTCTATGTATGGAGTAAATTGTTCCGTACCAAAGACTTTGGTACGGTATTTGGTGGCATATTATGCAGATACATTAAAGGATCAAGAATTACGTGACATTCTTTTAGATGTATTGGATACACCAGTAAGCCCAGAGTTATTGCCTCCGGAAGACGGAAAGATTTCACAGAAGACAGAAGATTTAGTGGGACCGTATGAGTTACATGACTTCTTCTTATATTATGTTATGCGTTTTGGATTCACACCAGGTAAAGTGTTCCGCCTAGCAAAGAATGCATTTGCAGGAGATTATGAAGATGTGGTGATCTACAAATGGCTCCGTACGTTCTATTGGAGATTCTTTACGCAGCAATTTAAACGAAATTGTTTGCCAGATGGTCCAAAGGTAGGAAGTGTAGCAGTCTCTCCAAGAGGCGATCTGCGTATGCCAAGTGATGCAAGTAGTGCGGTTTGGATGAAAGAATTAGATGAAATCAAGCAGGAATATGGATTAACGATTTAGTGCAAAAATGGTCGCTATTCATAGTGGACATGAGGTTCTTTAAGGAATAGCGATGATTAGAATAACGTAAGATAGAGGAGAGATTGAGCAGATGGAAAGTTACGATATTGATGATTTTATTGAAGAAGTAAAATTTCAAATGATAGAATATGACGTGTTGGACGAAAGCACGATCTTAGATTGGGAAAAGAAAGCACGTGCTTATATAGGAAAGCAAAGAGGGAATAAGAACATCATCATAAAATCAGAGGAAGAGATCTATATTAAGATCAAAGGCGAAGAAGTTATGGAAAAGATTGCACTGGAGTATTACCGAGCATTCCGTGATCAGGATTTAGATGGGTACTGGAAACGCTTTCGTTTGTAAACAGATCAAAAAATAATAAAAAATAAAAATCTAGAACAAAGGTTGTCAGGGCGGTTAATGATCCGTTCATGGCAGCGTTTGTTCTAGATTTTTTATTTTATGCCTTTGTTATGTATTGTTGGAAGTATCATTCCATGATCATTTCTCTGCTTTTTTCAGAGTGGTTTTAATGGCATCTAACAGGAGGGTCTGGGTATATTTACTGTTCTCTGATAATTGAACGGAATCCACGTCACCAGTTTCATAGAGTTGGGAAGCAATGTCATCTAAGGAAGGTTGCAATAATGGGAACATGGTCGTTACTGTTTCGCTGAGATTGGTTATACTAACTGAATTAATATGGCTTTCGTCGACTACAACTTCAATATTGAGGGAAGTCTCTCCTATCGTTAATTCAGATGTCCATACTCCTGCTGTATATTTTGCTGATTCCTCCACATCAGAGCCTTTCTTCTTATCGGGTAGAAACATAAAGATCAGTAGTAATATAAGAAGAATACCTAAGCCAGCAAATATTGCTGTGTAAATTATTTCTTTCAGTTGAATGATAACAATCTTAGTTTTTGACATCTTTTATCCTCCATAAGTTTCGTTATTATAGTATATTATTTACCTAAAATATTTATGACTGTTTAGGAACTTCATTTTTTCTAGACGAGTCCAATGATTTGGTGTACCATGGTGTAGAGAGTTTCTATAAAAACAACAGATTCGAACAAAATGAAAATTAGAGCAAAACTAGGGAATCGAAAAATTAGATTATAGGAGGAGCATATGTCATTACAACTTATACTGGGGAGTTCTGGGGCAGGAAAATCCCATCGTTTGTATCAAGAGATTGTGTCGGATTCCTTGAAGAATCCAGAGACAAATTATCTGGTGATTGTACCAGAACAATTTACCATGCAGACGCAGAGAGATATGGTTGCGGCTCATCCGAATCATGGAATTATGAATATCGATATTCTTAGCTTTATGCGTCTTGCTTATCGGGTATTCGATGAATTAGGTGGACAAGATAAAACGGTCCTTGAAGATACAGGCAAGAGTATGATCTTACGGAAGATCGTGGAGCAGAAAAAAGAGGAGCTGCATATCTTTCAGAGTAATGTGAAAAAAAACGGATTCATTGATGAATTAAAATCGATGTTATCGGAAATCTATCAATATTGTATTACACCAGAACAATTGGAGCAAACGATTGAACAAGTAGAATCACGTCCTATGTTAAAGAGCAAGTTACAGGATATTCTAGTTGTTTATCGAGGTTTTCAAGATTATATAGAAGAAAAATATATTACTACAGAAGAGATATTAGATGTGTTGTATGACAAAGTAGAAGAGTCTACCTACGTTAAAGAATGCGTCATATGTTTCGATGGATTTACGGGATTCACACCTTCACAGACAAAATTACTAACAAAATTAATGCGTTTGTGTAAGAAGGTATATGTAACAGTTACCATTGATGAGAGAGAACAGTTTGCAGCGGACGAAGAATATCAATTGTTTCATATGAGTAAGAAGATGATTGCTTCGCTACAGGAAATAGCCATAGAACAGCAAGTACCAATGGAAAAACCATTGTGGATGGTAGGACAGGGAAAGGCGCGCACACCTTATCGATTCCTAGAAAGTCCGGGGCTTGCTGCACTGGAGAAGAATCTGTTCCGCTATCCAAGAGTGACTTATACAAAAGAAGTGGAGGATCTAAGTCTCCATGTGGCACAAAATCCAGCCAGTGAAGTTGCATTTACTATTGTTCAGATAAAGAAATTGATTCAGGAGCAAGGATATCGTTATAAGGATATTGCGGTAGTAAGTGGGGATATGGCAACTTACGGACGGATTATTGAGAATGATTATGAACAGGAGAAGATTCCATTTTTCATCGATCAGAAGAAAGGAATACTAGGAAATCCTGCGGTAGAATTAATTCGAAGCGTATTAGAAGTAACCCAAAGGGACTTCAGCTATGAATCCATGTTTCGTTATCTTCGTTGTGAAATGGTGGATATATCCAGAGAAGCGGTGGATAATCTGGAAAATTATGCGTTGGCTATGGGGATAAGAGGGTTCCATCTATGGACAAAGGAATGGGACCGTTCCTATCAGACACAAGGAGCAATCGATTTTATAAGATTAAATGAAAGTAGAAAAATGGCGTTAGCAGGTTTGGAACCTCTTCGCGAGGTATTAAAGAAAAAAGATTCTACCGTCCGTGAGATGACAACAGCAATCTGTATGTTTTTGGTTGAAAAACAGGTGGCAGCAAAATTAACCGGGTTCTCACAGGATTTTGATGTTATGGGGAAATTGAGTTTAGCCAAGGAATATCGCCAAGTATATGGTATGATTCTAGAATTATTTGATAAGATGGTTGAACTTCTTGGAGAAGAGACCATGTCCTTGGAGGAATACAGTAAACTATTGGATACAGGTTTTGAAGAGATCAAAGTAGGAATCATTCCACCAAGTATTGACCAGATTGTGGTGGGTGATATTGAAAGAACAAGACTGAAAGATATTAAAGCGTTATTCTTCCTTGGAGTAAATGATGGAATTATACCAAAATCCGCAGATGGTGGTGGATTGATATCCGATATGGAACGAGAATTGTTACTGAAACATGAGGTAGAGTTAGCACCAACAAAACGGCAAAAGACATTTACCGAACAGTTTTATCTATATCTGAATCTGACGAAACCAACAAAACACTTGTATATTACGTATAGTAAAGTTGGTATGGATGGAAAAGCAAAGAAGGCATCCTATCTGATAGGTAAGATGAAACAGATTTTTCCTAAACTGAAGGTGCAGGATTTTGCTTATGAGCAAGATCATTTGGAGACTATACTGGCTACAAGACAAGGAATTGGTTATCTGATCGATCGGATTCGAAGTTTTGCAGATACGAGTAAGCCAAAAGAAGGATTTGAATCTCCATTGGAAACACCTACATTTCAAGAGTTATACAGCTGGTATTGTCAGGATGAGGAAAGAAGAAAGAGTCTGGATTTGGTTATCCAGGGAGCGTTCTATGAACCAGACGCCAATTCCTTATCGAAAGCAGTAGCTCGAGCACTTTATGGAAGTGAGTTGAATGGAAGTGTTACCCGTTTAGAAAAATACGCGGCATGTGCATTTGCACATTTTATACGATATGGTTTAGGACTACTAGAACGGCAGGAATATCGTCTTGCTGTACCGGATATCGGGAATATCTTTCATAAAGCCATTGACCTCTTCTCAAAGAAAGTACAAAAAAGCGAGTATGAATGGTACTCCATACCAGATGAGGTAAGAGAACAATATACCAAAGAAGCAGTAGAGGAAGCTGCGGTTGATTATGGCAATCAGGTAATTCTCAGCAGCAAACGAAATGCATATATGTTAGCCAGAGTAATGCGTATTACCAAACGAACCATTTGGGCATTGTGTAAGCAGGTACGAAAAGGAAAGTTCCGTCCCGAAGCATTCGAATTGCAGTTCTCATTCCTTGACCACCTAGATTCGGTTCACGTTGCTTTATCAGAAGAGGAGAATATGCAGCTACAAGGAAGAATTGACCGGGTTGATATCTACGAAGAACCAGAGAAGAACAGACTTCTTGTGAAGGTGATTGATTATAAATCGGGCAATTCCGCACTGGATATGGGGCAGATCTATTACGGATTACAATTACAGTTAATGGTTTACCTCAGTGCTTCTATGGAAATGCAGCAGAAGAAGAATCCTGCGCATACCGTGGAGCCGGCAGGTGTATTCTACTACAATATCAATGATCCAATTGTTGATAAGACAGATGATGTGGATAGTGCCATTATGAAGGAACTACGAATGAATGGAATGGTTAATGCAGATATGAGCATAAGCAAATACATGGATACGTCATTTATGGAGGGGGAGGAGATTGCCGCCTCTGTTAAATCAGATGTAATTCCACTGGAAACCAATAAGGAAGGCTGGCCAACGAAACGTTCTGCAGTTGCTTCTAGCAGACAGTTTAAAGAGATGACGGACTATGTGAATCATAAAATTGTTGAGATTGGAAAAGAAATCTTAGAAGGACAAGCGGATGTGAATCCATATAAATTAGGGGAAAAGACTGCTTGTGATTATTGTGCGTTCCAGGGAATATGCGGGTTTGACGTGAAATTACCAGGAAATCGCTATCATCAATTGAAGAAGTTAGATAAGGAAGATGTATTTGCAAAGATGGAATGTCTACTAGGAAAGGAGGAAGAGTAAATGGCAGAGGTGACATGGACAAGTGACCAGCAGAAAGTAATTGACCTAAGAAAGCGGAATATTCTCGTATCTGCAGCAGCAGGTTCGGGAAAAACTGCAGTTTTGGTGGAACGAATTATTACAATGATTTCAGAAGGAGAGAATCCAATCGATGTTGATAAATTATTGATCGTAACATTTACCAATGCAGCAGCGGCAGAGATGCGGGAACGTATTCTTCAGGCAATTGAGAAGAAATTAGATCAAATGCCTGACAACAAACATCTGCAGAAACAGATGATGTTGATCCACAGTGCACAGATTACCACGATCCATAGCTTTTGTTTACAAGTGATTCGAAATCATTTTAATGTCATTGACTTGGACCCTTCTTTTCGTATTGCGGAAGATGCAGAGTTAACGCTTCTTCGTGTTGATGTGATGGAAGATCTGTTAGAAGATTGCTATGAGAAAGCAGAAGAAGACTTTACTACATTTGTAGAGTGTTATGCCAGCGGAAAGTCGGATAGCACATTAGAGGATTTGATTCTACAACTGTATCAATTTTCTATGAGTTATCCTTGGCCTCATGAATGGTTAGAGGAGAGAAAGCAACAGTTTGCCATTCATTCCATCGAAGAATTACAGGGACTAGATTGGATGAAAGGTTTGCTCTCGTATCTTAAATCAATGACACTTGATCTGGTACGTCGCAATGAGCAGGCGATAGGGATTGCACGCTCTGTAGCGGGACCACATATGTATGAGGATGCCCTGTTACAGGACGCAATTTTACTACAGGATATGCTGTCCGCTCGTTCGTATAATGAGTATGCACAGGTTCTTGCCTCTATTAAGTGGAAAGCCCTATCCCGTGCTAAGGATGAAGAAGTTAGTGATGAAAAACGAGAGCAGGTAAAGGCAATTCGTGATGAGATTAAGAAAGCGGTAACGGACCTGAAAAAGAATTATTTCTATCAGTCAGAAGAGGAAATGTTGTGTGATCTACAGGCAGTTGCACCAGTGATGAATGTTCTACTTGATCTTACCATGGAGTTTGGAAAGCGATATGCAAAAGCAAAAGAAGAGAAGAACATGGTAGACTTTAACGATCTGGAACATTTTGCCCTCAATATCTTGGTTAAGAAAGAGGAGAATGGGGAAGTTATTCCAACTTCTGTGGCAGATGAGTTAAGTGAATACTATGAAGAGATTCTAATTGATGAATACCAAGATAGTAATTTAGTACAGGAAACAATCCTAACGAGTATATCAAAAGAACGACTAGGACAAAACAATCGGTTCATGGTTGGTGATGTCAAACAGAGTATCTACAAATTCCGACTTGCTCGTCCAGATCTGTTCATGAAGAAGTTTGAAACCTATTCGCTAGAAGAAAGTGAAAATCAAAGGATTGATCTTCATGCAAATTTCCGTAGTCGAGCGGTAGTACTTGCCTGCACAAACTATATCTTTGAGCAGATTATGACAAAGCAGTTGGGTGAAATCGCATATGATGAGGATGCAGCATTGAATCCAGGTGCGGTATTCGCTCCATGTGAAACAGGAGAAATCTCTACTACAACGGAAGTTCTATTTGTCACAGATGAAGAGTTTAAGGAACAGGAAAAGAGACTGCAAGAGCAACAGGAAAAACAACAGCAGGGAGAACAAGGAGAATCTTCGAAAGCAAGCAATTCGTTGCAGCAGGATGAGGAGACAGATAAGGAAGAGGAAGAGTATACGGTACGCGAATTAGAGGCTAGAGCAATCGGTTTGCGCATTAAGGAATTAGTGAATCCAGAAACAGGGTTGCAGGTTTGGAATAAGGAGAAAAAATGTTATGAGACAGCAAGGTACGGGGATATTGTCATCTTGTTGCGTACCATGAGTGGCTGGTCACAAACATTTGTCGATACGCTGATGTCCATGGGGATTCCAGCATTTTCGGATACACAGTCAGGGTATTTTTCTACGGTAGAGATTCGTACAATATTGAATATGTTACGGGTAATCGATAACCCAAAACAAGATATTCCACTAACCGCCATATTGCATTCTAAGATGGTAGGATTGTCAACAACGGAATTAGCCATCATAAGAAAAAGCAAGGAAGACTGTGATATGTATGAAGCGGTGAAAGCATATGTGGAGGATAACACAGCAAATGTTGTTGGTGATAAGGAAGAGCAAGAGGGAACGAAGCAAGTACCAGAGGAACAAACAGCGGAGGAACAAGCAGTAGAGGAACAGGTTGTGAAGGAAATGAAGAGAAAACTTCGTCTCTTTTTGGAACGACTGGAGCAATATCGTGACTGTTTAGCTTACACTTCCATACATGAACTGATCTGGAAGATTGTACAAGAAACAGGATACTACAATTATGTGACCGCTATGCCAGCTGGAGATCGGAGAAAAGGAAATATCGATATGCTGATTGAACGTGCGGTACAATATGAATCGACCAGCTATCATGGGTTGTTCCAATTTGTTCGATACATTGAGAAACTGCACAAATACGATATTGATTTTGGTGAAGCAATTACAGTTGGAGAGGGAGAGGATACTGTTCGTATTATGAGTATTCATAAGAGCAAAGGTCTAGAATTCCCCATTGTATTCGTATCAGGCATGAGCAAAGCATTTAACAATCAGGATGCCAGAAGCAAACTTGTTCTACACCCTGATCTTGGGATTGGACCGGATTATGTAAACCCAGACCTTCGTATCAAGTCCCCTACTTTATTAAAGAAGTTCCTTCAAAAAAAGATTGTGCTTGAGAACCTAGGAGAAGAACTGCGTGTGCTTTATGTTGCATTAACACGTGCAAAAGAGAAATTAATTCTTACAGGCTATGTCCCTTCTATTGCAGATAAATTGAAGAAATGGGCTGATGGGAAGAATCAAGAGGAGCGTGCGTTACTTTTTCAAAAACTTGCTTCAGCAGGTACGTATTTTGACTGGATCATGCCAGCTTTGGTTCGACATAAAGATTGCTTTCCTTTATTAGAAAAGGAAGGAATCTCACCAGGAGTATGTCTAGAACCAAATGCCAAACGGGATCAGGAAGCAAGATTTCAGATAAGAATTGTTGATGTATTTCGAACGGTTGAAGAGGAAGTTGCACGACAGATTGTGGGGAACGAGAAGAAAAAGCAGCTGTTATCCTGGGATTCTACACAGATTTATGAAGAAGAGATTCACCAACAGATTAAGAAACATTTGCAGTATCAATATCCATACGAGAATGAGACAAAACTACACGCCAAGGTAACCGTATCTGAATTAAAGAGATTAGGACAGGAACTCGATGAAGAAGAGAGTGAATCTTTAATCAAGAGTGAATCGGCTGTTCAAGTAATAGAAACGATGGGGGAAATCCAACAAGATACAGACAAGAAGATTGAAACAGTTGCAGAGAACGTAGAACAGATGGAAACAATAGATCCAGAATTACTACCAAACTTTCTGTTGGAGAAAATACCTGTTCAAGGAGCAAGACGAGGAACGGTGTATCATAAAGTATTGGAGTGCATCGGAATCCTGAAAAAGCCTACACTCGAGAATGTTACATCTGAAATTAGCAGTTTAGTTGAAAAAGGAATCATAAAAAAAGAGGAAGCGGATGTGGTGAATCCATATGAGATCCAACGATTCATGAAAACAGATCTTGCAAAACGTGTGGAAGCGGCTCAAGGTAAGAACATCGTATATCGTGAACAGCAATTTGTATTCTCTGTTAAAGCAAATGAGATCCGACCTGACCTTACTAGCGAAGAGCCAATATTAGTACAAGGAATCATCGACTGCTTTTTTGAAGAAATGGGAGAAATCGTAATCGTCGACTATAAGACGGACCATGTACCAAAGGAAACAGGGGAGGACATCTTGCGTTCCCGTTATAAGGTGCAGTTGGATTACTACCAGAGAGCAATTGAACAGATTACAGGCAAGAAAGTGAAACAAAGAATCTTGTATTCCTTTGCACTTGGGAAGGAAGTAGAGGTTTAAAACATAAACTCTTGGAGATACTCTAGAGAACAAAGGGGATGCCCTGCGATGGCTAGGACATACTCCTTCGTTGATGAAACATAGTGATGTTGGGGCAAAAGTAATTTGACCCTAGTATTTCAACGGTTCAATAGCGTATAAGGAGAGTTTTATGACAAAGAAAAAGGAAAAACCAATTGACTTGAATAACATTAAGCCAGAAGAGCAGTTAAAATATGAAGTGGCAGAGGAACTTGGATTATTGCCAAAGGTATTGGAAACTGGCTGGAAATCGTTATCAGCAAAAGAATCGGGAAGAATTGGTGGTATCATTACTAGAAAGAAAAAACAGATGAAGCAGGAAGCTTTGTTAAGAGAAGGACAAAATGAAGAATCCTCTTTATCGTAATACTTGCGTTGTTTTTATATTGTTAGTATAATAAGTAGCAGTAAAGGACGATAACGATGTAACTCGTCCATATACGCTACTTGAGGTGGGGTCAAATTGGCGCCGTCGTTCTACGACAATGAATTGGAAAAAGGTGAATAGATGCAGGCATATACAGGATTTGCACAGGTTTATGATATGTTTATGGATAACATTCCATATGATGACTGGTGTAGGTATTTAACGGAATTACTAGCGGAATATGGTGTCAAGGATGGAATCGTTCTTGATCTAGGCTGTGGGACAGGTAATGTTACAGAACGGCTTTCGAAAAAAGGCTACGATATGATTGGAATTGATAATGCAGAAGAGATGCTTTCTATTGCAATGGAGAAAGCGATGGATCAGGGAGATTCCATCTTATATCTATTACAGGATATGAGGGAGTTTGAATTATATGGTACCGTTTCTGCTGTTGTAAGCATTTGTGATAGTATGAACTATATCATGGAAGAAGATGACCTACGCGAGGTTTTTCGTCTAGTGAATAATTACTTAGATCGTCAGGGGATATTTATCTTTGATATGAATACCGAATATAAGTACGAAACAATATTGGCAAATAATACCATAGCAGAAAATCGACCAAATGGTAGCTTTATCTGGGACAATTACTACTATCCAGAGGAAAAAGTCAATGAGTATGACTTGACCATCTATGTGAAGGAAGATTTCGGAGAAGAAAATGAGACAGATCTAGACGATGAAAATGAGGAAGAGTACGAAGAAGATGGCGAGGTATTCTATCGATTTGACGAAAAGCACTACCAAAAAGCATATTCCCTTGATACCGTGAAACGTTTAATAGAGGAAGCAGGAATGGAATTCGTCAATGCATTTGATGCATTTACCCATGATCCGGTGACACCAACAAGCGAAAGAATCTATATCATAGCAAGAGAAAAGCGCCAGGAACATAAGTACTACACAGAGGAGTAGGGTTTAGTAGGAGTAAGAGTAAGCCTATGAAGGAAATACGTTAGAAAGAATGGAGATTATTATGTCAGATTATATTGTTAGAGCAACCGCTGCCAATAACCAAATTCGTGCATTTGCAGCTACTACGAGAGATTTGGTTGAGGAAGCCAGATCCCGTCATAATACGAGTCCAGTTGCAACAGCGGCACTTGGCAGACTGCTAACAGCAGGAAGTATGATGGGAAGTATGATGAAAGGTGAGAAAGATCTACTTACTTTACAAATCAAGTGCAGTGGCCCTATCGGTGGTTTAACGGTAACAGCGGATTCGAAGGCAAATGTGAAAGGATATGTAAATAATCCAGAAGTTATGTTGCCTCCGAATGAAAAAGGAAAATTAGACGTGGGCAAAGCACTAGACCTTGGTGTTATGAATGTGATCAAGGATATGGGATTAAAAGAACCATATGTGGGACAAACCCATTTGGTTTCAGGTGAAATTGCAGAAGACTTAACCTATTACTATGCAACAAGTGAACAAGTTCCATCTTCTGTTGCATTAGGGGTCTTAATGAATAAGGATAATACCGTTCGTCGTGCAGGTGGATTTATCATACAATTAATGCCATTCGCAGATGAAGAAGTTATTGACAAGTTAGAGAAGAAGATTAAAGAAATCACTTCGATCACTGCTCTCTTGGACCAAGATATGACGCCTGAGATGATCTTAGAGCATGTACTTGGGGATTTTGGAGTTGAGTTCTTTGAAACGATTCCTACCAAATTTGATTGTAACTGTTCGAAAGAACGTGTAGAAAAAGCAATTGTTAGCATTGGAAAGAAAGATATTCAAGCAATGATTGATGATGGAGAACCAATTGAAGTAAACTGCCATTTCTGTAATTCTCATTATACCTATACAATTGAAGAGTTAAAAGAAATCATAAAAAGAAGCAGGTAAACTTACATGTAAGAAAGCGCCTATCAACTTGTGTTGGTGGGCGTGCTTTATTCTATAATAGGAAAGTCCTCTGACTTTCCTATTATAGAACCCTATGGGGCATACGTTTGTGAAACATGTAATGCATGACATAGCTCATTCGAACACACTTTCATATGCAAAGCTTGAATTTATATATATGTACGAAGGAAGATAAAAGGATAATTTATTAAGAAAACACGTAGAAAGGAAATTATTATGAGAGAGTTAAAAGAAAAATATGTTTTCGGAAGAAATGCATTTCGTACATTTGAAGAAGGAATGGAGAAAGAATGGTTATTAACCAATGGGATTGGTGGCTTTGCGAATCAATCAATCATTGGTGCCAATACACGAATCTACAGTGGATATCTGATCGCTTCCCTTGAAGCTCCTGTAGATCGAATGATGATCTTCCCTGGAACACATGAAATGGTTACTGTAGAGGGAAAAGAGATTGATCTTACAGCACAGGAATATATTAAAGAATGGAAACGAGGTTATACGTATCTCAATCGCTTTACGTTAGATATTCTGCCTACTTATACATATCAGATCAATGATTTGTGTATGAAGAAGACCATTGCGATGGAGCATGGAAAGAATACTAGTGTCGTATGCTACGAGATTACCAATGGAATGAAAGAAGCAACCTTGGCTATTACACCAATGTTTACCTATCGAGATTTTGGAGGGACCAAAGAGCGGGCAGAATTGAAATTTCAAAAGGTATTTCGTAATTATCCGGGTTCACAAGATAAGAAGTATCTGGCGCTTATACCGGAAGAGAATAGAGAAATCACCATTGGCTTCTATGCATCAGAAGGTACATATTATGACCGTTCCCAGAAACCAGTTTCCATGGCAACACCAAATTATCTGATTGAGGAAAATCAAGTATATCCCATCGATCAGCGTACGGGTTTCTTAGGTGTGGATAACCACATAACCCCATATGATGTGATTGTAACGCTTGCTCCATATGAGACGAAACGGTTTTATCTCAAATGTACCATTGAAATAATGGATGACAAAGACGGATTTGATATAGCAGAGGAGTATCGGGATCGAATGATGCAATTATTAGATCAGGTACCTTATCAGACATCATTAACGCGACGACTTGCATGGGGAGCAGATGCATTTCTAGTTGATCGTAAATCCACAGGACATAAGACCATTCTAGCTGGTTATCCATGGTTTGCAGACTGGGGAAGAGATACGATGATCGCACTGCAAGGACTGACGATGGCAACGGGAAGATATGAAGATGCACGTTCTGTGTTGGAATCCTTTTCTTATTATGTAAGTGAAGGAATGATTCCAAATGTATTTCCTAACAATGGAAAAGAAGAACCGAGATACAATACCATTGATGCATCGTTGTGGTATTTTTATTCGGTGGATCGGTATTTGTCATATACAGGAAACGAAGAGGATTATACTTTTATAAAAGAAAAGATCTATCCATATTTAAAGCAGATTATCACAGCATACAAAGAGGGTACACGATATGGAATCCATATGGATACGGATTATCTCATTGAAGGAGGAAGTGACTTTGACCAATTAACCTGGATGGACGTTCGCGTGGGTGACTTAGTTGTAACACCGCGGCATGGAAAAGCGGTTGAGATTAATGCGTTATGGTATAATGCCCTAAAAGTAATGGAGAAGTTAGCAATTAAGTTTGGGGAAGATTCTGCACAATATTGTGGATTAGCATCCCTCGTAAAGGCATCCTTTGTGGATAAGTTCTGGAATAAGGAGGATTGTTGTCTCTTTGATGTAATTGAGAAAAAAGACGGAGTGGAGATTCCAGATTCAAAGATTAGACCAAATCAGATCTGGGCGGTATCCCTTCCCTACACAATGCTACCAGAAGAAAAAGAAATGCAGGTTGTAAATCGGGTATATCATGATCTATATACGCCATATGGAATTCGTTCCTTATCCAATCATGATCCCGCGTATAAGAAACAATACATTGGGAAATTGATCAACAGGGATCTTGCTTACCATATGGGAACTGCGTGGGCTTATATATCAGGTGCATTTATTACTGCGTATTGTAAGGTGAATAAACATAGCAAAGATGCGGTGCTTCATGCAAAAGAGATGTGCGAATATTTCGAAGATCATATGCAGGATGGATGCTTAAGCGGAATTGCAGAGATTTTTGATGGGGATAATACTTGTACTAGTCGAGGTTGTTATACACAAGCCTGGAGCGTGGGAGAAATTCTGCGTGCATATACAGAAGATGTACTTCCGTATCTATCTTGACAACATTTGTCGGTTCAATCATGTTTTCCTTTTGAGAAAAACATGGTATGATTAACAATAGGATTTACTGGAAAAGGATTTTCTACTGGTGTTTTGCTGTCACAGGAACCCAGTAGGAAATCCATGTATCTTTCGTTGGATATATAGGGCTATACTAGATAAGTTAATAATGGAGGAAAGAAAAATGAATACAGTAGAATATATCGTAGAAACAATTGGAAAGTTAGTAAACATACCAAGTCCTTCGGGATTCGCCCACAAAGCGATTGCATTTGTTAAAGAGGAAGCAGAACGCTTCGGCTTTACTTGTGATTTAAATCAAAAAGGTGGCTTAATAATTCATGTGCCTGGAAAGGTAGAGGAAACCATTGGTCTTTCTGCACATGTGGATACGTTGGGGGCAATGGTCCGTTCCATAAATAGTGATGGTACCCTTCGTTTTACTAGTGTAGGTGGTTTTACGATGCAGAGTATTGAAGGCAGTTACTGTACGATTCACACAAGAGACGGAAAAGAATATACAGGAACTATTTTAGCGAACAGTCCTTCTGTACATACCTTTGATGATGCCAGAACATTGGAACGAAAAGAAGCAAATATGCACATTCGCATTGATGAAATTGTGAAGAAGGACGAAGATGTGAAAGCCTTAGGAATTGAAACGGGAGATTATGTGAGTTTTGATCCAAAGTTCTCCTATACAGAGTCTGGTTTTATCAAATCAAGACATCTAGATGACAAAGCTAGTGTAGGTGTACTTTTAGGGTTACTTAAAGATATGTCTGAAGAAAATAAAACACCGGAGAAGAACATTGAAATCCTGATTAGCAACTATGAGGAAGTAGGATTCGGTGCAAGCTATCTACCTGCCAACATCACCGAATTCCTTGCAGTTGATATGGGGGCTTTAGGAGATGATTTGAACGGTACAGAGTATGCTGTTTCTATCTGTGCGAAGGATTCTACGGGACCATACGATTATGAGTTAACAACAAGATTGGTACAGATAGCAAAAGAAAAGAAATTAGATTATGCTATAGATATCTTCCCACACTACGGTTCAGATGTATCTGCTGCTTATCATGGTGGCAATAACATTAAGGGTGCATTAATTGGACAAGGAATTCATGCTTCCCATGGTATGGAGAGAACACATAAAACAGCATTAAAGAATACGTTAGAATTACTAAAGGGATATGTACTATAACTTGCAAAGTATTTCGTACTTGTGTTGTAAATCAGTATGGGTAGTTGAAGCAAAAAACAAGATAGGTCGGTAAATAGGAGGATAGAAGAGATGAATATTACAGAACGCTTTTTACATTATGTTAGTTTTCACACAACATCAGATCCAACTAGTACATCGGTTCCTAGTACGGAAAGACAAAAAGTACTTGGGGCTGCATTAGTGGAAGAGATGAAGAAGATGGGAATTACCGATGCCATGATGGATCAGTATGGATACGTGTATGGTACCATTGAAGCTACCAAAGGATATGAAGAAAAACCATATATTGGTTTGATTGCACATATGGATACATCCGATGCAATTTCAGGTGAAAATATTCAGGCAAGAATTGTTAAGAACTATGATGGGAAGGATATTCTACTAAATAAAGAGAAGAATATTGTTATGCGCACGAAAGAATTTGCTCATCTATTAGATTATGTTGGACAAGACTTAATTGTTACAGATGGTACAACGTTGCTAGGTGCTGACGATAAAGCGGGAATAGCAGAAATCTTAACACTAGCAGAAACCCTTTTATCTTCTGATGAAATCCCTCATGGTAGAATTCGAATTGGATTTACACCAGATGAAGAGATTGGAGCAGGAGCAGACCATTTTGATGTAGAGAACTTCAATGTTGATTTTGCTTATACCGTAGATGGAGGAAAATTAGGAGAATTGGAGTATGAAAACTTCAATGCGGCTAGTGCAAAAGTAATTGTACATGGTGTGAATATCCATCCAGGGGAAGCAAAGAATAAGATGAAAAATGCAATTCTTATGGGAATTGAATTCAATGGAATGTTGCCACCTCATGAAATCCCTGCTTGTACAGAAGGCTACGAAGGATTTGAACACTTAGCTTCTATAACAGGAAATGAAGAAGAAACCACACTGGAGTATATCATTCGAGATCATGATATGGAGAAATTCCAAGCGAAGAAAGCGATGTTTGAAAAGATCACTGCGTACCTTAATGACAAGCACGGAGAAGGAACCTATGAACTGCAAATAAAAGATAGTTATTATAACATGAAAGAAAAGATTGCAAATCATATGGAGATTGTGGATCGTGCGAAACAAGCAATGGAGAAGGTTGGTGTAGAACCAATTGTTGTACCGATTCGTGGTGGTACAGATGGTGCTCGTTTATCCTATATGGGGCTTCCTTGTCCAAATCTATCGACAGGTGGTCATAATTTCCATGGTCGATATGAGTATATACCTGTACAATCTTTGGAGAAAATGGTGCAAGTTTTACAAGAAATAATAAAAGCATAGCAAAAAAAATCATGTTCTGCTATAATAGGCTATGATTAAGTGAAGTAAAGTGCTGCAGTGATAAAATATTTGGAGTATGGAGGTAGAGATTATGTTTTCATTTGATGAAATCAAATTAAGTGATCCTGAGCTAGCAGAAGCAATGAAGAAGGAATTCAACCGACAGGAAGACCACATTGAATTAATAGCTTCTGAGAACTTTGTTAGTAAGGCGGTAATGGCAGCCATGGGCAGTCCATTAACTAATAAGTATGCAGAAGGATATCCTGGAAAAAGATATTATGGTGGATGTGAGTTTGTTGATATTGCAGAAGAATTAGCGATTAATCGTGCCAAACAGTTATTCGGCTGTACGTATGCCAATGTACAACCTCACTCTGGTGCACAAGCAAATATGGCAGTATTCTTTGCTTTAGTAAAACCAGGTGACACAGTTATGGGGATGAGTCTAGCGGATGGCGGACACTTAACACATGGAAGTCCAGTTAATATGTCAGGAACCTATTTCCATATCGTTTCTTATGGAGTAGATGAGAACGGATTTATTGATTATGATGCAGTGCGTAAGATCGCATTAGAAAATAAACCGAAATTAATTGTAGCAGGTGCAAGTGCATATCCTAGAAAGATTGATTTTAAGAAATTTAGAGAGATTGCAGATGAAGTTGGTGCATTCTTAATGGTTGATATGGCTCACATTGCAGGGTTAGTAGCGGCAGGTCTTCATGAGAGTCCAATTCCATATGCACATGTGACAACAACTACAACACATAAAACATTACGTGGACCAAGAGGCGGTATGATCTTATCCAGCGAAGAATTTGCAACAGAACATAAATTAAACAAAGCAATCTTCCCTGGAATTCAAGGTGGTCCATTGATGCATGTAATTGCTGCAAAAGCAGTATGTTTTAAAGAAGCATTGGATCCAAGCTTCAAGGAATATGCGAAGAACATTGTAGACAATGCGAAAGCCCTAGCAGATGGTTTAATGAACAGAGGATTCAAGCTTGTATCTAATGGTACCGATAATCATCTGATGTTAGTGGATCTTCAGAATATGGGTGTTACAGGAAAAGAAACGGAAAAATTATTAGATGCAGCCAATATTACATGTAATAAGAATGCCATTCCAAATGATCCTGCCTCTCCTTTCATTACAAGTGGTATCCGTCTTGGAACAGCAGCGGTTACAACAAGAGGAATGAAAGCAGCAGATATGGATCAAATTGCAGAAGCTATTTCGTTACTAGTAAAAGATGTGGATGCCAACAAGGAACAGGCAATGGCAATTGTAAAAGCGCTGACAGATCGTTATCCTTTGTATAAATTAAACGTTTAAGAAATGATAACCTTGGAACCAATGGAAAAAGAACAAGAAAATAGTCGCAATCGAGCGCGTTATTTTCTTGTTCTTTTTTTATTTTTCTTTATTTGTTTAGTTTCACAGTCTAATTTACAAATAAAAAACGCACATTAAAAACTAAAAATTAGAAATTTCGAAAATTAGCGAAAAAAACTCTTGACACATTGGTAAAAATGTGTAAAAATTAGAGATAAGAAGGGGAAATGGTATACAATGTGTATAACGTCTGAGGAGGTAAAGATTTGAGGAAGATATCAACTGCAATTATGGCGGCAATTACAGCATGCGTATTAATTGTATCTATTCTCGTAGGAAGTATTAATGGCTTTTTAAGCTATAAGACATTGGGTAAAGAAGCAGAGGAAAAGCTCTCGGCAATGTCAAAGCAGTACTCGAATCAAATGGATTTGAACTATAAGGGGATACAAGAGATCGTTTCTGGTATGGCGAGTTATTTTAGTGCTAATTACGATTATTCACAGATCAGAAGCATCGACTATAATAAAGCCTTCATGGATGGGATGTATAAGTACATACAAGTAATTGAGAGCAATATTACAGATATGGATGTTTTACGGCTTTATGCATATGGAAATCCAACGAAGATTGGAGCCTTATGTACGGCAATAAGCGAAGGCGGAAAACGAATTATCACAGACACCGAAGAAGAATACCAGTCTTTTAGCTCAAGAAAAGATAAAAAATGGAATTTTTACAACGAAACATTGAAGAACAATAAAGCGACTTGGTTGAATCCTTATGAGGATGAGGAATTGGGGCGTGAAGTAATTAGTTATACCCAACCAGTTTATGTGGACAAGAATGTTACTGGAGTTGTTGGATTAGTCATATCTTTTGAGGAATTTAAGAATCTTGTGACTTCAATCAAACCTTATAACAATGGATATGCATTTTTAGTAGACTCCTATCAAAGATATGTTGTTCATGATACCTATACCAAGGAAGATAAGCTTAAAGATACGGGCTTTGATAAATTAACGGAGCTTATGGAAAACGAGGATTCTGGGCTAACGAAAATGGTCGTTGACCAGGATATGTCTTATGTGGCATATTCCAAATTAACCAATGGGTATACACTTGTGTTGGTAACACCAGTAAAAGATGTAATGAGTAATATCGTAGATATGTTGATCAAATGTGTAATGCTTGTTGCACTTTGTATCGTTGTTTGTATTATCATTGCATTTATCTTAGGTAAGAAGATCTCTACTCCAATAACGAAGGTTACAAAGGATATAGAGTTGGCCAAAGATGGGAACTTTACAAGTAAAAATTATCTACCGTATCTGAAAAAGAAGGATGAGACAGGTAAATTAGCGAGAGCATTAGATAAATTGCAGATATCTATGGGACAAACTGTTACAAAAGTAAGCAGTAACAGCGTGGTGGTTACAGATTCTGCGCATCACTTGAATCATACAATTAACTCTTTAGTGGATGAAGTAAGTAATATAACGGCAACCGTACAACAATTATCAGCCGGTATGCAACAGACAGAAAGTACGGCAATCACATTAGGAGATGCTTCTGAGCGTATGATCCACCATATCGATACAATGGATCATAAGAACAAAGAAGGAGTAACAACAGCAGATACGATCCGTACAAGAGCGGTACAATTAAAGCAAGAAGCAATTGCATCAGCAAATCAAGCGGAAGATATTTGTAAAGCAACAGAAGAAAAATTACAATCAGCTATTGATGAATCAAAACAAGTACAGCAAATTAATGAATTGACGAAAGCAATTCTAGACATAGCAGATCAAACGAGTTTATTATCTCTTAATGCATCTATTGAAGCAGCTAGAGCAGGGGAATTCGGAAGAGGCTTTTCTGTTGTAGCAGATGAGATTAGAAGTTTGGCTGACAATTCGGAACAGACAGCATTACAGATACAAGATATCACTAAGAATGTGATTGTATCCGTTAATAATCTCTGTGAAAGTGCCAATGAGGTACTAAGTTTTATGGATACTCATGTAAAAGATACCTATCAGAAATTAATTCAAATGAGTGAGCAGTATCATACAGATTCAACAGATATGCGTGAAATCTTAGAGGATATTGCGGTGGTATCAAAGAATATTTTCAATGAGATTGAAGCGTTGTTAAAATCCTTCAGCGAATTATCCCGTGCGACATCGGAAGGTGCGAATGGAGTACAGAGTATTTCAAAGAATGCTGAAGACGTTTCAAATCATACAAGAGAGGTTGAGCTTGAAGCCAACCGCTTGAATGTGATAGCCAAAGAATTAAGCGGTGCTATCGAAGTATTTACGGTTTAAATGCGAAAGCATTTAAATAAATTCCTTTTATATTTCCTTTTATATGAACAACTTTTGTTGCCATGAATTATGACGAAAAACGGGCTGTCACCCCTAGAGACAGCCCGTTTTTTCTGCCCTTATACAAAGGAAATAATGAAGTATAAATAGCATAAAACACGTGAATTATAGAATAAGTTGAAAGGTTGTTCCGCCTCCAGGGGTATCAGATACAAGAATAGTTCCCTGGTGAGCATCTATAATTTCCTTAGCAATGGAAAGACCCAGACCGAAATGTTCTTTTGTAGAACGGGAGGAATCCTCTCGGTAGAAGCGGTCAAAAATATGTTGTTTGGCTTCATCTGATATTCCAATGCCTTGATCAACAATAGATAAATAAAAATGCCCTGTGGTGTAGTATAATTTTAGAGTTATGGTTCCGTTAGGATTGGAATAGGATAGGGCATTACTTAATAAAATGGAAAGCACTTGTGAGATCCGTTGGGGATCACAAGTACAGGTTGGGATGGAGGCATCGGGGAGACAGATTTTTAGTGTCAGGTGATGTTTACAGGCAAGTGGTTCGAAAGCTTCATAGGTATCCAGTAGGAGTGTATCAAGTTCCACCCTTTTCATAGTGAAGGACCAGGTCTGGCTATCGGCTCTAGCAAGAGTCAACATATCATTCACCAAAGTAGACATACGCTTGCTTTCTGTTGCAATGGTATGTAAAAATTGATCGCGCATATCTTCATTGGAGCCCTCCATGGCAGATAGAGAAGAGAGAATGACAGCCAAAGGAGTACGAAGCTCATGAGAAGCAGCAGCGATAAATGTGGTTTGTTGCTCTTGAGAACTTTGAATAGGTTGCAATAATTTCTTCGTAAAAAACAGAGAGACTGCAAATAGCAGAAGAACACCACAGCCATCTAGCAATAAGAAATACAATCGTTGCCCTTTTAATTTCTGTTGTAATCCTTTTGTTGAATAAAGTAAAATAGATGTTACAGTATGCTTGTTTTGAGTAATCTGGCTGATGGATACATAATAAGGGTGATCGGAATCCATTTTATAAGGAAATTCTTTATGAATGGAAGAAGTAGTACCTACCCCAGTGGTCTCCGTAAAATCTAAACGTTGGGTCTTGAATAAGGAATCAAACAGTTTCTGCAACTCTTCAGTATGTGCGGTATTATTGTAGGATAAGGGAGTTTCATTATCATAGATCGCAATTCGATATTTCCCATTTTGTTCAATCTTCGATAGCCAATCATAGGAGATGATCGTTTGCTGTTCCAGATTGGCAACATATGTATTCATTTCGCCGCAGAAAGAGAGGTAGGAGGTATTTGCTAGATCCTTCTCTGATAGATACAGATAGAGAAAAGACATCGTTAATAAAATGCTACCTGAGATACCAGTGAATAAAAAAGCAAATCGTAGGTTTAGCCTATGAAATATTCGCCGATGTTTATTTAAACCAGGTTTCTTTTTGTCTGTTCTTCTCATTCTAGTGCCTCCAATTGATAACCAATCCCCCGCAAAGTTTTAATTGTAATGGTTGTACTAACAGATTTTAATCTCCGCCGAATAAAATGTATGTAGTTATCCAGATTTCCATCTTCAATGTCTGCGTAAGGTCCCCATACTTTAGTAAGAAGAGTTTCACGAGGAAGAATCTGTGTGCTATTATGTAAAAAGAACTCCATTAACGCGCCTTCTTTATTGGATAATGTACACGTACCCAATGGACCTTTTAGCACATTCGTGGTAGGAGAATAGGTTAAGTTATGATAAGTAAGGACATCCGTTTCTTTCCATTGCCTTGGCCTACGGTTGATACTTCTAATTCGTGCAAGAAGCTCCTCAATTGCAAAGGGTTTTACCATATAATCGTCCGCCCCAGCGTCTAAGCCAATAATCTTATCGTCTAATTCGCCAAGGGCGGTAAGAATAATTACTGGAGTGGTATTATTTTTTTCGCGTAGTCGCTTAAGTAATGTAATTCCATCAATATGAGGAAGCATACGGTCTAATAAAATCAAATCATATATATTCTGTTTAAAATAAGAGAGAGCATCTTCGCCATCCATACAGGTATCAACAAGAAAACCGTGGTTCTTAAGTTGATAAGCAGTGGAGAAACATAGTTGTTCATCATCTTCAATCAAAAGAATTCGCATACTGCACACAACCTTTCCTTTGTATTCGTTTCATTTCTTTTAGTGTAACATAGTTTCCTCTATTTTAAATCTAAAAATAGTGAACATTGTTCGTATCCTCTAAAAAAATATTATATCGAAAAATATAACTTTTTTTAGAGATAAATTAAAGATAACTATGATAGTCTTAACAATGTCCAAAGGATAACAGACAAATTTGTTAATGAGATGTCCAAAGAATGTGTTCGAACCAATAGGGAAACCATTGATTACTAATCTGAAAGTGTAACAGTAGCATTGGTTGGGCAACTCATAAGGGAAGCAATCAAATGGACAGTATGTTTGGGAGGTAAAGAAAGTGAAGAAGAAATTAATGAGCTATCTGCTCGTGCTTGTTTGTATCGTATGTTTGGTTGGTTGTAATAAGAATGATTCAAAAAATGTAACGAACAATACGAATACGACAGGTGGAGAAAATGCAACAGAAAAACAGAGCAAGGAGAAAACGGGGGAGAAGACAGAGGCTAAGGGAAGATATGTAGAAACGTTATGTGGGATTCCCGAAAGTTGTAACAGTCTCTCCAATCTGACTATTATGGAAGATGGAAGTCTTGCAATACTTGATACAAGTTCTGGAAGTGTATTTGTATCCAAAGATGGTGGAGATAGTTTTACGTCATCGGAAGTGAAGGCAATCAGTAAATTATTAGGAAGAGAAGATATTGAATTCACAAGTGGTACAATGAATAGCAAAGGGGAAATCTTTTTTTCTTATATACTATGGAATGATGTTTCTCCTGATGCGGATACATGTCCAGAGCAATATGTCTATATTGATGCAGAAGGAAATGCAACCAATCCAAAGATCAAGGTAAGTAAATCCAATAGCTGGTTATATCGCGCACAATTTTCTTCCAATGGTAAATTATATGGCTTGACGAATCAATCAGAAATTGTATGTATTGATCCTGTTAAGGAAACAGCAGAGGAATTATTTACAGGTGAAGAATATATTGATATATTTACAGTAAGTGATACATATATCGCAGTTGTAGATAATAAAGTAGGCTATCTCTATGATTTGGAGTCAAAACAATTAAACAAAATGGACGATACATTCAATTCCTTCTTTGCAACTTCAATCAAGGAAGACCATTCTTATCAGATGGCATTTGATCAGAACAATAAGGCTCTTTATATAGCCTGTTCGCTTGGAATCTATCGACATGTGATTGATGGCAACGTCATGGAACAATTGGTATCCGGGGAATTAACGAATCTGGGTAGTCCTGTTAATACGGTCTATGGATTCTTGGCAAAGGATGATGGAAGCTTCTATGTTGGATATTCCAATCAGGAGTTGGATCATTATCAATACGATCCGAATGTGGCTGCAGTACCAGAAAAGCAGATAACCATCTATAGTTTATATAATAACAAAACGATTCAGCAAGCCATTGTGGATTATAGAAAAGCCAATCCAGATGTATTCGTTAAGTTGGAAATTGGAATGACAGGGGAAGACGCTGTTACGAAAAACGATGCCATTCAAAAACTAAATACCAGTGTTTTAGCTGGTGATGGACCAGACCTTCTCGTGTTGGATGGATTACCAATGGACTCATATATAGAAAAAGGGGTTCTATATGATCTATCTGAGGAAATGAAGACAATGGAACAAGGTGGCGATTATCTGACAAATATTACACATGCTTATGAGAGCCCAAATGGAGTATATGGTGTTCCAATGAAATTCGATATTCCACTCTTGCTTGGGGATAAGAAAAAACTGGAAAGTGCCAGTTCACTAACGGAATTTGCTGCTATAATTGAAGAAATGAGAAAGAAGGATACTCAAGCAGCTACAATCTTAGGTTGTTACTTACCACAGGAGATTGTGGATCATCTTGGTTATGGATGTGGTAGCGCTTGGCTTAATGAGGAAGGCAAAATAGAAGAAGATAAGTTGACAGAGTTCCTTACCTGTGGAAAGATGATCTATGATGCGGAGATGGAACATTTAGAAGAAGGTTCAATTGAAGAACACAAAGAACAGATGAAAACTTTAGAAGAGATGAATGATGATAGATTATGGAACCTTGCTAATATTGAATTACAATTGCATTTCCTATTATACGGGGATCAAAAAGTAGCAGCAGGTTACATGAATAACATCAATACCTATCAAAGAATACTAGCATGTTTGAACGTAGATTCCTCCTTAGATTTCCAGAAGATGGATTTGCAATCAGAGAATAACTTCCTTGCAAATGGAATAATGGGAGTGAATGCTGCAACAAAAGATTTAGAAACGACAATGGACTTTTTCCGTACACTATATTCTGAAAAGGTACAACAAGCAGAGGTTAATGATGGTTTCCCGGTTCTTAAGGACGCATTCCTAGGACTTGCAAAAGGAAAAAGTGTAATGGAAGTCTATGTGGGAAGCAGTGATAACAAGGGAAGAGAAATTAGCTATGAATTAAAGAGACCAACCGACGAAGAGATGGAACGGTTATTGGGAATAGCAGAACAACTAACGACACCATGCGTAGTGGATAACACGATACTGGAGACAATCGAAGAATTTGGTGAGAAAGCAATAAAAGGAGATATTACCATAGAGGAAGCAGTAAAGAACATTGTTCAGAAGGTGAACATGTATGTGCAAGAGTAATTCGTGTATAAGTAACGCAAACTTCAACAGAACATGAAAAAACAGTGAATCACTCGATAAATCTTGTGATTCACTGTTTTTTTAGTATCCCAGTTCTTCTCCTACTAGAACAACAATAAGTCGACCAGGTTTGTTGGATTTGCGAGTGATAACGGTATTCGAGCACATACAGTCAGCGGATAAACAATCACTGCATCGACCAAAATCATGACATGGAGTTTGGCGATTTAGACGAATTGCATTGGGTGGTGCTGCCATATTATGTACACGGGCAATTCCGGCTTCCACATCAGGAACAACTTTATTCATGCCGGCAACGATAATGACATGTTCAGGACCTGAGACAAGACAGGCTACACGATTTCCATTGCCATCAACATTAACAAGTTGTCCATCTAAGGTGATCGCATTGGTACTCATAAGAAAATAATCAGCGGTAACTGTTTTAGCATAGAGTGCCTTTTGCTCTTCCGGTGTTTTTGCAGTTGCCCGATCATATAAGGTGTAAGAAGTGTTTTTTAAGTAGTCAAAAAGACCAATTTCTCGAATGGATTCAGAACCACCCCAAGAGATGGATGCATTTTCTGAAAATAAGCTAGACACATAAGCCAAAGCTTCTTCTTTGGTCTCACAGTAATGGCCTTGCATTCCTCTTTTTTGGCATTTCTCAAGGATGGAATTTGCTTGTGTCTTATAGAATTCTTGCTTGTGATTCATGTATAGGAATCCTCCTTTTTGTTCTCATTTCTATAAGTATAGCACAGAACTAGGGAATTTGACAGTCATTCCAAATAAGGTATAATGAAAGAAGAAAAGTGTGTTACGGTTCAAGGCAGTACAGGACAGAATTGCTGCAGTTTATGAAGAAAACGATAACAATGGATATGTGGAAGGCAGGGAACTATGGCGAATATATTGATCGTGGATGATGAAGAAGCTATTAATGAATTGGTAAAATTAAATCTAAAATTGGTGGGACATGTATGTGACCAGGCATACGATGGAAAGGAAGCATTAAAGATGTTAGAAAACAACAGATATGATCTGATTCTTCTTGATGTTATGCTTCCTTCTATATCTGGTTTTGATATGATGAAACAGATTAAAGATACACCAGTAATCTTTATGACAGCAAAGGATCGAATCGAGGATAAGATACAAGGCTTAACTTCGGGTGCAGAGGACTATATTGTAAAACCATTTGAGATATTGGAGTTGATTGCAAGAATCAACATTGTGCTACGACGAAACAAGACAGAAAATGTGGTATTTCAAATTGGGGATATGGTTATGGACCAGGAGAGTAAAGTGGTACGTTACAAAGAGGAGGTTGTGGATCTTACACCACAAGAATACAGCTTATTAGAAGTATTTGTACTAAACAAGAATTTAGCGTTATCTAGAGAAAAATTACTGGAGTTAGCATGGGGTTATGAATATGAAGGGGATACAAGAACGGTTGATGTACATGTACAGAAATTGCGAAAGAAGCTTGGATTAGAAGAGCAGATCAAGACCGTTTATAAGGTTGGATATCGCTTGGAAGTATAGGGGGAGAGGAATGAAGTTTTGGCAGAAAGTGTTCATAAGCGTATTGCTATTATTTGTTGTAACATTCAATGTGGGAATGTTTATCGTGATGCATTATACATATCAGGAACAATTGAATAGTGTAAAACAGAGGGCCAGAGCAGAGGCGTATTTCCTGCGCAATTCTATTAGCAACGATTTTACCAATCTAGAGGCTACCTCTATCTTATCTAAGGATAAGAAACAGAATATCTATCGCTCCTATGCCTCCTATTATGAGAAGCAAAATGTGTATCTGGAGTTATGGAGTGGTACTAGCCGAATCGGAGGATATTTTGATAAAGAGCGGGACAAGAGAGAAGAACTAAATACAGAAGATAATATGCAGAATCTTGTGATTAGGAAAGAAAATGGAACGTCCCTTCTTATATTAGCTTGCAATTTAAAGGAACCTTATGAAAATCATATCTTAGTTACGGCATATCCTTTGACAGAGGTTATGAATAGCAGACGGCAATTGGTTCAGATTATAATCGGCGTGGATGTTGTCCTTACCGTTGTATTAGGTGGGATGCTCTATTTGATTTTACATAAATTAATGAAACCACTCCGTCAGTTAACAGTTGCAACAGAGGAGATTGGTAAGGGAAAATGGGAGAAACGAATCACGATTACAACGAAAGATGAGTTCGGTGATTTGGCAAGAAAATTCAATGGGATGTCGGATAAAATAGAGGAAACCATTGGTCTTTTGCAAGAGGAGAGTGACAAGAAACAACAATTGATTGATAATCTTGCGCATGAAATGCGGACACCATTAACATCAATCTCTGGATATGCGGATTACATACGGATGGCTTCTTTATCTGAGGAGGAGAAGATTCATGCTTTGAATTATATCATTGCAGAATCGAAACGATTGGAAAAGCTAAGTAGAACCCTTTTGATGATTGTGGATATTCGAGAAGGAACTTTGGTAAAAGAAGAGGTTTCAACAAGCCAGCTAAAACAATATATTTGTGATTTGTTTAGCAATATTCTAAATGAGAAAGAAATCGAACTACATGTGGAATGTGATATAGAAAATTTCTTGGGCAGCGAAGCATTGCTACAGATTTTAGTGGGAAATCTGATTGAAAATGCAATTCGAGCATGTGAACAAGGGGGAAGAATCCAGATTACATTTGGCAAGAAGGAACAGGAATATATACAGATTGTGGATAACGGGGTTGGCATGAAGCCAGAAGAACTTAAGAAGATTCAAGAACCATTTTATCGAATCGACAAAGCAAGAAGTAGGAAGAATGGTGGCGTTGGACTGGGCGTTACGTTATGTAACCAAATTGTCAAATTACATGGGGGAGAGCTACAGTACGATTCTGTCTACGGGCAAGGAACCACCGTATGGGTGTATTGGAATTAAAATATAATTTTACAACTCGATAACATCTTTATGATAGTTCTACAAAAAGAGGACGGTATACTTGGGACATAAGTTGATAAAGGAGTGATTATATATGAATAAAAATAACTTAAAAACAATTGGTATTGCCCTTGGTGTGGTCGTTGTAGGAATCGGTGGTCTGGTAATCGGTATGAATCTTGATCGGAATGAGCAAGGAAGAAGAATGGAACAGGTTCCATATGAGATGGTTGAAGAAGAGAATACAAAAGAAGAGGACGCCGTATCTACTACCACGAAGGAGAAAGAAGAGGACACAGCTTTAGCAGAAAAGACAACGGACGCTACGATACAGGAAAATGAGTATGAGGACGAAATTCTCTTTAATGGAAATAAAGTCGATGTTACAACTTCTGGAGATGTAGGGGAAGAGGATTTAGAAATTAATTTGAAAACTGCCGTAATCATAGGGTTAACCCATGTAAGAAGTCAATATGGATCCATGGATCAATGTGCAGTTACAATAAGTAAAGTCACTACCAGTGGTACAGGTTCCTCTAATGTAGCTTGGAATGAAGTGATTGAAGTGGATGAGGCAAAACGTTATGAAATGAAGGTTAATGCACAAACAGGGGAAGTAACAGATGTTGTTGTATATAGCAAAGACGGAGAGAATGCGGAATGGTTATTAGCAGAAGCAGACGCAGATCATGAGCTTCATAAGATTGAAAAAATGGATTTGGAAGCATTTACAGATATCGATGTGGATATTACTTATAATGCAGATGTGGAAGTGATTACGGGAGATTCATATGGCGTGATCATTCAATATTATGGAGACGATTATAAGATCGAATACGAGATTGAGAAAGATACAATGAAGATTCGGGATTCTCTTGCAAGATACAACATTGATAATATGAATCAAGTGTCACGTAACAGTGTAACAATCATTGTACCAAAGAAGAGCACCTTTGATTCAGTTACGTTGCATGCGGTATCAGGAGACATTGCCTTACAGGACGCAACGGTATCAAAATTGGATACCTTAACCTATAGTGGTGATACAACGGTTCAAAATGTTGTACTCAGCGAAGGAAAATGCGAGGCATATTCTGGTGACATTAACGTGAAAAATGTGAATAGCAAGGGAATGACCTTGAAGACATTAAGTGGAGATATTGAAGTAAATGGTAGCTTAACAGGAAAGACCAGTTGTGAAGTGGCCTCTGGAGATATCCAGATTACTTGTAAAGGTAAAGAAAAAGAGTATTCCTATGATTTGAATACCTCCGTAGGAGAAATTGTAGTAGATGAAAAAGAAATTGATTGTGAGATTGCAAATAATTGCTCGTATTCTAAGACGAATAAGACAAAGAATAAAATTCGTGCAACAAGTGCATCAGGAGATATTGAAATAGCATTCGAGTAATCACGTATAAGGAAAGGTTGAATAAAAGGATATCAAATTCCCGAAGTATGGGGATTGGATATGATAAAAGATATAAGACAATAGAGAAGAAATAGATGAGAAGAAATGGAAGAGAAGTAAAAAGAGAAGAAAAAAATAGAGAGGGAGTTTTACATATGAGAGGAAACAAGAAACGGATTATGATTCTAGTGATTGCCATATGCCTTGTAATTGGTGGTGTAACGGGAGGCGTCTTGTACTGGAAGCAAAGTTCGGAAAATGGGGACGGCAATACTAAAAAAGGGTTCCCTTGGAATGGCTGTTATCGGATCATTCGGGAAGATGGTTCCGATCTTCAATTGAGTTTTGATAAGGAGAAGAAGGAAATAAAGGCAAGTTCCATGGCTGGTGGTTATGCCAATGATATTATTAACAGTTGGGTATATGATGGGGAGAAGATCGGCATCAAAATTATTAGAAAATCGTACAATGAGATACTTGAATTAAAAGAAGATACAGACACTACCTTAGCAGGAACTTCCTTATATATGGACGAGGAATCCCCTGTTGTATTCGAGAAATACCGAGACGAGCCAAAGGATGATGAGCAGAATAACCAGGATACGAAACGTAATGTTTTTGAACAGTTAACCATTATCAATCAAAATACAGATTTCGGACCAGATGGTTTAGATTACGAATATACGTATGATATCAATCAAAAGGAAAAATATAAAGATTTTATTCGTAAATACAATCTTGATGCAATCACAGAAGGAAAGAAAGACTTGGAGTTAATGAAAGCATTAATGAATTGGTTATGTGATACCTGTACACATGGTTCAAGCTCTTGTTATGATTCTGATTCCATAGCTGAGATCGTAGAGTATGGGAAAGAAAACCATTTGAATTGTCGATACTTATCCACGGTTTTGTCAGAAGTTATGCGTATGTATGGAATAAAAGCCAAGGTAATCTGGTGTTATCCAAAGGATGATTATTTTGATGATTGTCATGTAGTGGTTCAAGCGTATTCCGAAGAGCGGAAACAGTGGATCATGCTCGACCCAACCTATCGTTTGGTATTACAGAAAAAAGATGGTACCTATATGGATGTCCGACAATTGCGAGAGTGGATTGTGGATAATGGAGATGAGATTACAACGATGACACCAGACAATCCGAATTATCTTATTGCAAATGAAGATGCAGGATATACAGGGGAGAAAGGCAGTACATTCAATTTAGTGGATTATGCTTCTTATATGGCGAAAAATCTTTGTCGTATGGAATGTATCAGTAAGAACACAACAACGGGAAGTAAATGTTTTCAAAATAATTATACAATTGAGTTAATTTCAAACCAGTATAATAAACCTGGAATATCCACTTTTAATCGTTCAGAGCAAGAAAGATATAATGTGCTAGAAAAACATGTATATACAACAGATATTGATCATTTTTTTGAGTTACCAGAGTAAGGAATAATTAAACTAATTTTTTGAGGCATTTGTCAAGCAAAACAGATTAGATTAACCTGTTAGGCATTGACAAATGCCTTCTGTATTCCGTAGGAAAAAAGGTTGCGGAAGTTGTAAAAAAAAGCTATACTATATCTTATGAATTATGTTCTGTCTGAGGCAGAGGAATCATAAGAAAGTTGGAAATATACATGTCTAAAAGTTTATATATCTCTGAAAAACCAAGCGTTGCACAAGAGTTTGCAAAAGCACTAAAGTACAACTTTAAGAAACGTGATGGATATATAGAAGCAGAGGAAGCAATTGTAACTTGGTGCGTTGGTCATCTGGTAACGATGAGCTACCCTGATGTCTATGATGAAAGTCTAAAGAAATGGTCCTTGACGACACTTCCATTTCTACCAAAGGAATTCTTATACGAAGTCATTCCAGATGTAAGTAAACAATTTAATACAGTAAAAGCACTACTGAATCGTGAAGATGTTACCATTATCTATGTCTGTACGGACTCTGGACGTGAGGGAGAGTATATCTATCGATTAGTGGATCAGATGGCGGGAGTCCCTTCTACAAAGGATAAGAGAAGGGTGTGGATTGATTCACAGACGGAGGAGGAAATCCTACGTGGAATCAGAGAAGCAAAGCCAATCTCTGCATATGACAATATTGCAGATTCGGCGTATCTGCGCGCAAAAGAAGATTACCTGATGGGAATAAATTTTTCCCGTGTTCTTACTCTAAAGTATGGGCAGGCAGTAACGAATTATCTCCAGAGCAAATGGACGTCCATATCCGTGGGTCGTGTTATGACGTGTGTTCTTGGTATGGTCGTGAAACGAGAACGTGAGATCCGTGCCTTTGTGAAGACACCATTTTATCGTGTAATCGGCGGAATGAATACCTTTGGAAAAGAATTCGACGGAGAGTGGAAAGCAATTGAAGGGTCGAAGTACTATAACTCCCCTCTTCTATACAAAGAAAATGGTTTTAAAGCAAGGGAAAGTGCAGAAAATCTGATCCAGGAATTATCAACGGATTTTGATAACCAAGGAATCATAGAGAAGATTGAGAAGAAGAAGGAAAATAAGAATGCTCCGTTGCTTTTCAACTTGGCTGAATTACAGAATGAATGTTCCAAATTATTCAAGATCAGTCCAGATGAAACCCTTAAGATTGTACAGGAATTATATGAAAAAAAATTAGTTACTTATCCAAGAACAGATGCCAGAGTACTATCGACGGCAGTGGCAAAGGAGATTCATAAGAATATTGGTGGATTGCGAAATTATGCGCATGTGAAAGAGTTTGCTAGCGAGATTTTAGAGACAGGAAGCTATAAGAATATAGCAAAGACCAGATATGTCAATGATAAACAGATCACAGACCATTATGCAATCATTCCTACGGGGCAAGGCCTTGCTGCTTTGAATGCTGTACCACCGACTGCAAAGAAAGTTTATGAAACCATAGCCAGAAGATTCTTAAGTATCTTCTATCCGGCAGCAGTGTATCAGAAAATCAGCCTAGTAGTGAAAGTGAAAGAGGAGCATTTTTTCTCGAATTTTAAGATTCTCGAACAACCAGGATATCTCAAAGTAACAAATCTATCCTTCCTTACGAAGAAGACACCAGTTCCTGGAGCCACACAGGAAACAACGGATGCCACAGGAAACAAGCCATCTACAGGGGCAGGGGAAGAGAATGGGGATAACCAAGAAGATGTTTTTGATGCAGAATTTATCAATAACATGAAAACCTTGAAAAAAGGAATGGCAATCACCGTTACTGGTTTTAGTGTAAAAGAAGGAGAAACGTCACCACCGAAACGATACAACTCCGGTTCCATGATCTTAGCAATGGAAAATGCAGGACAGTTGATCGAGGACGAAGAATTGCGTTCCCAGATCAAAGGTAGTGGAATTGGAACGAGTGCAACACGAGCGGAAATCTTGAATAAGCTGATTAAGATCACATATCTAAATCTGAATAAGAAAACACAGATCGTTACACCAACACTTTTGGGAGAGATGATCTATGATGTAGTAAATGCATCCATACGTTCCCTATTGAATCCAGAGCTTACCGCAAGCTGGGAAAAGGGGCTAACGTATGTAGCCAATGGAGAAATCACAAGTGAAGAATATATGGTGAAGTTAGAAAGTTTTGTTGCAAGAATGACCAATGGTGTGAAAGGACTGAATAATCAGTTTGCATTACGGCAGTATTTTGATATGGCAGCGAAGAATTATAAATAATTTTGTCGAAGTACGAAACTACGCGAAGTTTGAGTAAAGGTTTGGGTTTCAAAAGCCCTTATATAATTTGAGAACCGTCAATCTGCACAATTTAAGTTTGTCTAATATGTAATACAAGACATAGTTCATTCCGGGCACGCTCTCGCCCCGCTGAAGTTCGTAGTGGTACATAAGGCTCTAAACTACAGAGCCAAAGTACCAACGACTTCATACAGTTGCTCATCAAACTATGTCCCACATTACATGTGATAAGTTAATGTTTGTGCAAATTGACGTAAGAAAGTTTTACTAAGGGCTTTAACACCCGAACCCGAACCAATAGAGTAGTTTGGAACTTCGATTTTAGGAAAGGGAAGGTAAGTAAGATGGAAGAATTAAGAATTGATCATTTATATGATTTAGAACAAACAATAGCAGGAAAAGTATTTGAAGGGTGTGTGTATCCTTGGGAAGTACTTCCGAAGATCAGTGCATTTATCCTAGAACTTGGTGCTACTTTATCGAAGGAGGAGTATGACCAAGTTGGTGAGAATGTCTGGATTGCGAAGTCTGCAAAAGTAGCGAAAACAGCATTTATTAATGGACCTGCGATTATCGGCAAAGAGGCGGAAGTTCGTCATTGTGCATTCATTCGTGGAAATGCCATTGTTGGAGAAGGCGCTGTTGTTGGTAATTCGACAGAACTTAAGAATGTAATCCTATTCAATAAAGTGCAAGTTCCTCACTATAACTATGTCGGAGATTCCATCTTAGGGTATCGTTCCCATATGGGTGCTGGTTCCATTACTTCGAATGTGAAATCCGATAAGACGTTGGTTGAGATTTCTATTCGTGGAGAACGCATGAAGACGAATCTGAAAAAGATGGGTGCGATGTTAGGAGATCACGTGGAAGTTGGTTGCAATAGTGTCCTTAACCCAGGTACAATTATTGGTAGAAACTCCAATATCTATCCATTGTCTATGGTAAGAGGATATGTGGAAGCGGGATCCATCTACAAAAAAGCGGGAGAAATCGTGTCAAAAAGTTAACAAATAAAAGCAAAGTTTATGTCAAAACAAATTAAAATTTAAGAAACTTTATCAAAAACTATGGACGAATTGGTTTTTTTGTGAGAAAATGTTATCAGGTGCGATGTTTTGCGACAGCTGTGCCAAATTACGGCTGTGACTTTTTTATCAAAGTCGAACGAAACATGCGCAATGAACATAGCCATATAGGTATTAGTATTCTAAAATGGATATTGAAAGGAGTTTCAACATGATTTATTCACATGAAGTAGAAAAAATGTGTCCAGTAGCACAAGGCGTTAACCACGGTGCTGCTCCAATCCCAGAAGAAGCAAAATGGGTAAAAGCAAAAGAAATCTCTGATATTTCTGGTTTAACTCACGGTATCGGTTGGTGTGCACCACAACAAGGTACTTGTAAATTAACTCTTAACGTTAAAGAAGGTATCATCCAAGAAGCATTAGTAGAAACAATCGGATGTTCCGGTATGACTCATTCAGCAGCTATGGCTTCTGAAATCTTACCAGGAAGAACGATTCTTGAAGCATTAAACACAGACTTAGTTTGTGATGCAATTAATACAGCAATGAGAGAATTATTCTTACAAATCGTTTACGGAAGAACTCAAAGTGCGTTCTCTGAAGACGGACTTCCAATTGGAGCAGGTCTTGAAGATTTAGGAAAAGGCTTACGTTCCATGGTTGGTACAATGTACGGAACTCTTGCAAAAGGACCTCGTTACCTTGAAATGACAGAAGGATACGTAACTGGAATCGCTTTAGATGACGAAGACCAAATCATTGGTTACCAATTCATCAACTTCGGTAAGATGATGGACTTCATCAAAGCTGGAGATGACGCTAACACAGCATTTGAAAAAGCTAAAGGTCAATACGGTAGAGTAGCTGATGCTGTTAAGATTATCGATCCAAGAAACGAATAATAGAGGAGGTAACTAGAAATGGCTTTATTTGAATCATATGAAAGAAGAATAGATAAAATCAATGCAGTACTTAATTCATACGGTATTGCATCAATCGAAGAAGCAGAAAAGATTACTAAAGATGCTGGTCTTGATGTATACAACCAAATCAAAGGTATTCAACCAATCTGTTTCGAAAACGCTTGTTGGGCTTACACAGTAGGTGCTGCAATCGCTATTAAAAAAGGATGTAAAAGAGCTGCTGATGCTGCTGCAGCAATCGGTGAAGGTCTTCAAGCATTCTGTATTCCTGGATCAGTTGCTGATCAACGTAAAGTTGGTTTAGGACATGGTAACTTAGGAAAGATGCTTCTTGAAGAAGAAACAGAATGTTTCGCATTCTTAGCTGGTCACGAATCATTTGCAGCTGCTGAAGGTGCAATTGGTATCGCAGAAAAAGCGAACAAAGTTCGTAAAAAACCTTTAAGAGTTATCTTAAACGGTCTTGGAAAAGATGCTGCTCAAATCATCGCAAGAATCAATGGATTCACTTACATTGAAACTGAGATGGATTACTACAAAGGCGAAGTGAAAGAAGTTTTCAGAAAAGCTTACTCAACTGGTCTTAGAGCAAAAGTTAACTGCTACGGTGCTAACGATGTAACAGAAGGTGTTGCAATCATGCACAAAGAAGGCGTTGACGTATCTATCACAGGTAACTCAACTAACCCAACTAGATTCCAACATCCAGTTGCTGGTACTTACAAAAAAGAATGTATCGAACAAGGTAAGAAATACTTCTCAGTAGCATCAGGCGGTGGTACTGGTAGAACTCTTCACCCAGATAACATGGCTGCTGGTCCAGCTTCTTATGGTATGACTGATACTATGGGACGTATGCACTCAGATGCTCAATTCGCTGGTTCTTCTTCCGTTCCTGCTCACGTTGAGATGATGGGTCTGATCGGTGCTGGTAACAACCCAATGGTTGGTATGACAGTTGCTGTTGCTGTTTCTATCCAGGAAGCTGCTGAGAACGGTAAGTTCTAAGGATTTTATCGAATTTGATATAAAATAATTTATCATAAAAAAAGTTAAAAAATAATGGTTTGTCACCCTTTTGTCACCCTAATTATTAAGTGGGTGACAAGTAATAGGTGACAAACCATTTTTAAAATATATTTTCTATAATATCTAAGGACTGTACTTGCATTTTTTCTGTAAGTTCAGCATAGATCTCTAGGGTTACTTTAATATCTTTATGACCTAATCGAAATTGCACATCTTTAGGGTTTGCTCCAGCTTCGACTAACTTTGTAACATGAGTGTGTCGCAAGGAGTGATAATCAAAATCTTTAATGTTAAGATCATAATGAATAACACGACTACAGTGTTGCATTACTCTCGGTTGTATATATGTTCCATCGTCACGTCTGTTAACAAGTTCTATTTCATTACATGTATCATCAACTTTATTTGTAATAAGTTCTCTATTAGAGTTTTCATAATAATGAGTATAATGTTCTTCGTATAGATCCTTGGCCTTGAGTTGTCGTGCTTTCGTTTTTCTCAATAATTCAAGTAAAGTTTTATCAACTTTAATCTTACGATAAGAATCATACTTTGGAGGGGTGAACTCCCAAACTTTATTATTATTTTGAACTTGTTTATTAATATCTATAGTTGCATTATCAAAATCAACATCGTCCCAGGTTATAGCAAAAGCTTCACCTAAACGCATACCACATCTATAAGCTAATTGTAAAGGAATATGGCAGGTATGGCCTTCGGGAAAACGATTGAAGATAATATCTAATTCCTCTTTGGTAATTGCTCTACGTGACTTTGTTCTAGTAGCAGTATTTGGAGTAGCACGTTTAAGAGGTAATTTAACGTAAAGCATAGGATTAGCTTGTATAAATCGTAAAGGTTCAACAGCGTAACCTATACTACCAGATAAGATACCTTTTAATGCTGACAGTGTATTTCTGCTGAAACCCTCGTTAAATTTAGTGTTAATAAACTCTTGTAATGTAGCAGAGGTTAACGCTCTTAGTTTGTATTTACCCAATGCAGGTTTTATGTAAAGTCGAATTTTTTTTACATAACCCTCATATGTGGTAGATTTAAGATTAACTTTGCAATAATTTTCTAACCAATAGTCGAGATAATCACTATATGACAATTCACTTGGTACAAAATGTAACCCTGAGTTATTATATTCATTTAGTGCTTTCACACCTGCTTCGAGTGCTGACTTCTTAGTATCGAATCCACCTTTGCTAATACGCTTACGTTTGCCATCTACTTTAGCACCTTCGAAATAGTACTCCCACTTAGAACCACGTTTACGACAATTAATGTCAGCCATATAAGTCACTTCCTTAATATTTTATTTGACGAAAATATACCAAAGATGATACAATGACCTTGCAGTGGACGTATCAGCAATGATATGTTAAGAGCCTTGGTGTATTCCAGGGCTTTTATTCGTTAAGACAATATATAACATAATAGATAATGATAAGTCAAGAAATAAACAGGTAAGATTAAAGAAGCTTCATAACATGGCGTCCCTTTTTGTGTTGTGAAGTTGATTTTCATAAGAAAAGTATATACTCCACAAAAGTGTAATCTATAATTCACTTTTGTGGTATTGTATACTTTACATTTGTGTAGTAAAATAAAGAAGAAAGAATGCTAGGAGGTATGTGGTTGAATACTTTGAAAAGAATTAAGGAACTGCTTGATGAGAGAAAGTGGTCAATGTATAAATTAGCTAAATTATCAGGTATATCGCAGTCTACACTTTCAAATTTGTTTATTCGAAATAATGATCCTAGTATTAGTACCCTAGAAGATATCTGTAAAGCATTTGGGATAACACTTTCGCAATTTTTTGCAAATGAAGGTGAATTGGTATATCTCACAAAAGAACAATCAGAAATTTTAGAAAAGTGGTCTACGCTATCACCTGACCAGAAAAGTGCACTAATGAAACTATTGAATTGAGAGGAGCGTAAAAATGCCAGTATATACAAAATGCCAAGTATTCACGCCCCCTGATAATGTGAAAAAACTTTTAGATGTTGTAGGATATGAACGAAACTTATTTGGAAGAAAAGTAGCAGAAAACTCTTGTGGCGACGGTAATATCTTAATTGAAATAGTCAAAAGATATATTTCTGATTGTTTTCGACAAGAATTTAACATTGAGACGATTAAAGTTGGATTACAAGAAGATATTTGGGCCGCTGAAATTGATAAATCTCATATTGAGAATTGTAAAATACGACTAGATGCAGTAGTGGAGCATTATGGAATAAGGGATGTTTCATGGAACATCCTTGAGGGTGATGTTTTAAAGGAGAATATCATTGATAGATTTGATTTTGTGATTGGGAACCCACCTTATATCACCTACAAAGAGCTTGATGAAGATGAAAGAAGATTTGTCCGAGATAAATATGAAACATGTAAAGTAGGCAAGTTTGATTATTGCTATGCTTTTATTGAAGCAAGTATACGTTCTTTAACTGATAACGGAAAATTTGCATATTTGATTCCTAGCAACATATTCAAAAATAGATTTGCACAAAACCTCAGAGATTTTATATTACCTTGTTTGACAGATGTTTATGATTATACAAATCAGAAATTATTTACAGGAAAACTAACAGCTTCAGCTATAATCGTCTGTGATCGAAATACCAATAATACATTTATTAATTACCATAATGTGAGTAATCATACGCGAATACAAGTTGATAAAGATAAAATGAAAGCAAAATGGGTATTTTCTAATGTTGAGAATACTGAAAATGAAAATACAGTAAGATTTGGAGATTGTTTTCATGCAGCTAGTAGTATTGCTACCCTATTAAATAAAGTATTTATAATAGATAATTACATTGAAAACGGTGATTATTTATCTGTCGGTGAATATAAAATAGAAAAAGCATTGCTGAGAGATGCAGTAAGTCCAAGAGCGTTTAATTACGAAAAGAGCGAAAAGGTGATATTCCCGTATTATTACTCCGAAGAGGGCTTGCAAAGATATACTGTTGAACAATTTGAATCCCAATATCCTCAAGCCGTTATATATCTTAAACAATATCAAGATAAACTAGAGAAAAGAAAAAGTGATGTAGGTATTAGTTGGTTTGAATATGGGCGTTCACAAGCGTTAGCACATTTAAATCAGCCAAAACTCTTAATTTCTACTTTAATAACAGGAAGTGCTAAAGTATATGCTATCGATAGAGATACAATACCAACCTCAGGAATTTACATTGTTCCTAAGGATAACAAACAAAAGTATTCTCTCGAAAAGGCGAAAGACATTTTAAATAGTGAATTGTTTCTTCAGTATGTTAAAACTATTGGTGTAATTTCAAATGGGAATTCCTATAGAATATCACCTAAAGATATTAATGATTTTTGTTTTCCTAGAAATATGTTACTATAATTAGTAAAAAGGAGAAAGTCATATGGCTAAGATACCATTTAATGTAGACGCTTATACAGCAAAACTTATTGGACGAGAGAATGTTTCAAAGCTAGACGGAGCTATTTTGGAGTTAGTGAAAAATACATATGATGCAGATGCTTCTATTTGTATTCTGTATTTTGAAAAAACTACAAATACTTTATACATCGCGGACAATGGTACAGGAATGACTGAAAATGTGATTTTAAAACATTGGATGACAATAGGTAGCTCTTCAAAAAAAATAAATTTTAAAACTCAAAAAGGCCGTATCCAAACGGGTGCGAAAGGGATAGGTCGATTTGCTTTAGATCGAATAGCTGATAATTGCAGTCTTCTGACAATTTCAAAAGAAGAACATTTATTGTGGAATGTAGACTGGAATGTATTTGAATTTGGCCAAAAAATAACGGATGTAACAGCTGAACTTGATAAAAGTAAACTGTCTTTTACTGAATTTTTAGAAGATGTACAAAATAATGAGGTCATAGAGTTAATTAGAAAATCTTTTTTAAAGACGGGATCTGTGTTTCGATTGACAAATTTAAGAGATAATTGGGATAAAACAACCATAGATAGTATTCGTTCAAATCTTAAAACATTGATTCCACCCGAATTTAAGGAAGTTTTCAATATATATTTTTTTGAAAGTGATACATCCATTGGAGAAGCAGCTTTGTTACAAGATGGTGATGATTTTTCTTATGATTATAGAATTAAATTTTCTGTTTGCTGTGATGGTAATGTTAAAATAACTATTAATCGAGATGAATTTGATTTTGGTAATAATTTTGATAAAATAACTACAGAAGCTGGATTTGATTCAAAGGAAAAAGCATATTTTAGAGGAACGCCTATAGTTATTGATACAACATTTACTGATGTTCTGCGAAGTAAGGTACCTATTGATAATTCTATAGGTGACTTTGAAGGAACATTATACTATGCAAAACTAACAGCTTCAAAAGTCGATAGAGAGAAGTATTATTATAAAGACATTACTGGGAGACCAGATATTCGAGATTCCTTTGGAGGAATAAGAATTTATAGAGATGGATTTAGAGTTAGACCATACGGTGATCCTAAATCATCCGCTGTTGATTGGCTTATGTTAGCAGTAAGAAAAAATAAATCTCCTGCGGCAATATCTCACCCGACTGGTTCATGGCGTGTAAATGCAGATCAAATGCACGGAAGCATCTATATATCTCGAACTAATATTACATTACCAGATCAAGCAAATAGGCAGGGAATTGTAGAAACGGAAGAATTTCAATTATTGCAAGATTTTTTGAAGAATGTTATAAGATTATTTGAGCGTGATAGGCAGTTCGTTTGTAGAACACTTGATGCGTATTATGAATTTTTACATCCGACAGCAGTAATTGAAAAAGAACTTGACGATAAGATAAAGCAAGAAGCTGAAAAGAAGAAAGTAGCAAAGCGTGATAATTCAAATTATTTGCCCGAGTATATGGAGGTAAATAAAGTATCTGCGTTAGTTGAAAAAAAAGATTCTACGATTAAACAACTTGAAACGGAGCTTCAGATGTTGAGAGTGTTAGCAACAACAGGAATCGTCACTAATACCTATATTCACGAGATTAAAGAAATTACACATAAGCTTGGTATGAAAATTACAATGGCAAAGGAAGCTCTTCAGTATGATAAAAATCCTGATGCTGCTTATGAATATGTGCTAGAAGCTAACGAAATACGCCACTTTTTTACTTCATGGTTTAAAGTTACTGTTGATTCGGTAAGAAGAGATAAGAGGACCATGAGAAAAACAGATGTAGGTGAGCTTATAGCAAAATTAGTATCCGATTGGCAATTAGCTTTGTCTCCTAAAAAAATAGTTATAAATTGTGAAGTGGATAATATTGTATTCAAATGTTTTCCGTATGAGATTGAAAGCATCTTAAACAACCTGATTGCTAATAGTGCATCATCTTTCGATGCTACAAGAGTGGGAGATAAAATTATTGATGTTCGCATAGGATCAATAGATGATGGAATAATAATAAAGTATTCTGATAGTGGTATTGGATTAACTGGTGAATATAAAGACAATCCGCGTTTGATTTTAGAACCCTTTGAAAGTGATAAATGCTCAGCAAATGGTGAAATAATTGGAACAGGTATGGGAATGTGGATAATCAATAGAATAGTTAATGAGTATAATGGTTCGATTGATTTGTCTGAAAATTCTAAGAATACATCAGGATTTTATGTTACACTGATTCTTAATGCTAAGTAATAGGAGGTGACGATGGTGTATAAATTAGGCTTTATTGACGATGATGATAGTTTGATAAATGACTACAAAACACGATTGAAACGAAAGGAAATTGAATTGGTTTTTGTAGAAAATTGTACGACTAAAAAAGATGTTTTAAAATGGATTTTGAAGAATGAAATTAAGTGCATGTTGGTTGATTATAAGCTAACAGCTGCATATGATTTTAATGGTACAGAACTAGTTGCATTTCTTAATAGTGAGTTGCCTGATTTACCTTGTATAATATTAACTAATTATTGTGATCAAGGGATTGGAGAAAATCTAGTAATTAAAAATCTGTTTATTGAACGGGAAAAGTTGGATTCAGATTTTGAATCTTCGACATTTGAAGAATTGGTTGCTTGTTTTAAACAAGCTGTTGATGTATTCAACAACCGATTAAAAAATAATATTAGTGAGTATGAAGAACTAAAATTAAAAAAGGATAACGGTGAGATTTCTGCTCATGAAGAAGAACGTTTACTTGAAGTATTTAGAATTTTGAGGGCATATAACGAGGTTGATGATATACCAGCAGAGTTGTTAACAACAAATGCCGCTAAAAAAATGTCTGATATTCTACAGTCATTGGATAAACTATTGGATAATACAAAGTAGGTGTGTTATGAGAGTACATGGAGATGTAAAGATTGCAAGGCGCAAGGATATAGTTAATAAAGAGTATTACGGAGATTTCCTTAAAGAATTGAGAGAGGATTTCGACTGTATATGTGGCTACTGTGGTAAACCTGAAAAAGTTACAAGAAATGCATTTGAGATAGATCATTTTATACCTAAATCGTTAGCACCTGAATTGGAAAATGATTATAATAATTTAGTGTATTCTTGTTTTACTTGCAATAGAAAAAAGTCAAACAAATGGCCAACTAAAGATATATCAAAATGTAATGACGGAAACGTTGGCTTTATAGACCCGACTAGTGATGAATTTGACTTACACTTGAATCGTATTGAAGATGGTACGATTATTGGGCTCTCACCAGTGGGAGAATATATGTGTAATAATGTATTTAAATTTAAGCTACGACCTATTAAAGAAATATGGATTTGTTCGGAAATAATGGAACGTCAGGAACAATTGGAAAAGAGAATTTCGAAAATGACATCAGAAGAAAGTAGCGAGTACATACAAATTAATATGAAACTTAAAGAACTTACACAAGTATTATTTTCTAAGAAAGAATGATTTATGAAAAGGCTAGAACACAACTATGATATGATTCCTCTTAAGTAGATTTGGTTATTTACCTTGTCTACTTAAGAGGAATCATATCAGTAAGTGCCCTAGCCTTTTTATTATTCAGTCATAGAGTCGATAAATAATAAATAAGAATCATAATCAGTTAATTTAGATATTTCACCAATCTGTGTATCATTTGGTTTTATACTATCATCAGAATCAATACAATAACAGTAATCGTAACCTATAGGTTTGTTATCTTTAAAGAAAAGTACTGTACATTCAACGAATTTAGCAATATTATCGGAATTATTTGTAATTGATACAATAAGTTTCTTTTCTGTTTCATTAATGGAACTTGATAATTTAGATACTATTGGTTTGTAATATGACTTAACTGGAGTGATTTCATAGTCATAATGATCATACTTTTCTTCATTTGAAATAGTAATTAACATAGGAATATCTTTTTCGACAATATCACATTTACTTTTTTTACTACCTATAGGATTATTGTCGGAGTCATAAAAAATCATATCAATATCGAAAGCACCAGCATAATCAGAAGCACTTGTTATTATTAAAGAAACATAATACTTATATTTTGAATCCCATGTATATTCTTGTATATCCAAATTATCAAGTATTGTATTATCATCAAATGAAGAACTTTCTGTAGAAGAAGTGACTTCACTTGATGGTTTGGTGGTTGAGTTGGTAGAAGAAGTTGCTTCGTTTACTGAGTCATCTCCAATAAATTCTCCATTACAGAATTCGCCTTGATATATAATAGTATCATTTTCGTAATATGTACCTATACCATGCATGTAATCATTAGAATATTCACCAATATGTTTATTACCGTTTGACCAAGTCGTAGTACCTTGGCCTTGAAAGTGACCATTTAACCAATTACCTTCATAAGTCCATGAATCACCTGATTCATTTGAAGAAGTAAAAGTACCTTGACCATTTGGTGAACCATTAAGTAATGTACCAGTATATGTACCAGAACGATCACCAAAACAAAAATTAATGGTAAGTTCTTTATCTGTAACCGAAATAGAATCAGATGTATTCGGATTGGAATTGGAACATGCACCTAAAAAGAGAATGCATAGTGAAAGAGTAAAAAAAAGAGATTTTTTAATGAAATTCATGAATTCCCTCCTAAAATATGTTATAACAATATTTTACACATTGCACTATAAAATAGCAAGAATTATTAGTATTAAATGATATAAAAAATTATAGGGTATTAGGGGCAATTATCCCTAACAAGATTGCAGCTGATACGTACAAATTGCGTATCTTGTAAAGAGAAGATAAAAGTAAGAAAGCCAAAGATATGCGAATAAAGTAAATAGAAGTGATAGCATAATTGATTAATAAAAGATAGTAAATAGGAATGTAGTTTATAGTTGCTTTTGGTATGCTCTAAGAGCAGCTTTTTTATTAAAAAGTAGACTATAGACAATTTTATAGATGAAATTGATATCGTATAATAAGTAAGAAATAAATATGCAAGGGTTCCTATCAGAAATAGTTTTTATACGGTACTTTTGCAAAAATTGATATTACAAGTGGAAATTAAAAAAATGCTATAAGGGGGAGAATTGCAAATTTTTAAGAGAAAAGAGAATGAAGGGGGAAAATAGATATGAAATAGTACTTGATATTTTTTACAAATCAAACTATAATAAAAACAGAACAAATGTTCGTTTGCTAAACAGTATGTAACTATTTGACTATATAAAGCAAGTGGGAGCTGAATTATACATATGAGCAATGAGGAATACTTTAAAGAGATTATTAAGATGTTAAAAGATATAACAGATATCAATACACTAAAGAGGATATACACGGTAATAAAAAGAATAGCGAAATAGAAAAAGACGAGCAGGAAATAAATTAAACTGATATGATTCCCCTTAAGTAGACAAGGTAAATAACCAAATCTACTTAGGGGGAAATTTTTATGTCCAAATATACGACAGAAATAAGGCTAGCAGCATGCAAAGAATATTTTGATGGAAAGTTATCA
>NZ_JAAQRO010000041.1 GCF_012070565.1 Anaerosporobacter faecicola
TTATCTCTAACTTCCGATACGGTTTGTTCTTTATAAGAACTGAAAATCTTTTTGTGTTCATCTAAGTCAATGACTTGTGAACACTGGAATTTTCAAGGTTGTTTCACTGTTCAGTTTTCAATGTTCTTGCTTTTTTCAAGCGACTTAGTTATTTTAACATTTTGAAAATTGTTTGTCAAGAAGTTTTTTTTATTTATTTTTTCTGACTTTATCAAGTTATCTTTCAAAATGTCACTCAAATATTTTATCACACTGTTCATTATCTGTCAATAAGTTTTTTTAATTTATTTTTTCAAATTATATAACTTATTTTGCATTTAACAGCTTTATAAGGATAACATATTCACAATTATCTGTCAATAGCGATTTTTACTACTAATTATCAGTTATTATTACTGCATCGCTCAGCGACGAAAATTATTCTATCATTTATTTCATGCTTTGTCAACAAATAAATTGCTTTTTTTACAACTATATTTCTTGTTCTTTTTTATTCAGCAAAAACCCATTTAAGTCCGCTTGTATATTATAATATGATACTATTTCCTTTTTCTAAAATTATATTCTTCTTTCTTCCTATAATTATTTGATCATATCATAGAGAATAAATTCAATCTCCAAGATTCAATACTATATTATCTTATAAACAAGTCATTGAATCTTGAAATCATCATTTTGTTACATACTAGCGACTTTGCAAAAAGAATAAATCTCAAGGGAAAGTTTTCCCCTTATATTCCTTTTGTTAATTTATCAAGAATCACATCTGCCATGGCTTCTAGATCTTTTTCATATGCATCTCCCATATCCTCTAATAAATTAATCACATATGACCTTGTAGGAGTTTCACTTAACTCAATCGCAAGCAATATCCACCCTTCCTGCCTGAGAAGATCTGCTAATTCCTGCTTAAAGTACTCACAACAATTCTCTATAGTCGGATTCATAGTTTGAAAAGGCTCCACCTCATTAAGGTATCGACCTTGATAGGTTTCAAAGAAACCCTCCATTCGCTCTTCCACATGGTGAAATTCTATAAAATTCTCTTTCATTTTTAATGTATGAAGCATAATCTCCCAAGTATGAGAATGCCTTTCTCCCAAATTTCCATGTATATAGATTGCATGACTAGCATTTAGATAAAATTTAAATTTGTATTGATAGTATCGCATAACATTCCTTTCTATAAATTTCTTTCAAACAATCTCCTTCTTAGCTCATACTGTCCCCACAAAGGAATAACAATTGAAATACCTGAATGTAAACATTTGTTTTCTTGGAGCAGCCATTGTTGTGCTTCCTATCATTTTGTAATCAATTGCTCCTTCACAGTAGCTGTCATTTCATTAACCCTTGCAATTTCTTCAACTTTTTGTTTAACATAATGTAAGATATTGGTCCAATTTTCTTCCCCCGGTCTGATGAAAAGATAAACGAATTCCCCTTTACCAATTTCGAATAATTCATAGGAAAGAGTACGATCTATCTGCATCTTTTCCTTTAGTTCACTCATCTTTTGCCTAGAATAATAATACTGTCCCATATTAAAAGTAACATCGATAATTGCAATTGGTAATGCCTCTCTTTGTACTGCTTTTCGAATTAAAATACTTACCAAATCTTTATCATATGTTCCAATCTGTAGAGAACTCTTCCTATTTTTATTCCTTTCTTCTTCTATTATCTGTTGTGTTTGTTTCTGATTCAGCCCTTCAATTCTACGGTTTAATCGCAATTGCTCCTCTTTGTATTCCTCGATTTTCTTCGTATGATTTCTTGTCCTCCAAATGAAAATTAAAGATATTATGGCCAACAAAAAGGATACAATAACGCTCTGCAATAACAAGTATGCTTTGCTGTCACTATATCCCCATTCCCGTAACACTGACTTTTCTCTTGCTACCAATCCTACCGTTATGGTACTTCCTCTTAAGACAAAGGAATTTTCTACTACATACATTCCATTCTCTTGCAAACGTTCTTTAAATCCCTGCAGTTGAAAAGTTGCCTGTGCCTTCATAAGGTCATTGCTCCTATAATAATGAACAATATCATCATATGCGACATAAGCCCATACCTGCACTTGTTCCTGTTCATATTCTTGTATATACGTGAAAAGAGAATCCCTACAGGCTTTTTCATCTGTTGTTTGCTCCAAATATAATGCAAGGTATTGTACAAGTATCTCATTCTGGGTTTCTAATCCCCTTAGATATTCCTTTTTAAATGCAATTCTTTGATGACTAAACTGTACCACATGAGAAATTGTTAGATAGAATACCAAAATAAGGACCGCAATAACAGCAAATCGGAACTGATTGTGAACGTAGATTCTTCTTACCATTTTCTTTTGTCTCATACTTTTCTTTCCCTCCAACCTATCCTTATTACGATTATTTTCTGTCCATGTATATACACAACTGAAATCCAAGGACAATACTACTAACCGTCCTTTTATATTTCCATCAATACGACGGCAAGATGCCAACTCATTCTTCCTCTCTGTTTCCCCTTTTCCTTATCTTCTTTAACACATGAAGGATTCTAGTAAAATCTTTCGCAACGATTTGTTTCCATTGTTCCTTTTCCTGGGTTAATGTTTGCGTCTTCCATACTTGATCTCCGTTAATAGCATTAATGATTCCTGCAAATCGAAACCAGAAGATAGCAAAATTGTAGATTGGATACAAACCGTTCATATACCACAGTTTTCTATAGTACCGTTGTATATTCTTGTCCTTTCGTAAATATAATAAGATACAAAAATAATACAAGCTTGCCGTGATGACACTTATTACATATAGCAAAAAGACCGAACCAACTACTAACTTAATTGGATAATTCAGAAACAGTAAGCATAGAATTGCAAAATACCAGATCATACGTGGGAAGGCAAAGGTATGATCATAAAATAACACACGGGTAATTATAGTCCCTCTCTTCTTTTCAGCAGAAGTATGTGCTCCCTGTTTTCTCTCCTTTTCAAACATATGGGTTACTTCTAATTCTCCACGCTGCCATCGTTGACGCTGTGTATATAACCGATTCACATCTTCTATGGGATCCACAAAAAAGTAGGCATTTTCACAGATCCCAATTCTTTGCTTCATCCATTCCCTAATCTGAAATGTGATCTGTGTATCCTCACACACTGTATCCGTATTATATAAACGTGTTTTTAGTATTGTGGATTTCCGAAATGCAGAAAATGCACCAGAAACCGTATAGATACTATTAAATTCTGCTTCAAAATTCCTTCCAGCCAAAAATGCTTGTGCATATTCAAAAAACTCCATTCTTCGTAATAAACGCAATCCAAAAGACGAGGTTTGTTCAATCATCTCTTGATTGGTCAAGATTGTTCCTGTAATGCAATGGACCTCTTGTTCTTGTTCAAAATACGTAACGACTCTTTTAATTGCTTTTGGATGTAGAACGCCATCACTATCAATGTGTATTACATAACGTCCTGCACTGTTAAATAATGCAAGATTTAGTGCTTTTGATTTACCTTGCTTACTGGTTAACCAATTCATATGCAAATCAGAAAACTCCTCCTGACATGCTTGAAATGCTAAGAAACTTTCTAGGTCACCACCATTATCTACTACCATTACATAAATTCGGTCGTTTTCATAATCGGACTCATAGATGGAGCGAATGCATTCCCGTAACGTTTCCTGAGAATGATAAACAGGAACAATAATTGTTATCTCTGGCTGATAAATCAGTTCTTTACTTTCCTTGTTAACCATACTATTTTTAAGCAGGACCAAAACATTTCCGATGGCAGGAAGAAACTCCAGAAAAAGGGGAATAATGATCCAAGACATATAAAACAAAATCGAACTAATGAGATAATCACGTATTCCCATATTGAATATTCCCCACTTTCTGTCGAATTACCTGTGCCTTGGTGAATACCATATAATATAGAAGCATTGATAACCCATAGAATATAACTCTTCCGACAATGGTATGCGCGAAAAAGTAACTGTCATTTCCAAAACCGGAAATTATCATACAGATCACTGACATTCGGATTACATTTGCAAAAAATAAATATAATAATCCAAATAGCGCAACCAGTAATTTTTCCATTGTAATATAAACAGGAAAAAAGAAAAGTAACGAAAAAAAAGCTGCCATTTCAATACTTCCTGCACATTCATAATCAACGAGTATCGATATCGCACCTTTTTTATTCTTTACGAAAAGAATTGCATATTCATAATACCCTTCAAACATATGCAACTGTTCTCCGATTCTTCCTGTTACAATAGTAACTGCTTTTACTAATACCTCCGTAACCATCGGTTGTATAAAAATCATAAAAAAAGCAAATAGTCCGGCACTTCCTATAAGGAAATGCCAGAACTCTAAATTTGCTCTTTTTAATACCGTTAAAACATACAACCAAATTACAAAGCTAGTGAGTGTTATCCAATTCATCTTCTCTCTCAACTTTCTTTTCGCTCTTTTTAAACCATATCGCAGTACCAGCAACTGTACATGCAAGTATTATACCAAGAAAAGCCCCTGAAGATCCTCCTGCTATACGTATGGCATCCCAGCCTATATTGGGATTATATAGTTGAATTTGTTTCATTGATTCGATTGGAATATTCGTAATAGAGGAAATGACATTTAGGTCAATGAAAAACTCCACTTCATCACCACTTTTATGTTGTGCATCATAAACAGTAAAAGCCGCCTCTCCCATATAATAATTCGGATATTCATTGTAGAAAACACCAAGTCCAGTCGTTGTCCCTACCGGCAATTGGTACATGTTCTCACTCCAATCGATTTTCCCATCTGTTGTACTCTTTTGAATTGTTAAGGTTACTTTTGTTTTTTCATTAATGGTTAATTCTATATAAGAAACAACCATTTGGGTTTGATATGCATCATTCATGAGAAAATGCCCATATAAGATATCATTTTCTAAATATAATGCACCTTGATGTACTTGGTTGGGATCTGGTGAATACCAAGAGATATCCGTATGTGGGAGATCTCTCCACTCTTGATACCCTCCATCAATTTGAAACCATTTCAGATATGTATCCATTTGTTGCTCTTGCGATTTTTCAACCGATAAGTCAATTTCTTCTCCTATTAATTCTTCTGTATCTCCCTTGATTGGATCTTCTTGTGGTTCTTCAAGAAGATCCCCACCAAGTTCTAATGACAAATCCGGTGTTTGGTCTTTGGTATCGTCTTCTATTTTCTCTTCTATTAGAATACGATCTTGTGTGTCGTTTTCCTTGTTGCTTTCTTCTTCACTCTCACTGTTGCCTTGTTTACTTGTTTGTGTGCTATAATTTTCATTTTTCTGCTCCTCTTGCATAATGGTATCTGCTTGAACACTTGCCATAGAATATACTGGAATCCCTGCTAATACCGATATCAACAGTGTTCCACACATAATTGCCGTTTTTCTTTTCATAAATACCTTCGCTTTTTTTCTAATATTCTTTCAAGTTGTCTAGAACTGTAATTCAACTGTGCACTACATAATAAGATTTGATCCGATATGGAGTACACGCGCAGTGGATTCTCACAAATATCAAGTTGTATTAGATTCCAATGCCATTCTTTCATCTGAAGTTTCATTGTTTCATAGAGATGTTCTCCCATAGCTTCCAATGTAGGAATCTTATCCGCAAACGCTTCTAACTCATTCAATGTTTTTCCTTCATATGCACATAAATACTCTCGAACATAAGTCTGTATCTGTGAAAACAATACTGTTTTTTCTTGTTGTTTTGATTCTAGATACAACTCGACACAAAACGTATGAGGATGCCGATCTTCTATTCGACTGGTCATAGAATGTTGTGCATGAAAATAGTATTTGAACCGATAATACTGTAGAAACTTTTTCTGCCAATCCATGTTTTTTCCTCATTTCTTCGTTTTGCGTCTTATTCTAACATAAAACGACGTAGTTTTGTTAGTCCATTTTATGGTAAATTTTCAAAATATTAGAATCTCGAATAATGTACGATATAAAAAAAACATTTTGACCCTTGCACGATAGCAAGGGTCAAAATGTTTTAGTTCGTAAATACCTGTGTCCAATACACAACATTATTGCTATCAATATAGCATCCAATTCCTACTTTATTATAGTTACTTGACAGGATATTGGCACGATGTCCCGAAGAGTTCATCCAAGCATTCACAACAGCTTCTGGTGTCTTCTGTCCATAAGCAATATTCTCACCACATGCCTGGTAACTGATTCCAAGTTCTTTCAGAATCGTAGAGAAAGAGGAACCATTTGGACGGGTATGTGAGAAACTTTTCTTAATTTCTTGTGCACGAGTAAAGGCTGCTTTCTCCAGTATTGAAGTAGTCGATAAAGAACTTAATCCTTCCTTCTTTCGTTCAATATTGATCAAACGGAGAACTTCACTTGTATAGCTTGCATTACTAGAAGTGGTTGAATCATTTCCTGTTCCATTACCATTATTTTGTGATGAATCATCCATCTCCTCAGAAAGAGCAGCTGATATTATTTTACTGGAATATACTCCGTAATACTTGATATTAGTAGCTTTCCGATATGCTCTCACTCTATAATAATACGTTTTGTTACCTTGTGCCGAATCGTCCCTATACTGGGTTGAAGAAGAACTTCCGATATACGTAAAAGTTCCATCTTTTTTTGTTGCACGATATACATTATACTTGCTTGCGTTTGTCACTTTTCCCCAGCTTACCACTCTTGTATTCCCAAGATTGCGTACTTTCACATTCGTTGTTTGTTTTAGTGTCGAAGTAACTGCCGCCACATTAGAATAAGCACTGTATATCTTTTTTCCATTTATTACACGATACGCCCGAACTTTGTAATAATATTTACTTGTGGATTTTCGTCCAGTATCTTTATATGTTAGTTTAGTTGTATCACCTATTGCTGTATAACTTCCATCTTTGCTTGTTGCCCGATAGATTCGATATCCCCTTGCATCTGCTGTTGAACCAATGGAAATCGTAACAGTAGTAGCTGTCCTTTGGCTAATCCGTAGGGTTGGTTTTGCCACCGTCACTGCAGCTTTTGCTTTCCATTCTCCCTGTTGTTGTGCCGTTCCTGCTATGTATGCAAACACAATGCATAACACTCCAACTAGAATGAACCGCTTTAAGAGCTTGTTCCATCTACTTTCATATCTACTCATTTTTTATCTCCTTTTGTTTCTTCTATCATCTACTGAATGATAGTTTTTGTTTACGTATTAATTGTAACATTTCTGTAATATTTTTGTAACATATTATTACTGGTATATCTGGTTACACTTTCCTGTATTAGATTTACATGAATACATAATACAAAACCGTTTTCTCACAACGTTGTTTTCATCCTTTACAATACAGGATTAGCTCTTGGCTACAGAACAACATCAGCTTCAGCTGACATCTACCTTATGTGTGCGTGCGCATCCCACGAAAGGTTTATATACTAGGAAAGTCGGAGAACTTTTCTAGTATATAAAAATAGCGTAGCAGCTATTTGATGATATGATTCCCCTTAAGTAGACAAGGTAAATAACCAAATCTACTTAGGGGGAAATTTTTATGTCCAAATATACGACAGAAATAAGGCTAGCAGCATGCAAAGAATATTTTGATGGAAAGTTAT
>NZ_JAAQRO010000042.1 GCF_012070565.1 Anaerosporobacter faecicola
AACGAATCAAAAAATACAAAGAAAAATGGTGTGCATAAAAAATGACCATACCTCATACGAAGTATGGTCATTCAGTAAACACTCATTTTAGATATTTAACCTGTCTACTTGACAGGGGGCATATCAATTTAAACTACTACGCTTTAAAATTCTAACATTTGAGGTCACATCAACACACTTCGGACGCTCCCTTTTTATATAGAAGTTATTCTTTTCTCAGTCCTTTATGCATCAGAACATTTTATTAAAGCATCAACTTCACCCTGCCATAATGTTCGTAAGTATCTATTTCTTGAAAGTTAATATAAAGCTTGCATCTAAAATATAAATACACGAGCAACCACTACAATGATTGGTAACGTAATAATCGTTCTTTCAATAAATAAAATAAATATTTCCTTCAGATTGACCGGAATCTTACTAGCAAGCAGCAACGCTCCCACTTCTGATAGATAGATCAGCTGACAAACCGACACTGCAGCAACGATAAAGCGAGTCATATCATTGGAAACATTTGCGATCAATACAGATGGTAATAACATATCAGCAAAACCTGCAAAGAGCGTCTGGGATGCCGCAACCGCTTCTGGTACTTGCAACAGTTTTAGAATTGGTATAAAAGGAAGACCTAATATCTTGAACACTGGTGTATATTCCGCTATTACTAAAGCAATCGTACCGACTGTCATAACAACAGGGATTACTCCAATCCACATATCGATCACATTATGAAAACCATCTACAAAAATGCTCTTCATCATTGGTAAACCCGATACTTTTTCTAAAGCTCTTTCTATTCCATATCGTAAACTACTTGTATGAGCAGGTAGTTCCTCTCGATCATTGCTATGTGATCCATCAACATAACAATCTTTCTTTTTTGATAATGGTGGAATCTTAGGAAGAAGAATTGCCACAACGATACAAGCAAACGTGATTGTTAAGTAAAAAGGGATAAACATATGTGGTAATCCAACCGTATTAATAACAACTAAACTAAAGGTAATGGAAACTAAGGAGAAATTCGTTCCAATAACACACGCTTCCCGTTCTGTATAAAATCCTTCCTCATACTGTTTACTTGTAAGCAGTACGCCTATCGTCCCATCCCCCAACCACGACGCAATCGCATCAATTGCTGCTCTACCAGGTAAACCAAACACAGGACGCATAACTTTGATCAACAATGCTCCTGAAAATTCTAATAACCCAAAGTTCAGTAGCAATGGCAATAAAATTCCTGCAAGAAAGAATATAGTAAAAAGAATAGGTAACAGATCATAAAATACCAAAGCTCCCGTATCTCCAGATGAGATAGCATTCTTATCACCACCAAATATTACAAGCAATCCAAATAGGAAGGCAATTCCTCTTGCCACTAACCATAGGGGAGATACTTGAAAAAGATTCTGCAATAAACTTTTCTTTTGCTTCCCCTTCTTTTTCTCCATGCCCATAAGTTTCCAAGCAACAGCTCCTCCAAAGGAGATTGTTAAGATCGCAAGTAAGATCCACTGTATATATGGTGCAATCCAACCTTCCAACAAACCAGATAAAACGGCTATTGGGATTGTCACTTTCCCTTCTTGTATGATGGGACACATGAATAGAATCATTCCAATAAGAGATGGTACAATAAATTTTATATAATTCTTACAATTTTTCACATTCTTTTCTCCTTTGCATATTTATTACTTTTATTCATAGTCTTTTCTTCTTTTGTATAATTATTACTTTTATTCATATTCGATTACCTTACCAAAACAAACATACGTCTATAGTTTCAGATTATGTGTGCTAATTACTATATCGAATTATGTATAAATAGTCAATACAAACACATAAAAAACCAGTGGTATGTTTTACCACTGGTTTTTCGTTATTGATGTTATCCTATTTCATTTAAAGTCTTGCTCTAATTTTTGTTTTAAACATTTGCTATTTTTTGTTGTGCTTAAAATTCATGTTCAAACGTTTCACCAATCCTTGTTAAACACTTATTCAAATCATTGCTCTAGCTCGAATCATTGTTCTAATAAGAAACGATATTGTGACATATATAATTCTCGGTATTCTCCACCATAACGGATTAATACATCATGGCTACCTTTCTCGATGATCTCCCCTTTATCAACATACATGATACAAGTAGCATTCTTAATCGTTGACAAGCGATGGGCAATTATAAAGGACGTACGATTCTTTAAAAGTCTGTTTAATCCTTCTTGTAAAGCTATCTCTGTCTCTGTATCAATACTTGATGTTGCTTCATCAAGAATCAAGATTTTAGGATCTGCTAATAATGCACGGGCAAAGGAAATCAATTGTCTCTGTCCTGCCGATAAACGATTACCACGCTCATTTACCTGTGTTTCATATCCGTTCTCCATCTGCATAATAAACTCATGTGCCCATACCGTTTTTGCAGCTTCAACGACTTCTTCATCAGTTGCCGTCATATTGCCATATCGAATATTATCCATAATCGTTCCAGAGAAGATAAAGCTGTCTTGTAACATTACACCCATTTGGGAACGCAAGGATTTAATTGTTACGGTATTAATATCAATTCCATCTATCAAGATCTGTCCTGAATCTAAATTATAAAATCTGCTTAGTAAGTTGATAATCGTCGTTTTTCCTGCGCCTGTTGGTCCTACAATTGCGTACGACTCCCCTTGCTTTACTTGGAAGCTGATATCTCTCAATATAGGATTACCTTCTTCGTAACTAAAGTTAACATTTCGAAATTCCACATCACCATGAATTGGAGGCATTTCAATTGCTCCTTGCGCATCCTTGACATCCACTGGTTCATCAATGGTTTCAAATATACGCTCCAGATAAGAAATCGCCGTAAGTAAGCTATTATAAAAACTAGCGATGTTCGTAATCGGCGCCCAAAACCTACCAATATAGGACGCAAATGCAACAAGAGTTCCAATGGTAACACCATAAAAGCCATCTACTAACCACGAGATTCCTAGTACATAGATAATGGAAGTCGTGATTGTGGATATATTATCAACCAATGGAGATAGCATAAAATTATAGTGTACTGCGTCCAACCAGGCAACACGGTAATTATCACTTAACTTATTAAAGATATCGGCGTTAGTTTCTTCTCGCACAAATGACTGGGTAACACGGATTCCATTCATACTTTCCGCTATATACGCATTCAAATTGGATGATTTGTTACTTAACTTCTGCCATGCTTTTCTCTGCTTCTTCTTAATCGTGATTAAGAATGCAACCATAACAGGAATACCACACAAACAAACCAGTGTTAGTCGAACATTAATCATTAACATGAATAAGATGATAAAAATCAAGCTAAACAGATCCGTTATCGTATTGATAATACCATTAGAAAGAAGATCACTTATATTGTTCACATAGTTAACGACACGTACTTGAATCTTCCCATGTGGTCGCTCATCATAATAGGAAAATGGTAATTCTTGCAGATGTACAAACAGATCTTTTCGAATCTGGTGTATGATATCTTGCCCAATCTGCGCCATTAATTTGATCTTAATCTTTAATGTGACAACAATAACCAGTACGATTGCCAAAAAGAGGAGACTCATACGTACAATTCCACCAATATTATTATGTGGAATATAGTCATCCATTACAACCATCAATAATCTTGGATTTAACATGCTCAATGCACTTGCAGTCAACATGATGATTACGACAAAGATCATTTTTTTTCGATAGGGTTTTATATAATGAAACAAACGTTTCAATTGGTTCACGTCAAATTGTGTTTCCAACGATTCGTCGACATCATATTTGTTTCTTGCCATTATCTCATTCCCTCCTTCATCGCCTGAACACGATCAAACTCACCATATTGATGATTGAATACCGTATAGTAATATCCCTTTTTCTCAAGCAAACTATCATGATTTCCCGACTCCACGATTCGTCCATTGTCTAGGACAAGGATCAAATCAGCATCCTTAATTGAAGAGATTCTATGTGCTATCACGAATACCGTTCTCTCATCTGCAAGATTCTTCAATGCATGTTGGATCTGTGCCTCCGTCTCCATATCGACTGCAGATGTGGTATCATCAAGAATGACAATGGAAGGATTCTTCAGTAAGGCTCTAGCAAGTGATATTCTTTGTTTCTGACCACCTGATAATCCAACACCTCTCTCTCCTACAATGGTGTCATAGCCATCTGGCATCTTCATGATAAAATCATGGGCATTTGCAATTTTCGCAACCCGTTCTACTTCTTCAAACGTACAGTTTGGACGACCATACGCAATATTCCCTTCAATAGTATCAGAAAACAAAAATACATCTTGCATCGCCATACCAATATGATCTCTTAGATAATGCAGATCCATCTGTTTTACATTAACACCATCTACACAAACCTCTCCCTTTGTCACATCATAGAAACGACAAAGAAGATTCATAATTGTTGATTTCCCCGAACCCGTTGCACCAATGATACCAACCGTCTGCCCTGCTTTAACCGTAAAATCGATATCTTTTAAGATAACATCATCCTGTGCTTTGTAATTCACATGTCGAAATTCAATATTTCCACGAATCCGTTTTCCTTTGTAAGCATCTTCTGGAACCTTAATATCTGGTTCTTCGCAGAATGTTGCATAGATTTTCTCTACGGAGGTTACAAATCGCTGTACATCATTCGTCAACCAACCAGCCATACGAAGTGGATTATTCAACATCCATAAGTATCCATTGATTGTAAACAAATTCCCCATCGTCATTTGCTTTTTTACAACCATGATTCCACCAACCAACATCAAAATGACATATAACATATTTGAAAAGAATTCAAATATTGGTATGTATTTGCTCCAAATTGCAGTAGCTCCTAATTCTGCTGCACGAAATGCATCATTTTCTTTATCGAACTTGGAGATTTCATAGTCTTCTTTTGCAAATGCTTTTACCACACGGTTTCCACTGATGTTCTCCTGGGCAAATGTATTCAAGCTAGAAAACTGATTTCTTATCTTATGAAAGGCTGGCTTAATGTTCTTTGACTGAAAATATGTCGTCAATGCCGTAAATGGAAGAACAATGATCATACAAAGTGCCAATCGTACATCCACTGTAAAAATCATGACTAACGCAATAACAAACAGTAATACATTCTCATACAATGAATAGATAACATAAGCTACAAAATGTCGGATGGCATCCATATCTCCTGTCTGTCTGGACATCAGATCTCCCGTACGATTCTTGTTGTAAAATTGAAAATCCTGTTCCAATAAACGTTTATACAACGCATCCCTCATAGAATATAAAACCCCTTGGGAGGATTTTTCAAAAATCATTAGGAAGAGATAACGCAGGATCGAACGTAATATGGTAATGCTAATTATGATCAGGATCAACTTAGGTAATAAACCATGCTTCCCTTTCTCAATTACATCATCAATCAACATACCCGATACGTATGGATTGATAATCGCAAGGATTGATGTAACTGTTACCAGGAGTAAAGCACAAAACAAACGAAACTTGTATTTCTTAACAAATGTATAAAACCATTGCATTGCTGTCATACGGTTTCTTTTCCTCTCTTTCATCAAAGTTTAACTTCCATACATTATAGGTCAATCAACTCTGAAATTCTAACATTTTCATTGCATTTTCTAACATTTTCATTGCATAATCTACGTACAAAAAGTCTTTTTATTATTGTAGAAGAACAATATACATAAAAAAAGCAACCTTCATAAAGGTATCCTGTCTCCCGCACTCATTTTGCGCTTGTTTAAGGTCCTTTTTGAAGATTGCTTTTTAATTGTAAATTAATATATGGATTTAGCAGCCATATAATTCATTGTTCTTAGTACTCGTCTGGTTCTGCATACAAGATTGCTTCTTTCACAAAATCAGGAATCTTATCGTATGGAATTGAATATTGATTCTTATCTACATTTCCATATTCATCTGTCTTCGTTGTTACTGTGATTGACAAATAGGTATCATAATTCAATAAAACACCATTATTCCATGCATAACTAGACTCAACTAGATAAGGCAGGATCTGTTCGATTTCCTCTTTCTTGGTAAGGTTCAAGGTTATATCATATGGCATCTCCGGATGACTCTCTGCATATTGCTGATATTTTTCTTGATCTCGCAAATTATAAGGAACGGTATACTCTAATTCCACTTCACTTACCTGTTCTAAGTCAAATGTCTTGGTAAAATCAAATCCATGATCGGTAAGGAATGTCATCGTCTTTGTAAACGTTGGATAGATATATTCTTCTCTATCAACATAAGCATCACGGAATACGATCGTTGCAATTGGAGCCGCTGCCTTAATATCTGTAATTGATAACGAGGTTAACTCCTCCTTATATAAAGCCAATAATTGTGCTCTTTCTTCTGCTGATAATGTCAAATCCAAATTCTGGAACCGGTTATAACAACTGATACTATTCGCTTCTTTCATCTGATAAATCAAGAAGATTCCTTCTTTATACTCATCTGACACATATAGTTGATCCATTAGGTCTACGATTGGATCAAGCATAATTTCATAACGTCTATTAACCTTTCTACCCGAACGTAAACGGTACTGAACTGTCATTGTAACCCATTTTTTGTTCCTACTGTAGTCTTCTTCCATTACTGCATATTCTTCACTTGCTGCAATTTTCCCAATTTCATATGCGATATCAAGATTCTTAATCCGCATAAATCGATTCGCGTATTCTGTTGAATTCATATACAAGAAACTATCATTATCCACATCGTACACACGATAATCATGATTATTTTCTAACTCCATGAAGGAGATACTCATAGTCTCAATGCTGTTCTTTCCTGGAATATACGTATCATAATGAAGGAGATCAAACTTAAAGGTAAAGAAGATAACAAACATGAATACTGCACCAATCAGTAACTGTAGTTTACTCTTTAATGCTGCTTTAAAATCAAAATGATAAATGATTTCCATAATAAAGCTACACAGCAAATATCCACACACCATACCAAAGATCAACCAAAACGATGTGTTGGTATCCGTTAAGGAAGTGAAGATAATTCCACTAATCAATCCAACTGGTACACACACAAAGGTTTTGATAATTGGTTGCAGCTTTGGATAAGAGATCGCTTTTCCTGCTGCATCTGATTTTCTTCGATTATTCAAAAAAAGTGCCAAAGCAAATAAAGCAACTGCCACTACAAGATAGAGCAGTACCGCAACTCCACTTAGATTATCTTTGCTCACACCACGAGTCAAATACGAATAGGAACTGATTGGTGACAACTTAAATATAAAGGAATCATAGACAGAACTTTGATAGTAATAGTTGGTAAAGTATTTACTCCCCAATTCTCTTCCTAGTAACACCACCATAGGAGCATACCCAAAGAATACGGCGCAAGCTAATAAACTAACAATTAACTGTCCTGTTAACATAACGGCAATGATTACAACGGAATATGCGATACAGTAACCTAAAACATTAATACCAAATGTCTTCCATGCTGTCATCCACACACTTCCATCATATGCTTGATTTGCTGCTGCAATCACAAAACTGATGCCTAACATGATTACATAAGGAATTACGTAGATCAATAATCCATTCACATAAGAAGATACAAATAATTCTTTTCTCTTTACTGGTAAACTATGATAAAAATCTACCTTTCTCTTTGATTGCAAATACATGAATCCCGTTATTCCACATATCACAGCAAGTAATATTGTAATGAAAGCGATTGATGTATTCCTTGGACCAAAACATTTGGTTGCTGTTTGTATTAGTATCCAATGCTTATCCTGTGCCGTCATACCATCTTCCAGATAACGTACTGCTTGTTCTAACGATGTTGCAACATAGATTGGAAGCAAGAATACAAATACGAGAAAGGAAATAGCTAATGACCAGATTCTTCTCTTTCCATCTTCTTTCATCAGTTTACACAATAAGTTTTTTGATATCATATCCAACAACCTCCGTTTCACTGATGAAGATTTCTTCCAAGCTTAATGGTAAGATCTCCAGAAATACTGGATTTCTCTTCTGTAGTATTGCAGTAATCTCTTCACAGTCTCCCCTTGCTGTGAACGTATATAGAGATCCCCTCTGTTCTTTTTTTACCAGATTCAGTTCCTGATCAATGGTATCCACGGGATCATCTGCCTGGAATACGCATTGAACCTTATGAATGCTACATTTCATATCATATAAATCCTTCGACAATAATATTCCTCCCTTATGCAATAATCCCACACGATCGCAGATGTCTTCCAATTCTCTTAGATTGTGAGAAGCAATGATCGGTGTCATCTCCCTCTCTGCCAACTCTTTTGCAAAGATACTTTTGACTGCCTGCCGCATCACTGGATCTAATCCATCAAAAGTTTCGTCACAAAACAGATATTTCGTATTGGCACAGATTCCACAAATTACAGACACCTGTTTCTTCATACCTTTGGAAAAGGTATTGATCTTCCGATTCAAATCAAGTTCAAACTGTCCAATTAATTTGTTAAAACGATCCACATCAAAGTTCTTGTAGATTCCACGATAGAATTCCCGCATATCCTTTGGCGTTGCATTCGGAAAAAAGTACTGCTCATCGGATATATAATAGAAACGTTCTTTTGCAGCGACATTCTCATAAACTTCCATTCCATCTAACTTGATCTGACCGCTATCTGGTTTTAATATTCCACTCATCATTCGTAAGAAGGTACTTTTACCAGCACCGTTGGTACCGACTAAGCCAAAAACATTCCCCTCTTTGATGGTTGCAGTAATCTGATCGACTGCCTTAATCCCATCAAATGATTTGCTTACATCAATCGCTTCAATCATCGATCTGTTCCTCCTTATATATTGCCTGACAAGTCTTTTCAATCTGAGAATACTCGATTCCGGTCTTCTTTGCCTTACTCACAGCTTCTTCCAACTGCTTTAAGACTTCATTCTTCTTAAATTCCATAAGCTCCACATCCCCTGCTATAAAACTTCCCTTACCTTTTACTGAATAGATATATCCTTTTTGCTCTAATGTTCCATATGCTCTTTGTATGGTATTGGGATTAATCGATAATTCAATCGCCAAATTACGTACAGAAGGTAATTTAGAATCTGGTGGTAAAGCACCATTTAATATCAGCTCCTGAAACCGTTCTACTACCTGTTCATAAATCGGTCTCCTGTCTTTATAGTCTATTACAATCATCCAACTCTCCTTTCTTGTAATATACATGATGATGAGGTAAATGATATCTCCGCATCCATACTAACTGTATTAACACTAGTAATACAGTTAGTATAGTCATAGTATACTCCTTTGTCAATAGAAATATGTAAATATTAACAAAAAAATGTTCTGACCGTTTGTTACTCTAAGTCTTTATACGCCTTTCTTCCCTTTCGTGAGTAGAGAACGTGCTTCGATTTGTAGTTTTTTATTGTGAGTTTTAGTCAATGTTATAGTTACTCTACTAAGAACAAAGTGTACTTCGTACACTCTCACGTTAATCTGCTTCAAAGTACACTTTGTTCTTTGCGCCGAGCACGGTCAGTTTCGAGTGCGCAACCCCCGAAGGGTTTATTTAATAGGAAAGTTGGACTTTGGCTCGTTGCTCGCGTAAACTATGATAAACACGTTTTGCGAGTTTATCAAGTTATCGCGGCAGTCCCCAAGGTCTCAAGTAAACTTGGATTTTGGCTCGTTGCTCGCGTAAATAAAAAAGCTTCTGTATGAAAGAGATTGAGACTCTCTTCATACAGAAGCTTTTGGTTTTTTTTTCGTTCAAAACATTCAAGGGCGAAGTTTGTTTCCTTATCTTTTTGTCGCTTTAATCGTAAATGTCTTTGGTATCCCCTTGTCATACTGTTCACAGGACATGTTCGGTTCTTCATCAAGACTTTCAATGTGAAATCCAACTTCCGCCATAGCCGTAATGATTTCTCCTAGGTTCCATTTACGTAGATATACTTTCTTCGTCTCACTATCAGGCATATACTTCGCATAGGAAATTTCACTCTCCACTAATTCTGTACTGAAGTAATCTCCTGTTACCTTATGTTTTCGAATCTTTGCAGTCGTACCACGAGATGTGATCAGCTTGTTACTAACTGGATGAAAATCTCGTAATACAAAGATTCCATCTTTTTTTAACAACTGATACGCTGTTGTAAACAGAGGATGAAGATCTGTAAAGTAATGCAGGATTCCAATTTCTGCAAAAACAAGATCATAATCGCCTGTTAATTCTTCTTCTGGTAGCTCCACAATATTCTCTAAAACATAACGAATTGAAACACCTGCTTCCTTCGCTAATTCAAGCGCATAACGACAATTACCTTCCGAAAAATCCATAACGGTAGTCTGTGCACCCATTAACGCAAGGGCAACAGCCTTCGTACCATTGGAACCCATGAGATTCGCAATTTTCTTTCCCTTTACTTCCCCGAACTTAGGAAGTAATACTTGTAGCATCTTCTCTGGATTTTTTTGAATCTTCGCTGCTGCTTGTTCACAAGTTCCAAACTTATGGATCCATGCTTCATATGTTAACTGATTCCATGCAACTTCATTCTCTTCCTTACAGATCTCTGCTGTCTGCTCTTTCATGGTCTCATTCATTATTCTTCCTCCATCTTTACGTAATCCAATCTTCTGTCTACTATAGCATAGCTTCTCTGACTTTGCAATTACAGAAGCTTTTGTTGACATTCTCCTATGATGGAGATTCCTTTCGCAATCTCTTCTATTGTAACCCTTGATAATCCCAACCGCAGTGCCTGATCACCACTTTGATCTAGTGAGAACACATCTCCTGGCATGAAGATCACCTTCTTCTCATAGCATGCCTTTAGCAGCTTTCTTGCTGGCACCTTCTTTAGCCCCACATATAGATGTAAACCTCCATCTCCCCAGATATAATCCGGATCCATATATTCTTCCACACAATCCTTAGCCCATTCAAATCGTTCTTTATAGGACTTTCTCATTCGCTTCATCTGTCGCTCCAATGCATTGGATTGTAGATATTCATAGAGAATTCCTTGATCAATAGAAGATGTGTGGATATTCTTACATCGCTTCACGCTTTCTAACAAAGAGATAACTCTCTTGTCTCCCATGATCCAACCTATTCGTAGTCCTGGGAATAAAATCTTCGAAAAACTACCAATATAGATCACTCCATTTCCAACCCGATCAAATGAAGCGATTGGCATCACATGACTGCTTCCATATAACAATTCTTCTGTAAATCCATCTTCAATAATCGGCACTCCATGAAAACGACAACATTCGTAGATCTTCGTCCTCTTTTTTTCTCCGATTACAATTCCTGTTGGATTATGATACGACGGAATAACATAAATAAAACGAATGGGATACCGTTGTAACAATCGTTCCATCTCATCTACATTCAAACCATCTTTTCCCATTGGAACACCAATTACCTTTACACCATGTAAATGCATGATTCGCAATGCCGTATTATGCGTAGGGTTTTCACAAAGAACATAGTCTCCTGGATTCGTAAATGCTTCAACCATCATCTCAAACCCTTCTGTGAATCCATTGGTAATTAAGATGTCCTTCTGTTCCCCACTTACCCCTTTTTCCGCCATATATTCTTTCAGGTATTCAATCAAAGGCAGGTATCCCCTCGCATATCCATAATTCAAAATCTTATTTCCTTCCACAGATAAGCGATAGAGAAACGACCGTTTAAATTCTTCCAAATCGAATAACTCACCATCAGGTGAGATACTTTTAAACGAAATCAAATCCTTACTCCAAGGGATTTCATTCTTAATTATATCCATCTTTTCTGCCTGCAAAGCATATGTATTGGCTTTGCTATTCCAATCCACACGCCAGTCTGGTTCTTTTTGAATTTCTGGTTTCCTCTGCAAAAAAGCATTCCCCGTTATAAAGGTTCCTCTTCCCTTTTTCGTCTGGATCATGTTTTCTGCTTCCAGATTTTCATACGCCTGTATTACTGTATTCCTGCTAACACCCAAAACGTGAGCGAGCTCCCTTGTGGAAGGGAGCTTACTATCTGGTGTCACCAGATTATTCTGTATGGCGTATTGTATATGTTCCATAATTTGTTCATAGATTGGTTTTTCTTGATTAAGAATCAGGTCATGAAATAACATACGTACCTCCTACCTGTAAATTACTTGCAAAAATGTATTTGTCTAGCAACTCATTATCCTATTTACTGTAATGAATACTCTATAATCTTATCCAACAATTCGGGATATTCCATTCCTTTGGCTTTTGCACTCTTTGGAATCAAACTTGCACTGGTCAAGCCCGGTAAAGTATTCGCTTCTAGTACATATGGTACACCACCACTTATAATCATGTCAAATCGTACGTAGCATTTACAATACAATTCTCTCCACATGGTTTTCGATGCTTTCACAATCTTCTCTTGTAGAATTGGTTCGAATTCTGCAACTTCCTCCTTCGCACCTTCCACATTATATTTGGATTCATAATTAAAGAACTCTCCCTTATTCGCTTTGATTCGTAATGTTGGAAATACTTCCCCATTTAGCACAAAAGAAGTAATCTCATCTCCCTCTACATATTGTTCTATTATGGCTTCTGAATCATACTTGAGCACTTCATGAACGGCCTCCTTCACTTCTTCCTCTTTTTGCACGAAGAACGTTGCTACGCTAGAGCCACCATGATTCGGCTTAATGAATACGGGATATCCTAATTTACGCATTTCATCATAATTGATTTCCTCAAGACTCCGATAGGTTACCCACTCTGGTGTAACCAATCCACATTGCTTAACAATTGACTTCGTTAATGCTTTGTTCATGCAGATGGCACTACTTAAAACACCACAACCACTATAAGGAATTCCCAATGTCTCCAATGCCCCTTGTATGGTTCCATCCTCTCCAAATGCACCATGTAAGGCAAGGAATGCAAAATCAATTCCCTTTACCCGCTCAATTACATCTTTTTTCTCATCAATCATAATCGGAACAACTTGTTCATACTTATCTCGATTCATGTATTTCATTACTTCTGCTCCTGATTGAAAACTAACTTCTCTTTCTGTTGATATTCCACCCATAATTACACCGATTCGCATTCTAATCTCTCCCATTCTAATTTTCATTTTTCCTTTTATAACTCTTGCCCTTGCAGATTGTTACGACTTTGTAGTCTCACATTTTCGCTCGGTCACAATATTTGTGTATCTAGTATACTAGTATACTCATTTCTTAATATAATGGCAGTACCACCAAAGAAACGGTTTCTTTGATTCGTGGTTTCACTTTTTATTTCGTTGACAAATGTCATCAAAACATATTGACATTTGTCAACAAAGGAATTATAATCCAATTATGCGATGTTAACATCTTACATTTTTACTGTGTACTTCACGAAAGGAAGGCAAGACATGGAGGTCTAGCTACCTAGGGATGAGGCCGTATTACCAATCGTTGATGTTTTGTCAACGTATACATATGGATCCGTACTGCAACACGACTGGAGTTTTACACATAACCAAAAGGAAAGGAACAGGCATTGTTGGATTATGAAAAAAGAAGAAGAAATAAAAGTAGATTTAAAAGAAGAGAATATGAAATTACCAGATTCCGAATTGTTTATAATGCAAACACTTTGGAAAGCAGAACCTCCTGTAGGAACAGGAAAGATTGTGGAATTGATCACACAGTCTAAAGATTGGTCCCGATCCACCATTCAAGTATTGTTAGCCCGATTGGAAGAACGTGGATTTTTACGTATGGAAAAGCAAGGTCGACTGAAATACTACTCACCACTTGTGAAAGAGGAAGATTACCGATTCAAAGAAACCCATTCCTTTGTCAAACATTTTTATCATAATTCTTATAAAAAATTGATTGCTTCCCTAGTACAAGATCAGCATTTATCCGATGAAGATTATGATGAATTACTGACAATTATACAACAAGCAAAGGAGCGTGAATGATGTGCAGACTTTTCTCCGATCATTGATTTCTGTTTCCCTCTCTGTTACCTTACTCTTTTCCTTGGTAACGATTGCAGATCTCTTTTTGAAAAAGAATTATTCTCGGCGTTGGAAACAAATTGCGTTGATCCTATTGGGTATTCGGCTCCTTATTCCCATTAACTTAGGAGTCTTTACGTTACCTGTACTTCCTTTGGAGCAATCCGGAAGTTCTACATCGATTAATCCCCCAGAATCTACCGTCGCTCTGGATAGCACTACTAAAATACCAACTTCAAAGGAATCAATTACTAATACCGAAACTACTACTACTTCTGTAACAGATTCCACATCAGAGTCCACAACAGATTCTACATTGGACGCCACACGAAGCTCTGCTACAAGATCTCCTGATGACCAGGTATTAGCGGATCCCCATTCAACACGTACGAATTCTTCAATAATAATTTTTTCCATTTGTTTCGTCATTTGGGCTGTTGGTTTTCTATGCTTACTTGTCCTGCACTTGTTATCATACAGGAATTTTCTTCATTATATGAAGAAAAACGCCATTGTTATTGATCAACAGGAACTATTATGGCTTTTACAGCAAGAAAAAGATGCGTTACATATTACGAAGGAGATCTCCCTCTATTATCAAAACGGGCTCTCCTCTCCCATGTTAGTTGGTTTACTGCGTCCTCGGATCTTACTTCCGACTTGTACCTATACCAATGATCAGTTTTCTTTTATATTACGTCATGAATTAACACATTATAAACATCGGGATCTATGGTATAAATTCATATTCCTGTTAGCCAATGCCCTACATTGGTTTAACCCGATCATATATCTGCTTAATAAAAATGCGTCTCTTACAATGGAACTCTACTGTGATGAGTCCGTTACCAAACAAAAACCGCTCTCCTACCGAGAACAATACAGCCTCACCATTTTACAGATTTTAAAACAAGGGTCATCATCCAAGCAAGTAATGCTCTCAACTGGTTTTACCAATTATGCGAGACATATGAAGGAACGTTTCCAACACATAATGAATACCAAAAAGAAAAAGCGTGGAAGTATCCTACTTTTATTATGTATCCTATTGATTTTTATAGTTAGTAATATTGCAGCCGGACAAAAGAATGCAAAAACTCCTGCCGATACTACAGCGGATGCAAATGAATCGCAACAACAAGTACAAACAAAAGATACAGAACAAGAGACCAAAACTTCCTCTCTTGCAGACACAACGAATCTACTGGTTATCGGTCTTGATTCCCTTTCCAAACAATCAATGGAAAATGCCAGACCAGACAGCATTCTCTTATTAACTATGAACAAAAAAAAATAATACCATCACGCTTACCACGATACTTCGCGATCTCTATGTAACCTTACCAAATGGGGATTCCGATAAATTAAGTTCCGCATATTCCCAATATGGGGAGAACTCCGTTAAGGAAACCATCGAAGATAATCTAAATATTAAGATTGATCATACCGTTACTTTCACCATGGATGGATTTGAATCTTGTATCGATCAATTAGGTGGAACAACAGTAACCCTAACTACAAAAGAATCGGATTATCTAAACAATACAAACTATATATCGAAAAAACAGTATCGGAATACCATCGAAGGGGAACAACATCTTAATGGAAATCAGGTCCTTGGATACCTGCGAATCCGTCAAGTTCCTACTGCAGATGGAGATAATGGGGATTATGGACGTACAAGAAGACTTGTTCAAGTTTGGCAACAGCTCAGTAAGCAAGTATTTCAAAGTGATCTTCCAGTAATACTTTCTCTTGCCAAGGAAGTTCTTCCTACAATAAAAACGGATCTATCCGCAGACGAGATTTCCGAATATCTGGAAGCATTCTCATCACAAGATACCACTCTGCAGAATTTCTGCATCCCTTGTGTAGAAGATTGTAACGCACAAGTTATTGATGGAAAATCAGTTCTAGTTACTGACTTAAACGCAGCATCCATTGCATTACGTGCATATATGGAATAGTACCAGATTTTATGTAAATAAACAGTGCCAGATTGAATCTGGCACTGTTTATTTTGTCATTTCTGTATCTTTTCGCAAAGCCAAACATTCGATATAGTATGATGCAAGGGTCAAAAGGTCATATTCACATTGTGCTTGCACAAATGGGAATATGACGTGTTGACCCGCTAAACATGAGCAAGTAGCGCTTTTTAAGCGGATTGCGAATGTTTTAGAATTGTGAGAGTTGCTATGCAACGGAACAATTCGTGCATCTGCAAGGGTCTTCTATGGAAGAAGAATCTCCCTAGTGCACGGGGAAGATTACCATTCCATAGGGTCTCTGAATTACGAAAGGATAAGGTACTTATTATGAATAATAAAACGAAAAAAATAGTATTTGCTGCACTTATGGCAGCGTTGGTTTATGTTGCAACTACGATCATACGAATCCCAAGCCCGACAGAAGGCTTCATTCACCCAGGTGACGGTATCGTGTTCTTATCTGGGATTCTACTTGGACCACTCTATGGTGGTATCGCTGCGGGAATTGGCTCTATGTTTGTTGATCTTCTTGCAGGGTATACCCATTATGTGCTTGGTACATTACTGATCAAATTATTTGCAGCGATGGCCTGTGGAGCTCTTTTTAAGATCCTTTCTACTACATGTAAGAATATTGTTTTACGAATCTCCATCAGTTCACTTGTTGGTGCTGTCATTATTGTTCTTGGATATTTTGGATACGCCAGCCTCTATCTTGGAAAAGGTATCGCAGCTGCCGCAAGTATCCCGGGCAATATTGCACAGACGATCTTTGGTGTTGTCACCGTTTCCATTCTATATCCTGTACTCATGAAAACGAATCTCTTACAGATTCTATCGGAATAAGGTAGAAAATTAATTTGTGCGATGCAGTTCCCATTCTAACTACATCGCACCATTATCCTATCCTACATAAGCTTTTATAATTTCTAAGAAGCGTTCCCCATATCGTTCGTATTTAACTTCTCCAACACCGGATACGGTTAACATACTATCCTTGGTTTTAGGAAGTACACTACACATATTAACTAATGTTTTGTCTGCAAATACCAGATATGGAGGAACCTTTTCTTCTTTGGCAATCTTTGTTCTCATCTCTCGTAATTGTTCGAATAATGTATCATCAATCGCTTTCTCACTATGGGCTTTTTTCTTTGTAACCTTCGGCGTTTTCTTCTCTTGTTCTAATGGTACTTTCATAAGAAGCATTCCACCATTTTCCAGATAATCTTCTGCTAGTTCTCCTAATTGTACCACCGGATATTGCGACACAGACAATTCCAGATACCCATGATGAAGTAGATAATCCATAATCTGTCGTAATTTTGCTATGGTGTAATCCTCTAAAATGCCAAACTGTGTATTCTGATCCATACGATACTGTTTGAGTTTCGCATTCTTACTTCCATGAACCGTATCCAGTATAATAGTGATTCCATAGCGTTCCCGGCATTCCTGCACACAGGTTAGGATTGCTGTCGTAGCTTTGGTTATATCCATCTTTTCAAATTCTACGAGACAATTGGAACAATTTCCACAGTAAGGTTCTCCCTGTTCTCCAAAATACTGAAGAACATATTCCCGCAAACAATCTGTTGTCATGCAGTAATAAATCATCTTCTTTAGTCGTTCTCTGTCACGTTTCCGTACCACTTCTAGTGCTTCAAAATCAAGTGCTTCATTTTCTCGATTTTGGTCAATAAGAAATTGATTCATGATTACATCCTGTCCACTATACAGTAGGATACATTCCGCAGGCTCTCCGTCTCGTCCTGCACGACCAGCTTCCTGATAGTAACTCTCGATATTCTTCGGCATATTGTAGTGAATCACATAACTGACATTGGACTTATCTATTCCCATACCGAATGCATTCGTTGCAACCATGACTGGTTTTGTATCATAGATAAAATCATCCTGGTTTTGTCTTCTCTCATCATCTGATAAACCAGCATGGTATCTGGTTACCGCCACCCCTTCTCGTTGTAAGCGATTGCTGACTTCTTCTACACTTTTCCTTGTCAAACAATAGATGATGCCACTTTTATCTGGATTATTCTTCACATATTGACTGACATATGCATACTTATCCGCTGGTTTCGCTACTTGATAGGACAGGTTGTTCCGATCAAAGCCTGTGATCAATAAACGTGGTTTGCGTAACTTCAAGATTTGAACGATATCTTCCTGTACTTCCTTTGTTGCAGTTGCTGTAAATGCGCTAACAACCGGGCGAACAGCTAATTGATCAATGAACTCCACAATTTTCAAATAACTTGGTCGAAAATCCTGTCCCCATTGGGATACACAGTGTGCTTCATCCACACTAATCATGGCAATGTTAGCCTCTTTGGCAAACGTAAGGAATTCTTCTGTGGTCAATCGTTCCGGCGCCACATAGATGATTTGATATCTCCCTTGTCTCGCATAATTAAGCGCCAGGCAATACTGGTTATAACTTAATGAGCTATTCAGATAAGCTGCATGCACGCCAGCTTGGTTTAGTGCACCTACCTGATCTTTCATTAAGGAAATCAGTGGAGAGATTACTAAGGTGATGCCGTTCATTACTAAGGCTGGTACCTGATAACAAATGGATTTTCCTGCCCCAGTGGGCATAATTCCCAAAGTATCTTGTCCGTCTAGAATGCTGTCGATCAACATCTCCTGCCCTTCCCGAAAGGTATCATATCCATAATAATGTTTTAACACTTCATATTTATCCATTCTAATCTCCATTCAACAACGCTCCCTAAGCGTTTCCCCTTTTCTGCTTATTTCCTATCTTTGATGAATAAAATGATACTGATTTTTTCCTGCTTTTTTTGCGATATATAATGCTTGATCTGCTTTTTCCATAATTTCTTCATTGGTCGTCCCATCCTCTGGATAACAAGCAATTCCAATGGTAACGGATAACATCTGACAGGAGGCTCGTTCTTTCTCAATCTTTGCAGCTAACTGTTCTGCAAGGTCTTTTAACTGCGCCTGGTCTTTATAATTCTTCACAAAAACAATGAATTCATCACCACCGAATCGTCCAATAATTTCATCCTGCGTAAATACTGTCTGCATACAATCTACTAACAACAAGATCAATTGATCGCCAATCTTATGTCCTAACGTATCATTTACTTTCTTAAAATTATCAATATCAATAAAATAATACGCATGTTTTCCTTGTCTTCCTTCCTTTTGTTCCTCTGCAAGCAATTCATCGATTTTACGGATAGTAGATACTTTATTGTATACCTGTGTCATTGCATCTTTCTCCACAAGAATGGAAAGTGCTTCTAGTTCTTCTTTTTCTTTTTGAATATCTTCTAATTTCCCGATGACTCGATTCCCCATTCGCTCTGTTCGAACGGAAGTCACCTTTCCACGAAACCATCTTGTTTCCTGTTGATTAACAAGCCGTAATTCCATCTCTTCTTCACAACTTCCCAGTTCAAGCAATGTTTTCTTTCTAAAGTACTGCTCTCTGTCGTCCGGATGAAGATAGGTCTCGAATTCTTTAATTGTTTTTGGTTTGGATACACAGAAAATATCTTTTAGATTGTTAGAAATATAGAAACTATCCTCCGTGGAATAGTATTCAAAGATTATATTATCCATTCCTTCCGTCGTGACACGATATCGTTCTTTTTCAATAAATAAGGCGTCATTACTTTTATCTTTAATTCGAACAACCTTAAAATGAAAATAAATCATAATCGCAGCTAATGTTATAATCAAAAGAAGAAGTATAGCAACTGGAAACCGAATCGCATTTCGAACCGTCTGGATTGAACTACTTAGTTCTCTTTTTCTTGTTAATGCTACCATTGTAAAACCAGTAAGTGAATTCTCACATGTATATATATAATACGGTGTCTTCAAATAAGTAAACAATAATTGATTTGTATTCTGCTGCCCTACCGATACAATCCTTAGCTCCGGTAGATTGTGTTCCATTTTCGTAAATATCTTTTCCAAATAATCGAGTTTTACCTTATTTTTCTCTGTACTGGCTATGATTTTGCCTTCTTGGTCCAATAAGGAATGAACCATATGTTTCTGATACTGCTGTTTTTCAAGTAATTCTTCTAAAACCGAATAAGAATAGAAACAACTGAGATATTCTTTGTCCCCGGATTTTTTTTCAATTGGTATTGTAATAAAAAGTTGTTTACCATCCCGATCCACATATACCTCCTGCTGCCGGATTTCATCCCAATTTTCTCTATATTCTTTCCATTCAACATTTTGTTGTATATACTGAAGCTGTCCTTCTTCATCAACAAGTATTACATTAGATGGAATAAGAAGCGTCGAGTGCTGAAGGGTTTGACTTGCTGTATCTAAATCGACAGCTTCTTTTCCATAGAGATTTCCCATAATTGTTGCATAGTTCTTCATCTCTTCTATTCGATCAGATAGTTGCACATCCGATTGATTTAATTCACTCATAATCTGCATCTCAAGTTGTTCCTTTAAAATTGTATTCAATGCTTTTTTCAGATACGATGTTGAACAACTGAGTGCAACGCACGCTCCAATAGCGACTATAATTATGATGATATTTCTTTTTTTATCTGTTAAACACAAACTGTAACTCCTATTTCTATTGGCAGATCATATTGGAAACATTCTGATAGATCTTCTTAGCCACTTCTGGTTTATTCATCGAATAAACATGTACTGCATTCACACCATTCGCATACAGATCAATAATCTGATCCGTCGCATATGCAATTCCTGCCTGTTCCATTGACGCCTGATCATCCCCAAATTTCTCAACAATTGCTTTGAACCGTTGTGGTAATACCGTACCAGACAGATCACAGATCCGTTTTATCTGTTTTGAATTGGTCACGGGCATGATTCCTGCAATTACAGGGATATGAATTCCTGCTTCCCTTAAATGAAATAAGTAATTATATAGGATGGAATTATCAAAAAACATCTGGGTCGTTAAGAAATCACAACCACAATCCACCTTTTCTTTTAGATGAAGAATATCTTCCTTTCGATTGGCAGCTTCTACATGTCCTTCTGGATAACAAGCGGCTCCAATACAAAAATCTCCTGTTTTCTTGATTACCTTGACAAGTTCACTTGCATATTGATACTCTGCTCCGCTTATCATCTCTTTCCCAAGAACTCGATCTCCACGTAACGCTAGTATATTCTCAATTCCTTTTTCCTTCAGGCGAGTCAGTTGCATGGCAACCTCTTCTTTTGTTGAGGAAGCACAGGTGAGATGTGCCAACGGGGTAACCCCACATCGATTCATTAGATTTGCAGCAATTTCTACCGTATGTTTACTTGTTCCGCCACCGGCGCCATACGTAACGCTCATAAAAGCCGGATGTAAACCAGCAATCTCTATGGTAGCTTCTTCAACTTTTGTATAATCACTATCCTTTTTTGGTGGAAATACCTCGAATGATAACGTTGGTTTTTTCTTACTTAATATGTCCTTAATCTTCATCGTTATGTTTACTCCTTCAAGTATATGACTACTCCAAAACTTTACTCCTTATTATAGCTTTTTTTTTACGGTTTTTCCATAGGTTTCTTTTCTATTTTCTCTTTTTGCAAGTTTTTTCTCACGTTCTTGCATTTTATGATTTTTATTATGTGGTAATATTTATATAAACTTCGTATTTTTCCCATTTTCCCTACTCTTTTATCTATTTTTTCACCATTATACGTCATTATATTCCTTTATTCATCATATATTCTTTATTTATCCATTTATGGAATAATTGTTACGTTGCGGTTTCCACCATTTTCAGTGATGATATATATAGCAGACAAAAATGACAGTATTTTAGAAAAGGTAGGATAGTTATGAGAAAAAACAAAAACAATCAACAGACGAAAGTATCCTTTATCGAACGCGTCGGATCTAAGATTCCTGATCCTGTTATCATCTTCATATGTTTATACATTTTTGTTATGGTGATCACAGGTATCTTTGGAGGAACGACATTCGAAACGATCGGTAACGATGGTTCTAATGTTGTTTATGAAATAAAGAACATGTTTCAACGCGAGAATGTTCTTTGGATCTTTAACAATGCACTACTAACAAACTGGTTGGCATATGCAGGCGGAATTCTTGGTACCATCTTAATCGTAATGTTTGGTATCGGAATTGCAGAAGAATCTGGTTTACTTGCTACATTAATTCGTAAGATTGGTGGTAATATTCCAGAACGTTTATTACCTTATCTTCTTGTTTTCCTAGGTATTATGAGTAATATTGCAACTGACGCAGGTTACATCATCTTAATTCCACTTGCTGGTTTGCTTTACTTAGGACTAAAGAAGAATCCATTGATCGGTATGTTTGCCGCATTTGCAGGGGTATCTGCTGGATTCAGTGCAAATTTAGTACCTGCTACCGTAGTAGACGTTATTGTTGGTAAAAACGCTCAAAGTTTTGCCGAAACACAAGGTGTACCTTTTGTATCTTACTTAGGCAAAACAATTAATCCATTCATGATGCACTACATCTTCATGATAGCATCAACATTATTACTTGTTGTATTAGGTGGATTTATTACAAACCGCGTAATCCGTCCAAAATTCGAAAAAGTTGAATATACAATTCCAGATGATTTTCAACTTGGTGAATACCAGGTTTCTAAAGAAGAGAAAAGAGCATTACGTTTTGCCGGATTAGGATTTATCCTTTCTGCTGCTCTTTGTGTTGCATTAGCATTTGGACCATTATCTTCTTATTATGACGAAGCTGGTACAAAAGTTATGCCTTACTTAGATAATATCATTCTATTGATCACCTTCGTATTCTTTACAAGTGGTCTCTTCTATGGTATTGCAATTGGTAAATTCAAATCTGCATCTGATGTTGTTACAGCGATGTCAAAACAAGTAGGTGGTATGGGTTATACCATTATCTTAACGTTCTTCAGTTACAATTTCTTAGCATTATTAACGTATAGTAACTTAGGAACCTATATCACTTATCTTGGAGCAAACCTATTAGAAGCTTTAAATCTTGCAAATTCTCCAACCTTATTGATCATTGGCTTCATCGTGATTACCGCAATCATCAACCTTTTCGTTGGTGGACTTACTTCGAAATGGATGTTACTTGGGCCAATTTTCATTCCTATGTTATACCAAGCCAATACAAGTATGACTCCTGATGTTGTAGCAGCTGCTTATCGTCTTGCAGATTCCTCTACCAACATCATCACTCCATTAATGAGCTATGCAGGAATCATCTTAATCTATATGAGAAAATACAAAAAAGACTTTACCGTTGGTAACCTTGTAAGTGCTATGTTCCCATACTCGATCACATTCCTAATCAGTTGGACTTTACTTCTACTTGCGTTCATCGGTTTCAAAATTCCATTAGGATTCTAGACTCAAATGCCCTCGTTCAATTTGTGGCCCAATTTGCACAGAGGCAAAGGGCTTTTGATGTCCCTAACCAGTTCTAAATAGAAAAAGCCCGAAGTTTTATCTTCTAAGGAAATATATCTGTACTCTGGATATTCCCAAGAAGAAATGCCTTCGGGCTTTTGTTGTATGCTCTTATATTCCAAGCTTCTATATTATGATGTAAGTGTCAAAAGTAGATTTTATTCTACACTCTTTAGTGATTCAACCATGTCAATCTTCTTGACCTTCCAAAACATACTACCGTTAACGATAATTGCAAAGAAAATGGTAATCAGTATGCTATAAAGATAACTCATTCCTTGTATCTGCCGTCCAAACATAATGATATCAATCTCACAGGTTTGTATGATAAAGCGATGTAAAAAGATTCCTAACACTACACCAAAACCAATTCCTACAATGGTTAAGATTCCATTTTCTCGATAGACATAGCCTGCCAATTCCCCATCATAAAAACCAAGTACTTTGATGGTAGCTAACTCTCTTCGTCGTTCCATCATATTAATATTATTTAGATTATACAACACGATAAATGCCAGCAACCCAGCGGAAGAAATCAGCACCCACATAACCATATCTAAACTCTTCATCATATCCTTCACTTTTTGATCTAGTTCTGTAACAAAGGTAACGGACTGAATATGTTCTTGTCCAAGTAACTGTTTGCCCAGTTCTTCCTTTTGTTTTTCGTCTATATCATTGAGCTTCATATATAGCTGGTTATAAGAAGGTTCCTTCCCCATCAGTTTCTCATAATACGCTTTGGTCATATAGACATAGTGATTCATATAGTTCTCCGCAATCGCAGTAATCTTTGCTGTACAATTCTCATATGAATCAAGATCAATCGTTATGGTATCTCCTACCTTCAGTTCTAGAAGCTTAGCAAGTTTTTCTGTAACCACAACGCCGTCCTCTTCGATCTGATAGTGCTTTTTCGTAACACGATCCTTCAGAACAACAAAGGAAGTTAGCTCCTCTAAGGAATTTGGCACGAAAAGATTGGCGGTCTTCGTTACTCCATTCGCTGTTACTTCCTTGCTTGTGACCATCGTATATAAGGTTTGCTCCACCTTTTCATGGTCTTCTATATTCTTTCCTAGTTCCTGTAACTGGGTTTGGTCTCCCTCTTCAATCGTAGCATAGGCATCATAGGTCCAGATCGTTGCATACTGGTTGTCTACAATTGCCTGGATAGAATCTCGTAATCCATATCCAACCATAATCAATGCCATACAACCACCGATACCAAATACCGTCATAAAGAACCGTTTTTTATATCGAATAAGATTTCTTGTTGTTGCTTTCCAAGTAAAATTAAACCGCTTCCATAAAAATGGAATTCGTTCTAACAAAACACGTTTTCCTTGTTTTGGAACAGCTCCTCGCATTAATTTCGCTGGTGTTGCGAGTAATTCTTTGTAGCAGGCAATGACCGTAGCCGCAACTGTACAAACTACACCTAATCCGATTGCTAACAAGGAATACGAGAAATTAATCGGTGTTAATTGCTTTGGAATGTTCACATACATCATTCCATACGCCTGTAAAATTACACTAGGCAATACTTTACTTCCAATCAATGCACCAACAATGCTGCCTATAAAACTCGCAAAAAAGGCATAATAGAGGTATTTGGATATGATTGAAGCTTTGCCATACCCTAACGCCTTCATGGTACCTATTTCAATTCGTTCTTCCTCTACCATTCGTGTCATGGTCGTCAAACTCACTAATGCCGCAACAAGGAAAAAGATTACAGGAAACACATTGCCTATGGCACCAATTCGATTGGCATCCATGCCATATTCTACATAGGATTCTATCGTATTACGATCCAGTACATACCACTGGGCTTCCTTCTCTTTCGCTAACGTTTCCAACCTTCCTGCAACCTGATTCACCTTGTCCTCATATGATTTCTCATAACAATTCAGTTCTTTGGTTCCTGTAGTATTCACATAGATTCCTGTATATACAGGACTCAAGAAACAGCTCTTAGGTAGACCGATAAAATAATCAACACTTCCTGTACCAATACTTGCTGTCCCACGGGAATAATTCAGATATTGTGCATAGTCTCCATAACCAACGATGGTATAGGTCTGTTCTTTCAACATGGCTTCCATTGGAACCGTGTCATTCCCCGTTTGCAAGGTAATGGTATCTCCTAGTGCATACCCTTGTTCCTCCATGAACATCTCGTCCATAAAGCATTCATTTTCTTTCTCTGGTAGTTTTCCTTCTACCACTTGAAACGTATTCAATTCCTCTCCTACAGAAAATACATTTGCCACGAACTTGCTATCTTCCGATGCAATAAAAGCCTCGATTGCATAGCTTCCTTCTACATGACGAACACCCTCTACCTGGCTAATCACTTCTACGTCTTCTGCCGTGAAACCTTGCGTTCCCAGTATCCGTAGATCAAAGAAATTCATATCATCATAATACGAATCTACTGTCAATTGCATATCTGGTTCAGCTGAACGAACCCCCGCATAAAATGCCACACCAAGTGCAACGATACATAAGATAGAGAGGAAGCGATTTTTTGTATTCCACATTTCTCGAAACAAATCCGTTCTTTGTGCTTTCTTCATCTTCTCACCTACCACTCTATCGTATCAACCGATACGGGTTTTTCATTCATTCGTACATGACTAACTTTTCCATTCTTCACTTCAATGATCCGATCTGCCATTGGCGTAATCGCAGAGTTATGGGTAATTACAATTACTGTCATATTCTTTTCTCTACATGTATCCTGGAGCAACTTTAATATCGCCTTTCCTGTCTGATAATCCAAAGCTCCCGTTGGCTCATCACAAAGTAACAATTTCGGATTCTTTGCTAGCGCTCTGGCGATTGAAACACGCTGCTGTTCTCCTCCTGATAATTGAGCTGGGAAATTATCCTTTCGATCCTCCAGTCCAACTTCACCTAACACCTTCTCTGCATCTAATGGATTCACAGCAACTTGTGAAGCCAACTCAACATTCTCAAGAGCTGTCAGATTTTGTACCAAGTTATAGAATTGGAATACAAAACCAATATCATTCCGACGATACTTTGTCAATTGTTTTCCCTTATAGGAACCAATCTCCTGACCATCCACCCAGACTTCTCCGCTAGTGATTTGGTCCATTCCACCTAAGATATTCAATACGGTTGTCTTACCTGCACCACTTGGTCCAACAATAACAACAAATTCTCCTTTTTCAATGGAAAAATCAACTCCATCCACTGCATGAATCGCAATCTCACCCATATGGTATGTTTTTCTTACATTCTTTAGTTCAACAAATGCACTCATTGGAAACCTCCTGTTTCGTTTTGCTATTGATTTTTTCCCCCGTTATTAAACAGAACATTCCATCCTAATCATTAGAATACTATCTCACCTAATGATATGCAAGGAGTTTATAAACTTTTTATCCTTTTTTTAGTTGTATATGGTACTAATTCTTTACATTTGCAATTAGTACGGTATAAACGTAAAGCAAGATATAATTTATTCTTGACCCTTGCATCTTCATTTACAAATATCAAAACATACAACAGTACCGTCTGTCCCATTTTTCTAAAATTCGGACAGACGGTACTAAAAATGCAGTATAAAGAAGTTTCCAAATCTTCTATAATAATGATACAAGGGTCAAAAGTACCTTTTGACCCTTGCTGATGCACAAATTGCTTCGTTGCGTTGCAACTCTTGCAATTCTAAAAACATTCGCAATCCGCGTAATAACGCTACTTGCTCATATTTTGCGGGTCAAGATGTCATGTTCACTTTCGTGCAAGCACGAAGTGAAATGACCTTTTGACCTTTGCATCATAATAATAAGCTCTTAACCATCTCTGGTGTATATGTAACGGAACTGACATGATCTACTTCAATCTGATATAGAGAATTCGCTACAAGATGCTCTGCTGCCTGCTCTAGATCTCGAATTCCGCTTGTATTCGCATAGATCTCAACCACAGTTTTCACTGCCTCCTCTGGTATTATACATTCGTCTGCTTTTAAACTCATTCGTTTTAATACCTTCGGTAAGACGAATTGCGAGAATATAATCTGCTTCTCCTTTGTTGTATAATCTGGAATATCGATTACTGCAAAACGAGACATCAATGGAGCACTAATCTGGTCTTTGTCATTCGCAGTAGCAATTGGATAAACACCAACCGTAGGCACCATACACTCTAAGTAGTTATCTGTAAATCCTAGGTTATCCAATAGGGTCAAAAGTACATCAGCCGGATTACCATTTCCTTTTCCTGATGCTGCCTTGTCCAACTCGTTAATAATGAACACAAGATTGGATTCCCTTGCTACAGAAAATGCTTCCATGATTATTCCTGGCTTTGCATTGGAATATATTCTTGAACTTCCGGTCAACTGCTCTGGATCATTGATCGAGCTCATATCTAGCGTGGTCCATGGAAGTTTTAGAATTCTTGCTACTGCATAAGCAATCTGCGATTTTCCTGTTCCTGCAGGTCCTACCAACAATAAGCCATACGCAGGCAAGGTATGGGTTCGATTGATCTGAATGATCGTCTCCATAATTCTCTGTTTTACTCGCTCCATTCCATAGAGTTCTTCATCTAAGATTCGTCTTGCTTCTTTTGGATCAATCGCTTCAAAGTAATTGCTCTTCCACTGTATATTCATCATGATTGATAGCGCACGTTGTGCATGGCGTCTTTCCTCTGGTGAAACTTCATTGGAGCGAGCAACTGCAAGATTTCTTCTTGCCCAAAGTTGAATATTGTCAGGTAAAGTTCTTCCTGCACAACTGATAAAGTCCGTGATGCTTTGAATACTGGTTAGTTTCATATCATCTCCTGCTTCATCAATTTCCTCATCATTCAACTCCTCTGCTGGTGCATTGCTCGCCAACAATCGTTCAATCATAAATTGAAGGAATCCATCTTCTGCGGAAAGCTTCGTTCCACCACCATGAGCAATTTCTCGCACCTTATATACCGCATAGCCTTCTTCGGTATTAACGCCTGACAAACGCACATTGATATGATTCTCCCCAAGCCACTTAAGGAGACTAACAAAACGCAGATCAATCTGTAATATATCTGCTGCTACCACTCCATCTTCTTCCTTGAATTCAAAGGTTGTTCGTTTATTTGGATTGGTGAATACCCCTTCTTCATGATGCTTCCATTGACATTTCTTATTATCAAGAAGAATGATTGGCTTTTCAGGTGTCATTGTTCTCTCGTTGGAACGAAAAGTTGTATAGGTACATTCCGACATGTTCTTATTATTTGGTGCATCTCTAAAATCGAATACTGGCATGTTCTTACCCCTTTGTATATGTATTAATTAATCTGGATTATAGCACATTTTTATTAAAATAACGACCATTAGATTCAATCCCTATGGTGAATTTCAATGAATAATGCTATATTCTTATTCATTGTCCTTTCGGAAACCACGGAATACAGCGATTCACTTTCTTACAATAATCCCTGTATTCTTGACCATATAATTCTCCTAACCATTTTTCTTCTGTGCATACCATAAGAATCGTCATATATAACCAATATACAAATGGCAAAATTATTAACCACAAATTCGCATACAACAAGATTGCTCCTGTACATACCAGAAAAAATGCAGAATAGCAGGGATTTCTTACCCATGCATATGCGCCTGAGACAACAAGATGATTGTTCAAAATTCCATCATCAATCTTGGCACGAAAGACAGCACTACACCAAAGTAAAATACCTCCTACTACCAACAGTCCTCCCACTATTCGTAAGCACCAAGTTAGTGTTTGGATTCTTGCAACTGGTAGTATCGAAAGACAACTCAGTATAATTGACACAATTGTTACTCCAATAATTCCTATACCATAAAATGGTCCGACTCCATACATCGGAAGATGCTTCTGCTCTTCTTTCATATTTACCCCATCCTTACAAGTATTTATATTACTTCTAATAAGTCTAAAATCTGTGATGCACATTCCTCAGTTGAGTATTTATATGTATCAATCGTTCGATCATAGCCTTCTTTCGGATACAAATATTGATAGGATGCTTCCGCTGATCCTATACATCTGTTTCCTCGTTCCCGTTCCCTCTTATTTAAAACCTCTAATGGACAGGTTACTTGTATCAAGTATACATGATAGTCTGCTAGGTTCTCCTGTAAATAAGCAAATATCCTTTCACTGGTAATGACATGGTCAATAATAACTCCTGTCTTGTTGTCAAGATATTCTCTTACCTTATTACATAACATAGGAGAGATTTCATATACATCATCCTCATAGATAACTTCCTCTTTCGACATTTTAAGAAAATCATCAATAGAAACACTGGCATAGTCTTGTCCTTTCTTTTCTTTAATCATTTTCTTTAGAATATCCACTAATGTAGACTTTCCACTACTTGATGGTCCATTCAATACGATCACACTTTTTTTCATTTGTTTGATTCCTTTCTCTAAGAATTTATCAATAAACGATATTTTATCCCTGTTTTATATGTATTCCAATTGCATATATAGCCTTATCTTATTAGCGTGCCAACTACCGAACAGATGAAGCCTACTAATGGACAGACAAGAAAAGGCCACAATATCCAATGCTCTGGTATGGCTAACGTCTTCATCCACTCTTTGGTTTCCCATGCTTTACAATGTTCTGTCCCCGTAATCATAATCTTGTCTTTCAGTTTCTTTCGAAAGAACCAATCTAAACCAAAGAAATCTCCTATATTAACAAACATCATTTCGATATACCCCATCCAAAACATATTCCAGAAGCCTGTAATGCCAGCTTGATACGCACTAGCAATCATATAAGCAAAAATAAGTATATATAATGGATATAGAATACTTGCCAGTAATGCAACTTCTTTTTTTTCCCTTTTGGGTGCAGCATTCTTTATCTCTTTTGGTAGCATACTGGAATAAGCATTCGGCATTATCAGCCAGAACATCCCTACTGTTAAGTTAAAAACCAGTGCTACCACAATACCGTCCAATATCATTCTTGACCAATTCATAACATTTCCTCCGTAAAATGAAACAACATTCATTCCATCACAAGAATAATTCTTTGTTGGAATATATAAGATATTAATTGCCTGAATAGTATAAGGGCGTGGTTACATAAACCACGCCCTTATACTATACCATATTCACGAAGAAAAGTCATGAATGTAATTACCAATGCCTGTTGTTTTAGTTTACACGATTTACTTCTATCTAGTATTTCTCCATCTTTTTAATGTAGGCAGATATTCTTTCAGCATTTCCTTTGCTTCTTCTATTGTCTTACAATCCCCTTCCTGAACCATAAATGGTGCACAACTCTCAATCATCTCTTCTAAGGTTTCATCTTTCCCAAAAGAGCCATTGCTGTAACAATACTTACAATACTCTTCATTCTTTGTACCATCAGCATTGGTACCAAATTGTTCCTCTTCTGTCATTGGCATTCCACAACTTTGACAAATCTTAACTTCCTTATTCATACGTATTCTCCTTCGATCTAGTTAGTATTTCGTACATGAATTGTTTGAAAGATTGATTCATGTTTGATAGGGTAAGGATAGCATGTGGAATATGACAGGGAATGTCATATTTGGAATGTTTTATATGTTTTATTAATGAATGCTCCAATACAATCGGTTTAATCGTAATGATTTAACACTCGTTAATATGAAAAGCCAGTAGATTTTTACGTCTACTGGCTACATGGCACCCATTTTTTCTTTTTCATTCAATCAATCTTATTTTATTATCCATTTTATTATCTATTTAAATATCCTATTTAAACCCATCCATGCTTTTGGGGTAGTGCTTTGGGTATTGATTATGTTCCTTTATCAAAAGGATTTTCATCTGGCAATGTGGAAATGATGCAACATGTGCGTCACTTAACACTAACTATAATGTGCATTTACCAGTTTGTCAGTAAACAGCAGTATGATACCACTAATCAGTTTCTTGGGATAATTTATAAACATTTTTTTTAATAGTAAGAGCCACTATCAAAAACAGCTGGCTCTTACTAATGGTTGATTAAATTGCCTTTTTATCTTCTTCTGCTATCCATGACAAAAAAGCTACATCTCCTCCGCCCATTTTTACAACTCGTTCTTTATGTACTATAATACCATAATCATGGTCTTCATCCCAACTACATCTAAAATGAAAGCCTAAATATACCATACCATCTTTTTCAACATCTAAAATATAAACTCTCTTTGGTTCCATTATTTCTTTAAATTCTTGTATATTATCAACATAGGGCATAAATTCATTCAGTTCCTCATCTTCATATCCATATTCTTCTTGCATAATAGGATACTCCACTAATAATGCATTTAATATGGTTTCTAATAATTTCGCCTGATTGGTTACAAGATATTCATATGCAAATTTATGTCTTGAATCAATACACTCTATCAACTTATCCCCTCCAATGTTTAAATCAATATCCATTTCCTTTTCAAAAAAAGTGTTCCATGAATCCAAACTTACATGCCCTTTCCAAATTCCATTTACTTGTTTTACTTCAGGTATTAACATAATTTTCCTCCTATGGTCTTACTCCTTTTCTTATTAATGAAGCACCACCAGTATGCCTTACTGCACCATGCAAGTCACTTGGAACAAGTATCATTGTTCTACCATCTTCTACATGATGCCATGTATAACCTGTAGGTGTGCTAGGATATCCTGCTACTTCATTGGCTTTTATAAAATCATAGTATGCATCCCCTTCAAGATTATTCACTGTAACCTTCTTTATACTATAAGGTTCAAAATCAGGGAAACCTTCACTACTAAATTTGACTCCGCTTGAATATTTTGTTTCCAAGCCTCCGCCCAATTCATAGGTTTTACCTGCATACTTTTTATTTATTATTCTTATACCATCTAAATCAGAAGCGCCTCCACCCTCACGAGCCATATTAAGTGCAGTCGTACTCCTAGTTGATCCATCTAATGTAGCTGGTACTCCGGCTTTCGCCATCATATCATATGGATCTGCATCCGCAAGGCTATATCCGTCCATGGCAAACTTGATCTGCTTATCCAGTCTCATCTGTTTACTCAGTGCACCGATTCCATTTTTCATCTGTTTACCAGATAAAACACAGCCTACCGTATCGACAACCAGCCCCATGACCTCCATGGCACCTTTTCCGTCAAATTTTTCTTTTTTTACGACATACTTATCAAAAAGATTAATTGCTCTCTCTGTTGCACTACCGGCTGTACGATATAGAGTAGCAGCTCCCGCTGCGATGTTACTGATTGCTTCAACATATTTGGCTGCTTTCAGTGCCCACTTGGCACCTTTACTTGCTATTCTAATGGTATTTCCAATAGTGGAACCAACAAATGGAACTGCAGATATTAAACATGTTAAGGCTTCTTTTGTATTTCCTTCCGCTGCATACCAAGCGGCATTGATTAGGTCGGCCATATCTCCAACACCTGGTATGAAACCTACCACATTCAGTATGCTGTGTCCTAATGTAGTCAACAAACTCTTCGGATTCGTTCCAAATGGATCTATGTAGATCAACGGATTTCCCACTACATATGCATATCGGTTCAGACTTGCACTATCGCGAATATCCCCAATGACATAATCTTCACTAATGAAACGTCGACTATCTACATTATAATATCTTTCCCTTATATAGCATAGACTGTTTTCATCGGTTATAACACCATATTCACCGACGTATAAGAAACGGATTGAAGGAGAGTTCTCGTCTTCATTGGCTTCCGGCTTCTATCAATTTTTAAATAATAAAGCCCAACAAACCACATCTTTGGAATTATCATCTTGAGTCTCATCGATATATTCGATATCTGTCAGCAAGATATGCAAATGCCAAGAATTTCGTGTGCCTCACCTTGTGGCTCGGTAACTGTGATACGTTCGGACTGCTTTTGCCCCTTCTGGTATCTCAGGCCATTGTCCGCTTCTGTACAACTCAACACAATGTAACTTAAATACAAAATTGTATTTATCAGTTCTGAAAATGAACTTATGAAAAAATACCACTTTTCTATTAGAATTTTTTGTAGCAAATTTTGAACTTCAATTTCTGACTATTAAACAAAATGAATGCAGTAATCTAAGACTACTGCATCCACTGCATTACTTATTCAATTTCCACATTGTTTTTCTGTGATGTAATAATTAAAAATCCTCTATCAAAATTTCTCGCACTTCCATTAAAATATGTCCTAACATATTTTTCCCATCACCTTTATTTCCACACCCCCAATAATAATCATTTGTTGTTTTTTCAACTATCAACACATCACCAGTAGCTAACAAGATTTTTCTAATATCGTAATTCTGCTGAAATTTTGTTAATACTGCCTTTCGCATAATATCATCTTTTACGCTCTCCCAATCTTCTCTCAATGGTAAATCGCGATTTCTTCCCATTTCTGCTACTTTCATTGGATTATCTAATAATCTAATTTCTTCCTCATACATAGTTCCATGAAACTTTTGCGCTTGAAAGTAATGTTCACTTGTCATCCACCATTTTCCATTAAGTTCAAATCCATAATGCGAAAAGTTCGAAAAGCATCCATATTCATCACTGATTTTATAAAAATAAATTGCCATATAAAATTACTCCTACTTAAAAGGTGAATCCCAAAATATGTTATCCAAATAATTACCCATTTTCCCAACTGCCAAAAACAATTTATCACGATAATCATCTATTTTCATTTCACATTCCAACGAACAATACACAAAAAAAAGTAAACCTACAATATTTCGTGGTATATTATCTTTCCCGATGTATTCTCTTTCAAGTTCTTCTAATATCTCACACAGACTAGCAAATGCTTCTTCATTAAGCTTTTTTTCAACACGTGCTGGAATTAATAAATCTTGTACAAGATTATTTATTTTTTCGTAATAGTTTTCCATTCTACATTCTCCTTTTTATTTTATATACCCAACAATTGCTTCCAGTGGAATACTATTCTTAACGGAAACCTCTTGTTGCCAAACTGAATAATGATATGCAAGTCCTTCTTGTCCATTAACACGTGGAAATATCTCAAATCCTTTAAAGCTTTCATTTGATACTTTACTTAGATCAATTTTTGCTATACCCAAGCCATTACCAGCTTCATTAAAACCTTTTGCAACATTAATGTCTAATGTAGTTGAGATAAACGGGTCATTTGCCCATGCTTTTGGATTTGTTCCAGAACCATTTACTATATGTTGTTGTAATGTCCATGTACCATCTGGATTTCTTGCTTCAAGCCCAAGTCCATTAGATAGTCTTTCATAATCTTTTTGGTTAAGTGCTCTATATACATAATTTTCAGAAGGATCACCACCCTTACTATCCCCTACAGATGGCATACCTCTTTTCGACATCATATCATAAGGATCTGCATCCGCAAGGCTATATCCGTCCATGGCAAACTTGATCTGCTTATCCAGTCTCATCTGTTTACTCAGTGCACCGATTCCATTTTTCATCTGTTTACCAGATAAAACACAGCCTACCGTATCGACAACCAGCCCCATGACCTCCATGGCACCTTTTCCGTCAAATTTTTCTTTTTTTACGACATACTTATCAAAAAGATTAATTGCTCTCTCTGTTGCACTACCGGCTGTACGATATAGAGTAGCAGCTCCCGCTGCGATGTTACTGATTGCTTCAACATATTTGGCTGCTTTCAGTGCCCACTTGGCACCTTTACTTGCTATTCTAATGGTATTTCCAATAGTGGAACCAACAAATGGAACTGCAGATATTAAACATGTTAAGGCTTCTTTTGTATTTCCTTCCGCTGCATACCAAGCGGCATTGATTAGGTCGGCCATATCTCCAACACCTGGTATGAAACCTACCACATTCAGTATGCTGTGTCCTAATGTAGTCAACAAACTCTTCGGATTCGTTCCAAATGGATCTATGTAGATCAACGGATTTCCCACTACATATGCATATCGGTTCAGACTTGCACTATCGCGAATATCCCCAATGACATAATCTTCACTAATGAAACGTCGACTATCTACATTATAATACCTTTCCCTCATATAGCATAGACTATTTTCATCAGTTATAACACCATATTCACCAACGTATAAGAAACGGATTGAGAGAGTATCCTCTTCCTCATTTGCTTCTAGTAATTCTCCGTAAGGTCCATACTTGTAATTTTGTACTACTTCTCCATGTTGATCCGTTATAGCAGTGGTACTTCCAATGTTATTGAAGTGATAGGTCAAATAACCGGAATCCTCCGATTGTTGAGACAGTAATCCAACACCATATACATAGGAGGTAGCTCCATTTTCTATTGTTGTCTCTGCCTGCTCACCTTCAACATCTGCGGTATTATCGATCTTACTTTCCGTTACTGTTAATACCTGAGAGTATGTCGTATTCGAGTTGATTACATAATCCGTTCTTATACCTGCTTCAATGACTGCAATTCTCTGGTTTTCTGCATCGTATTCATAGCTGACATCCCCTGCTTGAATCAAACGGTTTCTACAATCATATACATACTGTACCATTTCGCCATCTAGTGGTCCATACACCATATTACCATTGTTATCGTATTCAACCTTTTCACCATTATAGGTTAAAAGTCTATTTTCCTTATCATACGTCATGGTTACTGGTTTCACATCTTTTGCACGATCCGCTGTGGCACCATCGTTTGCATTTTTTGTAATTGTCGTAATCTGACCAGCTTCATCATATTGATAAAGTTCCTCTGAGATGACCTCATCCGTGTCGATTCGAATATCTTTCATGGATGTTTTACGACCAGCTGAATCATATTCATATAATACTGCTGTTCCGTCAGGACGGTCCATTCGGCTAATCTGTGAGATACTCGTATACGAATACTTGGTTACTCGTTCATCCCAGTCAACAACCGTTTCCAGATTTCCATTATCATAGTAAGTATACCGAACTATTTCTCCACCAGGATATGTTAATGAAATCAGATTTCCTAATTCGTCATAGCTGTATTCTACTGTTTGCCCTTTATAATCGGTATAGGTTTTTACCCGATTTAATGCATCATATGTTCGTTTTATTGTACCATTTTCATCTTTTACCTCAATTACATTGCTGTTCTTATCATACTTGTAAGTAATGTTTCCAAGTACATCCACCTTCTTGCAGATTCTTCCTAGTGCATCATATTCATAAGTGGTTGTATTCTCGTTTGCATCCTTACTTTCCTCAAGTAAACCATCTGCATTATAAGAGTATTGGCTGGTTTGTTTCTTCGTATTGCTCCTACTTGTTACTCTACCAGCTTCATCATACTCATAAGTTAATCCTCCATCAAGTGGATTCGTAATACTTGCAACATTACCTGTCTCATCATACGTACATTGGCTTACTCCATTCAATGCATCCGTTGACTCTGTCAATCTCTTTAATTCATCATAGGAATAGCTTGTAATCTTTTCTGCATTGGTATTGGCATATTCAATCATCTTTGAGATGGAATTCTGCCCTTCCACATATTCATAGATTGTCTGTACACCATCTGGGCTTGTCTCTGACTGTAATTGATTCCATACATCATATTCGTATTCAACCGTTTGACTTTCTTCTTCACCCGTCTGCTCATTACTTCCACTTGTTTGAACACTCTTACAATTTCCGTGTTCATCATAGTTTGTACGAGTCTTCGTACCATCTGCTTTCGTTACACATACGATTCTATTGAGAGCATCGTACTCGTACGATTCACATATGTCACCGGTCTTTGCCTTAATGACGATACGAATTAGATTTCCACGGTTATCATAAGCGAATTCTGTAACCTCATCGAGTGCATTGGTTTTCTTAATACATTCGCCTTTCCTATTATAGGCATACTTCGTAACATTCCCCATTGCATCCGTGGTTGTAATCATATTCCCATATTTATCATATGTAAAATGAATCGTATCACCTAACTCATTCGTAGATGCAGTAACATTACCAGATTCATCATACTCATAACTGGTTATTCCCCCCTTATTATCTAACGTACTTGCTAAACGCCAATTCTTATCATACACATAGCTTATCCAAGTTCCATCCGGGTTTGTTACTTTTTTGATACGGTCATTTGGATAGTACTCCTTCTTCGTTACCAGACCGCCAGGCTCTTCCATCTTAACCAACCGGTTGGCCTGATCGTACACGTAGTTATACACTAGTTCATCATTATGAATCGTCTGCACTACATTTCCATTTTTATCATACTTCGATGTAGTCGTACTACCATCCCAGTTTTCAACTTTCGTTACACTTCCTTCATTATCACAAGTAAATGTAGATTCGTAAGTTGTGCCCTGTCCATCTGTTTTTGTTTCTTTTACAAGATTACCATTTTCATAAGTATAGGTTGTTTTAATACCATTTGCTGTTACTGTTTTTCGGTTTCCATCGCAATCATATGTATATGCAATTTCGTTCCCAAGTTCATCAATCTGTTTGATCAAACGATTTAATTTGTCATAGGAGAACTTCTGTGTAAGACCATCTGAAGTTGTCGTTTCTATCACATTTCCGTATACATCATACGTATAATTAATGGTATAATCCGTCTCTCCTCGTTTATCAACCAACGAAACCAGTAAGCCATCCTTGTATGCATAGGATTTGATACACTCCTCATCCTCATATTCCAGTATTAATTGACCGTTCTCGTTGTATTCATACCGTTTTGTCAAACCACTTGCTTTTGTTTCTTTCACTAGTTGATTATGTTCATCATATTCATAACTAGTAACAACACCATAAGGATCCGTTACGGTTGTTACATTCCCCTTCTCATCATAGGTCATCTTCGTTTCATTCTTGTAGCAATCAATTATTTTATCTCTATTACCATTTTGGTCATATTCATAGTACATGGTAGCATCTGATAACATCTTCTCCCAAGTAAGTTGATTTCCATTTTCATAGTTGTAGATCTGTGTGCCACCTTCTGGTTCCACAACTTTCAAGACATTTCCATGTTTGTCCGTTGTAAGAGTAAAACTCTCTCCATTCCGATTCGTTAGGACCGTCTCCGTTATATTACCTTTTTCCTCATACGTCATCGTAACATCCGGCGTGTCTGGATCGGCATCTTCCTGCTTTACGACTCGACCTTTGGCATCATAATAATTTGTGTAACGAACAATTCCATCCGCATTGTAGGAAGTCTTTAATTGCTTGTCCTTGTCATATTCATATGTTGTCTTCTCCCCAAGTGGATTTGTTACAGATTGTAAGCAACCATCTTTGTAGGATAAGGTTGTTTTTCTACCAGTTCCATCCGCAACACTGATTAATTGTCCCTCTTCACTATAATTTAATATTAAGTTCTGGTTTGATATTGGATTCGTTATCACTGTTTTATTCGTGGAATACTCTAAATCAATCTCTTTTCCATTCTCGGTCTTCATTTTTCTAAGTTGACCAGTTTTATCGTAATAACTCGTATCTCCATTTGGGAAAGTCACAACATAGCAATACTTCGCATTCGTATCTTTCGTTATGTGACATTTTTCCGTTCCATAGGAGATTCCTTCATATGTAATGGCACCTTGTCTGTCATCTACTTGAATTGTTCCATCTACAATCACACCATTCACCATTCGTTGTATTGCATCGGAAGGAACAGCCAACACGTATTGTCCTGGAGACTGATATACTTTTATGGAAGATCCATTATCCTCAATATAAGATTCATAATTATGGCTCCAGCCGTATCCTACTTCTCCTTTTTCCTCTGCTGCTAACGAGTTATAGTCCAAATCTAAGGACAATGTGGAATCACTTGTCATAGCCATTGTTTCATACGTATCTGTAAAAGCACCTGTTGCTGCATCAATTGGATCAGCCCATGTCATATCAATTACTACGGTATGAACAATGTATTTGCTAACATGACTTGCAATGGTATATAAATTAACCGATGCCTCGGTATTAGAACCTTTTAATACACGAACAGCTGATTCAGCCAGTTCATAGTATTCCTTATCTGCATCTCCCGTTCCTGTAAATGGAACACAATACGTTCCAAATATACTTTCTCCCGGTAACAAAGCTTTCACATGAATCTCTTCACCACCATATAAAACAGGAATACTATTACAAGAACTTGGATAATCCATCGAATAAACAACCTGTTCCTGCTCTACTGTTTGAACTTCTCCCGTCACATAATCTTCTACCGTTACCTTATATTTTGGCATCTGAAAAGCAGGAAATGACGTTTGTACCCCATAGATTGGTTCTGATGAAGTATTGGTAACCTGAAACTGCATATAATAGTTTTCTCCAATATATGCACTATCTTCTGCATAAACGTTTATTTCAAGCCCTGTTCCCTCTTTTTCAAAATTGTACTCTTTTTCAAATTCTGCATGAACTGCACGTTTGAAAGGATTGAGAATACCATCAAAGGATGCCTTAAGTGTCTTATTACCTGCATCTTCTGACATTACATACCAAGAAGCATACTTTTCCTCTTTTCCTTGAATTGTTCCCATTGATTGTACGAGACTTTGTCCGTTTTTTGTTGCTGCTAATTTTACTCCTTCCGGTAATTCCAGTGTTGCTCTCGAATCCGTTATCGTAAATTGGGGATCTGCATTATTAAGAATTCCCAAATCAACTTGATACATCTTCTTCAACCAAGATACAGATTGCAGTGTATGGATATAAGCCAGAATTGGTACATCTTCTTTCTTAACTTCCCCCGTACTATTCTCCTTGGTACTCACGTAGGTTACTTCCATATTATTTTTCTTTGCAATCTCTTCTACCTTATCATTTATTGGTTTTACTTTGACATTATCCTCATATTCAAAATCTCCAATAACATAATATTCTAACTCTACTGGTATTGGTTTTTTCTGAAATGCTAAACTTACAGAAAAAGTAAAGGTTTCCATATTATCAGGATTACTTAAATCAATTCCCGCTACGAGCATTTCTTCCAATGTCATTCGATGAATATTCAATTCTCCTGTTATGATATCTCCCTTCTCCAATTGCAGTTCAATTTCATTTTCCTGTTTTTCATAGATCATGACCAATTGATCTGCTGGCAGATATCCATTATCATATGCAGCAATTCGATGCGTTCCTTCCTCTAACGTAACTTGTATCTCTCCATTATAATCTGCAACAAAGCTCTTAACTTCATCCTCTTCTTCAATGCATATGTTCGCATACGGAATTGGACCTCCTGATTGACTTGTTACGCGAATCGTACTTTGTCCCATCTTCGGTTTTTCTTTAATCTCTACCTTTATCGTACATTGTCCTTTATTATTATGGGCATCTTTAACTGTTAATGTAACTGTATACGTTCCTGCTTTCTGATATGCGTAGATCGGATTTGGTCCTTCCAACGTAGTTCCATCTCCCATATCCCACTGGTATTGCATGATTCTTACATTATCCGTAGACATGGTACCATCAAACTTCAATACTTCATCTACTACCCCTTGCATATACTCACCAGTTATGGCAACAGGTGGTGTCGTATCCTCATCCAGTGCATAATTTTCTAGTTCCTCCGATTCCATGTAATTCCCGCAGGTATCATAGACACGTATTTTATAGCTATATAATTTCTCTGGTTCAACATCTGTATCTGTATAAGTATTCTCCTCAAGCGATCCTAATAAATCAAAAGATTCTTCTCCTTCTGCTTTCTTATAGATCTCGTAATAAGAAAAATCGTCTTCTGTACAAGCGTTCCAATCTAACTTTAACTCCCAATTTCCTTGCGCAACTGCAAAGTTCTCAATTTCTTCAACATGATTATCTAATGTCACAGTAACATAAGAGTAGTCACTTGCATTTCCTACTTGATCCGTTACTTGTACACGAATTTGATAGGTTCCATCTTCCATTCCTGACATATCCCATGTTTTCGAATACAGATAGTCTTTGCCCGTAAGTGTCTCTGTAACGATATTTTTCCACTGATCTGATTCATCTTGTGATTTAAAATCGATAATAATCTGTTGCAATCCCGTATTATCCATTGTTGCAACTTTGATTGCTTTACTGCTGTTCATCGTTGTTCCATCTTTTGGTCCAATTCCATAGATTACAGGCTTTTGTGTATCTGGAGTTGAAGAGGTGACCGTCTCCGCTGATACCGCTCCTTCATTCCCCACAACATCAATTGGTTGTATCTTGTAGGAATAAGCTGTATTACTTGTAATACTGGTGTCAATAAAATTCTTAGTACATACATTTTCTTGATAAAGTTCGAATATATCAGAGTCTACGGCTCGATAGATCTGATACGCTTTTATGTCCTCATCCTCGCCCTCATCCCATGTAACTTCTATATACCCATCATATCCCGTAGCTTTCACTCCTGTTGGTTGCTTTGGAGCTGATTGGTCAATAAGATATTCCATAATGACTTCCGGTTGATTACTTACTTTATTCCCATTCGCATCAAACGCTTCGAATTTGACATAGACTGTTCCTGCAGCCAACTGCGATATATCAAAATCAGTCGTATATGTAGTACTCTGCTGTAACTGATCTGATGTAATCTTTTTGATTAGTTTCCAGTCATTTTTATCATAAGAATAATAAAAACTTGCTTCCTTGGTTCCAATATTATCTGCAACCGTCATCGTAAGAGGTATAACCTCCTTCTGTTGCTTAATTGTAGGACCAACAATCTTAATTACTGGTTGTACTTCATCCGCTTTCGTCGTTACCACAATCTCTTCCGAAGGTGTTCCTCGATTTCCAGATGTATCATATCCTACAACTCGGAATGTATATTCTGTAGCGGCTTGTAGATTCTTCACATAATACCCAAGGTTTTTGCTTTCTTGGGCAATCTCTTTATAGGTATCACCCGTTTTCTGTTCTACTGAAAAGTACGCAAAATCTTCCTCTGAAACGTCATCCCATTCTAATTTAATATAGGAATCATATGCATTCGCACGTAACCCTTCAATTTTGTTAATTCCTTCATTATCTACAATATACGTTCCCGTAATTACTTCTGTACTTCTATTGCCTGTCCCATCACAAGCTATGGTTTTTAGTTGATAATTACCATTTAGATTACAAGTATCCCACGGAATACTACATGTACCATCTTTTCCTTCCCCTTCATAAACTAATATCCACTCTGTGTCATTTTCCTCTTTCCCGTATAACAAGTAGGTTTCTACACTTATATTATCCTTTGCAGTGATCTCTACTGTTGTTATACCACTTACTCGTCCAGATCTTGGGAAAACTGCAGATACATATGGTGCAAGATCATCCGGTTCTACCATGATATTATTTTTTTCACTACGAAGAGACTCTTGTCCATACTTATTCGTAGCAATCATATAGTAATCATACTCGACACCTTGTTTTGCAGTTTTATCAATATACATAACTTGCTCTAAATCTGTTATCTTACTGATCTCTGTATACTTTGTTTTGTCTGACTGCTTTCTATAGATTGTATAGTAATCAATATGTTGTGAATTTGAAGGAAGCCAAGTAATATATACAAGACCTGCTTTGGAGTTTACTGCAAATGCATTGACATTTGCCGGCGCATCTTTATCAATATAATACGAAACAGTTTTACTTACTTCATTCCCATCTGCATCAATTACTGTATACTTAACATAGTATTCTCCATTCGATGGAAGTTTACTGATATCCCATGTATACTGTGCTTGATACTGTAAAACGTTATATGCCTGTTGCCCAACATAGATTGGATTAATTCTAGTCCATTCCTGCTGATCAGTAGAGTATTCAAAGCTTACTTTGTTATTATTACTGTACCCTATATTCTTGAATCTCACATTTAGTTCTGCATTTTTCCCACTTATTGTAGATGCTTGTGGCGGAAATACAGAGATAATTCTTGGGTTTTCCAGTTTTGAAACAACTGCTTCACTTAATTCTGATTTATTACCTGCATTATCATATGCCTTTATCGTATAAGAATACTCTGTGTTACTACTAACTTCCTTATCCTGATAAAAGCAGTCTGTTGTTGTTGTAAGGTATTCACCATTCCTATATATTTCATAGCCAACTGTCCTAACATTATCAATTGCCATTGTCCAACCAACTGTAATGGTAGATCCTGTCCGATTAATGACGGTTGTATTCCCTGGAATTTCTGGTGATTGCTCATCTTGTGCAGTAATAGCAATGACTTCCTCTGATGCCTCTGCTATATTTCTCTCTGCATCAAATGCATATACGACATAATGATATGTCTGTCCTGGTTCTAGTCTTGTATCCTTACAATATGGATCAGTAGTTGTTACTATCTTTTGTCCATCTCGGTATATTTCATACCCTAGTACTGCTGTATTATCTGTCGCTGCTTGCCAAGCTAGTCTAATTTCTGAACTATTCGCAGATGTTACCTTAAGATTTACCACCTTTGTTGGTGGTTCCTGATCATCAATATCAATAACCAGTTCCGCCGCTTTGGACGAAAAATCACTACTACTATAATATCCACTGTTCAGATTCTTTGTTAATATTAATTTGTTAAAGCTTGTTTTCGTATTCACAGCAACGTTTTGCACATATCGCCGACCATTCGTTATTGATTTTCCTGAAAGGATTGTGGAATGTTCTCCTGTTGAACTATATGTTCCGGTGACTGTAAAATCGCCTTTTACTTCTGTCTTACCCTTCTCCGCATATATATAACCACCAACAGAGAGGTTGCCTCCAACAATAATCTCGTCTGACGGATTTTTCTGATATAGAGAACTATTCATTATCATGTTTTTATGTGCAATTATTTTTCCTCCCTCTAAGTAAGTACTTGATTTAGAGGCTGTGATATATCTAGCTGTTATGGTATGTCCATTTAAGTTATATATCGCATTCCTATTTTCATATCCTCCCAAATAGAAGTAGTCTTCCACATAGAAATCTTCCTCTAACTTATTATCACCAACTATATAAAGACTTCCACTCCAATACCCATCTGTTACTTGATTGAAATAACTTATATTCACATAATAGTTCCCACCTACATTCTTACTGATATCAGTTAATGTTCCATTAACACATAAACCACATAAAATGTCAACCGTGGAATTGCTTTGATTATTAATCACTAAATTTTGTAATACTATACCACCCTTTAAAATCTGCTTCTTTGTTCCACTCATGGTTACAGTGAAACTTTTGCTTGCCCAAAAATAGTTACGATAGTCATCTGCAATAAAATTTCCTTCTAAGTACATATTTCCCGCTGTAAGATCACTAAAATTATAACTTCTGGACCATGAGATAAAATCACCTTTTACCGTTATACAATCTTTCTCATTCGTCATCTTGATCGTACCGTAACTGATTGTTGAAGTATTGGTTGGATCTTCATTCAATCCAACGACCAGATAATCTCCTTCAACCGTAAGTTCTCCACCATTAATATACACGCAACCGGCAGGTTGTTTAAGATTTCCTTGAATTGTAAGATGATGTCCATTCAGATCTAACGTACCTGCTCCTAGGATAAGATCTCCACCAATTGTCATATCTTCTGTTAATTTCCAGCCAATAGTAATCTCCTGTCCTGCCATAGTAAATCGACAGCCATTGGTTATAATCTGGTTATATTTGATCTGTACCTTCGTATATACCCCTTCTTCACTTGTATTGGCAAGCTCTAAAATTGCAAACGTTCCAGCCGTAATACATTGCTTCTTCGATCCACTTAAGATAACACGGTGATTGCCTGAAGCTGTACAATATCCAGCATAGTCTCCTTTTACTTCTAAAATACCATCTGTTAAAACAGCTGGATTATTATTAAAGGAGAAATTCCCCTCAACTAAAATATAATCTTTTGGGTGAGTCATATAGAAAGATTCACAATCACCAAACCATGATGATCCTATCAGTTTACAATCACCGTGAACTGTAAGCTTACCTTCTTCCATATACAAGCTTGCATACCACCCATTAGTTAGTTCTCCTAGTATATGAATATCTTCACCTGCAACATACCAGTCTTCAGACAATGATAAATTCCCACCAAATGTGACATTGTCAGATGTTGTAGTTGGTTTATTAATATTAATATTCGTCATTGTTTTATTATTAGTAAAACGTGTACTATTACAGATATTTACTGTTCCAACAATAGCCTTTCCTCCATCGTCGAATGTACCTGTAACAAGATTATAATATGGAAAGGTAACGCTCTTATCCTGTGCATTCTCTATTTTAATATTGGCTATATCAATAAAGGATGATTTCTCTAATTTCTGATTTTTGGTGCCTTTGAATACAAGAGTATGATTCTTTGTAAATTGGAATTTTTGAGTCAACTCAATTGATACATCCCCACCTACACGTAAGGTTCCATCGCAAAAATCATTACCAACATCTTTGATGGAATTCCACGATAGATTTCCATCAATATCAACAATATCCTCTGCCTTTTCCATAATAAGACGGCCGGTACTGATCGTATTATCCTCAGCTTTTTGAATATAATTTCCTTTTACAAGCAGTGATCCATTATTTACTTTTACAACACCACCCGATTGTATGAAATCACCTTCAACTGTTAATGTATGACCATTTAGATCAAGGATACCTTCTATAAATGGGTAATCCCCTTGATAAGTTTCATCTTCTTCCAGTGTTCTTCCATATTCCCCTGCTTCATTGGTACCAATGGTAAACCGATTCCCATTCGTTATTAATTCACTATATTGAATCGGTTTTGCTGACCAAACTCCCTCCTCTGATTCATTCAAGATTTCAAGAATACCAAATCGAAATTCCTGCCTTACATTAATCGTTTGTTTCTGTTTACCTGTGAATTTGAAATGAACAGTATGATCACGACTGATACAGGTATCACCGCCGTTAAAATTTGAACCGCTAAATTCAAATTCACCTGTTACTAATTCCATTCCACCATTCCAGTTGAGATCACCTTCTAGATAGATATAGTCGTTTTCATGTGTTAAACATATCGTTCCATTTCCCTGAAGACTCTTCCTAACCAGTAAGGCTCCATTCCGAAGGTATATTCCACTATATTTTTCACAAATTACATTACCAAGTACTTCAATTTTTCCTTCCAGATAAAGTTTGTTATTCAGACGTAAATCCCCATGAATAAGAATATCCTTTGAGAAATTTCGATTTTCACCTCCATTTAACAGAACATTTCCGAATATCTCATTATCTTGAAGAGCCGTATATGCATCTAACTTTAGTAATCCCTCAAATACCGTTTTATTGAGTTGAAGCTGATTTGTTACATATATTGAACCATTTATAATAATTGTTTTATCTGGTTCATTCGTCACCTCAAGATTTGCGATCGTATTCAAATTATATGTATAAGTATTCTCTATACTCTGGCTTTTTTCTCCATCCAAAACCACTTTGTGATCTTGTGTAGAGCAAAATATATATTGATTATTCGTTGCATCAGAACAGATATACACATTTCCTGCTATATTCATGGTTCCGCTTGTCAATGTAGCTCGTGTATCAATATCCGTTGCAGAATAGAAATTTCCCTTTATGATTACGGTATCCTTTGCATTAAACATTGACAAGTAACCAGTCGATTTCTTATAAACATAGGTATCATTCTCTTCTACTCGTGTTTGGATTCGATAATCTCCCTCAATGATCAAGGTACCTGAATTTATTGACAGTTCTCCACCTGATTGAATCAAATCTCCCTTTACTGTAAGTGTATGTCCATTCAAATCTAGCGTATCTGTTGACAAATAAAGATCCTTATTAATGATCTCATCTTGTTGAAGGGTCCAGCCATAATTTCCTTCTGACTCCTCTACAATTAAAAATTTCGTTCCATTACGAATTAATTTATTGTATTTAATTGGTTTTGCAGAATAAACTCCTTCTCCACTCGTGTTCTGTAATTCTAATATATTAAATTGAGCTTTATCACCGGCTGTTATTATCTGTTTCTCTGTACCACAGAGTAATACTCGGAATGTATCCGTCATCGTCATATTATTGCAAGTAAAATCACCCTTAACCTCTAGTGTCCCCGCACTTAATTTACCATAGCTTGCAAATTTCCAATTACCATGCACCAAAATATAGTCAGTATCATGTTCCATATATATTTCTGAAGAATCAAACTTTAAATCCTTCATTACTTCCAATGACCCATTGTTCATTGTAACAATCCCATTTCGTTCTACATTAACCGAACCAGTAATCGTTAATTTTGAAGATATTACACACTTTGCATTGATTGTTACATCTCCATCAATTGTATATTCACTTGCAAGTTCCGTATAATATCTATATATTATATTAGCTCTTACGATACCATTAGCAGGTACAGTAGATGACATGAAATATAGGTTTCCTCCAATCGTTCTTCCCCCATCATCTACGTTTTTTCTAATATATAACTGCCCCGATACAACACTTCCCGCCTCAGATATATTCTTATTAATCAAATTACTAATTGTATTCCCAGTACAAGTAACTACCTGTTTTTGTGTTCCTTGCAGAATAAAATTATGGTTTCCATCCGTATTAAATCCCAATCCTAGATATACGTTTCCTGTTAATCGTAAATCACCATTCAGTAAGGTACATCGGTTTTTATTATAGGCATCAAAATAGCAATCGCCTTTTACCTCCACTACGTCGGATTCATTCGACATGATGAGCCTACCAGTTCCTCTCGTATACTGTCTCGTTAACAGATCAAAATTCTGCATTCGGTAATCTTTATCTACAATTAATTTACCTCCATTAATCGCAACCTTACCACTAATCTGTATAAGATTCCCGTGAATTGTTAGCGTATGGCCATTTAGGTCAAGTGTATCCTCCATCAGTATAAAGTCACCTTGGATTTCCGTATCCTGCTCTAGTTGATAACCATAGGAGTATGCTGGTATTGTCCCATACCGTATGTTATTCCCATTTCGTATCAGCGTATCACATAGAATAGGTACTGCAGAATACACTCCTGCATCTGACATATTTGTTATCTCTATGGTTGAAAATGTTATCCCCTCAAATGGATTTACTGCTTGAATCGTTTGCAAAGCATCACCACTAAAGATTACATGACATTCTGTCAACGGTTGAAAATAGTTTCCTTTAACCGTCTGATAAAAATCTCCCTTTAACTCTAAGGTTCCTGCTTCTAATCTAGAATAATTGCCTCCCCAATAGACATTGCCTTTAACAAGCATATAGTCATTGGTCTTTAGCATATATAAATACCCACCATCATTAATCGAAAAATCACCATCACATTCCAAATAACCATTATAGAAGGATAATGCTCCTTTATTGATAATCACATCACCATGAACAATTAAGTTATAACCATTTAAGTTAAGTTCATACGAGTTAATGATTAGATCACCAACTTCCATGTTTTCTTCTAATGATCTATATTGGGAAATGATCATATCATCATATGTTGTTGCACGTACTATATTACTAACTTCTACTACAGCACCAAACGCATCAATTGCTTTAATCTGATACTCGTATATTGTATTCCCACTTACTTCTTGGTCAATATATACTTCTTCTGCCTGAGATGCTATCTTTTCATTATTACGATAGCACTCATAGGTATAGGTTTCATCTGTCGTTTTTTCTTCCCAATTCCAAATTAACTGTATCTGCTTACTGTTTACTTTTCCAATCTCCAAGTTCATTGCTGATTCTACTATATCCGCAGTTTCAGAATTTTGTGTTTCATCATTATTTTCGTCTTCTCCATTGCCTTGCGAATCCGTTACTTCTTCTGATTCTTGCATCTCAACTTCATCTTGGATTTCTTCTGTTTCTTCTGACTCTTCTGATACATCTTCTTCTATTGCAGCTCCTGAACTGCTAATCACATTCTGTTCACTTTGGTCATTCGAATCCATCTGATAAGTAATATTATCTTTAGCCTTTATGAAATCACCATCTATCAGTACGGTGTTCAATAAGACAATTATGCACAACATAAAACTTATCAATCTACGATATTTTTTTGCTCTCTCCATTATCCCACTCCTATACATTATGTACTAATTACTAGTTTTAATATTCGTGATATTTCCATTTGCATCATACTCATATTCAATGTAACTACCATCTTCATAAATAACTTTTATCAATCTTCCCAACTTATCATACGTATATGTTGCATCATTCTGTGTTGTTGTTACTGTTTCTTCTTGTACTTCAGAATTACAAGTAACTTCTTCTGTTTTTGATGCATTAACATACAGACGAATACCAAGTATCCCCATCAATACTACACCAACTATTACAATTCTTTTTTTCATGTTATTCTTTTGCCTACTGTGGGTTATTTCCCGTACTTATTAGAAACTATGTACGCTAAGCACAATATGCGATACTCCTTCCCTTACTATTTTGTACTATTTTGGTATATAAACTCAAACTTCGCACATAGCAACCACATACGCGCTCAAAAGGTTCAAGTGCAAAGTTTGAGTTATAAAGTTATAGTCCTTATCTTAACACAACATTTCCCATAATTGTTTAATTCCTGACAGACGACACCATTTCCTGACAGATGACATCGTTTTTTCTTTACGAAACAATTAATTTGTTGAATATAGTATTTTTTTATTCTCATTATTCATCATCACAAGAATTATGATCTTTCTACACTTCTTAAAAATCAAATTCCGATTACCTATAAAAAACGCACGTTGCAAAAATCTGCTCCTTCTCCCAAGCTTGCCCACCAGATATATAGCAATGCCCTATTTCTAGCATAAAAAAAAGACCCTAAGATTTCACTTAGAGTCTCTACTATATCAATCCTACATTCTTTGCAGCATGTTAGTACGATCTATTATTATCATTTTCTTCTTTTTATCATTTTCTTTCCTTTATCGTTCTCTACTCACCCTCATATCGTTCAAGAATTTCGAGCAAATAGGTGCGAAATTGATCTTGCAACCAAGTTGGTTCAAGAATCTTCACATGACTTCCATAGGAAAGGATTAATCCATATACCCAGTCATCTAATTCATATGTCGCTTTTACAAGAAAGTCCCCATTCTCCATCTTCGTAATGTCACCAAGATCAAAATTATCATAAACCCGATATCCTTGGGAACGTTCGATCTGTAAGGTTAAGGTGACAAGGTTTGATTGTCTACCTTTTCCCTTGTCTATTATATGATCTTCATGCTCTTTTGATTGTTCCTTTAATAGTTCTACCTTGTCTTCTCCCTCTTCCTTCTTCCCTTGTTCCGTTTCCGACATGGTTTTCTCTTCTTCTAATAAAGCAATTCTCTTGCCATACTCCTCTTCAAATGTTTCCTCTAATACAACTACCTGTTGCATACGACATAATTTGAAGATTCGCAGACCTTTTTTTATTACACAATAAGCTTTGAGATACCAGGTATAATCCTTGAACCACAGCTGTAGAGGTTCTACCACTCGTTCCGTGATTTCCCCTAGTCGATTGTAATATTGAAACCGTACTCTTTTATGATATATGATTGCTTCTTTGAGATTCCCATACAGTTCCTGTCTTTGATTACTCCAATCAGAGAAATCCATGGCTAGCCATCTGGGTTGCCCTATTTGAAAGATACTACTCAATTTGTCAACAATGGCATCTGTACTGCCCTTATCCACTTCCGCCATACTCTCCAGTGCAGCCAGGATATCTCTCTGCTCTTTCTTCGAAACTAAGCTTTTGTCGAAAACAAAATGATCCAATAGATAGATTCCACCATACCGACCTTTCTTCGTATACACAGGGACGCCTGCCATGCTAAGTGCATCAACATCACGATAAATCGTCCGTATGGAAACTTCAAACCGCTCCGCTAATTCCTTGGCAGTAACACATCTTTTTTGTAACAATATATATAAGATTTCAAATAAGCGGTTCATATTGTATTCCTCTCCTCATTTTCTAAATCGATCAGCTCTTTTATGTATTTACAGGCCCAAATTAGTAACTACAACGCTGGAACTCATTGGTTCATTGAGCTATCTTCTAGTATCGTTTGAATTGCTTTTCCCAACCTCTTAATTCCTTCTTCTATCATAGTAGCATCCGAATTGGTATAATTCAATCGCAATGTGTTTACCTCTCCCTCTTTTGTATAGAAGGGATTACCCGGAACAAATGCGATATTCTCCTTGATTGCCAACTCGAATAATTTCATACTGGAAAGTCCTTGTGGTAATTCCGCCCACATGAACATTCCTCCTTTTGGTCTGGTAACTTTGACTTCTTTAGGAAAATACCTCGCAATAGCACGTAGCATCGCATCGCTTTGGGAGTGGTACAATTCCTTAATCTTCGCAATATGTTCTTTCAAGTCATTGTGCTCTAGATAATCGTAGATTAGATACTGCGCAAAGATATTACTATGAAGATCCGAAGCTTGTTTCGCAACGACAATCTGCTCCCTAATTGTTTGGTTCTTCGTACAGATCCAGCCCAAACGCAAACCTGGTGTTATAATTTTCGAGATGGAACCAAATACAACACTATTTTCAAGCACCCCTGCTCCCGCATAAGGTAGTACTTCCGCTTCAAAAGATAGGTCACTGTATGGATCGTCTTCAATCAAAACGGTATCATAATGTCGCAACAGTTCCCCCAATTTCTTTCTCTTTTCTAGAGAATAGGTCAAGCCTGTTGGATTCTGAAAGTTGGGTACGGTATAAAGCATCTTTACCTTATTCTCCTTTAGAACCCTCTCTAATACTTCCAAATCTAACCCGTCCTCTAACAAAGGAATTCCACAAAACTCTGGTTCATATAATGAAAATGCTTGGATTGCTCCTAGATATCCTGGTTCCTCCATTCCTACAAGATCACCCTTATTCAATAACACCTTTCCCATTAGGTCAAGTGCCTGCTGCGACCCTGTTGTTATTATAATATCCTCTTCTGTAACTTGAAGATGATATCGCTCCCTATAACGCTTAGCAACCCATTGACGTAATGGGCGCAATCCCTCTGTTGTAGAATACTGAAATACTTTTTGTCCGTACTTCGCTATGATTCGATTCATAGACTCCTGTAATGCTTCTTGTGGAAATGATATAGGATTTGGTAACCCTCCAGCAAAGGATATCACCTCTGGATTCTCTGTTACCTTAAGAATTTCACGAATAAAAGATGGTTTCGTATTTCGCATACGATTAGAAATGATAGAATAATCTTCGAATTGTTCTGCTTGCTTGTTTTGCATATATGAATTCCCCCTTGAATTTTTTTCAAATTATAGCATTGTAATTGTATGGTTTCAACGCTATAATTGTTTGCAATACAATATAAGAAATTGTTTGCAAGAAAGGAGAATCTCATGCCTGTTAATTCATTTGACGATTATCCAATGAGTTGGAAACCAAAGTTAACCAAAAGTAATAAACCTATTTACCAAGCTCTTGCATACCAGTTAGAAAGCGATATTAAGAGTGGTGCCCTGCTTCCTGGTACCATGCTTCCTCCCCAACGGGAGCTTGCGGACTATCTTGACCTTAATCTAAGTACCATCTCGAGAGCATTTAAATTATGTGAACAGAAAGGACTCCTCTCTGCTTCCATTGGTCGTGGAACGTTTGTCTCTTCGGATGCCCGCAGCAATTCCATCTTGCTGAATGTGCTTAATGATACCCCAAGTGAAGGTTTCATTGAAATGGGGGCGATTCTTCCAACCTTGGAGGAGGGTGACATGATCACCTCCTTTATGCAAACAATTCTAAAGGAACCCGGATCCTATCAATATCTGAATTATTCCAGTCCCATGGGTTCTCCCTTCCAACAAGAAGCCGCGAATCACTGGTTACAAAAAGGGCATTGTTTCGTATCCAAACAACAGATTCTGTTCTCCAATGGCTCACAAAATGCACTTTGCTGCATCTTAGCATCACTTTTTCAAACCGGAGACAAGATTCTCACTACCTCATTGGTCTATTCCGGAATTAAAACGGTTGCCACCATGTTAGGCATTCAACTTGTTGCTCTCCCTTTGAAAAATGGTCGCTTTACCATCGAACAGGTCCAGACTATCTGTAAGACAGAAAATATCAAAGGGCTATACCTCATCCCTGATTTTCATAATCCCACAACGGTTACGATGCCACTGTCACTACGAAAAGAGATTGCTGCCTTCGCAATAAGCAATCATTTGCTCATCCTAGAAGATGCCATTAATACACTACTTAAAACAGATGCTGCGATTTTACCCTCCATACAATCTCTTGCACCAGAGAATACGATCTATATCATGAGCTTGTCAAAAACCATATCCCCAGGTCTTCGCATGGCACTGATTGCCTCACCACAAGCGTACATAAAAAAAATCGCTGTAGCGATCTATAATAATACCATCTCCGTATCTCCTCTTATGGTCGAATGCGCAGCCAGACTAATACAATCTGGACTAGCAGAGCAGATTCGTTGCCATCGAAGATTGGAGATTCAGAAACGGAATGAACTAGCAGATTCCCTATTAGCAGGGTTTATCAGCCCCTGTGAAGCCGAATGTAACTTACGTTATCTACAATTACCGGATTACTTTACTGGAACAAGCTTTGAATTGTGTGCAAGGCAAGCTGGCGTACAAGTCTATGCAGCCGAACGATTCGCCGTCGGCAACTGTTCCGTCCCCAAAGCAGTACGAATCGCCATCACCAGCCCCGCAAGTACAAACGAGTGTAACGAAGGCTTAATCAAACTCCGTTCCCTATTAATAAATCCTCATGATTTTACTTATCTGTAGATGCGTAGCGTGTTTCGTGCAATTGTATCCCAGCGAGGAAGCTATTCACAATTAAGAAGAGTTTTGCTACCCCCGCCAATAAAGTAAACCAGCAAAACTCTCAACAACGTAAATCTGCTTCCCCACTGGGATACAATCGCTAAGAAACAATAGCGAAGCATCTTAGCACTTCTTCATGTGTACTCATCTCCCCAGGAAGGCGAGGCAAGGAGGCCTGGCCAGCCTGAGCTGAGGCACGATGCCGAATCGATGGCGGTTCCGTATCTCTTATATCAACTTCCCGTACACATGTAGAAGTCCTTTGATGCATAGCGTTTTTCGTGCGATTGTAGCCCAGCAGGGAAGCTATTCACAATTAACAAGAGTTTTGCTACCCCCACCAATAAAGTAAACCAGCAAAACTCTCAACAACGTAAATCTGCTTCCCCACTGGGATACAATCGCTAAGAAACAATAGCGAAGCATCTTAGCACTTCTTCATGTGTACTCACCTCCCTAGGAAGGCGAGGCAAGGAGGCCTGGCCAGCCTGAGCTGAGGCACGATGCCGAATCGATGGCGGTTCCGTATCTCTTACATCAACTTCCCGTACACATGTAGAAGTCCTTAAATGCGTAGTGTGTTTCGTGCGATTGTATCCCAGCGGGGAAGCTATTCACAATTAACAAGAGTTTTGCGTGACCTAAATAAGGACCTGTTGCCCGACTATTTCTCCATTACATCTTCCATGTAAGAAATCCTCGTGCAACAAGTCCTTAATTTTTATTTGTTATACTCTTCAATCATCGTATTCACAGCTGTATAAATGGCGTCAACTAAATCTTTCTTTGTATAAGTCTTCGCTGCATTTTTAGAAACCCAACCATTTACCTCATCTGTAAAATATACGATTGCGTCATATTCTTTATTTGCAACAACAGCATTTTCCTTTTTGCCACTAACGTTTGCAAAGAATACGACTTCACCATTCTGTGCATATGCACCAGCGTTAATTAATTCAGAACCTGAAGGTACAACTTCTTCTTTTGTTGTAATGAATTCACCAACTAGTTTTTTCGTAATACACTTAATCGTGCATTTTTCTTTCTTTGTTACTTTAGTTTCGGACTTACTTGCTGTCTTTTTTTCATTCTTCTTGTCTGTACTTGCTAAAGCAACATTCACTTTTACCTTATTGTTGAGAGATTTTTTCAACTGTCTTTTGTTCATAAGATTCTTTCCTTCCAGAGACTATTCAGTCAACATTTGATTTTTCCTACCCCTTCTATCGGTGATAGAGTTTCATTATGTGATGTGCAATTACATAACAATGTATTATGATATCATAACTTAATAATATCTGTCCACACAATTTTTTTCCGAATCATTACAAGTGGCTATCCGACTAATATTTTCTAAAACCGCATCTCCGGATAATAGCAGGATAAGCCCATCTTACACATGACTCTGCTTTCTTCGGGTAATTGCATCCTTTTTAGGAATTCTTCTTGGGATTTACATTCCGATGCGATTTCAATATTCTGCTTTACATATTGAATGTCCCGACATACATTACTCCATTCATCTGATCGTCCGACAATCTTACAGGCAGCAATGTTCATCTGCACAAAACGGTATATGGAGCACAGTCCACAAGCATATTCATGAAATGATCTTGTATATAATTGGTCATTCCATTCCACCTGATGACGTTTCTCAAAACTATCGTTTTTTATGTGAATCTCATTAGGCGCAGAAACCAAACTACCACATATAGAACATTGTTCATTTCGATGCATTCCCAAACAGTTGGAATCGGAAAACATACAGCCATTTCGCATCATAAAGACTTCATATTCCGCTTCTGGTACCTGCGTCACGATCTGCTCAATCTCATCCACCGATAAGTCTCTTGGAATAATAATTCGCTTGGCACCATGTTCCTGATAGAACTTAGCAATCTGTGTATTATAGACTCCACTAATGGTACTTACAACTGCGGGTAGATCATATTCTTTTGCCAGCTCCACAAGCTCAATACAGGAAACAATTACCCCATCTACTTCTGCTTCTTTCAAAATTATAAAATATTTTCTAATGTCATTTAATTGTTCTTCCGAATAGATGCTGGAATTAAAAGTGACATAGATCAATACGCCTTTTTTTCGAACATTTTTAATTATTTCTACTACTTCTTCTATAGAAAATGGGTTTGCTTTCTTTCGAAAACCAGACATTCGATTAATGTCCGCATACTCCCCATATTTTCTCCACCATTCTTCATCATAAAACCCAATATAGAATTCCCCTGCACCTGCCTCAATGTAATCATCAATGTGCTCCATATTATTAAGTGGTACCAATATTCTCATATAATTCCATGCCCTTTCATAAATCTAACAACCTTTCGCACACAAGCTTCCTGTGAATGACTCCTTACTTTACACGAATTTCTCCAATCTTACTGGGAAATAGATATTTCGATATTTATGGATTCCTTCAATATCACACTCTTGATTTTCAAAATAAACTGCACGTCCAACACGGATCCATTCCCTGTCATCCTGCAAATCATAGTGAATTATCGTATCCTGACATTCTTTCCCACACCCCTGGTTTGGTCGGAATTTCTTCTCTAACTGTTTATTAATGGAAGCATATTCGCAGATCTGCCCTACCGTCATATAGCAAAATGGGGTATGCATTCCAATAACGATTCCTTTTGGTTTCTTTTCCAAATTAACAGCTATGTTTGTCCGATCGAACTCCATACCATCAATCTGGTATTCTTCAATTAGGTGGGTAAGGTATCTTGTAAAGATTTTTGGTCGTAAAACTGTCTTAAAAAAATTCGGATATCGAGGATCTCTATAATCCTTCATGAATAACCGCCCCATATTCAAGCGAACATCATATGTTTCATGAATATAGGAAAGCATACCATAATCATTCACGGTAATCTCGTCCATATTCCCTTCAAAATAGTCTACATATCCTTCCACCTTCTTCTTTCCTTCCTCTAAATCTTTCTGTGGAAGAATCGGTATAACTAAGGTAACTCGAATTCCCATATGCTTCGCATATGCCATTACTTGTTCAACTGTAGAATCTTTCATATGGATAAAATATTGCGCACAAAAATAAGAGCCGATATAGATTCTCTCTACATGCTCAAATCCAGCCTTATGAGCGGCTTCCTTGACCACAGTCTCTATCGTCTCTTCTTGTTCCAACTCCTGCATAATATCACAGTAATTCAGACAATTGATCTGTTCCATATATGTCTCCCTTCTTTCCTCATTCTCAAAGGCGATGGCAGAACTTTAGGAAGTCCCGTCATCGCCAATTCCTTGATTACTAAGTAGAAATCTCTCAATAAGACATATATTTACCAATTTACTTTGATTCTATGCATTTAGTGTATTTCATAATAACGACATTCTCGAATAACATGGATATATGGTTCTAATTCCTCTAGCGAAACTTGCATCTTGCTTAGATACATCTTTCCCAACAGGATTCGCATTTGCATTAGTTCTTCCTTATTCGGAACATCTTCTGGTAACTCCCCATCTGTTAATAGAAAATAACTACGTGCAACGTCGTATTGCCATGGTCCATAACAGATATTCATAAAATCAATGATCCGACATTCTCCATTCTCGCATTGATACACATTACCTGGATGATAATCCCCATGGCAAATGGTATCTCCATCTGGTAGCGCATCAATTTCATTCCAGAGAGGTGCATCCTTTGGTAACCGATTTCTGATGAACCCTCGCAAACTCTCCTTGTATGACTTACCTTTTCTTGTATGACAAGCTAACAACAGTTTGTGAAGGTCAACCATTTGGTCCATTATGTAGTTTACATCGCCTCCACTTGTTAGCAAATCCAGTAGTGTCGTTCCATATAACCGTTCATATATGATCCCCATTCGTTGATCCATATTTCTCAATTCATAAACTTTGGGTATCGGCAACTGAAATTCTTGTACAATCATTCCATTATCAAACTCACCTTTGATCGTACATTCCGAAAAACCTTCATAAAACACTTTCCATACTTTCTTGTCATCCAAAGCAAAAACTTCTGCTGTATTACCCCTTCCGATTAACTCCATTTGTTCTTCCTTTCTGTTGTCGATTCACGGTTTGAAAAGGAATACTTTTCTTTGGTTTCAATGTCTGATCGAATACGATATGTTCTCTTTTCTTTTTCCCCATGATGACCACCGTACCTTTCTCAAGATTAAGAACCTTTGTAAAACGCAACACATTATAGCTTCATTTCTTACTTATTTTATCTCATAATTTTACCACAATTTCAGAAAAAATTCTAACCAATTGAAGAAAAAATTTGAATTTTATGAAAAACAAGATTGCTTTTTCTTTGGGTTATGGTATAATATCGTTGTTGTTATTTGCAACAACGGATTCAATCCTATGCAGTTGTGGCGGAATTGGCATACGCGCATGATTCAGGTTCATGTTCTCGCAAGGGAGTGTGGGTTCAAGTCCCATCAACTGCATACTAGAATGAAAAAGTCTTGATTTTACTGTATTTACAGTGATATCAAGACTTTTTTTTATAATTTTTTATAACTGTCCTTGTAATTGATCGTACATGACCACTACAAGTATCATAACCACTCTTCTCCTTATAATCATATAAAAAAACACACTTATGCATCTAAAATACAAATGGAATAAACCTCTTTGTACTGCGGAATTTTTTCCAAAAATTTATTGACATTTTCTCCTTTATGCTCCATAATATAAACATAAGATTGCTTGAGTAAGCAAATATTTAGGAGGTACAATCTTACATGACTCGAAGAGAGAAACAATTGTTAGAATGGATTGAAGAAAACCCCTTAATATCACAACAAGAATTAGCTGATTTAGCAGGTATTACCCGCTCTTCTGTTGCAGTTCATATCTCCAACTTAATGAAGAAGGGTTTAATCCTTGGAAAAGGCTATATTGTTCAAAAGAACAATTACGCTGTTGTGATTGGTGGCGTGAATATGGATATCTTTGGTAGGCCATATAATCCTCTGATCTATAAGGATTCCAATCCTGGACAAGTACGTATGACATTTGGTGGAGTTGGTAGAAATATCGCTCACAATCTGCGTCTTCTTGGTTCAAATGTAAAGTTAATCACTGCATTTGGCGAAGACTTGAATGCACAAAAGATTACTAAAAATTGCATGGATCTTGGAATTGATACGACCAATTCATTAACTGTTCCAAATGGTGTTACCTCAAGTTATCTGTTTATTACTTCAGATGATGGTGATATGGAATTGGCTGTGTCTGATATGGAAATATATCGCTACTTAACTCCTGATTATATTTCCAGTAAAATGGACATTATTAATAATGCATCCATCTGTATCATCGATACAAACTTATCTGAGGGCGCGATCAATTATTTGGCTCAGTATTGTACCGTACCAATCTTTGTTGATCCAGTGTCTACAACAAAAGCTAGAAAACTTCTTACTTCTCTTGGACGCTTTCATTCCATTAAGCCAAACAAGATTGAAGCAGAATTGTTAACTGGCATACCAATTACAGATGAAAAAAGCATGAAAAAAGCAACCAAATACCTTCTTGATCTTGGTATTGAACAAGTCTTTCTTTCCCTTGGCAAAGACGGCGTATTCTGTGCAAATAAGACAGAGTCTGCTTTATTGCCATGTATGAAGACTAATTTGGTGAATACAACTGGCGCAGGAGATAGTTTCATGGCAGCAATTGCATGGGGATATCTCAATGGACTTACGCTTACGGAAAGCACTCAATTAGGACTTGCTACATCAAGTATCTGCTGTGAAGGCAAAAACACGATTAACGAATCTCTTACCATTCAGGCTGCTCTTACTAGAGCCAGAATTGATATGAAGATATAGTAACTCACCCAAAAGAAACCAGTCATGCACTGGTGATGCACAACAATCAAAGATAAAGCTAGGAGGCTATCAAAATGAACGAATTAAATAAATATTTAGATGTCGCACCTGAAGTACAACAAGCACTTGCAGAAGGAAAACCAGTTGTTGCTCTTGAATCAACAATTATCTCTCACGGAATGCCATATCCTCAAAACGTTGAAACTGCTCTTGCAGTTGAGAAGATCATCCGTGATAATGGTGCTATTCCTGCTACAACAGCAATCATTAAAGGTAGATTAAAAGTTGGTATTTCCAAAGAAGAAATCGATTATTTAGGAAAGAAAGGTTTAGCGGTAACAAAGACAAGCCGTCGTGATATTCCAATTCTTGTAGCAAAAGGTGCAGATGGCGCTTCTACAGTTGCAACTACAATGATCCTTGCTTCATTAGCAGGTGTTAAGATTTTCGCTACAGGTGGTATTGGTGGTGTTCACCGTGGAGCAGAAACTACAATGGATATCTCTGCTGACCTTGAAGAACTTGGAATGACAAACGTTATGGTTGTTTGTGCTGGTGCAAAATCAATTCTTGACCTTGGCTTAACATTAGAATACTTAGAGACAAAAGGTGTCCCTGTTCTTGGATACCAAACAGAAGAACTTCCTGCTTTCTATACAAGAAAGAGTGGTTTCAAAGTGGACTATCGTATGGATACACCAAAAGAATTAGCAGATGCATTTACAGCAAAATTAGATCTTGGATTACGTGGTGGTATGTTAGTAACAAACCCAATTCCAGAAGAATATGCAATGGATTATGATACAATCAATAATGCAATCAACGAAGCAATTAAGAAAATGAATGAATTAGGTATCAAAGGAAAAGAAACAACTCCTTACTTACTAAATGAAATTCAATTAATTACTGGTGGAGATAGTTTAAAATCTAACATCCAACTTGTTTACAACAATGCAAAACTTGCAGCTCAAGTTGCATGTGAAATGTGCAATAACAAATAAGTTCTTTAAAAGTTCCCCAACTTTTGAATAAGACACAGCTGTTTCCATAAAGGGAAATAGCAAAAACCTCTTCTTAAGCAAGATATATATTCATACTTAAGAAGGGGTTTTTATTATTATCTCAACCTTCGCACATCAAAACCTTTCATCATCTACTCATTCAAAACATTCAAAGGCGAAGTTTGTGTTATTATTCTATTGCTTTATGTGATGGGGCTTTATTTGAACTTTTCCTTATAATTCTCCTCATTCCATACTTGAATTCCATTCTCACAGAATAATTCAGCTGTCACCCCATTCCCAGGAACTTTGTTTCCAGTAAATGTTCCATCATAAATCATACCAAACCCACAGGAAGGGCTATTCTTTTTCAATATGGCATCTTTACAATCGAATAATTTACTTATATACAGCGCTTGTTCTGCTCCATTGTGAAATGCTTTCGTCACGTCTTGTCCTTCTTTTCCCACAACTTGTTCTCCTCTTCGTTCTGAAGGAACACGTGGTGTTGGTAATCCGCCTAGTTGCTCTGGACAGACTGGTACAAGATGGTGTTTCTCCTTTAACTGTATAATCTCTTCTTTTTTGCAACTGTCACCACAATAACGACAATCCACTCCAAGTAAACATGCACTAACTGCTATATTCATATGGCTTCCTCCTTGTTTATTCCTTTTTTCTTGTGTTTTTCTCTTGTTTTTCCCTTCTTCCTACGCCTCATACTTCTCCTTTCCCCTTGGTTGGTTAGAAGATCGAGTAACTTGACTTAGGAAGGATATTTCTTTTCCCTCATTATACCATGATGCTCTAACGAAAACCATGGTTGACACAAAAGTTTTCCTTTACATAAAGCATCTAAAAAAAGGCTCAAATTTACCAAAATTTTATTTGTTTTTAACATTGAAAATCCTTGTAAAATGTTATATCATAATACGGCGAACGCTAATAAATTCATCGAATTTGTCCTTTTTCTTATATTTGAAAAATGATAAATATTTTTATCTTGTAATTTACCTACCACAAACTTAACAAGTTTATTACTTTATAGTGAACGGTTTGTGTATTTGGTTTTAGATTTATATAGATACTTAGGGGGATCGTACCACCATGTGGTACAGAAAATGAGGAGGATTACCATGCTACAGAAATTGAAAAAACTTTTTCCAAAAGAGGATTGGAAGAATTTAAGCCATTATGTCTTATTGGCATTGGCCATTAACCTATTCATTGAAATTCTAAACCGTTCCTCTCTACTCGAAGCACTCAAACATGTCGTTACCAATCCATTTGTATTTTTTTATAATTCAGCAATCGTATTACTCACCTTGTCCATCGCTTTTCTTGTAAAACGTAGATGTTTTGTAGTTACGATTGTATCTATAATTTGGATTGCATTTGGAATTACGAACGCAGTGTTATTGTCTTTCCGTGTTACACCATTTACAGCAGTTGATCTATCCTTAATGGATGAAGCAATACCAATGATCGACATTTACCTTACAAAATTTCAAATTACCTTGTTAATCGTTGCGGCAGTTGTGGTAATCATCGCCGTTATCTTGTTATTCATCTTTGCTCCGAAATTCAAAAAGCGTATCGCCCGTATTCGTAATGCGATTTGCTTAGCATTATTGTTTGGTTCTATTTTACTAATGACTAATTTAGGAATTCAAACCCATGCACTTGCAAAGAATTTTGGTAATTTAGCTGATGCATTCAAAGATTATGGTTTTGTATACTGTTTTACGAATAGTTTAGTTAATACGGGAATTGATAAACCAAAAGACTATTCAGAAGAAAAGATGGAAGAATTAGCAACTGATACATTAACTACACAACCTGAAGTTGAGCAAGCGGAAAAAAAGACACCAAACATCATTATGATACAGCTAGAATCTCTTTATGATGTAACGTTAATGAAAAACTATACCTATTCAGAAGATCCACTTCCTAACTACCATGCTCTTCAGCAAGAATTTAGCCACGGATTCGTAAATGTTCCTTCTGTTGGAGCGGGTACTGCCAATACCGAATTTGAAATGATCACTGGCATGGATTTGGATTTCTTCGGACCTGGAGAGTATCCATATAAAACCATTTTAAAAGAAAAAACTTGTGAAAGTATAGCATATGATCTAAAGGAACTTGCTTATAGTACACATGCCATTCATAATAATGATGGTACTTTCTATGGTAGAAATCAGGTTTTCAAAAACCTTGGTTTTGATACCTTTACTTCCATCGAATATATGCACAATGTTGAATTAAACCCTATGGGTTGGGCAAAAGACAACGTACTAATTGATGAAATCATGAATACATTAAACTCTACACAAGGTCAAGATTTCATCTATACCATCTCTGTACAGGGTCATGGCAAATATCCTGGTAGCGAAGACGACTTCAATGTACAAGACAGCGCCATGTTATCTGGTTCAAGTACAGCACAACCACCTCAATACACATTAAAAGAGGGCTATACCCCTGGTATTGGTGCAATCACTGTAAATGGAATCAGTGAAGATGACCGTTGTCCATTTGAATACTATGTAAATCAAATTCATGAAATGGATGCCATGATCGGTAAACTGATCACAGAATTAGAAAAAATCGATGAAGATGTTGTTTTGGTTTTCTATGGAGATCATCTACCAACTCTAGGTATTGAACCTACCGACCTAAAAAATGGTGACATCTACCAGACCTCCTATGTAATCTGGGATAACATGAACCTTCCTGAGATTGATATGGATATGGAAGCTTACCAATTAGGCTCTTCCATCTTGAAACGACTTAACATTGATAATGGATATATAAACAAACTTCACCAAAATGAAGTCAATACGGACAATTACTTAGATGAACTTAAATTGTTACAATATGATATGCTCTATGGCGATCAGGCAATCTTCAATGGGCAAAATCCATACAGCCCAACAGATTTACAGATGGGAATAACCCCAATTACTGTAAATGGTATTATCAATGGTGGAGATGTCACATATATCAAAGGAACCAACTTTACAGAATATAGTAAAGTGTATTTCAATGATTCTGAGTTAGAAACCACCTACGTGGACGAAAGCACCTTATCTATTAAGAAAACAGATTTCCAATCTGGTGATTCTCTAAAGGTTGGACAAAAAGGCGATGACAAATATGTATTAAGTTATACAGAGCCATATATCTTACCATAATAATGAAAGCCCGACAAATCCCTTATAACATACGTCAATGCAGTAGGGATTTGACGGGCTTTTTACATTATCAATATCGATAAATACAGTAGAAAGAAACCTCTTTGAATAAAAATCAACACAACTTTCTAAAAGGAAGGGGCTATCAACTAGTGAAGCCCCTTTTGGATACAAGTATCCGCCATAGAATCATCTATATTATATAAATGACATTCCTATTGTAAGTATACAAATTGTTACAATATATCGTATTATGAGGGACATAAGATATTAAACCACTCACTTGAGAAAATCATTTTGTCAAATGCAGGGATACACTTGAAATTTTTATTCAGACATTTATAATAAATATAGATGCTTCCAATTGGTAAATCCATAATTTCTTATGTATTTACATCGGATTACTAACATTATAAATCATAGGGAAAGGATTTTCTTTCATAATATAAATATTTTATAATACAATATTGCTACTTTATATGAAAAGGAAATGGTAAAATATGAACTTACAAGAATACTTGAATTTACATGAGAATAAAAATCATGGAAGCTATTTACTTCCGATTAAGCTTTATCATACCAAAGTACCCGACATTTTCACAAATCTACATTGGCATGAAGAATTAGAAATTACGCTTGCTACTCATGGTAAATGTATGTTTCGAATCGACCTAAAAGACTTCCCTGTTGTTGAAGGGGATCTGGTTATCATGAATCCATATGTTTTGCACTCTTGTACCCCTTACAAACAGGAAACTTTTACAGGAGAAACTTTCGTCATAAACATGTCCATGCTTGACACCATTCATGACAGCTGTTCAATTAAGTTCATAAACCCGATATCAGATAATAAGATTACATTTCCTACTATCATAAAGCCTAACATGCCTGGATACCAAGAGTTGAAGGAATATTATCTAAAAGCCACCAACACCTATATGGAAAAGAAGAAGGGATTTGAACTAGAATTAAAAGGATACCTCTTTCTTTTTCTACATACGCTTTTTACAAACATTCCAGTGGAGATTCCCGATCCACTCAATGTTGATGATGCCGTAACTGGGAAAATTAAAACAATTCTAAAATATATACGAGAAAACTATACAGAACAATTGACCGTCAAAGACATGGCTGAACAGTTGAATTTCAGTGAATACCATTTTATGCGCTTTTTCAAAAAGTATCTAGGTGTTACCTGTATTGAATATATTAACAACTATCGTCTAGATGTTGCTGCCAGAAAATTATGTACAACGAATCATTCGATTATGGAGGTAGCACTGGAAACGGGATTTAATAATATCTCCTACTTTAATAAATTATTTAAAGAGAAATACAAATTAACACCAAAAGAATTCCGAATTTCTGTTTCTAATCAACCATAATAAATACGCTTTGCGAGTTTATCAAGTGATCGCGGCAGTCGCCAAGGTCTCAAGTAAACTTGGACTTTGGCTCGTTGCTCGCGTAAATAAAGTACTGTTCTTCTGCTCAAGCTATGTCATACCACAAAATACTATCCTTGGTTTGCCCAATCAGCAGGGTAAGTAACATAGATAAACCTTGCATAATTCGGTACTGAGAATTTGATGGAAGATCCTTTTGGTATTAACACCAATTCTCCCGGACCAGCTACAACCTTCTTTCCATTAATGATGATGGATAAGGTTCCTTCGATCACGTAATCTACTTCATCATAATTCAATGTCCAATCAAACGTTGTTTCCTTCATCTCCATAATTCCACAACCCAGTCTAGGACTTTCCTCCAAAGAAAATAGATCTTTGGTATAAACGACATCTCCAGGTTTTCCTGTATCCATACGATCCTCTTCACCTACACGAATCTTTGGAACATGAACACCAATTACACCTTCTCTGGTTTTTTCTCTATTACAGTCTAATCCATTGCCGCTAGCCAAACCTGATAATTTTTCATTTAATATATCACGAATCATTGACTCTATTGCATTACGATTTACTTCCATGCTCACTGTACTCCTTCTTATTCCTATTTCTTTTGACTCATCCCTTCATGCGTTAATCATGCGAAAATGACAATGTTATGCTTCTTTTTTTCCTAATGTCTTGTTTGCAATAAACATTGCAACAATTACTGCAGTAACACCTGCTACTAATTTACCGATGATCATTGGTACGATCATGGTAGAGTCAAAGCCTGCTGTGAATCCCAAATGATCACCAAAGACAAATGCCGCAGATACAGCAAATGCAACATTTAAGATTTTTCCTCGATCATCCATATCTTTCATCATACCAAACATTGGAATGGAGTTTGCTAAACTTGCAACTAAACCTGCTGCTGCAACGTCATTCATACCTAATACTTTACCAAGTGCCATCAATGGCTTCTTGAAAACTTTTGTAATGACATAAACAAGTGGAAATGCTCCTGCTAATACAATTGCGATATCTGCAACAATTTCAAATCCTTCACTTAATGGATTCATTCCTTTGATCACTACTATACCCGTAAGTTTTTCCACGATACCAGCAATTAAACCAATCGTGATTACCGCTACAACGATTTTTCCAAATACCGTAAATCCCTTAATCATACCTTCCTGGAATTTTAATAAACCAAGTACGATCAAGACAGCAATTATAATGATTGGAATCAAGTTCAAGAGAACCATCGTAATAGGAAATCCTGCAACTAAACCACCAACAAAAGACCCAATTGGAATTGTAACAACACCAGCTAACACACCTGTTGCAAGGTATTTTCTATCACCAGGGTCAATGATTCCAAGTGCTACTGGAATGGTAAATACAATCGTTGGTCCAAGCATCGCTCCCACGATCAATCCACCGAATTTACCTGCTTCTTCACTTAATGCCAAGGCTTGTGCTAATGGTGCACCACCCATATCATTGGCTAGAATGGTTCCTGCAAACATGGCAGGATCGGCTCCTAAGAAGCTATATACTGGTACAACTATAGGTTTTAAAAGGTCTGCCAATACTGGTGCAAGAGCTATAATACCAACCATGGAAATTGCAAGAGAACCTATTGCCAGAATACCTTCTTCGAATTTTTCACCAATACCAAATTTGTTTCCAATAATACGGTCGATTGCACCAAGTACAGCGAAAACAACCATAATGTAAACAATTATTTCATTAACGCTCATTCATTTCCCTCCTTCTTTCCAAACACCAACTGCTGTAAAACTTCTTCACTTGGAGATGGAATGATTGCGATATTCGCACTCTCATATTCACTTAATAGTGATTTTCCTTCCTGGAAAGCATATTCAATGCTACTTACAGAACCTGTCACCAGAAAAACCAATTTTCCACCTATTGCAAATGCCATATAGATCTTAATCAGTGAAACATCCGCTGCCTTCAGAACAAGATCAAGTACTCGAATTCCTGTACACACTTTTCTTGTTTCAATGATTCCAACTGCATCGATATAGCTCGGTCGGTTATATCGATTTCGAAACCCATCTATAATTTCCGGTGACACGTTATGGACGCGAAAACTATCTACCAGTGTTTTCTCTGCTAAATCTTCACCACAATCAATGGCTTCGTCTATCGCGTCCTCATCTCCTGATATGATCACTAAGAATTTACCTGGACAAATGGTTCGAAAATAGAGGATCTCTACATCTGCTTTTTTTACGATCGCATCTGCAATATACATTCCTTTGCTTATGCTTTGAAATTCCAAAGCTCCGATACTCTTACTCATGTTACTAGCCATGCCCTTTCAAAAGTCTACCGATTATGTGCTTACAGATTGTTGTGTGAAGACTTACCTTTTACACTCCACTTCAATCGAATCTACGATACCAACGATTGCTGCATCAATAGGAGTATCACAGCTTTGAATCGCAAAACGTGCAGATCCACCTCGGACAACTAAGACAGTATCTCCAACTCCGGCACCAACAATATCTGCAGCAACTGTAACCCGATTTGATTCATCTTCTTTCTCATCAATACTTTTTATAATCATCAGCTTTAAGCCATTCAAACTCTCATTTTTCTTCGTTGCCCAAACACTGCCTACCACTTTGCCAAGTTCCAATCTTTGTCGCCTCCGTTATCCTCGTTCTATTTGGATCTGATGCTCCCTTATATAATCTCTTGCCATCGGTGTAATAATGCAATCTTGTGAAATCCATACAATCCGTGAGGTGTCAATTCTTCCATTTACAAAATCTTTTTCCAACAAAAGATGTTTTTTTCTCCAATCAACTCGACCAATCTTATTCTTTGGCAGTGCTTTTGGTTCTATTTTACATGAATTCATTAAAAATTGATATTGCCTATTTCCTCTTTCTTGTAAAAGTTCACTCACATCATCGATGATCTGTAAACCATAGTTACAGAGCATTATTTCATAATCCTGATAAAGATGATAGTATGCTTTAAAAGCTGTCTTCTTGTATTGCTGGTATAGAAAAGCATCCCGTAATACATAGACATTCTTTCCTTGTAGTAATCGCATCTGAATCATCTTTTCCTCGGTGCTTTGTGCGATTCCATTGGCAAGGTTAGCCATCATACATGGTGACATTGCTGTTATTAGTATCTCATCTTCTTCCGGGTCATATGAAGATAAGGGAATCCGCTCAAAATCCTGACATGTTGCGTATGGTTGTTTCCACTCTCCAATGATACACACTCGTAAGGAACCTTTATTTTCAGTTTTCCACATTTCCTTTGACAGTCGATTCAGCAATTCAGAAACTATTTCTTCTATTAATCTGTCTTTTTCCATTGTTTTCCCTCAGATTATGATAATAAAAGTCCTTTGGTATTTTTTCCATAACCACAGGCATTTGCCTCATCATAATCAATGTGCACTGCCGTACGGAAGTTGTTATTCACTCGTACATCTAGGTCTTCTAGTATCACAGGACGTTCACCAAATACCTTTACTTTGATTATTTGTCCATTGGTTACCCCATACCGTTTGGCATCCTCTTCTGACATATGAATATGTCGTTTGGCAACAATGAGTCCACGATCAAGAGTGATGCTCCTTCCATTCGCTGGATTTGTAATGACGATTCCTGGTGTATTATCAATATCACCGCTTAATCGTACCGGGGCTTTTATACCTAAAGCCAATCCATCGGTTAGAGAAATCTCAACCTGTGATTCTGGTCTAGTTGGTCCCAGTATGACAACATTTTTCATGGAACCTTTTGGTCCAGTGATGGTCACTCGCTCTGCACATGCATATTGTCCTGGCTGCGAAAGGTCTTTTACAGGTGTTAATTGGTACCCTTCGCCAAACAAGGCGTACAGATCCTTTTGACTAAGATGAACATGCCGACCAGATGCTTCCACCATGACAAATACTTTTTCTTGTAGTTCTCTGATCACACTCTCTACGATTGTTTCTATATCACAAGTATTCATCGTTCTCCTCCCTACTTCAATTTATCGTTTTTTATTTGCACACGCGTACTCGCATGTATTTCATTAACATGTCTAGGTTTCATATCCTATTCCTTATATTTTCCTGTCATATACTTGAACATCATAATCCAGAATAATGACGATAACCGATTAAATGCTCGAATAATATCAACTCGATCGACTCTATTATCCTCCGAACGAAACGCACGGAATGCAATTAACTCGGTTTTTCGAGTCAAGGTTCGTAGATGATTCAGGTGTGCTACCATCTCTCCTTGTTTATAGGAAGGTAAAAAATGTCTTATTCCAAAGTATTTACTTGGATGATAGGACTGTTCTCTTATATCTGCTGGACTTAGACCTTGCAAAGAGAACTCAACAATGGGATCACCTGTTATCTCACTCCGTAGTAATTTTCTTATAAATCGAATAATTTCTTCTAGATCATCAATAAGCTTTGTTGCTCCTTCTTTTCCCGCAATGATCTGTGTCAAGATAATTTGAGCCTCTAAAAAATCAATGGCACCACGAAGAGCGATACGGGGATGATCTTTGAATACTAAAAGATTTCCTCTTAGGTGGGTCATATGCTCTGGTTTTTCCTTCATGGTTATACCAAATAAGGTCTCATATACTTCGTCTACATTTTCTTTTGTTGGTTCCATTTTTCTCTCATCTGTAATCCTAACATCTGTTTGTTTCCCTGTATTCATTTTTGTTGGTTCGATATGGTCTGTTCGTATGATGATATTCTTATCCGCAAGATAGGTTTTTGCAGAAGGGGTGAGTATCATATCCTTCTCAAGGAAAAACTCCCCCTTCTCCATTAAAACTTTTTCATTGAACAGCTTACGGATATCATTTTCCGTTAATAAAGCCATTGATTCCTATGCCTGTGGTGTTTGTGATTTTCCATGAGGTAAGATCACATCTACTTCAGAATGTGGTCTTGGGATTACATGAACAGAGATTAATTCTCCCACACGTTCTGCTGCTGCGGCACCTGCATCTGTAGCTGCTTTTACTGCTCCAACATCACCACGAACCATAACTGTTACAAGTCCACCACCAACTTGTTCTTTACCAACCAATGCCACATTAGCAGCTTTTACCATGGCGTCTGCTGCCTCAATCGCACCTACTAAACCTTTTGTTTCAATCATTCCTAATGCATTTGTATTTGCCATGCTCTGATACCTCCTATTTTCATTCGTCTATTAACGAATATCCACTGGATGTATTGGAAGCAAACATTCCTTCTTCCTATACATCGTACATTTATTATTCTACAAAATCTAAAAATCATGCATACTACCCCATAAGTAGGATTAGATTAATTCCTGCATAATCTTCTTAACTAACGTATCTACAATCTGTTCAATTTCCTGTGGTTTTGTATTGCAACAACAGCTACTGGTATTATCTACTATTGCTGCTTCCTGTCTTAATTGTTCCATATCTTTTACTCCATAAGCTACACGTTTAATATTGATCAGATCCATTGGACCAATATTATTAGAAGAGGAACTTCCTCCAACAGCACCACAACCTAGCGTTAATGCAGGGAATAAATTTGTAGTTGCTCCAACTCCACCTAAGGATCCCAAAGTGTTGATTAGGATTCTTGAAGCTGGTACTTTAAGACTGAATCGTTTTACCAGTTCTTCATTCTTCGTATGCATACAGAATGTATGACCCATACCTTCGAAATATAGTATTTCACAGATTCGATCCAGTGCTTTCTCCGCATCATCTTCGATATAGAATGCAAGTATCGGTGCTAACTTTTCATGAGAATATGGAACTGTGTGTCCAACTTTACATTCTCTAGCAATCAACACTCTTGCTTGATCAGGTACTTTATGCAATCCTGCCAACTCTGCAATCTTCTTTACCGACTTACCAACAATTTGTGGATTCATGGTCCCATTGGCACGTAAAATAAAGCTTCCTAATTGTTTTGCTTCCTGCTCGTCTAGGAAATACGCACCTTGTTCTTCGAATTCTCTTTGCACGTTCTGTGCCATACATCTCTCTACTACTACTGATTGTTCGGATGCGCAAATTGTTCCATTATCAAACGTTTTAGAATCCATGATTCGTTTTACTGCTTGTTTTACATCTGCCGTCTTCTCTATGAATGCAGGTCCATTACCGGCACCTACTCCAATAGCTGGTGTTCCAGAGGAATATGCCGACTTAACCATCGCATATCCGCCTGTCGCGAGAATCAATCTTGTAATATCATTTCTCATTAATTCCTGTGTAGCTTCCATGGTTGGAATCGTAATACAAGAGATTGCTGCCTCTGGACAACCTGCTGATTTTGCTGCTTTTCTCACTACATCTACTGTCTCAAGAATACAGGAAAGTGCCCCGGGATGAGGGGAGAATACAATACTGTTTCCTGCTTTGATCGAAATCAAAGATTTGTACATGATTGTAGAAGTAGGGTTTGTGGATGGTACGATACCAGCAATTACACCCACTGCTGTACCAATATCAATCGTCTTGTTTTTTTGATCTTCCTGTAAGATTCCAACGGTTTTTTGATCTTTGATTGCCTCATATATACCTTGAGAACCAAATACATTCTTTACAACCTTATCCTGCCATATACCAAAACCAGTCTCCTCATTTGCCATCTTTGCAAGACGAACCGCATTCTGTAAACAAGCATCGGTTATAGTTTTTACGATATGGTCAATCTTCGCTTGATCGAAGGTAGCAAGAATCTTCTGCGCCTTCTCAGCTTCTCTTAATAAGGTTCGAACCTCTTGTATCGAGCGTAGATCTTTGTCTTGATTTTCCATTGCTGTCTCCTTTATTTTCCTTGTTCCTTCTCATATGCAAGTAATACCTGAATCAGTTCCTGTTTCTTCATGGACTTCAATCGTTCTGTCGGAATCGGGATTCCTTTTGATACGATCATATTACGTAGATTGGCATTACTTCGTTTGCTTAATAGTTCTTGCCCTTGTAAAGGTTTTTCCTGTACTTCTTTTTTCTCTTCTATTTTTTCTTCTTTTATTCTCTCTTGTTCCGTCTTCTCTCGATCGACTTTGACTTCTTCATCTTTCACTGGTTCATTATTTCGTTCAGTATTTTCTACTTCTTTATATTTAAACTCTTCCGTTTTTTCATTGTCTTGTATTCGTTCTTCTTCTTTTCGTTCTTCTTTTCGTTCCTCAATATCTTTTTGTTCTGTATTCTTAGATTCACTGAATCCTGGATTGATTCCTGTTGTTTCTTTCTCCACAGGCTTTACCTGATTGTCCAAGGTATGCTCATAAGGTACAACTTTCCCTATTAATTCTGCTTCTACTCGTGGAATGACATGTCTAGCTCGAACCAATCCAATCCTAGCAGCACTTCGGGCAGCTGCATCAACTGCTGAAGTAACTGCGCCCACATCTCCTATGATCTCAACTGTCATAATACCCGCATCTGCTTTTGCAATACTAAGTAACGTAACATTGGCTGCCTTCAATGCTGCGTCCGCCGCTTCAACTGCAGGTGGATATCCGACTACCTCAATTAATCCAAGAGCTTGCATGAACTATTGATAGTCCTTCGGACGTTCTGCAACACTACGAACAGCTTCTGCAAATGCAGAACAAGCAGCATAACAAGCAGATTGAGATCCCGTTAACAAAGCACCACCAAAGTTCGTTTCGGAAGGAGGTCCAAAGAACTCACATAATTTCACATCTGCAGCTTTCATCGCTGCATCAAGTCCATATATTGCTTCCATTGGTGGAGCGATTAGATAAGCAAGTGCTGCTCCTTCTTCTACCCCTGCGATTTTAGACAGATAGGAGCCTGTTCTTGAAACCGTATGGGCATAGTAGGAGATGGAATCATCTTCATTGGCACTTACAAAATACGCATCATTTTCCATAAATGTGATGCAAGCATTCAGTCCACTTCGTACTTCTGCTGGACTAGGCCCTGCCATAATACCAATTACTTCTCCTGCTAATTTTGTTGATGCATTTGCAGCACCTGCGTACATTGATTTTGCATAAACCACATCTACGTCTGCAGCTTTTGTAGCCTCATCTAATCCCGTATACGTTACATCATCAATGTCCGCTGTTATGATTCCAATACTCTTATGACGAGGCCCCAGTTCTAATCTGGCTGCTAAATCGGAACTCACATTAGAGATTATACGAACGGATAAGATCGTTGGTCGTAATTTATCGTTCTTCATCTTTCCCTCCATGCTTTGATACCACCAAGAATCAGGGTGATATTGCCCTTATAAGGTCGAAAGAATGGCAAGCATGGCTCCTTTCCTTTATTTCGTCTCTTTCAACCCTTGTTGATCTATACTCTATTTCAAATCGATACCAGATACTTTCTTATCTAACATCTTCTTGATCAATTCTGCCGCATGTGCTCCTGCTTCTACTGGAGTTGTACCACCTTTGTGAATATTACTGATTACTGTACGTTTCGCTTCAGCTAATCCGTGTTTTGGTTTATATGCGATATAAGCCGACATGGATTCTGCCGTAACCAGACCTGGTCTCTCACCTACAAGCATACAGATGACATCTGCATCCGTTACCTGACCAATATCGTCCATTGCTCCAACTCTTGCATATTTGATAAACAAGATCGGAGGAATGGTAATACTGTGCATTGAAAGACCTTGTTTAATTGCTGGTATCATATCTTCCACATTTGCTTCGATTGCGGAAGAAGACAAACCATCTCCAACAATGATTAGTACCTTCGGATTATGACCACATGTTTTTTTAATCACTTCTATTTCTTCTGGTGAAAAACGTCTTCCTAGGTCCGGTCTTGTTAGATATTCATCTTTGTCCTTACACAATGTTTTCACTGGAACGAAATTATTCTTCTTAACAAATTCCTCTGAAACATCGGAGAATACCGCATCCTGTGCTGCTGCATGGTCTGCTCTTACACGTAACATACTCATCGTCTTATATCTTGCACCAGCTTTACCGCAACCCAGACGTGCTGGTGTTTTCGCCTTCATCGCAAGATAGCCTTCTTTGTCTTTCGCATTCTCGATTAGAAATTGTTTTCTTAAATCGATCTTCGTTATATCCGGAAGGCACTCGTTACTGATCATGGTACTAGAACCAGTATCTGTTGTCTTTCCATATGCTACAGAAGTATGGGAAGCATCTTTGTTCACCATTTGTTCTACCATCTGTTCTACCATTTTTCTTAAGTCTTGCTCGTTCATGTTCTTCCCTCCTTCTAGAATAAGATTGAAGCATCACCAGCACGCTTCGTAAGTTTACCCTTTTCATCTACAAATCCCATGTTCACTAACCACTCATGGAATGGTTTGATTGCTGTCAATCCGAACATTTCACGCAGCGCTGCTGTTTCATGGTATCCCGTCGTCTGATAATTTAACATAACATCATCTCCATGTGGAATACCCATGAAATAGTTACAGCCAGCTGTTGTAAGAAGTACCGATAAGTCTTCAATCGTATTCTGGTCCGCTTTCATATGGTTGGTATAACAAGCATCACAACCCATGGAGATTCCTGTTAATTTACCCATGAAATGATCTTCAAGACCTGCACGGTTTACCTGTCGACCATCGTACAAATATTCTGGTCCAATGAATCCAACAACCGTGTTAACGATAAATGGATCATAATGTTTTGCAAAACCATAACATCTTGCTTCCATTGTTACCTGGTCTGCACCATGATGTGCTTCCGATGATAATTCTGAGCCTTGTCCTGTTTCAAAATACATAACGTTCGGACCTTCTGCCGTTCCTTCTGCTAATGCTAATTGTCTTGCCTCTTCAATCGTTGAAGCATTGAAACCAAACGCTTCATTTCCTTTTTCAGAACCTGCGATGGATTGGAAGATCAGATCGGTTGGAGCACCTTTCCGAATTGCATCCATTTGCGTCGTTACATGGGCTAATACACAAGTTTGTGTTGGTATTTTGAATTTCTGCTTTATGTCTTCAAAACGTTTTAAGACACGAACAACACTTTCTGTAGAATCATCTACTGGGTTCAATCCCAATAAGGCATCTCCAGCTCCATAGGTTAATCCTTCTAATAAGGAAGCCATAATACCATCTGGGTCGTCTGTTGGGTGGTTTGGTTGCAGACGAGAACTTAATGTCCCCGGTTCTCCTATGGTTGTATTACAATGTGCCGTAATACGGATTTTACTTGCACCATAGATCAAATCCATGTTTGACATTAATTTTGCTACGGCTGCTACCATCTCTGACGTTAAACCTCTACTGATTCGGCGAATATCACTACCTTTGGTGTCTTCATCAAGGATCCATTCTCTTAATTCAGCTACTGTCCAATGTTTAATTTCACCATAGATTTTCTCATTGACATCATCTTGAATGATACGCGTTACTTCATCGATATCATATGGTACCACTGGATTCTCTCGTAATTGCTCTAAGGTAATATTCGCAAGTACAATCTTGGCTGCAACTCGCTCTTCTGCTGATGTAGCCGCAACACCTGCAAGTAAATCTCCTGATTTTTCTTCATTTGCTTTAGCCAATACCTCTTTGAGTGACTTAAACTCATACGTATGACCAAATAACAGGGTCTTTAGAATCATAATACGCCTCCTAATTTATCAATTTTTCATACTGTAATCTTTTTAGCTTTTCAAGGATTATATTCTGCTTTTTTTCGTTCCTCTATTCATTAAATACAAGTGTTTTTACAACAACCGGTAATACAGTTCCTTCCGCTATCGGTTTTCCTATATCGATGTAATCCCCATTATCTAGTTTTATACTATCTAAACAGACTACATCCTTTTTGTATGCCAATTCATGATACATCGCTTGCCCTAATGCCTTTGCCATATCCTCTTCTACAATTAAAACAAGTGGTAATTCTCGATTGATCAGTTCTTCTAGCCCATGAACCAACCCCTTCGCATACTCCACAATTTGTAAAAAAGAAGGATTTTGCACCCCTTCAATGGCAATTGCTACTCTCTGTAGATCACCCTCCAACTTAAACCATTCCAACTTTTTCTTAATAGATGTCTCTAGCATTAAAGCATCTTGCTCCTCCTCTTTTCGTAACTTTAGGATGGGCAAATTCTTAATTGGAAAGGGATTACTCGTATACGTGATGGTACTTCCACTAATCTCTGTTGTATGGGTTCCCGCTCCAACTACCGTCGCTCGAATGGTTTCAATACTTGGTATCAGATGTAATTTTGTGCATAGATCAGACTCACGAATGGCTTCTCCAAGTAAGATTCCCATATCGCCATAAGCGAAATAATCTTTGCCAGCCCGATCATGATACACATAATCCGCCACGCCACCAGAGAAACAGATATGGTCAATCTGATGTCCCTGGGCTATACTCTTATTGGTGATCATAATATCAAAATCATCATCAATTGGTGCTAATCCAACACTTTGTTTTATTCCTTTCACCATTAATGCAATTATCGGTTGAAGATTTTCTTTTGTGGCAATCATACCAAGATGAATCCCAAGACCATGTTTTTGAATCAATCGCTCTACCTTCTTTGAAAAATAGGTGATTTTATGGGTTTCTGGGTCTATTTTGATCAAACGTCCACCGATATCCAAGCATCCCGTATCGATGATCTCTCCTCGTAAAAATAAAGCAAGATTACTTGTTCCTCCACCAATGTCAATATTCACAACACTCGTGGAATGTTCCTTGGAATAGGCATGGGCACCTGCTCCCTTCCCTGCAATGATACTCTCCAAATCTGGTCCAGCAGTGGCCACAACAAAGTCTCCTGCAAAACCGCTTAAGGATTCTAATACTTCTTTTGCATTTTCCTTTCTAGCAGTTTCGCCTGTGATAATGACTGCTCCTGTATCAATCGCTGATTTATCAATCCCCGCTCGTTCATATTCCTGTTCAATCATTTGCCTTACACGAGGACCGTCTATTTCTGTAGGGGATTTCAGCGGGGTAAAATAAATCTCACTTCGATAGATGATCTCTTTATCAACAATAACGATCCTAGGAACAGAGTAACTGGATGCCATATTTTCTATATATAATTTTGAAAAAACTAATTGGGTAGTACTTGTCCCAATATCAATTCCTACACTTAAGAGCTCTTCTCTCAACTTCTCACTTCCTACTCCTAAATTATCTGTTACGTGCTATGATCAATGTTTGTCAATTCGTTCATGGATGTATTGAAATAACTCTTCAATTCCATCACCATCTACGGTATCTACATAGAAGATTTTTCGTACCCCTGCCTGTCTCAATTCATTTTCTGCTTTTTTTAAGGTAAGTGGATCCTTTACTAGATTCATCTTTGTAATAATTCCGATCAATTCCTTTGCAAAGGTGCCTGCAAAAGCAGGTGGTATAAAATTGTCTGAAACCGTTGGATCGGCTAATAGTGCAAGCAATCTAGCATCTACCGCGGTATTGATCAATGCTCGGTAAAATGTACGATTTTCTAAGTACTCTCCAGGTGTATCAATCGCCTGGTCATACAATTCCACTGCCTGCGTTTTCTTATATTGAAGCTCTAGTTGATCCAGTTTTTGACACAATGTCGTCTTTCCACAGCCCGTTCGACCCATAAATATGATCTTGCCCAAGGTTTCACCTCCTTACGTTCTGGTAATCCTTGCTTCTGTAAATTGAAGTTGGTCATGTAATACAGACACGATGTCCTTGATTCCAGCTTCTACAGAACTAACATCCCCAGTAATCACCAGAGCTCCACTAAACCGATCAATAAATCCTAATCGAATGTCTGAAGCTTTCGTAGCAATATCCGCTGCAATAATAGCTCCTTCACTTGGCGTAATGGTCATAATACCAATTGCATTCACTTCCTCTGTAAGAAGTCCTAATTTCTGATAGATCTCCTCTGTGGGATTTGCTATGATATGCGCCAACGTAATCTGTTTACCAGGAACGAATTCCTGTATAATTCTTTGTTTTTCTTCCAATTGTATCGCTATTTTACTCACCTACTATCCTTATCGAATCTGGTGCAGGATCTCCAGAACATCGGAAAGAGTCGCTTCTCTTGGGTTTGTATCCATGCAGGCATCAAGTAATGCTCCTTGTGCAATCTCCTTCTTGTTTTCTAGGTAAACCTCTTCTTTTACACCACATTCCTTAATGGAGGATGGCATCTTCATCTCTCTCTCTAAACGCTGGATTTCTGAGATAAACCCTTTCACCAATGTCCTTGTAGTCGCACCCTGTATTCCACACAACTTTGCTAATTTCGCATATCTCTTAGCAGCATAGGTATACGTCCTAGGGTTGTACCCTTCCATCTTACTGTTATATTCCATTACATATGGCAAAAGGATTGCATTCGTTCTACCATGTGGAATATGCAGTTTTCCACCTATGTTATGCGCAATGGCATGGTTCAGTCCTAGGGAGGCTTCATTGAATGCCATTCCTGCTAAACAAGATGCTGCATGCATCTTTTCTTTTGCTTCAATATCATCACTACTTTGATAAGACCGTAAAAGATATTCGAACACCAAAGTAACAGCCTTCTCTGCTAATGCATCAGAAAAATCTGTGGCTTTCGTGGAGACATACGCTTCCACTGCATGTGTCAGAACATCCATACCAGTATCAGCAACGATGGCACTTGGTAGACTGCGTACCAACTCCGGTTCTAAGATTGCTACTTGTGGTAACAGTTCACTTGAAACCAATGGGTACTTTACTCCTTTTTGCTTATCTGTTATGACAGCAAAATTCGTCACTTCTGAACCCGTTCCACTTGTAGTTGGAATTGCAATAAACTCCATATCCATAAGATTGGCTGCTTTTTTTGAAAAATTCATGATTGCTTTTGCTGCATCAATTGCTGAACCTCCACCCAAAGCAACCACTGCATCTGGTCGATATGCAGTTACCTTACTTACACCTTCCACAACCAGTTCCATAGGGGGATCTGGTACAACATCTTGAAATATTTCGTAATTTCCGGTAGTTAACTTTGATGTGATTCGCTCGATCATTCCCGACTTTACCATAAAAGGGTCTGTAACGATAAAGACTTTCTGATCTTTCAGCGTAGTCAGGTAACCTAGCGCATCTTCACCAAATACTACCTTTGTTTTAATCTCAAATGTTTTCATTTGTTTTCACCCTCTTTTATTCATTCCGCGGTTACTCAGTTAGAATATGTACATTTTGAATAAATATTCTTGTTTTTGGAATCAAAAGACTATATTTATTTTTTAATTTTTCTCTTTATAAATGGAATTGTACATATCAGGGCGTTCACAAATCCTCTTAAAACCGATTTTGTGCTTTCATCTGCAAAAGAAAAGAAACAGACCTATAACGGTCTGTTTCTTTTCTATCGTTCATCAGATAATTCAATTTTTATACTACTAAAAATCTTAATGCACTAAGGAAGTAGGATTTTGTCCTCTTCTAGCATACGTTCCAATGCATTTCGCCCCACTAACATTATCCCATTTGACTTGGCTAACACATACGCACTTTGGGTGTAGTAGCTATTGGTGATCACCATTCCCTGTTTTGCTTTATAGTAAGCCATGGAACCAATCACTTCCTGCACTGCTTTAATTCCCACACGATCACGGTACCTTTTTGCCTGAATCACAATACGTTTTCCATATTTACGAATTACCAGGTCTGCGCCATAATCGTGGGTAAATGGTGTCAATGTTACACGACACCGATGTTTTTTGTAATAATAATAAAGGAATAATTCAAAATCTTCTCCTGACAGTTGGTCGATGTCATATATATTGCTACGCAATAAGCGTTTTTTCTTATGTTGTTTCTTAGCAATCTTTAAAAAGAAGATTATCGCAACAAGCATCGCTGTCAGCAGGATTAGTTCTTCCCCATGTTGCGTTAATAAGTCCATTCTATCTTGTGTATTCCCTTCTAAACACTCTTTTTACCGCGAAATACTCTCTCTACAATCCTTTTTGATGCATTACCGTCATCTACATGACAGAAACGTTCATAGAATTCATCGTATTTTCCTTTGTAATCTTCTTCAATCTGTCCAATATTCTTAATGGCATCTAACACGTCTTCTTCTGTGAAAAGTAATGGTCCCGGCATCTCTTTCTCGATATCCAGATAGAAACCACGTAACATATCTCTGTATTTTTCTAGGTCATACGTAAAGAACAAGATTGGTCTACGTAGATTCGCGTAATCGAAAAATACGGAAGAATAATCGGTAATCAATAAATCGGAGATCAGATACAATTCAGAAATATCATTGTATTTGCTCAGGTTAAATGCAAAATCTTCCAATCCAGTTATATCGATTGAATCCGCAATATAATAATGGGTACGAAGTAAGATTACATATTCCTCACCCAATTGCTTCTTTAGATTCTTAAGGTCTAATTTCAGTGCAAACTTATATTCTCCCTTTCCGTAATACTCATCATCTCTCCAAGTTGGTGCATAGAGAATGGTTTTCTTGTCCTTAGGAATCCCTAATTTATCTTTTAATGCAAGTATCCTTGCTTCTTTGTCAGGTGCATAAAGTACATCATTCCTTGGATAACCACACTCCACGATTTCATTATGAAATAAAAATGCTCTCTTGAACGTATCTGTTGAGAAACGGTTGTCTGAAATCAGATAATCCCAATCTCTTGATTGACGATAAAACTGTTGTTTATGAAGAGGAGAAGCTCCACAAACCTCTTCCTGATCAAATACCAGACGCTTTAATGGTGTTCCATGCCATGTTTCTAAGAATACATTTCCTTTTCGTTTCCTAATCCAATTTGGCTGTCTTACATTAAGAACCGTATATTTACAACGTGCAAAATAATAAGCATATGCAATACTGAACCGTTTTACTTTTTTTGCACCATAAGGGATTTCAGTATGTTTATCATTGATCACCCATATACATTTATACTGTTTTGGATAAGCTTGACTCAGATATTCATAGATATATTTTGGACTATCGGAATAACTTTTTCCAAAGAAACTCTCAAAGATAACCCAGTTTTCTTTCATCTTTAACTTTGTAAATACATGGAAGTATAGATAACATGCAAATGCTCTTGGATTCGAACGAATATTTCGTATCTTTTTTGAACCCAAATGTATATTTACCATACGCTTTGTGGCAGCTAAATTCCCTTTTACTAATTGTTTTACCAACTTTTTCTTATATGGTTTTAGACTTACTCGCACCTCTTCTGGTATAGACTCTACCAACGCACGCATTTGAGTGAAGCGTTCTTCTCTCCAGTAGTCTTGTTCGCTTCTTCGAATCTTTGTCGTAAAATAATTGGTGTAATAATTCAGCAACTTAAATGCCAACAGTTCAGAGATGGTATCTTGTTTACCAAGCATCTTCACCGTTGTTTCATAGGCAGTCAGCATATTATTGAACTTATCTTCCACCTTAATCTGTGTAATTGCAGGGTAGTGAACGGGATCGTTGTGTTTTCTCTTAACATATTTTGCATCAGGAACAGATACTACATTTGTAAATGTTTTAAGCACACTAGCCACAAACGATAGGTCCGCATAAAATAAAATCTGCTCATTAAAAAATAGTTCATTCTTTCGTAATCGTTCCACACGTATCAGCAGATTCAATGCAGATATTGCCACAAGACCTCTCTTTTTCCCCACCAAATCAATAACTGCTTGGGAAGGTGCTTGTTCTGTGATGAGCTTCTTACGATAATCTTCTTCATCATCACCTTCTGTCGCATTCCTTGTTGCTTCTTCAGAACTTGTATCTACTTGCTTTGTATCTTCTTCATACGTATCAAAGAAAACGAGGCGCTTAAACCAAGTATCCACAATCGTACCATAGGCAAGATCACTCTTCGTACGTTCCGCTTCCATTACTAATTTTTCTAATGTATCATGAAACAGATAATCATCGCTATCAAGAAAATAGATATATTCCCCCGTTGCATTAGCAATTCCAATATTACGAGCCGCACTAACGCCCTGCGTAGTCGTTGTATGATATACACAGATTGGGAAAAATTCTTTATAGTTATCCACAATCATGGTAGGATCTTCCACATCTTTTACATTCTCAACTTCTGTTAGATACGGATTAGGTTTATCCTGAATCAACAATACCTCGAAATCATTCCATGTCTGATCCTTAAGACTCTCTAGACAATCCTCTAGAAAATGTGGACCATTCACATAAGGTATTACTACACTGATCTTCACAATTATTCCTCCTTCTCAAAGATCATTACATACGTTCCTTCTTTTCTGGAAATCTCATATTCTTTCAATAGTACAAAGCCAGCTGCTAACCCATTGCGTTTTGCTAGCTCACGATTATGACAATACATAATGATAATTCCATCCTCTTTCAAATGAAGGTAAGCCTTTTTAAAGAAACGTCCATATAGATCAATGATCGTTTGTTCTTGTTTTGCTGAATTAGTGAATGGCATATCCGTTATAATTTCATCAAAGAGATATTCATGTTGAAAATCAAAGAAGTCACGATTTACATAGTGAATAACTTGTCTTGCCGCCTGGGTGTTTTCTCTTGCAGCTTCAATAGCTTCTCCATAGATATCTAGTCCATAGGTAGAGTATGCTTTTACTTGCTTATGCCGCTCAATCAACATCGTTCCCACACCACAGAAAGGATCTAATACCTGTGCATCTTCCTTCATATACTCTTTTGCTAACGCTACCGTAAGTGCAGCATTCACCGGTCGAATACTGGAGGCAATTGCCTGTTTCCGATAGGCAAAACGATTATCCTTTATCGTAAATAATTTTAATACAATATTAAAATTTCCATCTTTATTTTCAATAAATCGAATCTCCACTTCATATTGACTCGTGGAATTAATCATTTTTCTTTTAGTGAGACGCTCCAATTCACTGGCAAACTTCTTGGCAAATTCACTTTTTTTACTTAGTTCCATCTTACTTTTTACTTCTACACGAAAATAAAATGGAGTTGCTTCCCTATGTCTTTCCTCAAGGTAGGAAACTACATTTCCCTCACTCACCATCTTTGCTGCCTGAATGGGATTAACAGGACAAACACTTACCTGATCCAGTACAAACAGCATCTCTTGATACGTACGAATTGTTCGTATCTCTTCTAGTTCATCTGTCTTCACCATTACCCCCGCATTGAAGGCTTTGGCTGTTGGAGTGATCTGCTGAACCTGCGTTAACGTAACTGGAATATGATTTCGGTTTGTTAATAACAACAGCTTGGATTTCTTATGATCTCCTGTGAATGTGTGTTTCCGAACTCCTTCTATGGTAACGATTAACGATGTTAATTCACGAATCTCTTCTTCTATATGTTTCCGATTCTCGTCCACTAATTCGATGGATAACAGCTGCTCTAAGCATTCCTTCAGGTAAGGCAGATATTCTCGATAATCAAAGTTTCTTAATGCAACAAGGTAAGAGCTCTTTACAAATCGTTGTGTCTCATTCTTATACCCTTCTACAATCCATGGGAGATATTCATCAAGTTGCAGATCTCCCATTAATAAAACTGCATTCTTTCTTGTCTTTGCATCCTCATGTTTTAAGAAAGGTGGAAGAAGCTCTTTCTTATCGGAAAGGTAATATAATAAAGCAACTCGATTTTCTTCCTCTTTGATCTCTTGTCTTAATTTACTCAGATTCTGTCTTACTTCAATTTGATTAATAATTGCATCAAATGTATCACGTACCATTCTATTCTCCTTTAGCAGCTTCTTTGCTCCAATGACACACAAATATGCTCTTGTGCTTCATAATTCAATACTGTTAATTATAGCTTTTTTTAATTCGATTGTAAACTCTAACTCTGTTATGTTTCTGGCTAACTCTGGTATTACCGATTCTTGTGATTCAAAAAACTGGACACGTACAAGACGAAAAAACACTCTTTGCATTCACAAAGAGTGTCTTTATTCTTTCTATTGAAGGCTACCTAAATCCGTTGCTACCTTTTCCAAATCTTCTCTTATGGATATTTTTTGAGGACAGACTGTCTCACATTTTCCACATTTTATACAATGGTCTGCATGGTTTTCTTCATTAAAATTCTTAAAGTAATCCCATTTTGTATGTTCATCATTCCCATACATGGCATGTTGATTCCAGATTCGGAAGTTTCTTGGAATATCTACACCTGCTGGACATGGCATACAATACCGACAACCGGTGCAACCATTCTTAACTCGACTTTTAATTGTCGTTGCAACTTCATCTACAACCTTTTCCTCTTCTACAGTTAATGCTTGGAAGGAAGCAAAGGTATCTAGATTGTCCATTACTTGTTCATAGGTTGACATTCCACTTAACACCGTCTTTACATTAGGGTGACTTGCAACCCAACGTAATGCCCATGATGCAACGGAAGCTTCTTTATCTGCTTTTTTGAAGATTTTTGTAATATCTTCAGGAAGAACAGCTAACGAACCTCCTTTGATTGGTTCCATAATGATCAATGGAATTCCTAATTTTTCAGCCAAATCATATCCTTTGTCTCCCGCTTGTTCCTCTGTATCCATGTAATTATATTGAATCTGGCAAAAATCCCAATCCCGATATGTAATGATTTCTTCAAATGCTTCATAATCATCATGAAATGAAAATCCCAAATAACGAATCTTTCCTTCTTTTTTTAATTTCTCACAGAACTCTATAATTCCTAGATCTTTCATCTTATGAAACCGACCACGATCAAGGGCATGTAGAAGATAGAAATCCACATATTCCTGTCCCAATCGATTCAATTGTTGGTGAAAGATTCGGTCAGCATCCTCTACAGAATTAATTTCCCAACATGGTAATTTCGTTGCAAGATAATAATCCTCTCTTTTATGCTTTGCTAACACCCGTCCAACAAAAGGTTCACTGTCTCCATTGTGATAGGGATAAGCTGTATCAATGTAATTCACACCTTCTGCCATTGCTTTCTCGATCATCTTCTCTGCTTCTGCTTCATCAATCTTCCCATTCTCTAACAGCGGAAATCTCATACAGCCAAAACCAAGTAATGACGTTTCAATTCCTAATCGATCTAATTTTCTGTATTCCATACGAATCCTCCTTAATTGTTCAAGTGATCTGCATGATTCCATACTAGCAGTTGCATATTCTCCCGTCAATCCCTAAACCAGATATTATATAACAAAGTGTAATTCGTACACTCTTGCGTTAATAATCGCTTCAAAGTACACTTTGTTCTCCGCCCCGAGCACAGTCAGCTTCTGCTGACATCTACCTTATGTGTGAGTGCGCATCCCACAGTGGATTTATATATTAGGAAAGTCGAAGGACTTTTATATAAAAAAAGAAGCTGTCACACTCGGTTTTATTCTAACAGAGTGTGACAGTTTCTAATAACTGTTTTCTAATTTTCCCCCTCGATTTTCAAAGTGTTCCATGGGACTCTATATCTCATAGAAATATAAATCTCTCTCATAGTTATTCAATTGATTCTCTAAACTCTTCTTACAAGATAGTAAGTATTTTAAAGATTCCAAATCAATAATTTCTTTACATGACAATTCATGAATCGAGTTTATTACATCTCTGTATTCCCCTGTTAAAACTCTCTTCCAATCGTCAAATTGTCTAGCAGATATACCCATACTATCACTCCTACTCTAGTCAGAAAATTCTCATACAGTTATGGTTATATTATAGCATAAATTGCAAAATAATCAATTATTTTTCGGAATATTATCATAAATATTGCAATTTTATTGAATAATTGTTAAGCAATCTCAACAATTTCCTTCAAACTATTTTGTTTTATTTAATTATCTGTTTATGCATGTAAAAATCTTTTATAATTATTCAAATTAGGACTAAATACTTGCATACTCATAATTTTATGCATTTATTTTCCTCTCTATTCATATTTGTTGTAATATTATTATATTTTTCATTTCTTTACATTTTGTACTTTTTTTAACTTTTTAACTTATTTTGATAAATTGACGTATTGGAATTATACTTATGCAAAATCTAGATAAGTAGCATCCCCCCGATGGGTTTCTATAAGAGGACACTCCTTCTTTCGTCTTATTTCAGCTTTTTAGCCCCTTCATTTTGTTTGCTATTTATTTCCCTAACCATATTCTCATACATCTCCTCATCAATTTTATATTTCTTATGAATTAATATATAGCAGATTAGGATTGCCACGATTGGTATTACAACCATACCCAATCGCAATTCAAAGGTCTGCTTCCAACTGGTTTGCTCAATGTAAGATGCTGCCCGTTCCAAAACTTCCGTTTTTTCTAATTCTCCTTTTCCTGCTAAGATCTCCAGATTGGTGATTTTCTGGCTAATGGCATAGATTCCACTCAAGATTAATACCAGTGTTACAATCCCCTGGTTAACAGCACTTGCTAACTTAACAGCAAAGGAACGAACTGCGGAGATAATACTGTCATGCCGTTCCTTGTAACGGTACTCATCATATTCAATGGTGTTATTTAACATGATCACGATAACCATATTAAATAATCCTTGGCTAAAAAAGATTAAAAAACCAATTCCATTCAACAGAATCGTATTCTTTGGAAGGACATAATCAAATAATAGAAGACCTATATAACCAAGTATGATGAAACATGTTGTCGCAAATAGTAAGGTACTCCGTTTAAACTGTTTTGCAAGTAAGGGAAATACAACTTGCGAAAGTAATGTACCTAACCCATACATGACCGTAAATAAGAAGATTAAATCCCCACCTTTTGTATAGCCAAATTCAAAATAGAAGAAATTCATACCAAAGATCAAAAGTAATCCACTGGCAACATTAAAGATCAACGTTCCAATTCCTATAACAATCAGTTGATCGTTCCGCGCAAATATTTTGAACATATCTCGTAAAGATAATTTTTCGTTTTGCGGTTGCAGATCTCTTGGTCGTTCCTTTACACCGAGAAATGTTAACGTCTGAAACACAATAAAGCAACAAGCAATAACCAAAGCAACCGTACGATATGCTTTAACCGCATTTCCAGCAACAAGCATTGGGATTGCACCTGCTGCTATAAACTGACCAACACAGCTGAATACACTCATGGTAGTTGCTAAACTATTACGCTCCAATGCATTACTGGTCAGGCTAGGAAGCATTCCCCAATATGCAATATCGTTCATGGTATACGTCATGCCCCATAATAGATATCCAAATCCGAAGAATACTACAAAACTCCACCCTTGTAAACGTACAGAGAACAACAGACTAATTACAATGGCATTACAAATCGCACCTGTTATAATCCAAGGTCGAAACTTTCCATGCTTCAGTTTACTATTTTCAATAATAATTCCCATAAGAGGGTCATTAAAGGCGTCCCAGATCAAACATACAATGATGATTCCAGAAATGGCACTAAATTGAGCAACCGTAAGCTTCATCGTATATTGAATATAGGTAATTAAGAACATACTGACCATAGCATATGCCATATCTCTACCTACTGCACCAATACTATAGGTCCATTTGGTACGAGAATCTAGTTTTTCAGTCTTTGTAATCTGATTTTTCTGTTTTCCCATAATCATTCACCTCATTTTCGTAATAATCGTCCCATTGCTTTGAAACAGTGTCCGTTTGCAATTAATACTAACGCTTCCCCGATCCTTAGCGGAAACATCCCGTCACTTGCACATATTACACAATCCAATGGTCCCTCGCATAATGCACTAATGATCATCTGTACACCTGGATCCGTCTTGGGTTTTCCTTTGTTCATTCTGTAATAAAGTGCTTTGATCAGTCGTAATGCAAGTCGATTTACTTTTGAATGCTTCCCTAAGGTCTGTAAGGAATGATAGATGGTATACTCTCCTTTTTTAACAGCATCAAACTGACTAAACGGTTTTCCATATAGTACTTGGAATGCATTAGATTCAATGGTTTTACCTTTCTCTTGCTCCAATTGAAAATACGTGGCACACTCCGTTCGTTGGTCAACATCATAGTGCACGCCTTCTACTTGAATCTCCTGTTCCAGGCGTATATCCTGGCTGGAAGCGCCTACACAGATCTTATATTTGCCACTTGGCATAATGTATTTTCCTTGTTTCACATCGTATAAGCAAAAACTATCTTCAGGTAATACGATCTCCACAACTTTGCTCTCTCCTGGCTTTAGCTCCACCTTTGTAAATCCTCTTAGTTCTTTATGGGCCCGTAGATAGGTAGATTTTGGATTGACTACATAGACTTGCACAATCTCTTTTCCTATATAATCACCTGTATTAGAAATGGTGCACCGCACCTTCAGCGTTCCTTGTGTATACATTGTCTGCTCTACCTCTAATTGACTGTATGCAAACGTTGTATAGGAAAGTCCATATCCAAATTCAAATAAAACCGGTACATGGAACGTATCATAATACCGATATCCTACAAAGATGCTCTCTCTGTATTCAACGTCATCGCTATCCGGTGCATAGAATTCCTTGTTGGGTACATCATCTAAACTTCTAGGAAATGTCTCGGCAAGTTTCCCACTTGGATTCACCTGTCCTAGCAACAACCTGGCACAAGCCTCTCCTACTCCTTGACCCCCTAGATACATATGCAGTACTGCTTTTACTTTAGGTAAAAATGGCATAAGCATTGGTCCTCCACCCAATGTCACAACAATAATCTTGTTATTCACCGCATATAATCGATTCAATAGATGAATCTGACATTCTGGAATCTGTAATGTTTTCCGATCATACCCTTCCCCTTCCACTTGTTCTGTCAAGCCACCAAAGAATAGTATGGGCATCTGCGCACGAGCTAGTCTAACTGCTTCTTCTTCCAACTCTGGAATTGTCTCATCCTTTTCTTTGTCATATCCTTTCACGTAGGCAACCTCAATTCCACTTTCCTTTAATGCTTCTACTGTATTTTTCGTTTTTGCTGTGGTGATATGACTACTTCCTCCTCCTTGAAAACGCATATTGACTGCAAGATCTCCAATTACAAGCACAGGGCATTGTTTATCCAAAGGTAACACACCCTCATTTTTTAAGAGCACTGCTGATTCACATGCAAGATTGACTGCTATCTCATGTTGTTTTTGATAATCAATGGTTACTTTCTTTCTCTTTGGAGCAAGGGTGGTAACAAGATTTACTACTTGATCAACTGCTCGATCAAGTTCCTCCATCGTAAGTGTTTTCTTCTTAATGGCATCTAAAATCTGCTTCGTATGGATTCCTAAACTATCTGGCATTTCCAAATCCATTCCCGCCTTAATGCATTGCACCACATCTATCGCAGCTCCCCAATCTGAAATCACGGCACCTTCAAATCCCCATTCATTTCGAAGAATATCCGTTAATAGAAATTTGTTCGCACAGGAATACTCCCCATTTACCCGATTATAGGAAGCCATAACCGTCGTTGGTTTTCCCTCTTTTACTGCAATTTCAAAAGGTTTTAGATATATTTCTCGTAATGCCCGATCGTCTATCTGACTATTCATCGTCATTCGTCTTGTTTCTTGGTTATTGACTGCAAAATGCTTTAATGATGTACCTACCCCTAATTGTTCCATTCCCCTTATATACGCTGCAGCCAGTTTTCCAGCTAAGTATGGATCTTCGGAGAAATACTCAAAATTTCGTCCACACAAAGGAGAACGTTTGATATTGACACCGCAGCCCAAAACAGCCGCAAGTAAGATTCATGAAACATACTCTCTTCCCATCAGGCAATGCCTTCATTACATACATCAACATTTACACAATAAAATAACCGTTGCTACATTAGCAACGGTCTGTAATCTCTCCGTAGATTATTGTTCCCTTTTATTCAAAAAAGAAGTAGGAAAAACCATCTCCTCTTATATACGTACCGCAAAACTAGAAGCCACCAAAGTCCTACTTACTACCAATTGTAATTATAGTACAATCTGCTATAATTATGGCTTCTGTTCCGAGTCCTACTATATTGCCTGCTTTAAGAAGGAATATGGCGTCACACCAAGGGAGTATGTTGCTTCTCATACATAAGTTCAACATACATAAATTTAATGATAAATTCAAAAATTTCATTAAGTTCTCAACACGATAATTTTGATGTGAACCCGCTTCTTATTCTTGCACTTGATAATACGCTTTTTTCTTATACTCATCGAACATACTATTATACTGAATAATTTTATACTCTTTGATTTGTTCCGATACCGTTGTAGTTTCATCAAAGGCATGCCATATTCCGTCATTTTTCATATAACCAAAGGCATTAATTGCGGATACATCCTTTTGCAAATTGCGTAGATAATTCGTATAACTTGTTCCTTTTACCCCTGCTTGCTCCAACAGATATGCTCCTAGATAATTCGCACTCATATCAATGTTCTGCTCTTCTCCTGTATATTGGTTGGACCAGATTAGATACGGAACGGTGTATTTTTTCTGACAGTCCTGAATGCTTGAGGAGAGTTCACTATAGATATATTGGCTAGTATCTGTCCTAAAATGTGGCTGATGATCTCCAAAGAAGCATATGATCACCGGTTCATCCACTTCACGAAAATACGCTAACAAGTCTTCTAGCGCATTCACAGATTCATTAATTACGGTCAGATACGTAACAAGGTCAGGATACTGGGCAATTTCACTGGATACCTCAAGTCGTTTAAGGCTTCCTAACTTCGTAATGTCATACCCGCTGTGGTTTTGAATCGTTACATTGAAGATGAAACCTGGTTCTGTCATCGCCTCATATTCCTCAATTACCTTATCGTAACAGGATCGATCACTTACAAGATTTCTGTACTTAACAGGGTTATCAAAATCTTTCAGTGACAGGAATCGATCGAAAGTAAAGTTACGATACACATTCTTTCGATTCCAATTTCTTTCTGCAGCCGGATGAATTGCCAGTGTCTCATAACCATTTTTATGAAAGATTTGTGCAAGATTTGATATACCTTTCATATTGTATAATTCATAAGGATTGGCTCCATATGGCAGGTTACCAATGGTATTCCCCGTTAAGAATTCGAATTCCGTGTTACAGGTTCCACCACCAATTGTTGATACATATAAATTACCCTTTGCCATACAGTTGGTTATGGCATCCCATTTTTCAAAGCAGTCTTGTTCAAGTCCCTTCTCCTTCAACACGGCAAGATTACTAAAGGTCTCATTCATAATGGCTATAACTGTTGGCTTTTTGTATTCCTCTTTTTCATACTCTTCTGTAGTTGTTTCTGCCTGATTCGCATAGATTTCATCGACTACTTGACTGGAGTAATTCGCAGGTTCTTTCACTTGCATATTCTGGAACATCGTTAAGAAGGATAATACAAAGCCACTTCGATAATAGGTATAACGAGGTGTCCAATAATCCATCTTAACTTTAAATTGATCTTTGAAACTAACAGAATGGAAACTAATTACAACAAGAAGTATTGCACCAATGGCACATCCCCTTCCAACCATTCTTTGTTTCTTTGTTCGATGATCTTTGGGAAGCATCTGAATGATTACTAGACAGGCAAGAAACAAGAGCACAACTCGTAATACCGTATCATCCCATGCAAAGTTATAGTTTCCAGCGACCTGGTACGCGGTACCAAGAGAATAAAAATCAGGTGGTACAATTGGTTTCCCTCGAAAGATATAGATGTAATGATCTGCCAGACCAATGAGCAATGCTACCGTATAGTACACATACAGGCTGCCTTTTCGATGTCCAATCAGATTCACAAATATAAAAAGTGCAATGGAAAACAACACCAGATTAATATGTATGTAATAGCTCGACATCTTATTAAGATCCGGATTTGTTACATATTCCACTAGATACATTCCAATAATAGGCGTGATCAGGTAGAACACATAGGGAATTCCACGAATCTTCTTTATTATTGCCAAATTCTGAAGTCTCTGAGGGTAGATCCAACAAATCGCGAGAAACGCAAAGATAGCAACCGCATAGGTAAAACTCTCCGTGCTTTCCTGGCAAATGTTTTCGTTCCTGTAATTTACTTTCATACCATACAGAAAGAGCATTGCAATAAGTACTTTTCCAATCTTAAGGCAGTGGTCAATCTTTTCTCTGTTGCTGTTCACTCTTTTTTTGTTCTTATCTTCTGCTCCCTTTTCGTCTAAATCTACAGGCTCTACAGACTCTGTTATCTCTTTGTCTATTAAATTGGCGTTAATTAATTCGGCGTTCGTTAATTGGACGTTCTTCCTGTATCCACCAGTTTCCTTACTCATAAAGAAAAAGAACACGTATAACAAAATTGCAAGAACATATTTTAAAACGGATCGATTCGTTCCAAATAATGAAAAAAATGGACTCCATGTTTTGTTAAAGATAACAGCAAACAGGATTGCAAGTAAACTCCATTGGAGCATAATTTGAACAATTCTCTTTCGCCGCTCACCCGTGTTCTCTTCTTCTCTTCTTCTCTTCTCAATGTATGCAAAGCAGATGCTTGGACATATAATCAATACCATCAGATCTAGTACACAAATCATTCTTCTATCACTTTCCTTTACCTGTATCATGAATCATAAGATTAGCGCGGCAAATGCCTATTTATGCTTTTCGAGGAATATACAGTAATTCTATTCGTTGAAGAGTTTTTATGTGCATCTATGGTTATTGATACGTCTTTTTTATTCAGACTAGATTATACATTTCTGACTTACATATGTCAATTGTTGTCGATAGCCCCTTTTTAAATTGCACTTCTATAGCTTGGCTATAGCTTTATCTCACTGCTTATTGTTTATTTCTTTAATGCTTGGTACTTCAACATCACTTCTTGTGCTAGTTCTTTATGTGTTTTCCCTAGATTCATTAAATAAGCCACAGTATTCCCAGGATATTCAACAATCTCACCTAAACCAGCTACTTCATAACAACTTCGAACTACATTGATCACGCAATCATCTGTATGATCACTATTACAATCATGGCAAAGAGTAAGCATCAGCGCTACTCCTGTCGTGATCTCATCTTGCTCATAATGCTTCGTGTCCAAAGATGGTATATCATCTGTGGAGATTCCTATCCCTTTGGCCTTAGCAGCAAGACACTTCTCTCTATAGTCTTTCGCAAATGCCATTGCACAGTTTGATGTAGCACATGATAAATCACAAGTGGTACAATCACAAGTGTTCTCAATGCTTTCTTTAATCGTATCAAATATCATTTTCTTTCCTTCTGGAGTCATATTCTCTACCTCACTTTATCATTTGTTTGTCTATTCGAAACAAAAATAAAACAAAAAGTTTGCAATGCATACGATTTCAAGCTTTCTTTTATAGTAGCATATTGGCAGTATGGTGTCAAAACTAACATGGTTCTATACTTGCTCCTATGCCCGACACTACACCTGATGACGTTACATATTTGCTAAACGCTCTTTCTTCATACTCCTTCACAGGCATCGGCTTTGCATAAAAGTATCCTTGGATCATATCACATCCTTTACCTGCTAAGAAATCCACTTGTTCTTTCGTTTCAATCCCTTCTGCTACCGTTCGCATATTGAGGCATTTTGCAAGTTGTATTGTTTCTCCAACGATGATATCACCACGTTTTTCTTGATCTTCTCCGCGGAAGAAATCTGCATCGAGTTTTAAAACATCGAGTGGAAGATCCTTTAATGTATTCAAGGATGAATATCCTGCACCAAAATCATCCATGGATAATTCGAATCCATACTCTTTTAATTTCTTAACTGTATGAAGCAGTACTTTCTTATCATCAAAGAATGCACTTTCCGTTAACTCAATCTCAATCACTTCATGTGGTGTCTGATAGTAATCCACTAGCTCACAGAGATGTTCTGCCAAATGTTCTGTTGTAAAATGTGCTCTGGATATATTAACAGAGACTGGTACAACTGTTTTTCCCTCCTTGATCCATTGTGATTGTAGTTTTGCAACATGAGACACCATATAATCGTCTAACTTCATAATAAACCCATTGTTTTCAAAGATCGGTATAAACTTGTATGGAGTAAGGAACCCCTTTTCTGGACTATTCCACCGAACCAATGCTTCTGCTCCAACAAGCTGATCATCTTTTGGATCGTATTTCGGCTGAAGATATACTTCGAATTCCTCATTAGCCATTGCTTTCTCCATGGCATTCTCAACCCAATTGACCCATTGTTGTTTCTCAACCATTTTCTGGTCAAATACTGCTATTGCATTCTCTTCGTTCTCCTCTAGCGAAGCCCTTGCTTCACTGGCGTAGGTATAACTTTGTGCAATGTCAACATTCGTACGTGGATAAAAACGTCCCGTATCCTTTCGTTGAACCGAATAATTCATATAGATACCTGCATGAAACGATAAATGATTTTTCATCGTAGTCATCGATAGCTTACTTATCAAATATTCGACCCGCTTCTTACATTCTTCCTCATTGTTACATGTAAGCAATAATGCAAAATTTGCCTTCGCATAGCGAGCACATAACTCTTTCTTATCAATCTCTTGATTAATGGTAGAATTGACCAGTTTTAATAGTTCTTCCCCTGCATTTACTCCATAACAGGAACAGAAGCTTCGATATCTTTTCAGTTGCAGATCAATAATTGCATATGTTTTGGCTGCTTGCCATCTTGAAGTAAGAAGTTTCTCCGCATAGTGAAGAAAATATATCCAATTCTTCCCCTTGGTAACCGTATCATAGTAAAACAATTGATACATCTGATGTTGTAAACGTATTCTCGATATAATCTTAATTACTAAGGATATCGCTAGTACAGTAAAAAGAACGAGAAACATAACCGCTAAAGCAAAAATACTGACAAAATCTTCTCCCGTTATGATTAACTCACACGGAACCAATAGGCGTTCCTCAGATGATGCCACTTCCACATCTGTCCAATACGATGCACTGTATACTGGCTGCTTCAACCAGCCTTCCTCTTTCTCACTAATATTTTTCATTACTGCTTTCAGAATCTTTTTCACAGAAACATGAAATTCTCCATCATCTGAAATCCAGTTTTGATCTCCGTTCGTATCAAAGTAATAGGTATTATTCGTCTGTATATAAATTGACATTTCGTTATGTAAGTCAACTGTTATGTCACCATGACTTTCAAGAATCGTATGATCCTTTCCTAATAAAGCAAGGCGATTATAACTGGAATTATTCGCTGCAAGATCAGACAATACTTCTTCTTTACTGGAATCTGATGAAATTCTAGAATCATATAACTTTCCTATGTATTCGGCTTCTGTTGTCGCTTCCTCGAACTTTGTTTGTACAATATCCTCTACAAGTTTTACCGTGCTAACACAGAATAGAGCATTTAGTAGTGCTATATAGAATAGAAATGTTAGAATAGACGGCCATATATGTTTCTTTTTCAGTTTGCGGACTTTATTTATTTTTTGTGTGTTATTCTGTTTCATTTTAAATTTATCTGTTGTATTCACCCCATTGCTCCTTTTCCTTTGTTTTATTCAGATTCCTATGTTCATCAGCAATTGATGTACTAGTCCCCCTTCTTTGGTTAATATTCTACAATAAAACATTGTTAATTTCCACTATTTCTTATTTTCTTACAATTGGCATGATCTCATTCTTTTGTTCTCGTCCTACTAAAAAAACATGGAGAATACAACCGATCTGTATCCATGCAAAGCCGCTACTGCCTTGGGCAATAAACACAATAATAGTAAACAAAAAGAATCCCACGGGGGCGACCGTGGAATTCTTTTTGTTTTACTACCATCATTCGTTGTTTTATAATCAATTTTCTCTATTACTCGTTCTTTAAGCGATAATCTAATCGATATACCGGTTCTTTGCATATCGGTATTTTTTCTTGAATACCATATTGTTCAACAATTCCTACTCTCACTAACCAATCAAAATTCAATCCAAATCCGTGGGGTCGCGTATTATATGTAAAATGCTCCAAATTGCCATGGATCTTCAAATAAGATAGCACTGGTTCATATACTTGTTCTGTCATTGATTCAAGATACTCCACGCAACAATCCAAAATTGATTGCAGTACTTCCTTGGTAACAACCTTATGATATAGCGGATCGTAGATTTTCTCAAATAAGTCCGGATTCAATGCTTTTCCTTGTGGAATCAGCTCCCGTTCAGGAACGAACTTCCTATTAAATATCTCAATCCATGCGATGTTCTCAGCAATCTGTGGGATAAAATATAGCACATTCTCTAAATTATCTTTCACATAGAAGTTCTTTTCTGCTTTGTTAAGATAATAGACGGCTCCAGAAAACCCCAATAGCATCTCTTGCTGTCGCATTACATCGCCAATATAAAAAGCATCCTCCATTAAATCATCTAATAATAAATCTTTTGAAAACAGCTTCGTACTTTTACTAAAAGCTTTCCAGATATAATTATCCGCATCCTGATTTTGAAGAAAGTCTTTAAAAGAACTTAGGGTAAATACGTTCAATATCACATTCATACCTTCATCTGCTAACGGATAGCATGATTTTCCTTTATAGCCATCGTCCAAGATTACAGCAATTTGAATGTCAGACCATTTCCATATCTGGTCATGACTCATACTTCCCAATAAAAACGCTGCAATACATTTCTTATTCTCTAATAGACGATCTTTCACTCTTTCAATAATACGAATACAGTTTTCTCTCAGAGCTGTATTTTCCATATATCGATTCACCTGCTTTTCTATCCTATATATTTAATTGGTACTGTTCCTTTACATACTTCGCTGTTCTTGATTGTGCCTTCCTTAAAAGCTCATAAGGTGTTCCAGAAAACATGATATGTCCACCACATTTTCCTCCCCCGGGTCCCATATCAACAATGTAGTCCGAATTCAAAATGATATCCGTATTATGTTCAATGACAACCACAGTGTTATTGTTTTCTGTAATACGTTTCATTATAGCAAGAATATATTTTACATCCTGTGCATGCAATCCGACTGTTGGCTCATCAAATATGTAAAGAATATTCTTTCTATTTTTGTATCTTGTCATCTCTTTCACGAGTTTCATTCTCTGCGCTTCTCCACCCGATATTGTACTGAGTGGCTGTCCTAACCGCATGTATCCCAACCCCAAATCACAAGCAAGCTGTATTTTCTCATGGATCCGTTGCTGATCGCTAAAAAACAGTAGTGCTTCGCTAAATGTCATATCAAGGACTTGTTTGATATTTCGATCATGATACTTCACTTGCAATACTTCTTGCGTATATTGCTGGCCTCCACATTCTGAACAAACATTTCTAGACTCCCCAAAATATTGTATATAGTTTTCTATATACCCTTTCCCTTTGCACAACGGGCAAGCACCCTTTGAATTAAAAGAAAAATAGGATTTCTGATTCTGTAGCTCATTTCCATCTTCAACATTCCTTGCAAAAAGTACACGGATTGCATCAAATATACCAATATAGGAGGCTGGTATTGAGGTATTCTTCCCATTTAGTTGCGATTGATCAATACAAACCACATCTTTTATTTCTTCGATACCACGAATCGTTTTATATTTTCCAGGAATCACTCGATGATCATGGAGTTGTGCGTACAATATTTTATATAACACATCATACACAATGGAACTTTTGCCAGAACCCGATACACCAGTGAAACAGGTGATTTTACCGGTTGGTATCTTTACACAACCATTCTTTACATTGTTTTCTTCTATTCCATCCAATTGAATCGCTGGGCTTACTGAAAGTGGATTCTTATTGATATGATATACTGGCTTTTGGGTTAAGTATTTTCCTATAATAGAATGTGGATTCTTTTCTATCTCTGAAAGTGTTCCACAAGCTATGACTTCTCCTCCATTCTCCCCTGCTCCTGGTCCCATCTCAATGATATAGTCTGCTGTACGAATAATATCAAAATTATGTTCAATCGTAAGAACTGTATTACCTTTGTCCACCAGTCTTTGAATAATGCGGATCACTTTCTTAATATCTGACCCATGTAACCCGTCGGTAGGTTCATCAATGATATAGGTAAGTCCTACCAGCCCGGAACCCACTTGGTTTGCAATTCGAAGCCTCTGGTATTCTCCCCCAGACAAAGTATCGATCCGTCGTTCAAAAGATAAATATTCCAATCCAATCTCTTCTAATAGCTCTAGACGCTGGTTTAATGCTTTGAGAATCGCTTCAGACATACTATTTGTTTTTATGTTTTGGATAAAATTCTGTAAATCTGAGAATTCCATCTTCCCCAAGTCAAAATAGGTTTTTCCATTCAGCATGGCATATTCTTTTATCTTTTTTAATCTCGTTCCTTTACATTCGGGACAAACTATCTCATGCATATAGGTATTAAAAAACTGTATCTGTGCAGGTGTAAGCTCCGACTGTTGCGTCCAACGATACATATCTTGAATATGATCTAGCACTCCCTGGAAACTAACCAGATCTCCTACTTCACCACGATAATTCGGTATGGTTTCTTCATATCCATCGGGTCGCAACAATGGAAATTTTTCCTCTTTTGTCCCATACATAATGTGATTTTTTGCTTCCTGCGGCAACTCTTCATATGGTTGTTCAAAAGAATAACCATAATGACAGCATAGACTATATAGTAGCATATAATTATACGGATATTTTACTGAATATACTCCCTGAAAGAAAGGACCCTGACATAAACTCTTTTTTGGATTTTGAATGACCTTGGATGGATGAGGAATTCTCTTGAAGCCACTCCCCTTACATTCCGGGCAGGCACAAGATATATCATTGTATGAAAAATCGGAAGCTTCAAGAGTAAGCGTAATCATATGATGTTCTTTACATCCATATTTTGCATAGAATGCTTGGATATTCTCACTGTCATCTCCGATTAGATGAAGTCCAATAAAATGATCTCCATGTTCACTGGCACTTTTTAGATAATTAATATCGCTTTTCTTTAATCTCTTGGCTGCTAGGAACTTACTTTCTACAACCATAATAAATTCGATGGAATCATCAAGCTCAATAAAGTCTCGTAGACTATGTTTTACTTGATCAATATAGATCGATTGATATCCCTTTTTTCTTAACATATCTACTTGTTGCATACGTTCTGTGTTTTTATCAAAAAAGTAAGGGAAGGAGACTTCAACGATGGTATTCGAATTCAAAGCTTCTAGATCTTTTATTAGTGTATACAGATTACTTTGTTCATAGACCTCACCACAATATAAGCATTTGCATTGCCCGTGAACCGCAATCAAACTTCTTAAGTAGGATCCGATGCTTGTATATGTACCGATTGTTGATCTTGGATTATGATTTGGGATTACTTGCTTCAAATTAATTACCGTCGATAAGCCTTCGATTTCTCCTACATCCGGAGTTTTCATTCTAGTAACCAATCCTCTTGTTTGGTCCGACATACAATCCAATAGTTTCTGTTGTGCTGTCGCATATATTACATCATATGCAAGCGTCGATTTTCCTGATCCGCTAACACCGACGATTGCCGTGTGTTTCCCATACGGTATTTCAACATCGATATTTTTTAAATTATTCTCACACACGTTATGTAACTTAATTGCATTTGCCATTTAATCTCCTTTCATTCGTACTCTTTCGTAGTGGCTACTTCGTTCGATTGTTTTGTTCTTTCTACAATGTTACGGTTTTTAAAATCTTTAATGCCTTTTCATCGGAATGCTTTGCTTTTTGAATTAACGAAATGATCCTTCTTCGATTATCATATTCCATAAACTTTTGAATCAGGTTCTTTTGGTTACTCCCTCCACCCAGAACTTCTGCAATCTGCTCTACAATTTTGTAGGTATTATGGAAGATCTGAGATAACTCGATAAACTCCTTATGATGCTCCGTTTCTGTACTAGCAAGTTGCTTAAAGTAGTTAGAAGCAGCCCTTCTGCCATCAAGAAGGCATATAATTGCATCATCATGCGTATATAGCTTTTCAACCATTAAGGAAAGATTACTTGTATCCTGAAATTCCTTCTCATTCATTAAAGCATCTGCCCAGCCATCATACGCAAAGAGTCCTTTCTTGTAGGAACCATATTGATGACCGTCTAAAATCTTGACTGCATTTTGAAGAATTTCCTTCGTACATATTGGCTTTTCGTTTTTCTCTCCCATACAGAATACAGCCTTTGTATCTGTATTCTCCCACCAGTTATCGCAAATATAGTATCCATTCTCTGCAAGCTGTACATCTCCGCCAAATATAGGATCTTCTTGGTAGAAATTCCACCCCATCAGAATGTCTCCGTCTTTTTGATATCCTGTAATAATACCTGCTTCTGGTGGTCCGATGATCCCCAATGCTATGCACGGAAACCCTCGATCAATGTGAGACTTTATAAACTGTTTAAATTCCTCTTTCGTGGTTTTTTGTGTCCGTTCCAATTTCTCGAGTTTTCTACCAAGTGCTTTTGCACCGACCTGATATACATATTCTTCTTCATCAAATGTGTTGGAAACATCCACATTTCCCATATTCCAACATGAAATATCCCATGTTAACCGAAACGCTGCACCACTTGCAGCCATAATAAATGGATAGTCCACATCTTCACCAAGATAGTTTGACACCGATTTTAAACACATTGGATAGGGAGTAAGCCCTTGTTCTCCATGTTCTATCTTTGGGATTCCAAAAAGCACGGTTTCAATCCCCTGTCTGTTTCCGTTTGCCTTGCCAATTGTTGTACTCCCTTTTACATTCTGTAGATTGATCCCATAAACACCATCATAAAGTTCTTCCACTGAAGTATGTGGCCGTAATTTTCGATACTCCATTGGAGTTATGCCTGTAATTCTTCGGAAGGTACGTGTATACGTCTCATGATTCATAAATCCATACTTTACTGCTATATCAAGTACTCGATCCCTCGTATAGAGTAGATCAAACATGGAATTCATAATCTTTCGAATCTGTACATATCTCACCAATGGATATCCGGTTGCTTTTTGGAATATATCACGGATATGAGCATAAGAAAATCCTAGTGCCTGCTCAAAATCATTGATATCTACTTTCGGCTGTTCAATATGTAGTTCAATATACATGACTGCAGCTTTCATTACGGCATAATATTGCAAATGATCCATCTCCTTGTTCTTTAATAAGTTCTCTTCATAAATTAACCTAAGTATAGCACAGCTACTACCATAATTCTTGACGATTTTAAGGAAATAGCAAACGATATTTAAATTACAAAAATTTCCTCGTATAAAGCAAAAAAGGCAGGGGAAATCCCCTGTCTTCGTAAATGCTGCTTGTGACATTGGAATACAACAAAATACCTCCGTGAAAAAATATGTTTCCTATCGTTAGCAAACGTATTCTTATCACGGAGGTATTTACAAGATCTCAAAACTAAAACCCCAAAAAAGCAGGATGCCCTTTATTAATACTTAAATTTATTCATCTCATTATTTAGGTCATTGATTAACTCCATATTCGTGTTAGCCATAGTATGATTGTTATTAATCATATTGCTTAATTGAATTGTTGTATCTGCCACTTGACCAATATTCTTTGTATTTTCTTCAATTGTTTCAGTAACTTCTAGAGTCGCCTGATTTATCTCATTCATACCATCTTCTAGTAGATTCGCTTTTTGTTTCAATTCCGTATAAAGTAACTGAATATCATTGGCATTGTTTTGATACTGATTTCCAACATTCAGTAATTCATTAAATCCACCGATTGTTTTCTCTGAAACAAACTTAATCATATTATCTGACTCTGAGGCTAATTCTTTTACTGCCTGAATAACAATTGCACTTATCTCTTGAATCTCTTTTGCTGTCTGCGCTGAATTATTTGATAATTGCGAAATTTCTTCTGCTACCACAGTAAATCCACGACCTGCTTCACCTGCTCTTGCAGCTTCAATCGATGCATTAAGTGCTAATAACCGTGTTTGGTCTGCTATTTCTAAAATTCTGTTAGATAGTTTTTCAATTTGGGTTACTGCTCTAGATTCTTCTATTTTACTATTCACAGAAGAAGTTATCTGCTCTGTTGTTTCTTTCATTTCTTCTGTTTGTAATTTTGCATTTTTTACTATTGACTCCGCTTGCATTAAAATATCATTTGCTTGCTTCTGGCCATCATCAACTTGTTGATAGATGTCTGCAACATTCTGCTTCATTACGGTTATTGAAGATGCAATTTGTTCTATACTAGCATTCGTTTGTTGCATCATCGCACTCATTTCTTGCATAATTGAAGATACATTTTCAACACCTTCCGTAGATTCTCCTGTTGATTGTTCCAAACTTGTCATTGAATCTTGCAGTTTTTCTGATACTCCTGATATGTTCTTAATAACATCTCTTATATATTCAAGCATTTTATCCAGTTCTCTACCAATTTTTCCAACCTCGTCGTTTGAATTAATATTAACCCTTTGCGTTAAGTCCCCATTATTACTTGATAGATCTTCTAACTTATTTCCTACTGTTTTTAAGCGTCTTAAGATTTTATTCAATATTATAGTGACAATTACTATTGATATACAAGAAACAACAATACAACTTATTGCTAATATCAAGGATAGATGTTTTCTTGCATTTACTACATCCGTTGCATCAAAATCAACTTCTAATATTGCAATAACTTCTCCATCTGACGAATATACTGGCACCGTTGCTGATAATAAAGATCCAAAATCGGTTTTGTCTATCTCATAAGAAAAGTAATCTACATCTTCAAATACGGTCTTAGTAAAATCAAGGTACTCATCGTATACTGGTTCAAATGCTGTTTCATCCGTATCTGTTGTTACTACAAGATATCGAAAGCTGTCATCCATCCTTCCGATGAGATACGCATATGTTATATCCGTTACTTCTTCGGTATAGGCCAGTTTATTAAATATTGACCAGTACGTATCATCTCGTTTTAGATTTTGCGATACGTGTTCTATATCTTCAACTGCTATATTTCCTAAAGTATATCTCGCAATCGACAAAGCCGCGTCTCTTTTCGCGTTAATTAGTTCTTTACTCACACCTCTGTAGACAGATACCCCCATAAATACAAAGGCAAACATATTAATGATTACTATTGGGATTAATAATTTTGTTCGAATGGTTTTTTGCCGTTTTTTCATATGTAACGCTCCCTTTCATCCTATGTAATTCTGAACTATACTTCGTATTTTACAAGTATAATTCTATTCTTTGGTTGTTTAGCCAAATCTTCTTATTTTGTAAGACTATTGCATACAAATATATACTATTTGACTTTCATCACTATGTAAGATATTTGTATATTATACCATATATATTGTATAGTTTCAATATATCAAGCTTCACAGTCCATGCATTTTTTGTATATTATATACAAAAATATTTGTATATTGGTACTAATATGTAAATAATTGATATATCTGATACACCCATACTATTTTATACAATATATACTATAGTAATTCTTGTGTGGCAAAAGCCGTCTGTCAAGACTGACAGGTGAAGCAAAACAAAACACGAAAATAGCGAAGTGGATAAATGATATGATTCCCCTTAAGTAGACAAGGTAAATAACCAAATCTACTTAGGGGGAAATTTTTATGTCCAAATATACGACAGAAATAAGGCTAGCAGCATGCAAAGAATATTTTGATGGAAAGTTA
>NZ_JAAQRO010000043.1 GCF_012070565.1 Anaerosporobacter faecicola
GAATCAAAAAATACAAAGAAAAATGGTGTGCATAAAAAATGACCATACCTCATACGAAGTATGGTCATTCAGTAAACACTCATTTTAGATATTTAACCTGTCTACTTGACAGGGGGCATATCAAAATCCACTCCGCCATAATATATCTATTCCCCCATCTGCCTATCTAGTTTACTAGATTTTCCTTCTATTCGCGTGCCTTCAAAGCAGTCGTCATATCAATCTTCTTCACTCGAATGATATGGAACGCATTAATGATAAAATATGTTATAATTCCGATTACTACTATCAATGCATAGGACGAAGTTGGTGTATATATATCAATATATCCATTTACCTTCTGCAAAGCAATATCATAACACTTCTTGATTGCAAATGCTTCAAGTGGTATACCTTAATATGTCGTCTTCAACTATGATCTGCCCCTCATCAAGCGTTTCGATGCCGCCGATGATGTTCAATAATGTTGATTTTCCAGAACCAGATGGTCCAAGTAATACGCATATTTGTCCTTTTTCGATTTTGCAATTAATGCCTTTTAGAACTTCGATACGATTTCCGTTCAATCCATAGAATTTCTTTACATTTTTTACTTCAAGATACATACCATTACCTTAGGTATAAAAAAACAACTATGGAACAACTTCTTTTAAGTTTAAAATACAATTTCCGTAAATTAACATGCCCTTAACACAACTATCATCTCAGCAATCCCTATTACCAATGGAAATTCTTTTAACGATCCGGAAGAATCCACTTATTGTTATACACACCACAAAGGAAAAAGGACCAAACCTCTCTGTTTGATCCTAATCCTTCTAATGCGAGTGCTTTTCTCGCTATATGTAATTGACAGGACATTGAACAGCACAATAATTCGTTCTAATCCACTTCTTAATCATTGCTTCTGACAATGTTCGACTTTGTCAAGTGCAGATAGAATGGTTTAATACTTGCTATTGTCCTTTTATCGTCTTCAAAAATTTTATACTAATACATCTTTTGCCATTTGTATCAAGCTGTTCATATCTTCTTTTATATTTTGCATTTCTTTCTGAATACCATCTGCTTTTTCATTCACCTGCGCTACTTTTGAAAATACACTCGTAACATCATCTTCCGAGGAAATTGCAGAGTTGGCAATCTCCTGAATGGATTGATTCATACCAGTAACGGACTCATTTAAAAATGTCGTTGTCGTTGAAAATTTATCAAACAGAGATTTCATCTTCAACGAATTGCTTGCATAATCTTGACCGGAAGAAAGAAATTGTTCATAATCCTTCATTACATCTCGATTTAAAAACTCAAATACATAATTTGTATTATCGACTAATTCCTGTACGGATTCAATTGCCAGACGAACTTTCTCCTGAATTAGAGCAGTTGCCGTTTTCGACTCGTCTGCAAGTTTTCTAACTTCTTCTGCTACAACAGCAAAACCTTTTCCAAGCTCACCAGCACGTGCTGCTTCTATTGATGCATTCAATGCTAATAAATTTGTTTGATTGCTTATCTGTAAAATCACATCTACTGATTCATTAATCATTTCAATGTTCTCTGCTTTTCTTAGGATGCGATTCATTTTCTCTTGAATCTCTTGATACATAGTAACAGAATGATTTTTTGATTCTTCAATCTTCTGGTTTATACTATTCACCGCATGATTTACTTGATCTGCCTCCATTACACCGTTCTCAGCTTCCTGACGAATTGTACTTAAAGAAGCATCAATTTGCACAGAAGTATCTCTCATATGTACTGTGGTTTCGGTTGTATACTTTAATACATCTGAAACATTACTACTTAAGTTTACAATACTATTGGTCTGATTTGTAAGGAAATTCACATCCTCATAGTTCTTTTCCAATGTATCATTAATCGAAGTTCCAACTTTAATAATACCTCGAATTAAGTTTCCGACAAACTGACGTGATTGTTCTGTCGCTCGAGCAATTCTACCAACCTCACCTTTTTTATTCAATATTTTTTGTGGGATCTCATGTGAAAAATCTCCCTTGGAAATTTCTTTAAGCGCTTTCTCCAATTGTACTATCGGACGAGAAACATTCCAATCAATACACAGATTAATGATTGTCATTATAACGCAACACCCAATCAACAATTCGATTCCGATCATTAATATCATATGTCTTGACTGTGCTTTGACATTATCTTTGCAAAAATCAGCTGCCGCTACGGCTAAGACATTTCCACTCTCATCAATAATTGGTACGTTACATGTCATTAAATAGCCATACCCTTTATTGTATAAAACAGGTGTAGCATTCGATGTTCCACTATTCAAAGCATCAATCGTCATAGAACCTATGTCAAATTCCCCAGCCTCTACTCCTAACGCTTCCTGCACTCCTGAACTAAGCGCATAATGCATGACATTATTATCATCGCGATATACAACGTATAAATAGAGCATTCCTGTTTCTTCTGCAATCTTGGTGAAATATTTGTACAGACTTTGATAATATGTATTATTCATATCCTGACTCTTTAAAATATTATCAAATTGCTGCGTATCGATCATATCAACAACACCTTGTACAATTGATACACCTGATTCTCCCGCCTGTGTCTCCATGTTTTTGTTTAATTGATTACTTACCACGAACATGGTACCAGCCATTAAAAGAATAAATAAACCAGTTACTAATAACAGTATCCTTTTTCTAATTCCCATACTTTAATCCTTTCTCTTTTGTTGAAATTATGTCTTTTGAACGACTCTTCCATCTTACCATAATTCATTGAAAATTGGTACTTTTATTTACCTTTTCCTATTAAATTGTACGTATTTCACAATTTTCGGCAGATTTACTTACATTGTAAAAATGAATGGCAAATATAACGCCTGGCTCGTTATCCGCATAAATAAACAGGCTGCCAGATCTTCCACTTAAAAGGATTTACTCTAGCAACCTGTTTATTAGCCCCATCCTAACTGCGTCATGGCAAAATTCATTTTTGGCTCGACATTCAGGATGAGTACTAAACCATATTCAATTGTCATCTGGAAACCAGCCAGCCTGGTACATAATTATATGCATTTAACGACCATCGGCGTACAAAAAAGGATTGTATCGCAATCGACTATATTAGTCACTAAATCCGGGCAACACTCTGTAGCTGGAATCAGAGATGTTAATTAACTCGATTAAAAGATACGTCATCAATAGCAATTCCAAGATGATGTGGTACATGTGGCCTGATCTTAGCTTCAGAAGCATCAAATCCGATCCTAACTGCAATGATATCACATGGGACTACTGGTGTAATCGTACGATAGTAACCATACGTATCATTTAAACTTCCGGCTTTTATCTCAATCTCAGCAGCCTTATATTCTCTTGTTCTTGTCAAGAATGTAACTGTTGCAGTTAATCCTAAATCTTCTTTATGATTTGGTTTCTTATCTTTGTCTTTATTTTTTCCATCATTACCATTGCTCATTGCATATACCAGATCCATATTAGAAACACTTACTTCATGTGCTTGAACGGTGTTCTCATTTTTCTGTTTTTCCTTGCCACCATTGTCTTCCTGTGCAGACTGTTTCGCTTTTTCGCCGTTTTCCTTTTCTTTTTCTTTATCTTCATCTTTATCTTCATCTATATCTTTATCTTTATCTCTCTCACCAAATTTAGCATAGAAGCTAAATTCATACTGACGTTCTGGAGCCACGCGGAAGATTGTCTGGCTCAACGTTGCACATTCACTAAGAAATGCTGCGAACTGCCCAGTATGAACTAGTTCATTTTTTTGAGTACGTACAACATGACCAGTCGTATTCCAAAACTTAGTTTCCCATTCACAATCGATTGGTATTTCAAAACCTGGGTTTAAAACTCTGTTTGAAAAAGGACCTTTCATAGTTGAACGCATATGGCGATTCGTATTGAAATCTGAGTTGAAATCCGTACCATAGTCCATATTATAATTGGTATTTCGAGGCATACTCCAATTCATATTCCCGTTCATTAGGTAATTGTAATTATTACTACGCTGACAATTCATACATTAACCACTCCATTAATTTGAATGATTCAAATAACTTAATTACAATACTACTATATGATGATGTGCTCCCTATTGTGACATTATATTTGTTAATTAGATAACTTTAAACCAATCTCAACATATTTCGATTTAGTTAGAACAAATATGACAAATTAGCATATAATAATGCTATAGAAAACTTGTTGGAAGTGGGAAGTATGCAAAATGGGGATATTGTCACACGTATTTCATATCACCACGATACACAGTTTCGAATCGAGGACATAAAAAATAAACAAGCCCGATTATGCGGTTTAGAATATCGTTTAGCCGCTGATGCTGCAATCAGTGACCTTGAACTGGCTAGGTCACTGACAGAACCTTCGAACAAACAACACTGTCTTGTTTCAACAAATATTCAGGTTCCGCTATTCCTGAATGAGAAATCCTTAGGAAACAACTACATTGCTAAAATTCTTCATATTGATGGAAATCGTTTTTACCTAAAAGAATGCATAACACTTTATAAGCGTCTTGGAATCCCTGTGATCGGCTATCCTGTCAATGAAGAAAAGCAGCCCCGTAACATCATGAATCTACTGAATCAACATAAACCGAATATCGTTGTGATCACTGGTCATGATTCCGTCAGCAAGTCACAATCTACTTCTAAAAATCTGAATTCCTACCTTAACTCCAAATATTTTTTAGAATCGATTCGGATTGCAAGAAACTATAGCCGAAACTATGATGATCTAGTCATCATCGCAGGTGGATGTAAATCCTATTATGAAGCACTTATGGAAGCCGGTGCTAATTTTGCCAGCTCTCCTGACCGCGTTATGATAAATGTCACAGAACCTGTCTTAATCGCATGTAAGGTTGCGATTACTTCCGTTACAGAGTATCTGTCAATGGAGTCAATAGCAGAAAATCTTCCTTCCGGCTTATCCGGCTTTGGTGGCATTGAAACAAGAGGTCAGTGCAGACGACTCGCTCCTAGTCCCTACCAAAAGAAATAAGGAATATATAGCTGACTACGTATATCCCGCTTAACAATAACATTAGGAAAGAAAATGGAATTGAAAATGCAAGATATGATTTTAATGAAAAGATCTTCTTGATCTCTTCTACCTTCTCCGGTGCAACATGTATATGTCTTGCTTTTGGACCTCTTAGTTTTTTATCAATAAACTCTCTTGTCTGGCTTAGCATAATCGGCCCCCCCGTTGCTGACCATGGTAACATGCTGCTTCCACATAAGATTCCAAGTGCAAGTGCAGCATAAACTAATTTGCTCGGTATCAGCGGATCCAGCACTTTACAGATTGGAAGCAACGTAGCCGCAGCCGGGCCTGCTGACAAAAAAGTTGCCGTTAAGAAAGCAATAAATAAAATCGATAACTCAATAAAATAAACATTATTCTTTGATAATCCAATGATGTACGCAGAAGCTGTTGATAGGATTCCACTGCTTTGCAACACACCACCGATTAAAAACAGTGTGATAAAGAACACAATGGAATCCAAGATAGGCAGTTCATTCAAAATCCTCATCTCGTCTTTTCTATCAAGGCAAAGTAAAATACCCGCAAAGAATAATGAAATATATGCAATTGAAATATTTACAAATGGACCAATACTGATTGCAACAATATAAATCAGGAATAGGAACAGGAACTTACGAGATTTCTTCCAATCTACATGTGGTTTTTTTGCAAACGGACTCTCTCTCTTACGCGGCGCTAATCGTTTATACCAAATAAATGTATACAAAGCCAGACCGATCGCATATACCAGGCATGGTAAGAAAAGTTTATCTAAAAAGTCGACTAAAGTAAAATCGGAATAAAGGGTCAAAACGACTGCCGGTGTATCTGCCCAAGGAAGCGGTGCACCTCCAATATTAGAACCAATGATGATACTGACAAGCAATGGGATTACAGGCAAGTCATATTCCAATGTCATGTAAAGTGCTATGGAGCTAAAGAATAATACAACCGTCAGGTTATTCATAAAGAGGGAAATAAAATATACAAGCAGTGACATAAAGATTATGATCAATGCTTTTTTTCTACGGGTAAGCTGCAAGAACTGATAAGCAATAAAGTTTATGAAACCCATATGCTCAAATATATTCGTAAATAAAGTAAGTGTGATGATCAGTATAATAATCTCACTTGGAAATGCTTTAAATGCCTCTGCTGGTTCAAAGCAATGTGTGAGCTTTCCCGTCATCAATAACAATCCAGATCCAACCAATGTAATACCGATTCTTTTTTTGGTACATAGTATGATCCCAAGATATACACAAACTATTATAAATAGTGTCAAGTACATATTACAGCCTCCAAAGAGTACATTACACTTAACTATATTATCAATAAGGATAGGTTATTCTAATGGATTACAAAATCCTTCTCCTTCAAAGCGTCCAAAAGGTGCCCATATTCTTTTTTCAATTCCCCAAACCTACACTTACTTACCCATACTTGTACATATCTATTCCCTCATGTTGATGGGCATCACCCCACCAACCATTACACAGAAGTCTATTACTCCTTAATCGGCCTCGCAATTCAATTTACTTTCCCCCTGATCGATACATCTTTGAAAGCAACACATATAGTGTTACCCACTTATTTGCTTGTCCCACCGTACCAACATCAAAATAAGGTTTCTGGAAGGATTCTGTAAGAATATATTTTCCCTCAACGTCTCTCTTGCTATCCAACATTTCCCATGCACACTTGCATTGCATATGATTCCCCGCACCGAATATTGAAATCCCATACATGATAATCTGTAAACCAATATGTACATGATCAATTGGGAAAAATGTACCTGTCATTTCCTTGATAATCATCTTTTCCGGATTATCTGTGTGAAACATAATATCATGACTTATGTAGAAATTCACCACTGGATCAAACTGTAGTAAGATAATGCCTTTCTTTTTCAGTTCAGCTCCAAGCAAAAGATAGGTCGTGGTTTGCCTATAGCAACCCATGTCTGGTAATCTAGAGTCATTTCTTTTCTTACCTGCATCCAGACAACGAACAGTTCCATCCTGTCGTATATTCGTTAAGGCCAAATTAATTTCTTTCTCTACCCAAGGATGCTCATAGTACCCTAATGCTACCAAATTTCTTAGTAACAGTATCTTTGCACACTTCATGCTCCGATTTAATTTCTTAATGATCCGTTCCACATACTCATCAATCATTACATCATCTCGTGTTAATCCAAATTCAGCAAGTGTAAGGAGCGCATTGACATCCTCCCACTTATCGTTCAATTTGAACTTGTCCATGACTAAACTAAGACTTTTCGAACTTAGTAACTGATCATAAGCATCTTTTACTTCTTTCCCATCTTTTGCCATTCCTAGAAGTTCAACCATGGTACGATATCTTATTTCTGGTGTATCTTCTTCAAGAAGCCAATTCATTATGTGATCCATTGCATTCTCTCCTTCTTTCCCTTGCTTTTTCTTATTTTGAAATCATTTTAATTCAAAATTAACCACTTCTGCGCATTATCTTTTATTAATTGTTCTTAACTAGGTTCGCACTTATATTTTTGATTTATCATAACTCGGATAATGGATGATGTCAATTTTTGGATTTCGTGCTTTTTGAATATCTTTCAGTGAACATCGTATCCCTCTTTGCTATAAACAAGAAAAGAGCGTCTTTAACGCGCTCTCCACTTATTTATGATATGGTTCACCAGCATTCTCTTTTACATACATTTGTTCGACATCAATACTTCCACCTTCTCCCCTTAGTACCATAACATAATCATAATACAGTTTGTATAATTTTTCCACGATTTACTGCATATATAGATTCTCATTCTAATATAAAAAATACTAGTACATTATCCATTTTAGAATAGGTACTAGTATCATTTATAAAAATATTGTAATTTTCAGTAAAACTCTCCGTTACTTATGGTACGGTTCCGTCACGAATATCAAATGCGCTTTCATCTTTATTATCTATCTTCAATAATTAATTGTCATTTCATAATAGTCCTTACCTATTTTAACCAGTTTCTTTTTAAGGCACCTGTTTTACAAGCATTCACACATTCAAAACAGTTCATACATTCCTGTTGATCAAAATGATCATTGACAACTTTTTGGCAAACATCCTGGTTTATTATACACGCCTTACTGCATCTCCTACATTTTACACATTTACTTGAATCTGTCACAATTGTCAAAGAAGGAAGTCTCATTTTTTTGCCTAGCTTACTTCCTGTTATAATCCAAGGTGACAATGGACATATAAAATGATCTACTTTACTTTTGCCAATGCTTGTACATAATACTCCTGAAATAAAAATCAGCATATAATACAAGACTACAAATGGATCACTAAATATAGCCGGCGCATCAAACCATGTAAAATGCCTTCCTAGTGCATTTACAAATACATACCCCGCACCTAAAAACCATAAAGAAGTTACTATATATTTCAATACTTTTGGATACTTCGTGTTCATAATATCCTTATCTTTTTTCAAATTACTAATGATTTCAAATACTCCCGACACAGCGCAGCTGTGGGAGCAATGTGCCTTTTGAAAAAATAGAGAAGACAAAAAAATCATACACCACATACTTACTTCGATAACCATAAGATTATGTATTAATCCAGCGTCAATATATCTTAGAAACGGAACACATAATACTGCTAAAAAATTGAAAACCATTAAGGGAAATGTAATTACTGTAATCACATATAAAATTTTTTTTCTCATTTATCTCATTCCTCCTTTTCGTAAACCATGGTATTGTTTTGAATTATTTCGTTGATCTTATATCTTTTCTTTCCAATGGTTTTTCTCCCATATTTGATCGCATCTCTTGGACAACCATTGATTCTATATCTTCCTTTCTTTTGTTAGAAATACGATATAGTATCTTCCCATATGGAATCATCTCTTTCTCCATGTTATTTGCTTTTCCTAATTATATATCCTGGCAAATTTCTAAGACGTTCTTTTCCATATGTTGAAATAACCTAACCTGTTTGGATTTACTTCTCCCCATTGAATTCCAAAATCGAAGTAGTTCTCACATTACCAACACTTGCACTAATTTCATATTTTCTTCAATTGCTAACTCATAAGAATGTGTAATTAATACAAGAGGAATATCAGGAAAATCTGACTTTTCTAATAATCCTTTTATTTCTTCTAAATCATGTGCATATATGTACTCTTCTAATACTGTTGCTGCATGTACTGGAGAATCTACACAACTCAAAATATCTTTGGTCTCCTCTTTTGAATACTCCTTGTAGTAATAAAATGGAGGTGCATTTTTCAGTAACTTTTTCGTAATCCACCCTAACTTAAGTTTAGCAAGAGTCTTCATAATATTAAAATTCTGACTCTTATCGACTCCTGATTTTGCATATTCTTTCTTAGTCAATCTATCTTTAAATTCATAGTCCTTTGCCGCTAAAGGATCTAGCAATATAATACCTTTCACTAGATTTGGATATAATCTGCAAAATTGTAGTGCACATAATCCCCCTTGGGAATGTGCAAATAAAATGATTTTCTCCTGATGCTTTACTTGGTCCAACAAAGAATATAATTCGACTGCTATGTTATGAGGGGTTCGTTTCTCTTTAGATATCGAGCTCTTGTTAATTCCTGATCTTTCATATACCATGACTCCATATTTCTCTGCTAATTTTTTGCTACTGGAATCCATTCACTTAGGCAAGATCCTAACCCCATTTCAATTACAAGTTCTACTGGTTGGTCACCAAATATCTTATAATTCTGTATCATTAAAATGGTTCCCTCCTTGCTATTATTTCTGCCAATTGTTTTTGATCTGACTCATTCCATCGATTGATCAGTGCAGACAGAATCATACTTTCATACGCAAAATGTTCTTTATTTGTTTTCCTTCCTTTCTTTGTCAAAACTAAGTACATCGCACGCTTATCATTGGTACTCTGAATTTTCTTTAGATACCCTCTTTTCTCTAATCTTGAAACTGCAGTAACAATCGTCGTTTTAGGACAATCCAACATATTACTGATTTCTTTTGCTGTGAGATGATCCCGATTCTCCAGCTTAGCTAAGATTGTAATGTCCTGTTCACAAAGTTCAACCAAATTATGATAGTCGCCACAGTCAAAAATTTCTTTGTTCTTCTTCATAATCTCATGCAATAACTCTGATAATTGGAATCTCAAATCCTGTTTCATAACATTTGCTCCTTAAATAGAACGTACTTCGTTCTATTATTATATAGCTTTCGGTAAATTAAGTCAATTGAATTTGACTGTTTTCTATCATCTGAGTACAAGATGAATCATGTGCTTATATATTAACTTTTGTCATAAAGAAAAAGAACGAGTTATCCCCGTTCTTTTTCTCTATTTCTATATTCACTTTTATCTTTTTATATAAGTATACGCCCATTTATGGTACGGTTCTGTGTATCATATTAATGGATAGAACTTACATACGTATTTTTTATATTTCTAGTCTTGCTTATCAAACGTATTTTTATTATATGACTTATTTTTTATTAAGTAATTACTAAATAATCTCTCACAAAAATGTCCCAACATTGAAATAACTAATAATCCAGATTCTTGATATACATATCCTATCCCCATAGAAAAAATGAATGACGATAACGTCTCAAGGAACCATTCACGACCAAACCGTTGCTTCATCATTTTATTCTGTATTGCAATTCCAATACACCAAATACATGAAGTAACAATTATTGTATAAATGTCTATCCTTGGAACCTTTAGTAATTTCATAATACCATATAAGAATGATTGCATCATTAGGCGCTGTGGTATTTCCATAAATACACCGTCAATTCCCCACCATAGCAACTCTCTTCCATATTTATAATTTCGATTTTCTTTTGTTGATATGATTAGAGCTGTAATCCCTGCTGTTACTAAAGTAATTAAGTACAATTTAATATTTACAAAACTATGTATATTCATAAAATCATAACCATTCATAAAACATGTAACACATATGATAGGTATACTTGCTAAAATAGTAGTAAAATGTAATAATAGTGGCTTTTTACTTTTTTTTAATATCGTACTAATTACAGACAGCAATCCAAACCATATTGCTAGGATACATAAAGCAATAATGAAACACAAAATAATTTTTAAGTAATCCATTTCACTAACCTTTCTTTTTTATAATTCAACTTTATAAATTCAATTCTCTAACGTCCAACATTATAACAATACTCCATTTTTTGATAATCCAAGTCCGAAAAGTTCGCTAAATAAGCATGTCTCTTGGCAACGATGTCCTTGCCAGGTCGAACTTGTTTTTAATAACGCTCTTTGATTTTTCTTTCAAAAGAGTCATTGAAAGTGGCGTAATCTAAACCAAACTGATTTCTTCATTTTCTATGATGTATACCGAAGTTTATCCTAATTTATCACATGTAAAACATTAATAATTATCATGATTAAGATATAGGATTCCATTTGTAGCTAGGGTATCAAATCCCGCATCTTTAAATACTTTGTGATTACTAAAACAATAGACATAGTTACCATTCATTGCAAGAATATAGTATTCATTCTCCTTATACTTACTCTCATATATATTGAACACTTCTCTCGCTTCACTTTCTGATAATGCATATGTAATAGCACAGAATTCTTTGCCTTTTGTTGCATATACCTGTTCTCCAACGATATCTGTATCGAAAACTCTATCAGTCGCCTCTACTGTAAAATCTTTCTTCTCCAGGCTATCAACCAATGTTTCTTTGCTTGGTACAATTAGATCCACATTGAATTCCGTTATCTTACCATCATTAATCTCTTGCGTAAAATATGATAATCCTTCATTCTTCTCTATTCCAGTTTTTCCATCCCCACGTGACTGCAACCATACACATATAATTACTACCAAAACAACTAAAACAGCTACTGCAACTAAAGCAGTTTTCTTACTAATTGATTTCATCTTACCCTCCTTGAATTTTAAATTAACGTATGTTCATTTTACATTTATCGTAATTGTGAATCAAGTGACATATGTAATTATATTACAGTATCCTCATGGTTTCAGTTATATACGTTTATACTTCTCATCGAAGAAAGCAGATAACGCAGAATAATTATCTCATTTTCAATGCATGATATGGCTCTCCATAGTTAATCTAGTACTATAATCATTCTCCTCCAAAGTGCCCTAAAGGTGCCCATCCTCTTTCTCTAATTTCACAGCCATACACTTACTTATCCCTACTTGTACATATCTCTTTCCCTATATTGACGGGCATAAACCTGTCAACCATTGCACAAAAATGCATTACTTCTTAAACACACCCCTTCTCCCCAGTCAATACATGTAAAAAAAGACCAAGTATCTCTACTTGATCCTAATTCTTAGTAATGCAGTTGACGGGACTTGAACCCGTACAGCCTCAGTGGCCACAAGATCCTTAGTCTTGCGCGTCTGCCAATTCCGCCACAACTGCTCATCAATACGAATCTAGTATATACTTTGCAAAAGCATTTGTCAATATAATAATTTAATTTTTTCAATTTTTTGCTACAATATACGCATTTCAGATTTGTCTATAGGAAAACTGAACTCTCGCTTGACTTCACACGTAGCAGCACTAAGATTTCTCATTGGGATATCTTAGTGCTGCTACGTGTTTGGATAGTTTCCGAAAGGTATCTCCAGTTTTCCAACAGCATTCTGAGAGCTTTCCTCACAAATAAAGCAAGCATCTATGCTAGGCATAATTTCTACCGTGTAAAGTTAGCGTTACTAATAGATTGAAGAAATCGTAACACCAGAATAATAATGTTCTAGAATGTCTTTATAAGCAAAGCCATCTTCTACCATAGCTTTTACGCCATTCTGGCTCATACCAACTCCATGACCGTATCCGCCACCACGGATCTTATAGCCGGTTAATTGATCATCTTTCTTGATTTCATCCAGTATGATGAACGCACTTGGTAGCAAACTCATATTGGATACTTTGCTATCATCTTGGCGTATAACATCATTTCCACTTGGTGAAAGAAGGATTCGAATGTTATATTCAGAAATTACCTTAACGGTATTCTTGGAACCTTTGATGATCACTTCAGTGGCAACTCCACCAGTAGCACGTTTTGTTATGGATATATTCTTAATGGTTCCCACGGTATCAATTGGCGCACTGATGTATTTTCCATTGACTAAAGTGAGGATTAGTTTCTTATTGGCATTGTAACGCTTTTGAAGATTTGCATCGATCGTTTTCTTCAGCTTCGATAAGGATACTTTTGTCTGCCAACGATACCAGGCAAATTCTTTATCGTAAGTATCATATTCGTCATTGATCAAAAAATCACGGAAAGTATCTTCGTCCGTCAGATCAATTTCTTTTTTCTTCTGATCATCAACCTGAAGTTTTCCTGACAGGTATTCAATTGGTGTGTTATTCATCCAGACTTCATTGGCACTGGACGTATATCCACAAGAAGTTGAGAAATAATATGCGGTAATCACCTCATTATCATAATTCAATACCATACCATAGGTATCTTTGACGGCTTCAATGGAAGTTTCATTCTCCTGTACATTATTGTATACCTGGAAGGACGTACTGTCATCAATATGAGCACCATATTCGCTATATTGATTTCCTAGTAGTTGATTATATGCATAACTTCTCGCACAAACTGCTTGCACTTTCATCGCTTCTTTTCCATAAGATGTTGGCATCTCACTTGGTACTACGCTATAGAGATACTCTTCCAACGGAAGTTCATTAACAATAGTCAAGCCTTGTTCGTTCGTTGCTATTTCAATGGATCCACGGTAACTTGGATTACCATATGCCCGCTCAATGGAGGTAATCGTAATCTTTCCTTGCTCTTTCGTTTCCACCCGAAGTCTGCCCTCTGCTAAGAGCTTGCTGGATGGTTTAATGGTTACCTTTTCATTCGCTTTGTACTTCTTCTCTTTCTTTCCATATGTTATTGTAAATGCTTTGTCTGATGTGAGTATAACCTTACTATGGAATAGATCCTTAAAACCTGTAGTCTTTAATAACACACGAATATTTTCTGCTTTTGGACTTTCTTTGATTAATGCTGCACTAATCTTATCATTGGATATAACAAAATCCGTAACGGTGTATCCAACTAAGACTGCATTACTCACCTTTGATTCTGTTTCACCATATATCTTATAGATTCGGTATCCATCTTCAAGATACACTTTTCCATAGTCTTCAATCTCAATATACTCTTTTGTTGCAGCTAATACCTTTCCTGAAATCTTATTGGGTTTTACCGATACTTTTGTAATCTTCTTGTTACTAATGATCAGATCACCCACTACATTAGAGATTTCTTCAGCTAATACATTTTCCGTTTGAAAGGTTCGGAAGGCCCCATTGATGAACACAGACACCTCTTGTTTCTTTCCCTCCACAATCCAAACATTCTTTAAGGAAATGGTTGTATCGGCAACTTGCTTCACTGCTAAGATTTCTCCATCTTTCACAATGGCAGTTATCGTCTGGTTCAGGCAGGAAGTTAATTTGATACCTTCACTTCCATAGGTTTCCGTCTCTCCTACTACTTTCCACTGATCTTCCTTGTTATCCCCTCCAGCCATAACAACAAAGATGTCCTGCTGCTCCGGAACATAATTATAGATTTCTGTACAGATATATTCATAAACAGAAAGCCAATTACTGAAACTGATTGCATGTTCCTTCTCTTTCTCAGCTATATCGAATTTCAAACGTTTATAATCAGTCAATTGTAATTTTTCCAGGATTTCCTTTGCTTCTCCATATGTTAGTGAATCACTTGGACGAAATTTATCTTTCTCCACCATTAGCTCTAGCACATACATTGCGTTGATATACTTATCATACCATTGATTTTCATCCGTATCTTTATATGTAACCGTTCGCTCCAATTCCTCACATTCTTCTTTCGTATATGCAGCAAAACTGATCATTTTTGCCACTTGCGCGCGGGAAATGGTTTCTTCTAATGGATTTTGTAATTGCTGACTGATAGAATCAGAATCTGGTTGCTTGCTTCCACCATTTCGCAAGAAGATACCACATATAATAAGAATACATACTATAATTAATAGGATTTTGCGTTTCATGAATCATACCTTTTGCCACGATTCCCATATGAATAACTTGCGGCTTCCTTTCTAACTATTGCGGCATGCGACGATTAGACGCCTTATGCAGTCAATCATTCGTTTCTATTTTATACTGCACGTCCACATATGTAAATATATTATATTACCCATTTGATTATGATAAAGTATTGACTAAAAAAAGTCTTTTTGTTAAGATGTACTAGTTGTCGGGAGGATAGATTGTATCAATTAATTCTATCTTCCTTTCATTTTTTACGATACAAGGCCAAATCAGACAATGCTAACTGGCTTTGGTATCAACTTATACAATTAAAAAGATTTAATGTACTTAGATAGTGTCAAATGATTTATGAAAAAAATGAGCAAAGAAAAAAGGCTCAGATGAACCTTGAAAATTGCAGATATTATAGGTTGTGGTAGCTTGCCGCCACCCTTGACAGCACGAAAAAGAACTGCT
>NZ_JAAQRO010000044.1 GCF_012070565.1 Anaerosporobacter faecicola
GATCAGTATATAGCATATATACCAATCTTTTGTAAACCGAAATGCAACTTATCTTATTCTAATTTATATTAACTTATTTCTACTTAGTTGGTATGAAATGTGTTGCGTTTAATTTTACAATTTACCTGGGATGAATTGCAAAACGTAAGTCCCATTTGTATTGCAAGAATCTCATATTAATCCGAACTATTTTCTTTGTAATTTGTAAATTCTATTTTGTACGTAAATTTCCCGCTCCTCTCTATTTCTTCTTGTTTGTAAATACAATTCCCGTTTTGTACGTAAAAATCCATACGGGACTTTCCTTTACAAACAGTTCTTTATCTACGTATAAGTATGGATTTTCACTTTACAATTAACGAATAATTTGCTTTCTTCATTTCATCGTTAAGTAAATTTATAATAATGATGTTAGTATAATTTAGTGATATTGAAATGTGTGAGACATTAAAATCTATATTGAAAGGAGGTGCATTGCCCACAGAAATCCTAAGAGATACCCTATTAAGCAACAAATCGTCGATTTCTATAATGCTGCTACACCAGTAACTAAGCTCGTTAGTGAATATGGCTTAATTAGAAATGGAGAATGAATAATAAAGCTACTACCATATTCGCAAACTTTTCGTGTCTACTTCATTAACATGGATTCATAAAAAAGGGTAAATACCTAAGTTATATTCTTATATCAACTTAGGTATTTACCCAGTACAAACGCTATTGTATTTTTTAACAATAATTTGTCAATCATTTAATTAACTCATTATTTGTTTTCTTTTTCATCTTCAAAATAATACCCACCATAATCTTCCTCCGAAAAGCAAGCAGGCTCCTTACGTTCCAATTCAGGGAATTTTGATAGTTCATCAATATAATCTGTCCAGTTCAACATATATGCAGTGATTGGTGAAACCATTTTTGTTACTCCATCTCCAAAAAGCGGTTCTTGATACGTACTTAACATAATCTCATAAGGATATTCCAGGCCAACGTAGGTATTAATGACTTCCGGACAAGCATCCTCATACAAATCCAGTGCACCATACAAATGCAATATCTCATGCGCATAAGTTGCTGGTGTTTCATAACAGCCTAGACAGCTGGAATCTTTTAGATAAATGGTACACATCTCTTCTTTATTCACATTGTTATCTTCTATATAGTGAGAATACGTGTAGGAGGTACCCGAATCTTTCACAAAGAAAAGATAACCAATATTATCTGTTTGATAACGCTCTTTGATCTGATCTACATCAAGATTTTCTTGAATCCAGAATTTGTTGTACAGATAATAACTATACTGATTGGTTTCTTCTGTATCACTCTCAACACGAAAATCGATCGTTTGATTATAGCATAATTCTGAATTTTCCTTCAGATCATAGACGATATCAACCTCTTGCCCATAAGCCAAACCTTGCTCTTCAATCCAGGCAACAGCTTCCTTCATGGAATCGCTGCTATATTGCTTTTCCTCTTCTGTCCATGCATCATCATTAATTTGTACAAAACAACAAACTAATACTGTTTTTCCTCGCAACTCTTTTGCGCTTCCCAAGATTCGTTCCTGTTGAGATGCTTCCTCATTGCTTACATGCATCTCCTCATCCGTTAAATAATTCGAATAGTTATTGTACGAACTCTGGGAATGATCGTCATGAGAATTCCCAGAAAAATCAGGACTATTCTTAATAATTATAATACTAACCACAAAAAAGAAAATTACGAAAGCAGAAAATACGGTATAAAGCGTAGTTTCTCTTTGTAATTTTCTCTTTTCATTTTTTTGATTAATCCAATTTTCTTGTGTAGAAATGTATGTCTGAGCTGCTTGTGTACGCAAGTACTTAACTTGCCACCCACAATATCTGCAATAGTTTGGTGTTCCCTTTAATTCTTTTCCACAATGTCTGCAATACATACAATTCCTCCTCATATATGTCATATCATATCACTCTTTGACATAGAGCAAGAATAGTACTTATTACCTAATTACTTCCCTGGCTTGTAAGAAAAGCTTGTTGTTCTTCATACGTAACAAAATAATGATATTCTCCTTCTTGATCTGAGCAGAAGAACATATACTCTGTATCTGCAGGATAAAGTGCTGCTTGTATAGATTTAGTACCTGGGTTGGTAATTGGTCCTTCTGGTAATGCAGCACATTTGTAGGTATTGTAATATGAATTATACCGATTAATATCTCCTGTTATGTACGGTTTAATATACCGTTCAACATAATGAATAGAACAATCACATTGCAACTTGGTTGCAGATTTCAATCGATTATATAATATGGAAGCAATCTTGGCTCTTTCGGTATCTTTCCCTGTTTCTTTTTCTACAAAAGAAGCAATGGTAAGAATCTCATCCATACTGTAACCTAGTTCTTTTGCTCGTGTATAGTACGTCGTTGTTAATTTTTTATCTGTATTTGCTAGAATTGCTTTAATAACTGTTAAGGGACTACTGTTTCCATAGAATTCATATGTATCTGGATAGAGATATCCTTCTAAGGTAAAGCATCGATTTGCATGTTTTGGCTGGTTTGCGATGCACGTATATGCACTAAAATCTGTATTCTGTGCTACAGAAAATAATGCGTCTACCGAAGCACATACCCCTTTGTTCACCAGCAGTTCAAATACCTGAGAAAGAGCATACCCTTCTGGTATAGTCACTTTCTTCACATTGCTTGGGATTTTTTCACTCACATAACTCACTTTTGTAGACTTCGTCAGGCTGCTTACTTTTTTCGTTGTATTGTAAACCAATATACCAGCATATTGTGAGGAGGCATATCCCTTATCTTCAATAATGGCTTGTTTCGTGTATGCTTTATACCCTGTCTTCACGGCTAGAACATAGGATAGTGCACTGGACTCTACCATTGCTGCATTGCTGTCTTTATCCAAGTACATCTTATACTTTAACGTTACCTTTTTTGCCTTTGCTTTACTACTTGCATAGGTATATGCAACTTTACTTCCTTTGGTAAATACGATCTTCTTTCCATTCTTTGTATTCTTTACCGTTGCTTTATTCGTAGAAAAATTGTACGAATAACTGATATTCGGTAATTTATCACATATTTTTCGTAATGGGACCATAACATAGGAAGATTTCTTAATGATCCTTTGTGTCCCCTTCTCTGTATTCCAATCATAAAACGTATAGTTTCCACTTGCATCTGCAATTAATATACCATATTTGCTTGCACTGCTTGCCTCTACTCTTGTTGTCATCGGCTGTATATTGCACATGCCAACAAGCATTACAAGGCTTAATAACCATAGAACTATTTTCTTACTTTTCTTAACTCCTGTCATACTTCTTTCCTTCTTTCCTATTCCAAACGATGTGTATATTGCGGTAAACTGGTCTCACTAATATCCGTTATCGTATTCCCTAGAAATGTTACCGTTCCATCTTCCTCTTCCCGCAGTGTCACTTCATGGCGAAAGGCACAGTCTGTAGCATACTCTTCCCATACTGCTTCCACCGTAACAATCAGAATTCCATTGTCCTTATTCTCAATGCTAACAACTTCTGGAATGGGCGTTCCATACATATCAGGTGCATAATTACCGCAGCCAAGTGGCCACCAAGGATAGATCTTCTGTTGTTTATCGTAGACTGCTAACTTCTTACATTCCTTTTTGGTTATTGGTAGATAATTCGTCAATACTTCTTCAAAAAGTTCCTCTGGTACTCCTTCATCAAAATCCTCAGGAACAACTGCTTTTTGATATTGCATTTTATATAAATACTCAAAGGCATCATTGAAATCCATCTCTCCATAATGACCTTCCGACCAATCGGTCAAAAACAGGTTCGTTCCTTGGTACCCAATTGGTGCAATATATGCATCACAGATTTTTTGATATTCCGAGTTCATTGGTTTTACTCGCAACACAGCCGTTCCACCCACTTCTTCTGCTACAACAGGTGGTTCTGGTACACACAATTCATAGAAAAACCAGCCCTTTTTCGTATAGTCCCAGGATAGTACTCTTGCGCGGCTCATGGTTGACACATGGGATTGTCCATCTTCCCACAATCCATGGGCATACGTGAAAATCATCTTCTCCCCGGTATAGCAAAATTCCAATCGTCCAATGCTTCCGTCCATATTAACCTCATAAACAGTAACTTTACTTTCTTTTCCTGCCTCCACCGTCTGAATGAATTCTTCCATCACTGCATCATTGCGCATATTCACCTGTAGATACGTTGCTACAACTGGATTCCCATGTGCTGCTAACCGATCCATAATGGCAATCTGCGTTTGTTCGTCTACAACCACATCCTCTGGATTCTTCTCTTCACAGACTTGAAATAATTCCTCATAATCGGCTAGATATGTCAGACATTCTTCCTCAATCTGCTTTGATTCTTCGTCACTTATTGGTAAATTATATTCTTTCTCCTGTGTATCTTGACCTTCGATATCCTTAGAGCTTTCATAATTCTCCTGCTCATATACGGACACGAATTCTTCTTCCTCTGTTTGTGGCGTATGATTTGCTTTCTTATCCTTGTGGTCTTGGCTACACGCTGTAAGTGTACTTAAGAAGACAAGGCTGAACAAGCATAAACTTCTCCGAAACATAAATCGTTCCTTTCTTATGTATTCCTTCACTCTCAAACCTAATGATCAAATTGGTCAAATCTATTCGATATTCAGAGGAATTCTCCCTGTAATAAAAATGACCTTCAACAAAATAGTATACACGCATTTTGTTGAAAGTCACTTTATAATTTCTTAATATTTCTTTAATTTTCTAAATTCGTTTCAGTTCATACTTCTTTTATAAAAATCTTACAATTTGAATTTCTGTACCAATATATCAATCTCATGCAATAGATTCGTCTCTTTCTCCACACATTCTGAATTATGACAGCATAAATCATAAGCTTCATCAGAGCTAGCCGTTACCTGTTGGCTTGTTGCAGATAATTGAGTTACACTATCTACAATATTGTTGTTCGCTTCTGTTATCTCCGCTATCTTTTGTGAAGTCGCTTCAATCAGTTTGGTTAACTGATTATTAACCTGATTAATATTCGTAAATTTCGTTTCTGCATGAGCAATCAGTTCTGTTTCTTCTGTTGTAATTCCCTGTACATGTCCTGATGCTTCCTTTGCACCAACGGTATTGACTGTCAGTTCTTCTAATAAAAGATTGATTGATTCGGTTGAGCGTCTTGTCTCATCCGCTAACTGTCGAATCTGTTCTGCAACAACTGAAAAACTTCTTCCATGTTCTCCTGCTCTTGCTGCTTCGATGGAGGCATTCAATGCCAATAGGTTCGTCTGGGAGGATATTCCATAGATCATTCCTGTAATTTGCTGTACTTCCTGCATCTTAGCTTCTAGATTCTCCATAACAGCAGAAACCTTCTGATTTGCCTGTACCAGGTTATCTGATTTATCTTTAATCCTTTCAATTACTTCCAATCCCTCATGGATTGCAACCATGGACTCTTCTGCTAATTTCGACATAGATCCTGCTGTTTCATTGGTATTATCAATAACAACCTGTATATTCTGTGTCATTTGCGTCTGTTGCATTATACTATCTGCATTGCTCTTCGTACTTTGCGAGATTTCTTTAACCGCACGGTTTACCACATCATTGGAGTTGTTGATTTCCATAATGATTGTATCACTGGTCTCAATCTTTTCCTTCACTTCTTCTGCAATGGCAAGAATCTGTTTTGCGGTTTCTTCCTGTTTCTGTTTTTCTTCAATCACTTCATTAATTACATTACTATTATTCTTCTTTGAGATATTGGTAATACTACAAGTAAGAATACTACATAATACAATTCCAAAAATCTGTACTGCATATGGCGTATTCAGATCAAATTTGGTTGTTGTATCCGCTTGTAACAACAATACTACATCAATTCCATTGATCACCGATACAAGAACAGCCACAAGAATGGAATATCTGCTATCAAAATACATGATAGAAAGGAATAATGCTGGGAACAGATAGATATACGTACTGATATTCAATCCCCAAAACAAGAGATAACAAACTAGCACAAGATACAATCCCATTCCTGTATACGGAATCAATCTTCCATCTGTTTTTTTATATAAGAATACATTCAGTATTGCTCCCAATATAAAAACAACAATTGCTATGACTGCTTCTACTATGTTTTCAGATTGAAATAAAGCCGTATTACATATCGTCCCCATTATATAGAGACTTAAGACAACGAATACAATTGTCATAAAGCGTGTAATACGATGTTGTTGTTCTTCAATGGCACTTCTTTTCTTCGTTGATTGCACTTCCATGTTTGCTTATCCTCCTAAATCTTCTTTCTAGAGCACATTCCCTTTAACACTAATAAAATTGGATTGGTACGTACTTGTTTATATGGTTTTCCCTGTAGATATAATTGTTCTACTTTTATGTCTTTGAGTTTCTCTTTCTCAATGTCATATGGATTATCCGAAAGAATTACCATATCAGCAATCTTTCCAACTTCCAAGCTTCCTCTTTCTTGCTCATCAAAACTAGCTGCATAGCCATAATATGTACACATCCGCAATGCTTCTTGTACTGAGATAGACTGCTCTTTGATACTATGATTACATGCATTGTGAATCCATAGAATCGGGTCTGGATCCGTACATGGAGCATCTGAGCCCGCACTACATGCAATATTCTTTGATAAAAATGTAGCCAATGGATTCAATTGCCCATTCCGTTCCCCTAGAATCTCGTTTAGATAGGATTCTGGTTCTTGTGGCCAATTGATAAATGATGTCTGCAAAGGGATCTGGATGCCATATTCCTCACAAATGGCAAGGCCTTCTTTGGTTGGTAAGCAAGCATGAATAATTCCATGACGATGATCTTCTCTCGGCATATCATCCAGTGCCGCTTTCAATGCACGTGTAGCCTGATCAAAGGCAGCATCCCCTATCGCATGCATCTCAATCTGCAAATTAGCACGATTGGCTTTCTTACAAAATTCAATCACTTCTTCATCTGTGTAATATAGTACACCTGTATTCTGTGTTCCTTCATAAGGCTGTAACATCGCTGCATCCATTGAACCATAACACCCGTCTAATGCAGTTGCAAAACACCCTCCGATTCGTGGCAACTTTTTCTTTAACGCTGCTTCAACTTTCATCGTTTGGAAGAATACACGAAGCTGCATACCATTTGATAATCCACGACCAAACCATTTTTCCATATCTACATCTAAATCTTTTGCAAACCCTACTCCACTAACCGTATGTATCATACCAATTCCTTTGGACGCCATATAATTTACCGCCTGCTCCATATTCCCTAGCAATTTCAGAATCGATATGGAATTGGTCACATAATTGGATACCTCAAAAAATGCTTCCTGCTGCATCTCACCGGTCTCTTCATGATATCCTCTTAGATTCTGAATCTTATCTTTCACACATTGAAGTAACGCAGAGTTAATGATACAAGCATGTCCATCATACTTCACCACCATAATGGGACGATCCGAACACACCGCATCTAATTCTGCTCTACTGATCAATTGTTTTTCTTCCACCGAATAAGGAGACGCACCGAATACGATCAGCAAACGATCTTTCGTCTTCTTCACAAATTCAGACAACATGGAGGCAATCTCAACATTTGATTTTGCTTCCATTACATTTAACCCAGCATGAAACGTTGAAAAACTGGCAAAATGAATATGGGTATCTGCAAAAGAAGGAATTAATGCTCTTTTCCCTAATTGTACTTGTTTTGCTTGTTCATATTCTTTCGGTAAGGTATTTCCAACATATAGAATCTTTCCTTTTTCTTCTACTAAGTATTTCGCAACCGTATAGTTCTCATCGCAAGTAATTATCGCACCACAATATACAACCATTGGCCTTCCTCCTAATTGTTTCCTTTCATCTTCAGCTGAATAATATCTACGCTGAAACAAATCACTCTTATTCTACCATAAGCCATCTATGAATTCCACAGAATATTGCATCTTTCGAGTACAAAACTTCACTATTGCTGGAAAATTTCCATACAATTCAAAAATATTCTGTTAATTGATACTTTTATTCAGGGTATTTATTGAAATTAGTAGTGATCCATTTCGATAATCATTCCGAGTATACTCTTGCATAAATAAAAGAAAATGCACGACTCTCATCTGTCAAAAAAGACACAAAAGAAACCGTGCATTGGTATTTTCCTATTTACATAAATTATATCGCTTGAATAGTTCCTTCTTAAAATTCGTTATCGCTTCAAGTGCATATTCATCTCCGACAAAGAATTCATTGTCCTTTACATTTTGATAACTGATTCCTTCCTCCAAACGTGTTGGAATCCAATTTCTTTTATCCTCCAAATTAAAGTAAGCAATGTTCAAATCATTCGCTAATACATATAATTTTTTTCCCTTATCCTGTTCTTCCTGAATTTCATTCATAAATACAAGGTATTGATTATCTTCCTGCATTACATTAACAAAAGTTCCGATGAAATACTTCTTCAAATCTTCAAAGTACGACCCTGGATTAACCAGATTTATGGTTTCTCCTACCATGTTTGTACTGCCTTTATATACTTGTAGAACCTTCACTTCTTGCATAGTTGTACCAAATAGATTTTTGTTATATCCTGTAGACTGGGCTACAATTACATACTCTGCATCATCTAAGGTACTTTGCAGTTCTTCTAGATACGTTTTCTCATCTATTTCTTTGGTATTATCCGCATTTACAATAATATGGTTATCTTCTTCCTTCGTACCTTTTTTTGCAGTTTCTTCCGTCTCAGAGGCAGTTTCCTCATTAACGGGATCAATAATGTCTTTCGTTAATACATATGTAACCATGTAATCATCTAACGCTTGTTGTCCAGCTAAGATAGTTATATTAGAATGTGAAGTTTTACTGTATAGTCCGATTCCAAGGGAGAGCATACAAACCACGATCATGCAGGTAACCCATCTCTTCATTCTGTCACCCCCACTTGGTCTACCAGTTTTCCATCACGTAGATAATATACAGAGTCGCAAAGTAGATCGATATCTTGCTTATTATGACTGGCAACAACAACGAGTGCTCCTCTTTTTTTCTCTTCCAATATAATGGATCGAATTAAGTCTACACCACTTTCATCTAATGCATTCGTAGGCTCGTCAAGAAGAATAATATCTGGTTTTTCCATAAATGCTTGTGCCAATACAATTCGTTGCTTCATACCTAATGAATATTTCCCGAAATTACGTTTATCAAACGGATCTAATCCAACACGGGTAATCGCTTCTTCTATTTCTTTCTTCCCAATTTGATTATTAATCTTTGCTAGGAACATAAGATTTTGATATCCTGTAAATTCTGGATATAAACCAATATTTTCAATCACAACACCTAAGTTGGGAACATAAGCAATCTCTTTATGTACTTGTTTCCCATTATATAGAACCTTACCTTCACTTGGATGAATCAATCCTGCAAGCATACGAATCAACATGGTTTTTCCCGAACCATTTCTTCCCACAAAACCATATACATTACCACCTTCAAGCTTAAGATTGATTTGATCAAGTACCTTTTTTGATTTTATAACCTTCGTAATATTATCTGCAACCAGTTCAACCATTATCCCTGCACCTCCTTCTGGTCTAATGCAATATCCACTTTTTTAATCAGAACGATACCAAATGCTGTGATCATTGCACCAATCACTATAAAATATAATATTGATTGCAATAACGGGAAATCAATATTATGAATATGAATCATAGAATTCACCGCTGCATCCCCTGTACTATGCCAAGAAAGAATCAGATTTGAAATTGGATTCAACTGAAAAAGCATTTTCAAAAAACCATGTAGTGGGAACCGTTCATCATACACTAACAACGATGCAATACTGATTAGTTGAATAGAATATACAAGGATAAAACTATTATGACTTCCTAATCGGATTGCTAATAGATTTATAAGCAATGTGGTCGTAAATGTATACAACCAACTATATAGAATGCTATACAACAAAACATAGAATACGTTTCCATCCAAACTGCCTTTGTTTGCTACGTACAACAGTATAGTTGCTGTACCATAATAGAAAATATTGTACACAAGCGATTCTATTAATAATGTTGCCACTTCCTTCCGATACCAATTATCTTTATTATGTACCCTACTAAAATAATACGCATTTGCTACAACAAAATGCTTATATATACGGATACCAAATATCATCTGAAACATCAGGATTGGAAACAGATTATACAGGATTAGCGTTAAATAACCTGTTGTAAAATGTGGCTTATCAAATCCAAACTGTATCAATATGGCAGCGATTCCTTCTTGCTTATCCGAAAGCCTCACAAACTCAATCGATCGTATTATTGACCAGACCATACCAATGAATAAATACTTCTTATTTTTTCCCATACGAACTCTCCAAGTCTACTAAATGTTTGTATCCTATCACAACGCAAACTTGTTATGATAACAGTTGATCACGTTTTATATTCTTTATGAGTATTCCGATTGTACAGATCATCATAAATCCCATCATACCAAGAAGAAAAATGAACTTCTTATTCGGTACCGCATCATAAGCTAATAGATACCATTCATAATTATATTCGATTGCTTGTTCATGAAACCAATCTCCCATTTGCCTAATACAATAAATAATCAAATAAAATGGTAAAAACATAAAAATACGATACTTGATTCGGAAGGTTGATACCGCAACTAAAAATACCGAAATAACACCAGAAAAAACACCAAATATAAGGATTGTTACAATACAATACAGATAGATATTGGACAGATATAAATCGGAAAACAAATAGCTGTCTGCGTACATATAGTATGTACGTGAATAAATCTCAAAATTTGTTAATGTCCCTGTCGCTTCTAACGGAAATGTTAAGACGTTCAAAAGTAATCCAATAAAAAATGGAACAGTAAAGGTCATAAAGCCTCCACTAAAAGCTGCTACATACTTTGCTATATAATAATCCCGTTTACTTTGCTGCGCTTGAATGATTATGTACATACTCGTATCACGATCAGCCATATACAGAAATCCAGCTGGTAATACGACGATAAATGGATAGTACATCATAAAGAACCAAGAGAACTCGGCATCTGAATTCAATGCACTTAGCACAGCTGGATGATACATGTCTGAAACATCGTATCCCCATAATTTGAATACATAAAACAAATATGTTAAAAGTACATAGGCTAGAACTGCCATAAATGACACTTGAAAACCCTTTTTATGAAACAGTACCGATAACTGCATCTTTGTTGACTTTAATAGCATAGAGTATATGAACTCCTTTCTAATATATAGATTAATTATAATCAAACTATTACCAAGTCTACTTCATTAAATTTCTCTTACAAATGAGTCCCCATTCGTATAAACAAATCTGGGAACTCATTGAAAAAATACTATCAAACTTTAATAATTAATTATTAGTTAAAATCGCATTCAACATCTGCATATGCTGCCAACTCGGGATTATTCCCCTTATAGTCAATAATAAAATATGTTCCCTTCGATACATAATTCGCAAAAGTCATTGTCGTATAACCCGTTGCTGTTTCATAAAGAACATACTCATCTTTTGCAGATATACAAGTATATCCTGTTGCATCACTACATCTAGATTTAACTCTTGTGTAATTGTCATCTCCACTTGATGGATATACTGCTGTGCAACGTGAATATGCTTTTTGAGCTGTTGTAGTTTTCTGAGCATAAATTCCAACCCATGTATTCTCAGGTAACCATAATGTTTGGCTTGAAGTTTGTCCTGCCGCAAATACCTGTGTTGATATCAAAAAAGAAAACACTAATGAAGTAACTATTGCTTTTTTTAATTTCATATTAGCCTCCTGTTTAAGTTTATAGAATATAGTATGTATCATGAACTAGCATTAGTAATAACAATGTATATTCATTTGTAATCTATAAACTTATGCTTTAACAATTATAGATACAATACCATAAATGTATTTCTATAGATATATTGTATCCATAAGCCATTAGTTACACTTTTCTACTATATTATCAGTAAAGTTTATTGGTATGATTTTCTTCAAGTAGTTTTATGTTAAAGTTTAATAGTATTTCAATTGTCTTATTTTTACTATTTTATCTATTATTTTCTTTTTTCTTTGATTATCTCGCAGTTTATTTCCCTTGTCAAATCAATTTCATTTTTTGTTGTTTTTTGGCTGTTTTTTGGAGTACATATCCAGATAGTAAGCGAACTTCCTACAATAGAGCGAATTAATTATATTCATAAAAAACGCACGGATTTCCATTCGTCGTTATATGACGCTTAGAAATCCGTGCGTTTTTACTTTGCTATATAAACTGAATCACTACTTAATATGTCCGACTAGTAACAATATAATTATTACCATTATTATTATCCCAATATGTATTCCCATTCACTTCGTACTTAATTGCGAATTCAAAATCTTTTGAATAACTTACTGGATATGCTCGCCATAATTCATATCCATCATCAAGGGTGGATATATATTGGGCTTGTACATCAAACCATTCTCCAGTTAGAACATTCTTACCATGAATTGTTACTTTCTTGTCATAGGCAATGTTCTTCACTTTAACATCGATTGTAGCACCATAAATGGTTCTGCCACCAGCATAACTCCATACGATGGTATCCCCTTTTATAAAACTGACTTCATTTGTAGCTGCTGATGCACTTTGTACTCCAACTCCAACACAGAAAATAAAGAGTAGCATACAAAGAATTTTGGGTAAAGAAATAACTCGTTTCATACGTTTTACATTTGACATAATTAATGCCTCCCTTTCTTGCTTGTTATTTTAGTAGCACCCATATATTACCATTTGTCTGCATGCTTTTCCACTGTAAAATTTCATATTATTTTTCCGTTTTTTGTTTTATTTTCATTCACTTTTCGTAGTTCAAAACGAAACTACTAATTTTTCTTTTATTCTTTCGTTGTTTTTTGTAATATTTTACCACATTGTTTTTATTTAACATGTTTCACCGCATTCGTAATCAATCTACGATTTTCAAATCTTTTTGATAAACCATTACAGGTTATTATCTCATTCATATCGAATACTCCTTAAATCAGTTCTTAATGCTCAATATCCATCTAGTATTACCATATTTTTACTAGGTGTATATAAAGTTTCGTTCGACATAATATACCATATTACAGTAATAGGAAAGTCGAAGTACTTTCCTATTTTATAAAAAAGACACGAATTCTCTTATAGCCAACTTGGCTTATAGTAGAATTCGTGTCTCCTAATAAATCGATATACAGATAGAATGACTCTTCACCCTTACAATCATCCTATATAATTTTTGTTAATTACAGTTTCTGCTATTCATTCTTACATCATGCTAAAGAATCCTTGTATAAATCGAATGTACATATGTCTTTCCTCTGAAATCATAATCAATCGTTTCATCACTTTTAACGAAACCGAACTTCGTTGCTAATGCAACTGACTTCTTATTCTCTGGGTAGATATGTAATATAACTTCGTGTACTTCTAACTCGTCTTTGGCTAATGCTAGTATAGCCTTTATTGCTTCCTGCATATATCCATTCCCCCAGTAAGCCTTCTTCATATCATATCCCATTTCAATCACATGTTTGTCCCTATTCCAACAGTGGAATCCACATGTTCCGATCTTCTGTCCATCGCTTTTACGAACTAAAATCCATCGATGTTGTTCTCTCGGTTCAGGCACGGTATAAAACTCAATTAATCCCATTGCTTCTTGCAAATCCGTCATTGGTTCTTCATCAAATAAATATTCATTGATGTCATCATCTGAAAATTCACTCAGTATAAATGCAGAATCCTCAGTTGATATATTTTTTAAGTTAAGTCTTTCTGTTTCTAATTCTTTAAAATTCATCCTGTGTATCTCCCCTTATAGATTGTTTGATTGTTTTATCGCTATTTTACTGTCTAAGCCCTTAAGCTTCTCTATTGCTATAGAAACAAGAGCACTTGCTTCCCCCTATGTTTATTCATGTTTAGCAAGTCAACATGGTATATTCATTTTCTCTCTATATAAATCAATGAACTTTTTTGATGGGGAATATATCTTTTGAGGTAATTCATTAAGAGGGAACCATCTCCATTCATCTTGTTTGTCTGGTTCCATTACAGTTAAATTCCCTTCAAATTTCTTCGCAACAATTTGTATGGTTACAAAATGTTTATTCGGTTGAATATCATCAGCCACGTTAAAAATCGCAAGATCACTGATTGCTAAGTTCGTTTCTTCCTTCACTTCACGCATTGCGCCTTCGAATACTGTCTCCTCATATTCTTGTTTTCCTCCTGGCAAACACCAATGATCTGGTTCATAAATCCCGCCGGTATCTTTTCCATTTACCGTACGATGCCCCAAAAGAATCTTATTATCGTCGATGAGCATAACTCCGATTCCAACTTTTATTATCTGATCCATATTGTTCCTCCATAAGCTTCAATCATTTTAAATATAACCATTCTAATACATCTCTCATATTTTTACAAACTTTTTAATCAAAAAAGCTCATTTGATGTTCAATATTAGACAATACTTTTCTCTCTTTTATCATATCACCTGCACCAATCTCACCGCATAATAGCGGTGAATGAACATCATAAAACTTAACTGTACTTTTAACTCTTTCTTCATCATAATTTGCATAACAATATCTACAGCCGTTAAGACATGTATTATATGTTCCCATTTCTATACTTTCAATACAGCCACATTCCAATCGTTGATTACTATCTTTATGGCTCGATAATTTACAGCCGATAATCTCCTCAATTAACTTCTGATCGATACAACTACCATGTTTTATACCAATATCATCTAAATTAATTTTTTCTGCACATGATTCAATCTCAATACTATTTTCGCTTGCAATACGTGCAAACTCATTGGCTAAGCTCCTCATTTCAGACTCCTGTAATTCATTAACTTCTAAATTACTCATATTCTTTTTCGTCTTTGCATACAAATCAACATAGCTAATTACCACTTTTTCTGTATACCATTTTAAGCTCTCCGCTATTTCTTTAAATGATTTTATATGATATTCTACTGTATATCTTGAGTTAATTAATATCGGATCATACCGCCAGATAACTCTATTCTTTCCGATCATACTTGAGAGTTCCTGGAAAGTCGGTATCATTACATGTCTTTTATCAGGTAAATTAGGTTCGATATCTCGTCCATATCCTGTTAAAGTAAATTGGAAATAATAATTGTACCCATCCAATTCATTTAGCCGTTTCATCATATTACGAGGATTTTTTGTCCAGAAAACGATACAATCAACAAGTTCCTTAGTAATAGCCACTTTACTTATCTGATGCGTATTAAAAGGATTTCTTACAAAGAAATAACCATCTCTAAGTCTATTATAAAACCAATCGGAATAATAATTTGGTACGTCTGTCCTTCTACTCACGCTTAGAATCATCATCACCCCTCCTTATCGTGAAAATTTGTTATCTTATTATTCTCACTTTTAAAACTGGACAACAGTTCAAATAGCATACTTCTTTTTCTTGCAGTAGGAAACCTCCCAAGCCATTATTAATTTTTCTACTTCATATATCTTTTCAACATTTACATTCATCGAAATACTATCATACTGCTAAATTAAGTGTGATCAATCTCATTATATGTAATCATTTACTCATCCCCTAACATTTGCTTCTTTCTCCATAGAAAAACACATATGTCTATCTTGTAAAATTAATTACTGTCAGACATATGTGTTATTGATTTACTATATGGCTAGAATTTATTCATCATCCTCATCTGGCTCATCCCAGTTGTGGTAAACTGCTTGCACATCGTCATCTTCGTTTAAAAGATCTAAAGTCTTGTTGAAGAATTTGATGTCTTTTTCGTCTGTTAATTCAGCCCAAGTTTGAGGGATTTGCAGCAGTTCTGGTGCTGTTTAAAACTCAGTTTTAATTTACTTAAAATCTTTACGTATTCATCACTGGTGTGACATATTCCATCACTGAAGTGTATTTTAACATAGATCAACAACGAATGTAAATATAATTTATTCTAAATAACTACCTATAAATAAATTATTTTTCATCGTTTTTAATTAAATTTCTGATTTGTTTAAATCCTGCTTCGGAACTTAATCCTGCAAATTTTCCTCCAGATTCCCAGTCGCTACAAGTCAACTTACTCTCGTTAATTATATTCTCGAAGCTATCCATTCCTTTCTCAATCATGTCAGGATTTTTTGCTATTTCATCTGATAATAAGCCATTTATTGACTTACACCCCATAGTCTTTTGAATATAATATTTCTTATCGTATTCCGTAATAACTTCTTCATAGTTATAATACGCACTGTTTTTGCTAAAGCAGTCGCTCCACTTTTTCTTTACAGTTTCCCAACATGGCTTTAATATCTCATTTGCCAACTTATCTGCATATTTTTCAATATATTCACTTGCTTGTTCAAAACTTTCATTTTTAATAGTTTCATCTATAACTAAAACATCACATATTTTAGTTATAGATTCATAAAAAGTTTTAAACCCTACTATTCCAACACTATCAGCAGAGTTAATATCTAACTTTATTGCATTCATCCAAACACTATTTTCATCATTATTTAACTTGTATGCTGCATTAATACAAACATGCTTACGTATATCTGTAACATTTTTTTCAATTAATTCATAATTATAAAGTGCTAAAATCGGTAAATCAGACTTAATTGGTTTAGCTTTTGAATTTATATCTCTAAAAATTTCAACTTCAACACTTCTTTTATCATCTTCTATTGCTAAAATTGCTACGCTAAAATTATATTCAAATGTAGGATCTTTTGAATATATTTCTCTAACCCCTGCTAATCTATGCTGTCCATCTATTACCCTTAATTTTTCATCTGTGCTGAGTGATTCAAAGTTAATAGTATAGTTCTCTTCATCTTCTTTCTCTATTATCTTATCTAATGTCGATTTATTTGCTCCCAAAATAATTGTTGCTGGAGAAATAAGCTCCTTTTTTTTAATACTGTTCGCAATTTTCTTAAAATGCTTTGTATTTAACGCTCTTTGGTATCCATATTTACTTTCTCCGTATATTAATATTTCTGAAACTCTATTAATAACACTAAATGGTAGTACAAGAATATAACATTCCTGTTCCATTTGTTTGTATTCTAAGCATCTATAACTATTCATTTATTTTCTCACTCCATTTCCCTAATCTCGATTCCACTATCCTAAGAATATCATTATACTGTGACTTATTATTTGGATGATTATAAGTTTTTAATGTTTCTTTCATATTTGATATATAGACTTTTATATCATCTGGATCAATTTCAATCTCTATTATCTCATCACAAACAACTAATCTAAATAAACATTCTTTTAATCTATTTCCTATTTCTTCTATCGATTCTTCATTTATTTCTGTATAATTTTCAACATTTCCATCCATAATGCTACCAAGTTGTTCATTATGCGCTCTTTCTGCCTCTATATAGCAATACAAAAGTTCACTATTAATAAGAAAATTATTATCTTGAAGTGATAAGCTTTTACTCTTCAATAAGTTAATTATATAAGTGACTACATCATTAGCAAGTATAACCTTATTACATATTTGAGAGTATTTATCCAGTTTATAATAAATAATATTTTCAATCAACTCTTTAACCATATCTTCTACTGATAACTGACTCTCTAATGTATTCATCCAATTAAAATATATTAATTCTATAAGTCTTAATCTAAAATTATTCTCCTTTAATTGTAGATAGTTTTTAATCAAATCCGTATTCGGTATAAACGCTGTAATTTCCTCTACAGCCTTTATCCCATTCTCTGAAACTAACTTAAGACTAGCATCTAAGCCTGCTGTTTTACTGTATATATAATAAAGTAAATCTAAATTATCCTCTAATAGATAATTAGACGAAAATATATCTATTATCTTTTCTCGGTACAACTTATCTATGCTATTCATAAAACTAGCTTTTTGATAATTTTCATTAAACTCTTTTTTATTGTTCCTAATGGTAAGTAAAGTATCTTCAATTTTATCTAATACTTCACCTATATTGTTCATAATTGATTTATTTGTATCCTTAACAAAATCATAATCATAATCCTTATAAAATAGGTTATGCTCCAATTCACCCCAAGCTGAATCTATTTTACTTTTAATTTGTAATTCAAATTTTATGTAGTCTTTATAAACTCCTTTTAACTTATATATTTCTCGACCATTTTTCATTATTGTTGGATTATCATCAAACTCTAAAGATACTATATCAGAATTATTTAGTTTTTCTTTTAATAGGGTAAATACTTTCTTACAATCAACTTTTAAACTAGTAAGAATCTTTATTCCTATTAAATCATCCACTCCGCAAATCTTATTGCATAAGTTGTTCTTTTTGAATTGTTCTAATACTGCATGCTCTTCAAGTTCCTTTGGTATTTCCTCATATACATTCGTTCCTTCAAGCAATGTTTTATATTGGAAAATTTCTTCCTTTCTAATTAATTTTTCCTTTAGGCTTTCAGGCTTTTTTACTCTGCTAGAAAATTCATACAAATATATGTTTTCATATACAGAATTTTCTAATACTAGATCATACTTTTTCGCATTACCATCTAAAGCTGTTTTGATTTTATCCAATATTACTAAATCTATCTTCTCAAGGTAATCCTTTATATTTTTCTCATAATAATCGCTTACTTGTTTAGCTTGATCTATATGTGATCTTATTTCTTCCATCTGTTCACGCTCTATTCCTCTCCATCTAACTAATCTGGTATAAAAATTACTATCTTCTTTCTATACCAGACTATTCATACTTGTATTATGCGATACTCTCGCTATTCTTCTTAATCTCTCTGATAACTCCCATTATCCCCTTGGCAGCAGTCATATTGTCTTTAAACAATACAGATATACTTCCAAGCGTTCTAAATGGTTCTTCCGTCAATACTCTGTTATCTTCAATCATTCCATTTGCAACAACATAATCAATGATTAACTTTACAAATCGTATTTGATTTACATTCAGCTTTTCTTCACTAAGGAATTCACTAAATGCTTCATTTGCTGCTGCTCGATCTAAACCTACCATTTTACGAACAAGAATGCTTACTGGCGTATCTCCATACTCTTTCTCGTAATCAGCTTTACTTCCAAGCTCTTCCCATAAGATATGCTCTAATTGCTTAAGTTCATCTTGGTTAAGCTTCTTGTTATTTCGTAGCTTGTAGACTGCAAGCATATCCGAATGTTCCTTAAGATAGAACTCAACTTTCTTCTGATAATTCTTTAGATCATTTGTATTGTACATTGCTTCATTTTCATTTACTTCTAACACTTCATCTTTAAAGTCTGTATAGTAAATTACTTGCTTTCCACGTTCAATGAATTTAAGCAAGTCACGCAACGCAACACGCACCTTTTCTAATTCAAACACATCTGCATTATCCCAGAACTCTGAAGTTTGTACTCGTTCGATTACTGCTTTCTGTTCTAATACCTGTGGAATTGTTCCTAACTTAGAAAGTTGCTCTGCTGTTGATACAATGTTCTGAATTGGCTTACTTGCATTCTTACTTTGTAGGTATGCTAAATCTACAGTATATATTAAATAATCAAAACGCTTAGCTAACTCATCTCCCGGAATAGGATTAATAATTGGAGAAATATGCTCTTTTACTTCCATAACATTCGCCGTATTTAACTGCTGCCATACTTCTTCTTCGCGATAGGCCTCAACCTGTCGTAAATGAAGTTTTACTCGGAAGCTTTCCATATTTAACGCCCTAACCCCTTCAAGAAGATCAGAGACCATTTTGTTACGGTACTCAATATATTCTTGTTCTTGATATCTAATATCCTGTAGCTCACGAGCAATCTCTAATTTGGTATTATAAATCTTTTCTGTAAGGCTTTCACCAATGGCAGAGTCTATTCCTTTCGGATTCATACGGAAGAATTCAAAGTTATTACAGTAGTCAAAGATTAAAAAACCTTCCTTATCCATTCCTACACCAAATAAATCCTTACATAATCTTGTTCCACGTCCAATCATTTGCCAGAACTTTGACTTAGAACGGATCTTCTTAAAGAATACTAAGTTTAATACTTCTGGAATATCAATTCCTGTATCAAGCATATCTACAGATACTGCTATCTGTGGTAACTTGTCTTTTGTACTGAAATCATCAATTAAAGAATCCACGTATTTGATACTATAATCAATCTGCTTAATAAAGTCATTTCCTAAATGCGGATACATTGTATGGAAACGTTCTACAATTGCTTTGGCATGAAGACTATTCTTTGCAAAGATAATTGTCTTACCAATCTTATCTCCACCCTCAACTTTGATTCCTTTTTCCATTAGATCAGAAAGTACTCGATCAATCGTAGAATCATTAAATAACCATTCATTTATTGCATTGCTATCAATATCTTCCTGTACTGTTTCATCATCTTCAAAGGTAGATTCATACTGCTCTTTCTCTTCTTCTGAAAGTTCATTATAATGAATACCGTTTTCCATGATCTTAGTCTTAACTTCAATTGTTTTGTAATCCACCAAGTATTCATCTTCAACTGCTTTCTCTAACTCATAAGCAAACGTAGGCACACCATTTTCCAAATCAAATACACTATATGTATTCTTATCAATTTCATCTTTTGGTGTTGCTGTAAGCCCTAATAACATCGCATCAAAGTATACAAAGATATCTTGGTATTTCTTATAAATACTTCTATGGCTTTCATCCACGATAATTAAATCAAAATGACCAGGTGTAAACAGCTTTCTACCATCTTTGCTCTTCTTTTCATCAATGGCATTTAGCATTGTTGGATATGTTGAAAATATCATACGTGCCTGTTCTGGATTGTCTTTAGAATCTAGTAAATTACAAACTGATAAACTTGGTAGCAGATTTGTAAAGTTCTTCTTAGCCTGCTTAACTAATGCTGTACGATCTGCTAAGAATAGTACATTCTTCACATAATTATGACGCATCAATACATCTACAATTGAAATGGCTGTTCTTGTTTTTCCACTACCTGTTGCCATAACAAGAAGCATTTTTCTCTGCTTACGGTCTACTGCATTGCAAACTGACATAATCGCTTCTTTCTGATAATAACGATTCGAAATGTTATCATTAATCTCAACATTCTCAAAAGGCTTTCTACTAGAACGACGGTCAATCATAAGCTGTAGTTCTTCCTTCGTGAAGATTCCTGATACACTACGTCTTGTATAGCCATCATAATCATTAGTAAAGTCAAATTCAAATCCATTTGTAGTAAAGATTAATGGACGTTGACCATATTTATTCCGTAAACAGTCTGCATATAGCTTTGCCTGCTGCGATCCAATGATTGTATCTTTGCTTGCTTTCTTTGCTTCAATTACTGCTAATGGCTTACCGTTGTTTCCAAACAAAACATAATCTACATAACCGATACCTGTTGGATTAGGCATTCCTTCCACTTCGACTTCTACCTGACAATCAACATCCATTTTCCAACCTGCTAAGGATAGTTCTACATCAATATATTTCTGTCTTGTCTGAGCCTCACATAGCTCATCCACTTTGAACTCTTGCTTTCTTACATGATCTTGTCTTTGTTTTGTCAACTCACTTCGTAATGCTTCGTTCTCCTTGCGCATTTGTTCAATCGTAAGATCTTTTTCACTTAAACATTCAAAATATTCTTTGTTTTCTTCTGGGCGTTTTCTTGCTTGTCCGCTTTCTTCTAATAAATCCTCATCAAATTCACCACAAGTATATTCATCCGAATAACAGTAATCAATCCATCGAATAAACTCATGTAAGTTACGTAACGAAAGAATAGCATCATCACGTTTAATATTTTCATTGGTATGAACTGCTTTATTTCCTAACTGAATGACATACTTAATCATTGGAAATAGCTTTGGTTCAATAATATCACGAAACGACTGTTCATGAATTAAACTTGAAATATTGTTTTGATATGGGATTCTTAAATCATTATCATATCCATACACCCATTTTACAGATAGCTCCATCGCTCTTCTTGATAGAATTGCAGATGTAGCAGGAGAAACCAATAACGATTTCTCTGCTTCTATTGCTTGCTCTGCAAAAGAGGTATAAATTGATTTACTTTTCAAGAAATCAAAATTGGTGCACATCTATTTTTCTCCTCTCAATTCATAGTAAATATCTTCTAAGAATCTATTTCTGACTTCTGTAATACCTTTTCTATTCTATTACATATTCTATCTCTTTTCCGTTCCCATGTTGATATGCTAAGTTTATTACTTATATCAAAGTCTTTTTCTATCTTATCCTTCAATAAATTTAATTTTAGAGGATCATCTATTTTGAATCCTTGAGTTAAAGGTATAACCCCCTCTATATCTTTAAATGTAAATGGTGGTACAAGAATTGGAATATGCTCTTTGGATAAAACCCACGCTGCACCCATTTCACACATGCAAACCGAACTATTATAAAAATTCTTTGATAATATAAACAACACTAGTGAATCCGCAGACAATTCTTCTTTTATAGTATCTAGAAAATTCTCACCAAGATCTATTCCATATCCGTCAAAAGAAGTACAAAAAATTTGATTTGACTCTAATCCTATAGTTTCGAGTAATTCAATAACTTCTTCTACAATCTCTGCATCCTTTGATGCATGACTTATAAATATTTTTGATGTATGTGCTTCTTGTTCTATTGCTTCAGCCACCACCGGAGTAATTTCTGATTCTTCTTTTAGTTCTTCAATATACTCTGCAATCGAATCCTTCAATATTTTCATATCTCTTCTAAAACATTCTAAATGTTCTGATGTGTAGTCACTAGATGATGTAATAATCATTGCTGGAAAATAAAATTTTAATTTACTAAATTGCTCATACTCCATAGACTCTCTTCCAAAAATCTGTACTAATGTTCGTTCTACGCTATTCTTCCATGTCTTAAACTCTGGATCGCTACTACTCTCATTCCGAATTCTATTTGCTTTTTCAAGAAGCTTTTCTAATTGTTTTATTTTTCTTTCAATTTCCAACTCTCTTCCCCCATTCTAACCTTATTTATATTGTAGATATCGTAATAAATCTTATATTATAACATTCAAACTAATTTGTAATGTTTCTATATTATTTATTAAACAGTACACTATTTAAAATACTTTTGCATTAATGAATTAAATAGTTCTTGAAGCTCATCCAATGACTTCTCTATCTTAATTTTCTGTTTATCGACTTGTTCTTTAAACAATAAAAACTCTTTTTGTAATGTAACAGGTGGAATATAGATACCCATAGATTGCAATTCCTGAGCATTAATATTAGCTTGTCCACTTGCCGCCTTAGCCATTGAAAATAGTTTTTTCTTAGTGAAATCCATATTCATAAATGTAGATAAAAACTCTGGTATCGCCAGTTCAGTATTAACTCTAACTCGTACAACAAAACCTGCAAGCACCATCATTTCATCCCTATTGTAGACACATGTCTTTCCAACAAGTTCCTTACTATTAGTTCTATTAAATAATACATCTCCTCTTGCAACAGTACACTTTGGTAATTCGTTTTCAGGTACATCGATCTGCTTAACATCTGATAAATCAAGTTCTCCTGAGTAAGTAATGTTATTCATTCGTAAATATGGATACTTACCACCCTCTACAGCTGGTCTACTAGAACCATATCTAACCTCATTAACAATATCGCGTATTGTACCTTCATCCCATCCCTTTTCATTTTGTGGATAAGCACCAAATAACTCGATAAATCGGGATTTAACAAGCTCATCTAGGTCTAATAATTGTTTCTTTCGATCATCTATAATTTTTTGTGTCTTTTGTAGTATATTAGCTATTCTTTTTTGATCTGCTATATCTATTAATGGAATTTTAGTTGCTTGTAAAACTTCTAATTTTATTCCTTGTATTGTTGCCCCTCTTGCTTTTGCATTTAATACAGGTGCAACTGACTTAATAAAGTATCTCAAATAATCTAAATTCCAGTTATCTCTATCTATATCAACGATTGATATAATATCTTGATTTGTACACATTTCAACCGTATTTACAGCAACCTTACCAACACCAACACGTGTTCCTACCATTAAAGAATATGGCGGCACTATTTTAGTAGCACTATTTGTTACTCCACTATCAGTCAACCAATCTGTTGCATTATTTTGATTAATTTTTTCTCCATTCAAAGCAACAGTTGTAATCCAAGGTATGTCACCACCAAAGTAGCTTGATTCTTTCTTTGATGGTGTTCCACCTGATTGAAACTTACCTATTGATTTAAGCTCAATTTTTTGCATCTATCATCCCTACAAATCTGAATTTGTCTATCTAACAATTCTAGATTTCCTTTCTTCTTCCATTCACTTTTCTACTCTTCTAGCATTTTTGCAAGTTCTACTAAGCCTTGCTGGATTTCATTTTCCAGTTCATTAATGCGTGATAGAATTACAGTAGGATGATCATATTCAACAGTTTCATATTCAATCTCTTTGTACTTGATAATAGATAAATCATATCCATTATCAATAATCTCACTTACTGGAACAAAGAAACTTTGTTCAGTACGTTTTCTTTCAATCTCTTCATCTAACTTACCAAATCTCTCAACAATATCTGGAATATCATTTTCTTCAATAGGTTGTCTCTTATCATCTAAACTAAAACCATCTGCTTTCATATCATAAAACCAAACTTTATCAGTTCCACCTGCATTTGTTTTAGTAAAAATTAGTACTCCTGTAGAAACTCCTGCGTATGGTTTAAACACACCACTTGGCATAGAAATAACTGCTTCAAGTTTTTGATTTTCTACAATCTCCTTACGAATCTCTTTATGCGCTTTACTGCTGCCGAATAATACACCATCTGGAATAATGGTAGCACTTCTACCGCCTACTTTTAATGAACGAATAATTTCGGCTAAGAACAATAATTCTGTTTTCTTTGTTTTAGTTACCTTAAGTAAATCAGTACTTACTGCTTCATAATCTAATGAACCTTTAAAAGGTGGATTTGCTAAAACAAGCGTGTATTTTTCTTTTTCTGTATTTTGCTCAGATAAACTATCCTTATATTCAATATTAGGATTATCAACACCATGAAGCATCATATTCATTGCTCCAATACGAAGCATAGTTCTATCCATATCAAATCCATAAAACATATGATTGTTAAAATGCTCTTTTAAACCTGCATTTAAAAATAGATCTGCATGATTTTCTCTTAAGTATTCCTGTGCTTCTACTAAGAATCCTGCACTTCCCATTGCTGGATCAACAATGATATCACTTGGTGTTGGCTTCACTAAGTTCACCATCATTTTAATAATATGTCTTGGCGTTCTAAACTGCCCATTTGTTCCTGCTGTCGCAACTTTAGATAATAAGTACTCGTATAAATCACCTTTTGCATCATGACCTGACATATCTAACTGATCGATACCATCAATTATCTTAGATAGCATTTGAGGTGTAGGAATCTTAAAGATCGCATCTCCCATATATCTTGCATATGCTGATTCCCCATCTTGATGTAAGTTCTTGATAAATGGAAAAGCTTCATTCATAACAATATTATACATATTCGTAGCTTCTTCATTTTTAAACTTGCTCCATCTTAAATGTTGTTTATCTGACGGGAAAGTTGCATCAAAAGGAATACCGATTAATTCAGCATCACTTTCCTTCGTTAATTCAACTTCATCTAATTGTTTCATGAACAATAGATACGTAAATTGCTCTATTACCTCAAGTGGATTTGTAATACCACCTGTCCAAAATGTTTCCCAAATTCGGTCTACTTTACTTCTTAATTCACCTGTAATCATAGTATACTCCTTTTTCTTGTCAGCTCGTAAAACTACATAACTTTACTAAGTTAATAGTAACATATTCGCTATATTTCAACAATATTTTATTATCTGTAGCTAATTGTAAATTTAATATTGAAATCATCATTTTTATTCCAGTCTCTTACCAAACATGCTTCTAGTATAGTAAAGAAAATCTACCTCCCCCTTAGTTTTTACTGCCCTCTCTATAGAATTTTGAAGAAAGAGCAGCCTACTTACCACTCTCTTTTTCAAACTCTAATTCAATTTCTGCACAATACTTATAAAACGTTGCCTTAGCGCACTTAGCAATTGCCATTACTTCTGAATCCTTCAATATTCCATAGAACTTCTTAGAATGCTTCTTAATGATCTCTTTTGCTTTCTTAGCCTTCTCTGTCTCGATTTTACTACTCTAACCCGTCCTATTTGTTTACCTGCTGCCCTTGCGACTTCTATTCCTTCTTTGGTACGCTGCTGTAAGTCCTTTACTTCCTTCTCTGCCTGATCAAATGCAATCGTTACCTGTTCTTTAGCAATAGCCATTAAGTATTCATTAATTCCTTTTAAGATGCTATCCACTTTAGTTCCTGTTAGTGCAATATTGTTTGTTAACGCTTTCTTATACGTAACTGTATTGATATGAGGCTCTTTAATAAATACCAGCTCTATTCCTTTATTAAACAACTCTTCATACAATTCAAAGCCTCGTTCGGCATCTCTGCTCATTCTCGATACAGAATCAAAGATAATAGTATCTCCTGAACTAACTTGCTTTAATAGCTTATTAAACTCTGTACGAATATCTATTTTGGTTCCTGTTGCTTTCTCTGTATAAATAACAGCATTAGAATCATATCGCAAGATATTTCTAATCTGTCTTTCTAATACCTGATCCTTTGTACTTACTCTTGCATAACCATATACTTTATTACGTCCCATAATACTCCCTTTTCTACTTGGTTCATTAATAACGAACCTCTGGACAATACTTATTCCATGGCTTTAATGCATTTAATGCTTCCAACTCCGAATCTACCATGGAACAATCATAAGAATAATTCTTCTCCACTATATTTACATAATTATTGCCACAACCTCCAACTCCAACTCCAACTCCAACTCCAACAAATAAAATTTTACTCTTCTTATCCATTTTTATCTCCTTTATTATCTTTTACCCCCTATATTTTCATTCCCACAATTAAATTCTATTAAGCTATATATTACTATAGAGCAATCCTTTTAAAGATGTAAAGTAAATTTATAAAACGCTATTGTATGTCTTGTCATTTACTCTACAAATTCATCAACGGACTCGTCTTAACCGCAATCTCCAACACATCGTCATTACTCATAGACTGCAAATACCTCTTAGTAATATTGATATTGCTGTGCCCTAATAACTTAGATACCGTAAACAAGTCACATCCGTTCTTCAATTGTGTCTGAGCATAATAATGCCTACAAGTATGAGGACTAATCCTTATCTGCTGACTTACCTTAACGCCTTCCCCACATTCCTTTACAACACGTTCTATCGTCTCTATTGTGAGTTTCTTGCCTTTCTGAGAAAGCAGCAAATATTCTGATTGATAATTGTATTTATCCTTTATATAAGCTGTACGCACTCTCATATACTTAATAAGCTGCTTATTTATAGTCGGTGTCAGTGGCCACATGCCTTATCTTTTTCCCTTTACCAAGAATATTGATATAAGTATCACGTATATCAGTAAGTTTCAATCCACAAAGCTCTGCATTCCTCATCCCTGTATCTAATAGCAGTATCATGATAAGCTGATTTCTAACATCTAAGTATCTGCTGCCCTTATAAAACCGAACCTTCCGCACGACTTCATCATTTGTAAACGTATTAATCAATGTAATAGGCTCTTTCAGAAACCTTATCTTATCCATTGGATTACGAATAACGTACTCTTCTTGGAATGCATACTTAAAGTAAGCTCTCATAACCTTACTCATTCCATTTACATAGCTCTCTGTCAGTTGTTTATCATTAGATACTTAATATAACTCTTAATGACCGCTTGGTTTACCTCTTCAATCTCCACAATATCATACTCATTCTTAATAAACCGTATAACAGCCCTGTTATTGTTTTGATAAGACTTAATCGTCCTATCACTCAACTTTCTTAGCTTACAATCGAATATAAACTCCTTTAACACATCTTCTAACAACATAAAAAAACCTCCTATACGTGACATACGTATAAGAGGTTTTCTACATTCGTAACTGAGCTTCTAAAAAGTGTTCGTATACCATCACCGGCACGATTTTTCAGAGATTTGAGAACAATGAAATTGCGGAAACCCGCATAAAATCAACTATTCATCATCCTCATCTGGCTCATCCCAGTTGTGGTAAACTGCTTGCACATCATCATCTTCGTCTAGTAGATCCAATGTTTTTTGAAAGAATTTTATGTCTTTTTCATCAGTAAGTTGAACCCAAGTTTGAGGGATCATTGTTACTTCTGCTTGTGCCATCTTGATATTTTCTGCTTCTAATTTTTCACGTACTTCACTTACCATATCTGGATCAGTAAGGATTTCGAAGCTATCTTCTTCTTCTGCGAAATCTTCTGCACCAGCATCTAAAGCGATCATCATAAGATCATCTGCGTTCATATCGCATTCTTCTTTATCGATGATGATTTGACCTTTCTTATCGAACATGAAAGATACACAGCCTTGTGTTCCAACATTACCATTTCCTTTTGTAAAGGCATTTCTTACGTTAGAAGCAGTTCTGTTCTTGTTGTCCGTTAAAGCTTCTACGATGATTGCAATACCATTAGGACCATATCCTTCATAGCTTACATTTTCGTAATTAACGCTGTTTGCATCTCCAGCAGCTTTCTTGATCCCACGATCAATTGTATCATTTGGCATGTTGTTTGCTTTCGCTTTTGCAATTACATCACGTAGTCTTGAGTTATTAAGTGGATCTGCTCCACCTTCTTTAACAGCAACTGCAATTTCTCTACCAATAATGGTAAAGATTTTACCTTTCGCTGCATCATTTTTTTCTTTTTTGTGTTTGATATTGGCAAACTTTGAATGTCCTGACATATGAATTCTCCTTTATAACATTTGTAAATATTTTATGTTGTTGCACGTACGCTCTCTACCAACAACTTTATATGACGGAAAAACTCCGTTAATCAACAATGGGGACTGAACACGTTCCGCTCCATTTTATACACTAACTGAATTATTGTAACACGTTTTATTCCTACAAGCAAGTTTTGGTATGAAATAATCAAAACAATCCTTGTCAAATCCTAGTTATAGCCATCATTTCTTGTACTTACTAATTTGTTCACTTTCTCCATAACTTCGATGGTATCTTCCACTGAACGAATGGCACACATAATTGTATCATCTCCTGCGATACAACCAACGATTCCGTTAATGTGTAAGGCATCCAGTGCTGCTGCAACTGCCATTGCCATACCAGAAACCGTCTTGATTACCATGATGTTTTGTGCACGATCCATGGATACAAAACCATCACGTAAGACGCGTACGAATTTTTCGCTTAATCCTGCTTCTTGCTTCTGTAATACAATATACTTTTGTTTTCCCTTTTCAGAAGAAACCTTCGTTAATTTTAATTCACGAATGTCTCTTGAAATCGTCGCTTGCGTAACGTTATAGCCTGCTGCATTCAACAATTCCGCTAATTCTTCTTGTGTTTCTACATCATTTTTGGTTATCAACTCAATTATCTTTGTCTGACGTTTGATTTTCATACTTACCTCCTGATTCTTATCTTAATTTGTTCCTTAGAATCTCATAAAAATTCTTTTGATTTATTTTGATTAATTTTGTAACTTTCTCCGCTTTCTTAACAAGTATTCGGTCTCCCGCTTTTAATTCCATACCCATTCGTCCATCAAAAGTTGCAATTGCCTCATCCGTCTGTGTTTTCTTGCTTTTATCGATTAGTATTGTGATTTCATCTTCTGCAGAGACTAGCACACTTCGCTGTCCCATGGAATGTGGACAAATTGGTGTTACCATCATTAGATTCGTACTTGGAGCCGCAACCGGTCCTCCTGCAGACAGATTATATCCTGTTGAACCAGTAGGTGTCGCAATGATCACACCATCACCATGGTATGTATCAACCAATATATCATTAACAAAAACACTTACACTGATAATTCGTGAAAAACCATTTCGTCCAATTACAAGATCATTTAACGCATAATCTTGATATATAGTAGTATTTTCTCTAGTTATCTCGCCACAGATCATCATTCTTTCTTGAATCTGTATGTCTTGTTGCAGTAAACTATCCAGAGCTGGTATGATATCTTGTCTCTCAATCTCTGCTAAAAACCCTAATGTTCCCAGATTGATTCCTAACAAAGGAACTTCTCTCTGATACAGATCGGTAGCAGCACGAATGATTGTTCCATCGCCACCAAGTACAATCACACAATCGGTATCTTCCGGGATCCATGATACATCGGTAACCACTCCAGCAAAATTACTTTCCTTTTGTATAGAAGAGATCATACAATGTTTTCCCTTACTTAACAGATAGTCCCTAATTAACTTCGTCGTCTTGAATTCACTATCCTTATGGATATTGGTTATAATACAGAAATTATTCATTCTACCTAACACCAAGCCCTTCTCGTAGATTTACAGCGCACCGTGTGCATTGGCTACGGTCTCTCTAATATACATTGTTAAATCTAGAATAGCTTCATTTCGAACAGATTGGTTGCATTCTTCTAAAGAAAGTTCCATATAACGTTCTCCTTCTTCTCGTTCATCTGAAGAATCTTCTTCCTCTGCATTTGTTTCCGTGTTCTCAGTTTCCGGCTTCTTCTCCAGATAGAGCAGATATTCGATATTCCCCTCCGGTCCCTTAATCGGAGAATAATCTAGGTTCAATATATCGAATCCGATAGCAACGGCATACTTGATAACTTTTTCAATTACTTCAATATGAACACTCTTTTCCCGAACAACGCCTTTCTTTCCTACTTTCTCTCTTCCTGCTTCAAATTGTGGTTTGATCAGACATACAACCTGTCCCTTCTCTTCCAAAAGATTTCTTACAGGAATCAACACTTTTGTTAAAGAGATGAAGGCTACATCAATGGAAGCAAATGCAATTGGTTCCCCGATCTCTTCCTTCGTTACATAACGAATGTTGGTTTTTTCCATACTTACGACTCTCTCGTCCTGACGTAAGGACCAAGCTAATTGATTCGTTCCCACATCCACTGCATAGACTTTGGAAGCACCATTTTGTAACATACAATCAGTGAATCCACCTGTTGAAGATCCAACATCCATACATACTTTATCCTGCACCGATACTCCGTATTGTTCGATCGCTTTTTCAAGCTTATAGCCACCACGACTTACGTATTTCATGGCGTGTCCTTTTACTTCGATCTCCACATCAGATGGGAACATACTCCCTGCTTTGTCTTCTCTTTGTCCATTTACAAAAACGTTCCCACACATGATGATCGCTTTTGCTTTTTCTCTCGATTCAGCCAGATTACGCTGAACCAACATTACATCTAAACGTTCTTTCATAAGCACCTCATTCAACTACACTCATAACGCTACCTATAACTGGCGAAGAATCGTCGCAACTACAGCTTGGGCATCCAACCCATAGGCTTTTCTTAATAATTCAACATCTCCCTGTGGAATGAAAGTATCCGGAAGAGCGATACGAATGCATCTATTATCATTATAATTATTTTTGCATAAAAATCCAACTATTTTTTGACCAAAACCGCCAGATTCTACATTTTCTTCTAAAGTAACGACCATTTTATGCGATGGTAACAATTCTTTCAAAAGAGATTCATCTAGTGGAGCAACAAATCTCATATTAACCAAACTTGCTTTATGCCCTGTACTCTTTAATCGTTCTCTTACCTGAAGGGCTACTTCTGTCATACTTCCAAATGCTAACAGAAGGATTTCTTCTTCTCTGTATATTAATTCACTTTTTCCATATTCTATCGGCGTTTGATAATCTTCCAAACCAGCATAGGCTTTTCCACGAGGATAGCGAATAGCAACTGGTCCATCATGATTCACAGCGAATTCCAACATGTTGGTTAATTCCTGTCCATTCTTTGGCGCCATCACCGTCATATTCGGCATCGTTAGTAAATAGGAGATATCAAAGACACCCTGGTGGGTTTCTCCATCACTTCCTACGATCCCTGCTCGGTCAATGGCAAATACCACAGGTAATGAGCTAATACAAACATCATGAATAATCTGATCATACGCTCTTTGTAAAAAGGAGGAATAGATCGCAACAATTGGTTTCATTCCACCCGCAGCAAGTCCTGCTGCAAACGTAACCGCATGTTCTTCTGCAATCCCTACATCAAAGAACCGTTTGGGGTATTTCTTTGCAAATCGAGTTAATCCTGTTCCAGAAGGCATTGCTGCTGTTATCGCTACAATCTTATCATTGGCTTCTGCAAGTTCCAACAATTTCATGGAAAATGTTTCTGTATAACTCATACTACTTTTTTTCTTCACTACACCAGTTTCAATCACAAATGGATCAACACCGTGGTATTTGGCTGGATTCTTCTCTGCAAGTTGATATCCTTTTCCTTTTTTCGTCACCACATGGATGATCACTGCTTCTTTCATCTGCTTTGCACTATGAATTGCAGTCATCAACTGTTCGATATTATGACCATCAATCGGACCAATATAAGTAAGTCCCATATCTTCAAACAACATCCCCGGTATAAATAACCGTTTAATACTATCCTTCGAACGACGTAATCGATCTACTACCGTTTTCCCTTTTGGTAAACTGGAGAGTGCTTTTTCAATTCCATCCTTAAAGCCATTATATTTCACGCTTGTACGAATTTTTCCGAGATAGGTAGCCATTCCACCTACATTCTCACTGATGGACATATTGTTATCATTTAAGATAATGATCATATTCGATTTCAATCTGGCAGCATTATTCAATGCTTCGTATGCCATTCCACCTGATAAAGCTCCATCACCGATCACTGCAACCACATTGTACTTTTCTCTTTGCAGATCCCTTGCTTTTGCTAGCCCAAGTGCGGCAGATATTGATGTAGAACTATGCCCTGTATCGAAGGCATCACAATCGCTTTCTCGTCTTTTTGGAAAACCACATAGTCCTTCATACATACGAAGATTACGAAAGCCTTCTTTTCTTCCAGTCAATATTTTATGCGTATACGATTGATGTCCAACATCCCAAACCAATTTGTCCGTTGGGAGGTCTAATGACAGATGTAATGCCATTGTTAATTCAACAACACCAAGATTTGACGCAAGATGCCCACCCGTCTTGCTTATATTGGATATAAGAAACTGACGAATCTCCTCTGCCAAAGCCGCATATTCTTTTGCTGGTATATTCTTAATATCATTTGCTTTCGTAATTTTGTCTAACAAACCAGACGTTTCCATGTTCTTTTTTTTCTCTTCCATTATTTTTCCCTGTCTATCAAATAATAAATTAAAGCTTCCAGATACTCGTTCTTCTTATTCAATGACTGATATTGCGCAATCGCTTTTTTTGAATAAGCAAGGACATATTGTTTCGCTTCTTCTATCCCATATAGTGTTACATATGTCGTCTTTTCATTCTTCTCATCACTATGAATTGGTTTTCCAAGTATTTGAAGGGTACTGGTCTCATCTAAGATATCGTCTTGAATCTGGAAAGCCATCCCAATGGAATGTCCCACCTTCCGTATTGTCTCAACCTCTTGATCCGTTGCACCTGCTAATATCGCTCCAATCATCATGGAGGCTTCAATCAATGCACTTGTTTTCCAATCATAGATCACATCAAGTCGTTCTTTGTCAACCTGTTTTCCTGTCAACTCTACATCTATGACCTGACCACCAAGCATTCCATAAATCCCTGGTTTTTCGGTTAAAACTTTCATGGCTTTCATGATGCGATTTGCACGATTTACATAGTCTCGTAATTGTTGTTCCGATAATTTATTCTCAAATGGCTCTTGCTCTAAACAACCTGCATACGCTTTACAAGCTGTTTCATAGGCAAAATTAAGCAGACCATCTCCTGCTAGTATTCCCATTGCTTCTCCGAATACAACATGAGTGGTCTTCCTGCCACGACGATATTCATCATTATCCATTGCTGGCAGATCATCATGTACCAATGAATACGTGTGAATCATCTCCATTGCTGCCATAAATGGTTCAATCTCTTTCTTCTCATTCCCACCAAATAAACGATAGGTCTCTTCCATTAACATTGGTCTCAACCGTTTTCCACCGGCTAAGACACTATAATTCATTGCTTTTAATACGGTTTCTTGAAAACCGCGCTCTTTTGGAAGGTAATTTATAATTACCTTCTCAACCTCTTCTATTCGTTTTTCTAATTCTTCTTTAAAGTTCATGTTCTTCTGATTCTCCTTCTTCATTAAGGATCAGGATCTTTTTCTCCACTTTATCAATGGAATCATTGCATGATTTTACAAGCTTCATGCCTGACTGGTATAACTTGAACGATTCCTCCAGACCTACTTCTGGATTTTCTAATTGTTCAATAATCTGTTCTAATTCATCAAATGTTGATTCAATGGTTTTTGCTGCTTTTGCCATTATTCACGCCTCCTTGTCATCGTTGATTCTACTGTTGCGTTTACCTCTCCATCAAGCATCGCAATTGTAATAGAATCCCCTTTGGCAACCTGCTCGATACTCCGTACGATTTGTTTCTTCTCGTCCATTACGACGGCATATCCCTTGTTTAGTTTTTCTAAAGGAGAAACACCTTTCATTCGTTGTGCATATAACTCCAACTGGTGTCTTTTGGCTAACAAACGTTGTTGCATCAAGGATTGCAACCGATTTTCCCGTTCAATCAGATCTTGTCGTCTGGAATTGATCTGGTTGATGGGGCTAGTATGCTCTAATTGCATTCCATATCGTTGAACTTGGTTTCTCGCCAACTGAATCTTCTGTCGCATATGGAATTGAAAGGTTCTCTGATATGCTTGCAGATCGTCTAGTAGATCTCGTATATCTCCCGTAACCAATTCCGCCGCAGCCGATGGTGTTGGCGCCCGTAAATCTGCCACATAATCTGCAATGGTAGTATCCGTCTCATGTCCAACGGCGGATATGATTGGCGTCTTACATGCATAGATCGCTCTTGCTACCGATTCTTCATTAAATGCCCACAAATCTTCAATGGATCCTCCACCACGTCCAACAATGATTGTATCCACACCATAAGTATCAAGGACAGAAATTCCTTTGATAATAGAAGGCGCAGCAGCGGTTCCCTGAACCAAAGCTGGATATAAGACCAACTGCAGGTATGGATTTCTTCTGGACGTTACCTGAATCATATCCTGAATCGCGGCACCCGTTTTCGCTGTTACAATACCAATCTTACGAGGATACTGCATGATTGGTTTCTTATGAGCCCCATCGAATAAGCCTTCTGATTCCAACTGTTTCTTCATAACTTCAAACTTCTGATAGAGAACGCCCGCTCCATCTAAGAGAATCTCTCTCGCATATAATTGGTATTTGCCATCTCTTTCGTATACACTGATACTACCGAGAACGACAACACTTTGTCCCTCTTGCAAACGAAATCCTAGACCGCTTCTTTGTCCAGCAAACATTACGCATGCCATCTGTCCGCTTGCATCTTTTAAGGTGAAATAGATATGTCCAGAGGTATGGTACTTACAGTTCGAGACTTCACCTTTCACATAGATACGATTCAGCGCATAATCTCTTGAAAACATATCTTTAATATACAGATTAATCTGTGTGACCGTATATACATGATCCATTGAACTCTCTACCTCCTTCTGATTTACTCGCTGGTTAGGACGTCAAAAGCCCTTAACCACTCAATTAAACAAGTTTCGCCAAGATTCCGTTGATAAATGCAGCCGAATTGTCTTCTCCGAAAATCTTCGCTATCTCTACAGCTTCATTGATTGCCACCTTTGTTGGTACATCTTCATCATACTTCATCTCATAAATAGCTAATCGAAGAATTGTGAGATCGACTTTCCCAATTCGGTTGATTTTCCAACCTTCTGTTACACGCTCAATCATCCCATCAATATCAGTAATCAATGGTAATATTTTATCCATTTTATCTTTTAGATATGTCATATCTTTTTCAGATGGCTCTTCTAATTGCTCAAAATACATCTGAATTTGTTCATTCAACTCTGTTTGTTCATGAAATTCTCTACGAAATAACATTCTAAATAAATGTTCTCTACATTCTCTTCTATTCATTAAATTCCTCCTGCGTTTTCCTTACCTGTACGCGTTTCTTATAATTTAACAAAGAATCTGTTTTGCAGACTCTCTTGCCTAGCACGCTTGCTAAAATTTACTTCTTCGTACGAGTGTCATACCCACATCCCTATTACATAAAATATCCCCGCACATTAAGTGCGGGGGTTGAAGCACCCGTTCCACTCTGATCATGGGTATTTGATTATACGTTAACTCCAGCAATACGAACATTAACTTCTGAAACGTTTAATCCTGTCATATTCTCAATAGCGGCTTTTACTTTTTCCTGAACAGCTTCTGATGTTTTTGGAATGCTGCAACCATACTCTAAAGTGATAGCCAAATCCACAGAAACGGATTCTGGTCCAACTTCAACCTTAACCCCCTTAGATAAGTTCTTCATTCCAAGCTTACTTACAAGTTCATTCGTAATATTCCCATTCATTGCAGCTACACCTTCTACTTCTGTAGCAGCCAAGCCAGCAATTATAGCGACAACTTCGTCTGCGATACGAACTTCTCCAATGCTACCTTCTGAATGTATTCTATAATTCGTTTTATTCTCTCGTTCTTTACTCAACGCTAATTACCTCCTGTTTACATTTGAGCAGCTACTTGTATTACATTTTTTACCATAACAACAGGATAGCTACACATTTGGTACTATAAGCCTATTATATCAAACTTACACCGATTTGCAAGTCCTAACATAGTGGCATACTGGTATTTATAGTATTCCCAAAATGTTGTAATTCAAACGAATCTCGTCTTACTCGGCTTCTTTTACCTCTACAGGATTAATCGTAATCTTATCAGCTGATACGCCTGTTTTATTCTTTACAATATCTTCGATCTGTGCAATCGTCTGTTCTGTTGCATTATGTACACCTACGATAACATCTACTTTACCATCATCATAATTAATTGTAACAACAGCTCCAGAAAAGCCTTTTGCTTCTAACCAAGTTTCCGCAGCATTTTCTTTTTCTGCTATAGAAGTCATTGCAATCACTTTGTCCAGTGCTTCTTGTTTCTGACTCTCTGTTACACTACTGCTATCTACAATGCTCATAAGCAATTCTTTGTTCTTTGCTCTTGTCTGTTCTCTTTTTAATTTGGAAGATGCAAAGAAATCTGCATTGATCGTTGTATTAACCAATACTGCTTCGCCTGCATCATTCGTACCTTCTCCAGCTGTTGTTTCTGTTGCTTCTTCTGCGGCTGCATCTGCTGTCTTTGTTCCATCTTCTGCCTCAGCAGCTGCTGCATCGTATGCCGCATTATCTTCTTCTGAGATATCCATTGTACCATTTTCGAGGTCAGCTGTGAGTAATTCACTCGTTGCGTCATCCACACTGAGCACATCACTTGATGCGGTATCCAAAGCTTCACTGTCTGCTGTATCAAGTACATCTCCATCTGTAACTTCCAAGGTATCCTCGGTATTGGCACTTTGTTGTGCATCTTCTGCTTTATCCTTCGTAAACTGTAAGTATCCTGCAACAATAATCATGATTGCTAGTGCAGTTATAATTACTTGATTCTTTTTTAGAATATTCTTCATTGTTACCTCCTACTTCGAATTCATTTTCATTACTTTAATTTTATGTGCAGGTACATCAAATAATACCTCAACAGCATCAACAATTTCATTGATTATTGTCTGTGAGTCTCCTCCTTGGGCAATCACTAATACACCTTCTACTTCTGGTTCTAATTCCTTCACAACATAAGGAGTTGATTCTCCTGAGCCATTATTCTGAAGTACCGTTTCTTCCTGTTTTTCAATCGTATCGCTATTTCTGGATCCTCCAGCACTATCCGTTTCTGTTAATGTCTCCTGGGTATAAGGGGTGTCCTTTAGTGTTACTCGCTCTTTCGAAGACTTGACTGTGATCATGACTTCCACCTCTCCGATTCCAGCTACTTTCTTTAACACATTTTGCAAACGTTGTTCCATTTCATCCTCATAGGATAAACTTGTGCTTGATTGAACTTGTGATATCTCTTGGGTATTGGTTGTGCTCGTTTTCTTATCACCTCCCGAAAAAAGATTAGGAAATGAAAGAATAATTAAGAATATACCACATAATCCAATGATCAATAGTCTTGGTATACCTATTTCTTTTAAGGATAGTTTCTTTTTCTCCACGCTTTCTTTCCTCCTTACTCTTCCCGAATGGTTATGTGGATCTGTTCTTCCATTAATTGAAATGCACTAGCAAGTTCTAATCGTATCTTACTTTTCGTTTCCTCATAAGCGCCTACCTTCTCCTCAGTTTCGGTTGGTTCTTCCTGTAATGTTATCTGCTGATTGATCATAATCTGATCCACTCGTATCTCTTGCACCTCTTTTGATTCTTTGGTTGGATCTTCCATGGTAAACGCTGCATCAATTCCGATTTTCGTTACCATTCCATATTCACCACTTGTCTCATCTGTATTCAGATCTATCTGTACACTAGAAGCGTACAATTGGTATCTGGCTAATACTGTCGCAATCTGTTTTTTGATTATATCTTCATACTCCTTTAATATCTCCTGCTGCCCTGCATCATCTGCTGCTTTAATGTCAGCCGAATAATCTTTTGCCTCTACCATAAACAAATTATTCTGAAAATAATAATTAAATGTATCGGATAAATGAAATATCCCCATGACTGGTTTTGCCACGATCAAGATTAAAACCATTCCCGTGAAGATATTTATGTATTTTCGATAGCTACTCTTTCCAACCAAATTCATAATGATCGTAACAAGAATCAAGTACACCACGATATTGCGTACAAGTTCATAGATTGCTTTCATCTGAATCACCATGTCCTTTCCATCGTATGATGATTTTGTTCGAACCACCAATCGCCTTGTTCTCTCTTCCTCTTACATGGTAGTGGAGGCTGCCAATATAGCAATCGTCACCATGAACAACACCGCTGCTATGCTTACCACATAAACTAACAAACCTGCCGCATTAGCCGCTCCGCTTATGCAAGCAACAACCCGTTTATCAGAGATTGGCTGAACAATGGCTACACCAAGCTTATAGATTATCATGGTAACGATCAGTTTGACTAATGGTAATGCACAAATTACTAAGATCACCACAAGTCCTGTTACCCCAATGGCATTCTTTATTAAAGTTCCCGCTCCCATAACCGTCTCTGCTACGGAATTCAAGGAATTACCAATACCAGGTATGGCTTTCGTAAATTTAATCGCTAATGTTTTCTTCACTGAGTTCGATGCCGGAACGATTAATCCTTGAATGGTGTTAAAACCTACTACCGCAATGAATAAAGTTCGCATAGACCATTTGATGATCGACTCTAACAATTCTGCAAACTTTGATAACAAGTCTTCTTTTGCCAGGTTATTAACTAAGGTTATCACCATATAGATATTGATCAAAGGGATCATGATTTTTACCAGTACCACATCAACTACCGTAATTAACACAAGTGCACTTTCATAAAAGATCAGTGTAGTTGCCTTTGAGGTGCAGAATGCTATCGACATAAAATAAGTAGGTAGTAGTGCTTTCATGAATGACAATACTGCGGATATGGCGTCACTTGCTACGGCCGTTGCTGTAACAAATGTTCCTGTTATTGTGGTAAATAACAGCAAATAGGTAATATAAAAACTGGTCTCCCCTACTTGGTTATTCTCAAATATATTCGTGAAATTCGTAAATACCGCTGCTACGATGGCTATCATCAATAACTTTAATAATGCTCCCTTATTTGCACCAAACTCCTTGCCTAATGCAGTGAAGAGATCTTGTATAGCCCCCTTTGTGGATATTCCTTCTCCACCACTAAGTAATTTTCCAACGTAACTCTTAAAATCAAAGGAATTCCTCCCCATTAACACATCATCTATGGCATTTTGAATATCTCCATAATCAAAATCTTCATAATACGACAAATCTCCTGTTATGGTATTCTCGTCTGATGTAGTACCTCCTTTTTCGTCTTCTGTTTCATAAGCTTCCTTTTCTGCACGGACGACGGTTCCATTCATGCAGAAACTCAGTAATAAAAGTATAAGCAGTGTTCTTATGATCTGCATTCCCAATCGCGCCTTCTTCCTGTCTATTCTTATGCCAAGAACTCATTGATGGTATCCAATAGTGCAAGTAAAATTGGCATACTTACGGTTAATATGGATAACTTTCCAACCAGCTCAATCTGTCCAGCAATTGCCGCATGTCCAGCATCTTTACATAGACTCGATGCAAACTCCGATATATAGGTTATTCCTATAATTCGAAATAGTATATTAAAATACGTCTTATTGATGGATAGATACCCTTGTATTCGGTTAATGGTATCCAAAATGATTTCAAATCGTGTTAATCCTAATATCGTTATGATCACACATACTGCAGCTGCAATATACATCCCGTACTCGGATTTTCCACCTTTGAATTGGATCGCGATAAGGACGCCTACTATACCAATGATTGCTGCTTTAATCATAGAACCTTCCTTTCTTGTCCCATTTCTTAAACTCCAAGTGAGCCCACTATAGAGAAAATAAACTCTTTATCGTATTAAATAATTCCGATATATAGGGAATGATCCATAACAATACTAAGATCAATCCTGCCAAGCTTGTGAGAAATGCTTGTTCTTCTCTTCCTGAATGCTTGAGCACCTGACTTAATACAGAAACTAAGATTCCTACTGCTGCAATTTTGAATATTAGATTGATCGACATGATTCCTTCCTCTCTCTTTTCTAATTGTTGCCTGTCTGTATCTTACTATATTGACTAGATCAATATGATTGTTATGAATATCCCCGCCATAACACCCAACATATTATATAAACGCACTTTTTCTTTCACGCTATCCATTGCATCATCCAATTCTCCTTGAATCTGGGTTATGTATAGATCAATGGTGTTCAACTGCATCTCTTTATCAAGATAACCTAAGTTCTCCCCTAATCGAGATAACAATAACTTGTCTTTCTTATTCAAGCTCGTATCTAGCAATTCTTTCTCTACGCACCCTCGCCAAATGTCATTAAAACTTCTTCCTTCCAACTTGTCTAATTCTTCTTCAACTGCTAGTAAAAAACGTTTGAATTCCCCATCTGTTCTAGTTGCAAGGTTTCCCACTGCCTCGGGTAATGGGGTACTTGCATATCGAATCTCACCACGTAATACAAGAATTAACTTATTCAGTTCCTTTAGATCTTTGATTCGTTCTTTTAGAATCAAACTGAAGTAGACACCCATACCCCCAGTTGATAAGATGACTAAAACTGCTCCAATTACTTTCATTGCTACCATTCTCTTCCTCCTTTAGCGATCATAATTATCCTTATATAATAAGGTTCCTCTTGCATCGTATATCTCTTCTACACACCCAATGTTCTTTCGATTATCCATAACGATATACCGTTCAAAAATCTTTTCCCGCACAAGGCGTCCAAGAATTGGTTTGTTCTTAATGTCGTCGACGGAATTGCCGTGAACAGTAGCAATTAATTTACAGCCACAGTTAATCACATATTCGATTGCCTCGATGTCTTCTCTTGATCCGATTTCGTCCACGGCAATAATCTGTGGAGACATAGAGCGGATCAGCATCATCATTCCATCTGCCTTCGGGCAGCAATCCAATATATCGGTACGAATTCCTAATTCATTCTGTGGTATCCCCATATAGCAGGCAGCGATCTCTGAACGTTCATCTACAACACCAACCGTAACTCCTTCTGCTACGCCTTCCCCATTCGACAAATGTCGAATGATATCTCTAAGTAAAGTTGTTTTTCCACATCGAGGAGGTGAGATAATCAAGGTATGATAGATATTTCTTTTATCATCACTAGCGATATATGGTACTACCAGATTCGCACAACCTTTTACTTGATGGGATAGACGAACATTAATAAAGGATATATGCTTAATGCTTTTTATCCTGTTATCTTCAACTATGACTTTTCCTGCAATTCCTACACGGTGCCCACCCTGTATGGTTATAAATCCTTGACGAATCTCATCTTCAAATGCATACAGTGAGTAATTACTTATGTATTCCATCGTTTCTCGTATTTCATTTTTCGTAATAATAAAAGCTTCCTGTACTTGATCCGTTAGCTGATATTTTGTTGAAACGAAAAATTCTCGGTTATCGTACACTACCATTAATGGTGCATTAATCCGTAACCGGATTTCCTGCAGATTTCCATAATCCAAGTTAATTCGCGAAAGAATTGTTCTTAACTGAACAGAAAAAATTCTTAACAGCTCGTCTTTTTTAATCACCCATATCCCCCCAACGAAAGTTTACTTAAAACAATATATGTAAATGTCACAGATTTATTCCATATTAACCTTGCATTGTTTTATATCTTATATTAATATAGAAAACAAAGGTATATTTATGCATGAAGATTGGATACATAAGACTTCCCACTTTGGATTACTAACTCTAACAATACTATGATAATGAAATGGAGATTATGACTATGGAATATGGACTAATAGGTGAAAAACTTGGACATAGCTTTTCAAAAGAGATACATGAGAAATTGGCAGATTATAAGTATGATTTGACACCACTTAGCAAAGAGGAATTTTCCCCTTTTATGCAAGCGAGAGATTTTAAAGCAATTAATGTAACAATTCCTTATAAACAAGATGTAATTCCCTATTTAGATGAAATGGATACCAATGCCCAAAGCATTGGTGCTGTGAATACCATTGTGAATAAAAATGGTAAATTAATCGGTCATAACACCGATTTTTCTGGATTTTTATACATGGTTGAACACCACAATGTATCAGTTTCTGGCAAGAAAGTATTGGTAATCGGAAACGGTGGTGCTTCCAAGGCGATCATCGCTGTTTTGAAGCATTTACAAGCAAAAGAGATTATCATTATCGATATTGTACCGGCTCCAGGTGTAATAACAAAAGAGGAAGCGATTAAAAATCATCTTGATGTGGAAATAATTGTTAATACCAGCCCTGTTGGCATGTTCCCAAATGTGGATCATACACCACTTGACTTAGCTGCTTTCACAAATTGCAAAGCGGTTCTTGATGTAATCTACAATCCATTGCAAACCAAATTAACAAAACAAGCAAGTGAACTTGGCATGCAAGCTATTAATGGACTAGAGATGCTTGTAGCACAAGCTAAATATGCGGTTGAATTTTTCCTTGATACAACAATTGAAGATCAAGTGATCGATCCAATCTATCACCAGATCATGGAAGCAATGAATCAATAACCTTGTACTTGAAACTTTTCTTGTCAGTTAACGCCATAACAAAAAGAGCGGTACACTGCTGATTTTAATAAAGATCAGAGTGCCGCTCTTTTTTTATGATATGATAAGGGGAACGTTATCATTTTGACATTTCTTATTTATACATGAAATCTTCTTCTTTTAAAGCAAATAACAACAATTAACGCTACTGCCAATAGACCGCCGCACACACTCAATAGGATGATTTCATTGGTGTAATCTTGCGAATTTTGTTCTTGCATAAACATACCCTGTCTAGGATCATTACCCATTTGCTGTCGATCACCAAACATCTGCGATTTCTCATTATTCGAGGAATCGCCTGGCATTTGGCCTTGACTCATTGTCATTTGATCCAACTTCTGCTTCATTTCACCATCTCCGCCGCCTTGTGTACCCATCGCAGTTAGATTGATATTACTTGCATCGATCAATGTCGTACTGTCTTCTTCTTGCCCATCGGTCGTTGATGGAATCGTTCCATCTAATTGCCCTTGTATACTCTTGGCACGTAATAATCCAAATTGAATTAAATTCTCTACACCAGTTTCATACTCATCAAATGTGTAGAATGCCGTAGCATCGGTCTTTACATAAGAGGATATTCTTTTGTTTATCTTTGTGATGGTACTTTGGAAAAGTCCACTATCAAAATATCCTGTTACAATTTCCTGTAGGATTTGATGGTATCGTTCCAGATATTCTTCCTTTTCAAATAGTTTTGCGATAATTGGTCGATCTTCCAAAGTAACACCAGATACTGGGGTGTCAATCGGAAAATTTACAGCGGATGTTGCTGTTTTGCTTTGAAATCCTGCAAATGATAAGTTATAATCCCAAGGAAGCATGGTTATCTGACCATCTTGTTCATAGAGATAATAATTGTGTTGCATACTGGAAAAATAACTATCCAGATTAACAAGAACCGTATTCGCTGCAATATAGCGTAACACAGCATCAACATCCACATAGGTTTCGAGATCCGTACCCGCATTGAGGTTCTTAATTGCCGTGATCACACGTTCATAGTCGCTATCATCCGTATCAAATACGGCTGCATCAAAAATCGTACTGTAACTTTCGATATTATCATCAATATACTGGAGACTAGCCGATGACATGGAATTACCAAAACCACCTCCCATATTACCCATACCTTGTTTCATCTGGGAATCGTCTGGCATTGTTCTTGTTTCTTGTTGTGTATTCGTTGCATTCTGTTCATTATTTTGATCATTTGGTGGCATCATTCCTTTGGAATTGTCTTGATCTGTTTTGTCGTTTACTCCTCCACCAACTCCCATAGTCTCTGGTTTATATAGTTGACCATAATTGGATCCATAATTTCGTATTGCAAAGGATTCTTCCATTCCTTCCAGCGCTAGATAAAATCCCCAATCTTCACCATTTACCGTAATAGAAGCATAATTATAGAGCGGAGAAATAACCCCTGCATAGCGCAAGATATCATATGACAGATATTCTTTCATATACGTCGAATCAGACATAACATTATTCAATACTAACTTATCCAATCCATAGCAATTCTGATTCTTATCGTAATGGTCAAATTCAACTTTAAAACTAAAACGATCCGTTGTGTCATCGGATACGATCTGAGATAAACTCGTATTCCCTTTCGGTCGTATTCCGACATTGGAATAGGTTTCGCCATTGATCACAACATCACAGGATATATATTCTTCGCTGCTGGCATTCTCGATCATTTCGTTCCAAGAGTCTTCATCAACCCGTATATCAACGGTCATGATCGAATCGTGATCAAATAACTGTGATTCATAAGCAAGAGATACACCACTGCTTTCCTTGACCTTGTCTGTATTCCCCAGATAGATCATTACCCCAGAGCACACCAAAGCAATTACGATACATAACATAATAATCTTATTTATGTGCTTATTAGTAATCATGTTTTTCCATGTTTATCACACGTTGTGATCCTGCTATTCTTAGCATTACATGGCTCCTTTCTTAATAATACGCAATCCGCGCTTTTGCACTTATGACATGTAATCGCCATTGTAACTAACTAAGACCACATTCTCCACTCCATTTAACTGGCTGATCTTGTTCACGAATTCCGTTGTCATATCGGGCAAACGAATTTCTACTGTTAACTCTATACCACTCTTAGATACGGTCTTAGATTTAACAACCGCTTTTTTTACAGAACCTTTTAATGCATCTAAAGCTGCTTTTTCAGCGGCATCATTCACACAATTAATTACAACAATATATGGATTATCCGTACTTTTTCTATTTACAAATACCAACATGATGATACCAATCAGCACACTACCGATCACCGCTAATGGGATTAAACCAGCACCAATAACAATACCAACTGCAATGGACCAGAATAAGAAAGAGATATCCAAAGGTTCTTTTACTGCTGTACGGAATCGAACGATTGATAATGCACCAACCATACCAAGTGATAATACTACATTAGAAGTAATTGCCAAGATGATAAATGTGGTGATTAGTGTCATTGCCATCAAAGACACACCAAATGATGCGGAATACATGACACCTCGAAATGTTTTCTTATATACAAAAAAGATAAATAGTCCTAAGGCAAATGCCAAACCCATGGCAATTAGCGTATCCGTAATTGAAAAACTGGATACCTTCTCCATAAAACTTGATTTGAACACATCACCAAAAGTTGTAGTTGCTAAATATGTTGTACTCATTTTTCCTCCTTGACTTCCGTCTGTTTATTTTATTACTCACATTTTATACCCCACTTACCCATAGGTACGACAGGCAACGTATTTGGAAAATGCACTTGTTCTACGATCTTTCAACTGCACACAATTCTCAATGATCTCAGGCAGGAAATGATCGTATTTGACCTCTAAGATTATGATATTCTCTTCATTCGCTATAATGGTTGGCGTATGTACATCAAAGAAATTGGTACTGCCAATTCCAGTCCTTACTTTGCTATCAAATGTTATTCTCACATTACCAGGTTTGTAGATATAAGGTTCTCTGGTATACTCAACGATTGTTTTTGGACGCAACTGTTGGTATTTCATCTTCGCATATAGTTCAACAAGTAAAGCTCTTTCACTTGCTGCCATCCATTCCAGATCGCCCTTTATGATCTTCTCACATTCATCTTTTGCTATCGTAACGGATTGTTTATTACACAAACCATAAATCTTGCTCTTCTTCTCTAACTTGATATATGTGAGATCATCATTGTAATATCGGATTCGAAACTTTTCTCTTTTATTGATTCCATCAAGCTTCTCACGTAACGCTTTATCCTGATAATTATCAAAATACAAACTACGAATGAGATATGTTCCCGACTCCCCTACGTTTTCATCTTGCTTTGTAATTGCCTGCAGTCGTTTTCTCATTGCCAGATAATCAAAATAATTGATATGATGTTTGTATTCATGACGTAGTTCTAGTTCTTTCACCAATTCACCTCCTCTTTTGTCCGGTTCTCTTAACAAAATTTTTAACCAAACCAGATTTATCCTTTACTTCTTTAACATCTTATCGAAAATTTGTGTAAACTCCATGTAAAGTATGTGAAAAGACTGTGTTCAAATCTATTCTTTCTCCATTCCCTTTTTCCTTGTGTTTTGTGAAAATACAGAAATTGATATTTTAGATTTGCTTTTTGGGACTTGCTTTTTAGCTTGCTTTTATAAAAAAAGAACTTTACTATTGAATCCCCAACTCTCCCATCGATTCGATTTTACTCGAATGTAAAGGTATGGTTATTCCATAACAAAGTTCCTATTCTAATTTTGTATCAAATTACTCTTCCACTTTACCAGCAAGATAATTAATAAATTGTTGTGCGGTACGTCCAGATAAACCACCATGGCTCAACTCCCACTTATTTGCTTCCTTACAAAGTTCTTCGTCTGATAACGTAATGGAATCATAGCGTTTTGCTAAACTCTTCACGATTTCATAATATTCCTTTTGTGTTGGAGCAGAGTAGTTAATGGATACACCAAAACGAGCAACCAAGGACAATTTTTCTTGAATGGTATCCGAACGATGCAACTCATCCTGTGACATATCCGAACGATCAGACCAGGTTTCACGGATCAGATGTCTACGATTTGATGTCGCATAGATCAAGACATTATCTGGTTTTGTCTCCAATCCACCTTCGATTACTGCTTTTAAGTATTTATATTCAATCTCAAATTCTTCGAAGGATAGATCATCCATATAGATAATAAAACGATAATTACGATTTTTAATCTGTGCAATGATGGAAGACAAATCTTGAAATTGATGTTTATAAATTTCAATCATTCGAAGTCCACGACTGTAATACTCATTTAGGATTGCCTTGATACTTGTTGATTTACCAGTACCACTATCTCCATACAGTAACGCATTGTTTGCTTTTCTTCCTTCTACGAATGCCAACGTATTATCGATTAATTTCTGCTTTTGAATCTCATAACCAATCAGATCATCAAGATGGATTTCTTCTGTATTGGTAATTGGACAAAGGATTGCTTCTTCCTCAGTATGACGTACTCGGAATGCTTTATTCAATCCGAATTTACCAACTCCATAGTCTCTGTAGAAATCCGTAACAATGGTATAGATTTCCTCTTCATCTTTCGCTTGTTCAATCTTCTCACTTAATAAACGAACCTTTTCGCTTACATTCCGATTGTATCTTTTTCCACTCTTTTGAATGGATTGATAATGCAAAATGGTGCTAAAGCAATTAATGTTCAAATCTTCCTCTAGTTTTGAAAAGTCATAATCGAACAGATGCTTAATGATCTTAAAGTCACTCTTTGCAAATTCATTTACTGTACCATTTTGTCCACCTACTTTTTCACAGGTAATACTAAATGGGTTTTCACAAGTAGCTAACAGATATGCCAAATAATTGTGCCATAGATTTTTGTCAAATCCATACACTGTTGCCACATCTAAGAGATGGTTGATCTGATCATAGATACGTGCGATGGTTTCTTCTTTTCCTGCTTCCTTACACGTATAATCCTTGATTATGTCGGATAGTTGAAATAGAATACTATCCTTTCCTATATTTCTGTAAATTACTAACTTGGCTACTTCTCGAAACATACTATCGCTTCTTTCTTTATGTATTTGTGAAACATAAGCAAGGAGCACTTACGTGCAGATGCAAATGTTTTTGAATTGTTGCAAAACAACGGCACCAATTATAATAACTAGTGACAGATAGATAGAAAACTTCGCATACGAAGCATTCATTTGCGAAGTTTTCTTATTGGGTTCGGGTGTCAAAAGCCCTTACTAAAACTTTCTTTCGTTAATTTGCGCAAACATTAGCTAATCTCATGTAATACAGGATATAGTTTGACGAGCAACTGTATGAAGTCGTTGGTACTTTGGCTCTGTACTTTAGAGCCTTATGTACCACTACGAACTTCATCCAAGCGAGAGCGTGTTGCGAGTAAACTATATCCTGTTTTACATGTTAGACAAACTTAATTTGTGCAAATTGACGGACCTCAAAATAAATAAGGGCTTTTGACACCCATACCCTTATTGGCACAAAATCGTTTCTTAATTAATTGAATTACATACGATCAGGTGCTTCAATTCCCAAAAGATCAATGCATGTATTCAGTACATTGCAAGTCAATGTAATCAATTGAATCCAAGAAGCACGTACTTTTTCATCTTCATTCGCAATGATCTTATTCTCATGATAGAATTTATTAAATGCATTAGAAAGATCATAGATATATTGGCAGATTCTATGTGGTGCATTCTCTGTAAATGCATTGGTGATTGTATCACTGAATTTTGTTAATTCAAGCATAAGGGCAGTTTCACTTTCACTACCTGCTGCTAAAATTTCACTCGTAGGAATTTCTTGTATTCCTGTTACTTCTTTAAATTTATTTAAGATCGATTTAATACGAACGATTGTATATAGGATATATGGGCCTGTGTCTCCTTCAAATGAAGTGAAACGATCCACGTCAAATACATAATCTTTGGAAGCTTGATTGGATAAGTCACCATACTTGATTGCTGCAACTCCAACCTTTTTCGCAATTTCTTTTGCTTCTTCTTCTGTTATCTCACGGTTATCCATAATCTTGCCATATACCGCGCTAGTAATTTCTGAAATCAAGTTTTCAAGACGCATTACACCACCATCTCTTGTCTTAAATGGTTTGCCATCTTTACCATTCATTGTACCAAAACCTAAGAATGTCAATTTAACATGATCACCAATTAACTGCGTCTTCTTTGCACAACGGAATACCTGTTCAAAATACAATTCTTGACGTTTATCAACAACATAGGTAATCGCATCTGGATTGAATAATTCTGCACGTTCTACGATTGTAGCAAGATCGGTTGTGTTATACAGAGTTGCTCCATCTGATTTCAAGATCATACATGGAGGAATTTCCTTTGTATCGGTCTCTTCTTTTACGTCAACAACAAGTGCACCTTCACTAATTCTTGCATATCCACCATCTTTCAAGTATTGAACCATACCAGGAATGTATCCTTGGGCATCACTTTCTTTTTTCCATAAGTCAAAAGAAACATTCAATTTTTCATAGTTCTTCTTCAAATCGGTAACGGATACATTTAAGATATGATTCCATAATGCTACATAACCTCTTCTACCACTTTGTAATTCAAATGTCGCATTCTTTGCTTCTTCTTTGAATTCTGGGTGTTCTTTGGAATATGCATTGGCATATGGATAGATTTCTTCCAATTCAGAAATTGTAAATGGTGCTTCTTCTGGATATTCTCCTTCAAAACTTTCATCAAAATAAACCAATTCTGGTTGTCTCTTCTTTAATTCTGTAATAATCAATCCCATCTGAAGTCCCCAGTCTCCAAGATGAACATCGCCAATAACATTATGTCCAACAAAACGACTAATCCGTTTTACACTTTCTCCGATCACTGCAGAACGAAGATGTCCAACATGCAATGGTTTAGCAACATTAGGTCCGCCGTAATCAATTACAATGGTCTTTGGATTTTCTTCTTTTTCAAAGCCAAAATTCTCTTCTTTGTTCATATCATTCACATAAGATGCCAAATACGTTTCGCTTAACTTAATGTTAATAAAACCTGGCATAACCGCAACGATTTCTTTAAACATCGTAGCATTCTCCAATTTCGCAACTACCTCATTGGCAATCATAATCGGAGCTTTCTTGTATTCCTTTGCAGCTGCTAACGCCCCATTGCATTGATACTGACATAAGTCAGGACGATTGGATAACGTAACCATCCCGTATTTTTCATCATATCCGCAAGCAACGAAAGCATTCGTGATCTCTTGTTTAATGATCTCTATGATTTTCTTCATATCTCTACCTCTTTTCTGCAATCAAAATTGCTCATTTTCTATGTTTGTGACATTTATACTATTAGGGTTCCATGAATCTTTTCCCTGATTTCTACATATTACGATGCAATACATGCTTTCGTAATCGTAACGTTACGTGTGAGTACCTCTTCATTCGAAATATCTCTGTGTAGGAAATACTTCCCTATAAGAACACAGTCAGATTTAGCTGACATCATCCTCATGTGCGAGTGCGCATCCCCCGAAGGGTTTATTTAACTAGGAAAGTTCGAGAACTTTCCTAATTAAATAAAAAAATCTCTTATCTTACGATAAGAGACGAATTCATTCCGTGGTACCACTCCAATTGATTGTAACATATACAATCCACTTAACACTTTAACGCAGTGAACGTCAACATCTTATAAGAACTATCCCCATTCTAATCTTTGATACATCCTTATTCGAAATTGCTTCTCCGAGATCCTCTTCTCTGTTCTTTTCTTATAGGACTCACACCAAACTCCTACTCGCTGAAAGATGAAAAACAAATACTCTTCTCTTCAATGAATTTTTCTTATGATGTAATGTTTTACCATAGCATCATCTTATTCTTTTTCAAATTATAAAAGTTATTATTCTAATTGTCAACCTCTTTCTTTATACTTTCCATCATATACTCTTTGTATACGTACTTTGGCTCTGTACTTTAGAGCCTTATGTACCACTACGAACTTCAGCTGGGCGAGAACGTGCCCGGAGTGAACTATATCCTGTATTACATGTTAGACAAACTTAAATTGTGCAAATTGACGGACCTCAAAATAAATAAGGGCTTTTGACACCCCAACCCTATTAAAGAACAAAGTGTACTTCGTACACTCTCGCGTTAATATCTACTTCCAAAGTACACTTTGTTCTTTGCGCCGAGCGCAGTCAGCTTCAGCTGACATCTACCTCATGTGCGAGTGCGCATCCCCCGGAGGGTTTATTTAATAGGAAAGTTGGAAGACTTTCCTATTAAATAAAAAAGTGCTGCCTCATAGTTAATCTCTCAACCATGAGGCAGCACCTACGAAACACGTACCGTTTCTTATTCTACTTCTACTATTCTTATAGTTACCTTGTTCGATTCGTTACATTCTATCTTTCATAACGAACTGGGATAATGATAGCTGCTACGATGTATGCTACAACTCCTGCACCCATGCAACCAAAAATCACCCATAATAAACGAATAATCGTTGGATCGATGTTCAGATAATCAGCAATTCCTGAACATACTCCACAAAGCATTTTATTAGTTGATGAACGGTATAATCTTTTTTGTTCCATAATTCATTCCTCCATTTTTCATTTAATTATTACTCTATTTTTATTTAATTATAACTCTATTGATTTGATACTTCAACACTTCCGACTCCACAATCAATTGCTAAATCATAGATTGCATTATCATTGCGAATATTGGAATCGCTTGTAAAGGAATAGTTATGTCCATTAATGTTAATGTTACCAATGCCACAACTTAGATCAAAATTGTAATTAGATTCAGGTTGATCCAGATTTAATTCAATATGACCCATACCACAGTCTGCGCTGCTGATTCCTCTGACATCACCACTGATCACCATTTCACCAACGCCACATTCCATATTCACGTCAGTTGCAACCAGGTCTTTAATTTCCATCTTACCAGCACCAACTTCTAAGTCTGCTCCATCTGTAGCAACCAAACGACTTGCAAATAATTCTCCAGCACCAACTTCAAAATCAATCCTTTGTGCTTCAATATCGCATAGATTTACTTTTCCAGCCCCAATTTCAATATCAATCCGATTCGCTGAAAAATTATCAGGTACAGTAATCGTTACGGTATATTTTTCATTGCCATCCGTATAGAAAATTGGTATTGCATGACCAAACAATTTGAATTTCTTTTCATCATCATCTTTAATAGTCCAAACATCATTCTCTACAAAACTCTGGAATGTTTCTTTGTTCATATTTCTTGCATCAATAGAAAATGTATTGCCACGTTCGATCTTCACACTAGCAAAGTTCAGATCAATCTTAATTGTTTTAATATCCTGATCATAATCACTACTAAAATCCAGTACGTAATTCTTGCGGTTTGCTCCATTTACATCGACTCCACTTACAAGAGCGATACACACGAATACAATACCAAGTAATGCTGCTATTCCACTAATTCGTAAACAGTTTTTTGTGAATAAACTCATGCCATAACCCTCCTTCTAAATGGTAATCGTAAAAGATTGATTACACCTTTGAAAAACATTGGAATCATCTTTGCAAAAATCTTTGAAACCAACGCAGATAGCAAACCAATGGAAACAAGGATCAATCCACCACCACATACTAACAAGGCATACATTGGAACACTAAAGAGTTGAGATATACCTGCAACGACCATTGCTACTCCACCAAAGGTTAATCCGAATGCTAAAGCTCCAAATGTTACAACCATGGAAAAGATAACAGCCATTGCTGCTACAAAGAGTCCGAATCCAGTAGCCAAAAGTGGAATACCCACTGGTATAAACAAGACTGCTCCAATGATCAAAAGTACTTTTGGTATACTTGAATACTCATAAACATATTGTGGTTCTTGATTTTGATTATTTTGTTGACCATTTGTCTGGCCATATTGTTGATTATATTGTTGGCCAGTCTGTCCATATTGTTGTCCGTTTTGTTGATAATATTGTTGTTGATTTCCTTGCTGATTCATAGTTGGATCCACTTTCATGACAACATCTTGCTTGTTCTGATCAAATGCTGGATTATGATATCCTTTTTCTGTGAACTCCCCACGATCTTTCATTCCTTCATTTCGAAGGTCTTCTTGTATAATGGCAGCCACACGTTCTGGCGTTCCTAACTCATGAATGATCTGTTCTTCATTCTCTACTCCGGCATCTTCAAAATAATCCTGGTAGTATTGAATGGCTTCCTGACGATCTTTCTCAGGTATATTGGCAAGAAGATTTTCTAATTCGTTTATAAACTCCTGTCTGCTCATCTATTCCACCCCCACAAAAATATTACTAATATTATTCGAATACTGTTTCCATTCATCGCAATACATTCTTAGTTGCGCTTTCCCCTCATTGGTTACTTTATAGTATCGTCTGTTTCTTCCACCAAACTCCATATCGTAAACCTCAAGGCATTGATCCTTTAATAACCTTCGTAATACAGGATATAACGTTGACTCTGATATGTCAATCGCCTGCTGTACATCTTGCGTAATCTTATAACCATATGTGCCATCTTTGTCTTTGGATACAACCGCTAACACAATTGCATCTAACAATGCTGCACCTGTATTAAATACCATACTCTCAACCTCCTTTAACACTTACTTTGGATCTTCTTGTGAACTTTTGATCCTTGTATTATATTGTTTTTGTATACATATTGTTAAAATCAACATATTGTGAAATTCAATATATTGTTTTGATATCAATACTATACATCGTATAATATTATGTGTCAATATAATACTATACGATTTTCAAAAGTCATTACATTTGTCATATTGGTATGACAAATGCAATACAAAAAAAAACGTAGGAATCCACATAACATCTATGAATTCCTACGTTTTTGGCATATTTTTGTTTTACTTTTTCACCTAAGTGCTTTGTTTTTATAACGTTTGTATAAATCGTTGGAACGCTTCTTGTCCAGCTGCATCTCTTTTGTATACACCTGCATGTTCTAGTACTGTTGCAAAGACAAGACCAATTTCCTCTTGTATGATTTCATGAATATTGGAAGCATTCAATTCTGGATGTTTCTCACGAATCACATCTGCCCACTGTGCATGTTTCTCTAGCGTTTCATCTTTTCTCAGATCTTTATTTTCCAACATTGCTGTTTCTAAATGTTCCATCTCTTGTTTTAAACGGGCAGGTAACACAGCAAGCCCCATAACTTCGATCAAGCCGATATTTTCTTTCTTAATATGGTGTAATTCTGCATGTGGATGGAATACTCCCAAAGGGTGTTCTTCTGTAGTGATATTATTACGAAGAACAAGATCCAATTCGTAGACCTCACCATTCTTTCTCGCAATTGGAGTTATGGTATTATGTGGCTCTCCATCTGTAATTGCATAGATAAATGCTGCTTCATCCGTATACCCTCTCCAATTCGTAAGAATGTGATCGCCAAGTTCTACAAGACGAGAGATTTCTTTGCTCCGTAAACGAATGACAGACATTGGCCATTTTACAATACCAGTTTCCACATCTTCATATCCTTTGATCGTAAATGTCTTCTCAAACTTCGCATCTGCCATAGCAAATTGATAATGTCCACCTTGGAAATGATCATGACTGAGAATGGAACCACCTACAATCGGTAAATCCGCATTGGAACCTACAAAATAATGTGGGAACTGTTTTACAAAGTCAAATAATTTGACAAAGGTATTCTTCTCGATCTTCATTGGTGTATGTTCCCCATTGAATACGATACAATGTTCATTATAGTATACATATGGAGAATATTGAAATCCCCAAGTCTGATCGTTGATCACAACAGGGATGATCCTGTGGTTTTGTCTAGCAGGGTGGTTTACACGACCAGCATATCCTTCATTTTCACAACACAAAAGACATTTTGGATATCCACTCTGCTTCGCTAATTTTGCCGCAGCAATTGCCTTTGGATCTTTCTCTGGTTTTGACAAATTAATGGTAATGTCTAGGTTCCCATATTCCGTCTTTGTCACCCACTTCACATCACGTTTAATACGATAACGACGAATATAATCAGAATCCTGGCTTAATTTGTAGTAGTAATCGGTTGCTTCTACTGGTGAATTCTTATATTTATCCCAGAATGTGTGGATTACCTCAGATGGTCTTGGCATCAATTTACTCATGATCTTCGTATCAAACAGATCACGATAAACAATGCTGTTCTCTTTAAGGATTCCCTTTTCAACTGCATAATCTAACATCTCTTTTAATGTATCTTCTAAAGAAAATGTATCCTGTTCCTTCTCATTTGTCTCTTCTAACTCGTCCAGTTCGAACAATTCCAATAGTGCGTTCGTTGTATAAATCTGATCTTCTTTTTGAATCATTCCATTATCAAGTGCATACTGGACAAGCCCTTTGATATTCTGTGCGATCATCTATTTACCTCCAAAACCATTTGGATGGGTACTATGCCACTTCCATGCTGTTGCAATGATTTCTTCAAGATCGGCATGTTCTGGCTTCCAACCAAGTACTGTTCTTGCTTTATCACTTGATGCAATCAATTGTGCAGGATCGCCTGCTCTTCTAGGAGATACGACTGCTTTGATTTCATTACCCGTCACTTTTCTTGCTGTTTCAATAACTTCCTTTACTGTGAACCCTACACCATTACCAAGGTTGAAGATATTACTATCATTACCTTCTGCAAGATACTTAACAGCAAGGATATGTGCTTGTGCCAAATCTGTTACATGAATGTAATCTCTTACACAAGTACCATCTTTTGTATTGTAATCTTCACCAAAGATTGCAATGGATTCTCTTTGTCCATTTGGAACTTGTAAGATCAATGGGATCAAGTGACTTTCTGGATTATGAGCTTCTCCAATCTTACCACTTACATGTGCACCACATGCATTGAAGTAACGTAACGATACATAACGAAGATTATGTGCTTTGGAAGTCCATTTGAACATCTTCTCCATGGATAATTTTGTTTCACCATATGTGTTCGTTGGTTCTGTACGATCTGTTTCAAGAATAGGTACTCTTTCTGGCTCACCATATGTTGCTGCTGTAGAAGAGAATACGATCTTATCAATGCCATGTGCAACCATTGCCTCCAACAATACTTTGGTTCCACAAAGATTATTATCATAATACTTCAGTGGATTTACCATACTTTCACCAACTAAAGAGTTTGCTGCAAAATGGATTACAGCATCAATCTTCTCTTTTTCAAAAACACTGTCTAAGAATGCACGGTCACGAATATCCCCTTTGTAGAAACGTGCTTTTTCATGAACAGCCTCAATATGTCCTGTTTCCAAATTATCAATAATTACTACATCTTCACCACGGTCAATTAATTCATAAACCGTATGAGATCCAATGTATCCTGCTCCACCTAAAACTAATATTGTCATAATATTGCTCCTTCCTTCTTTTCACATAATATTTTCATATTAACATCATTTACTTTACTATCTCTATTATAACAAGACGTTGGGGACGTCATATGCACGAATTGTTCCGTTGCTTTGCAACTCTCACAATTCTAAAACATTCGCAATCCGCGCTATCACGCTACTTGCTCATGTTTAGCGGGTCAACACGTCATGTTCACTTTTGTGCAAGCACAAAGTGAAATGACCTTTTGACTACTTTTTGATGCACGAATTGTTCCGTTGCTTTGCAACTCTCACAATTCTAAACATTCGCAATCCGCGCTATCACGCTACTTGCTCATGTTTAGCGGGTCAACACGTCATGTTCACTTTTGTGCAAGCACAAAGTGAAATGACCTTTTGACTACTTTTTGATGCACGAATTGTTCCGTTGCTTTGCAACTCCCACAATTCTAAAACATTCGCAATCCGCGCTATCACGCTACTTGCTCATGTTTAGCGGGTCAACACGTCATGTTCACTTTTGTGCAAGCACAAAGTGAAATGACCTTTTGACCCTTGCATCTTACATCTTATAGTATACACGGACCGTTTCCAATTTCAACCACATAAAAATCAGCTTTGTATCCAATCTTCTCTTCGTATACTCTTCCAACGTTCTCGATAAATGCATCTACCGCGTCTTCTTTCACTATACTAACTGTACATCCACCAAAACCAGCACCTGTCATTCTTGAACCGATTACGCCTTCTTGTTCCCACGATGTTTCAACAAGGGTATCTAATTCAATACCAGTAACTTCATAATCATCTCTAAGAGATACATGAGAATCATTCATTAATTTTCCAAAGGTCGTCAAATCATTCTCTTTTAAAGCCTGTACTGCTTTGATCGTTCTTTGGTTTTCATAAACCGCATGTTTTGCTCGTTTTCTTCTTACATCATCTTTGATGGCATCTTTGTATTGTTCAAATTGTTCTTCTGTTAAGTCTCCCAACGTTTGTATTGCAACAACTTTCTTTAATTCTTCACAAGCTGTTTCACATTCTGTTCTTCTTTCGTTGTATTTTGAATCTCCAAGACCACGTTTCTTATTACTGCAGGCAATAACAATCTTAGAACCCGTTAATTGTATTGGTGCATATTCATATTGAAGATTGCTCGTATCTAGGAAAATCGCATGATCTTTTTTTCCCATTGCAATTGCGAACTGATCCATGATCCCACAGTTAACACCAATGAACTTGTTCTCAGCGAATTGGCTGATCAAAGCTAGATCTACAAAAGAGGTGTTAAATCCAAATGTTTGTGAAAGTATGTAACCCGTTACAACTTCAATACTTGCTGATGATGATAATCCTGAACTATTTGGAATATTGCCAAAATATAAGATATCAAGACCAGCGTCAATCTTCATCCCTTTTTGTTCAAATGCCCAAACAACACCTTTCGGATAGTTTGCCCAGTCATCTTCCTTAGCATAGTTTAAATCATCTAAAGATACACTGATGATCCCCAGTTTATCAAAGTTTACAGAATACAGACGAAGATTACGACTGGTATTCTTTCTTGCAATTGCATAAGTACCAATTGTTAAGGCACATGGGAATACATGACCTCCATTGTAATCCGTATGTTCTCCAATCAAGTTTACTCTACCTGGTGCGAAATATGGTGTAACCTGACCCCCTGGCCCAAATACAGCCGTGAATTTTGCTAATAAATCTTCTTTGATCTTTTGCATCACGAATCTCCTTTCTTAATTAAAATCCAAATGGTATGTTATAAATCAGATTTTGTGTTTTAGAACAATTTTTCTGTTGTTAATTGTATTTTACACCCTTCCTGCTCTGATGTAAATACATTTCTATGTTTTATTTGTAGATTTTCATGATGATATCTTGTTCATAATCACCAAATCCATTACCAAATAGATTCATTCCTCCTTTATGTTTTGTCTCCTCTTTTACACCAAACCGTACTGCAATATATTCTCTTGCTGTAAGTCCAAACTCCCCAATCCGTTTAGAAGAAATCTTCTCTCCATCTAATGATACGCCTTCCGACGTAATCTCCCATGTCTTCAACATACCATACTGGGTATTCTTATCTGGCCACCATTCTGGATTTAATCGTCCACGTCTGCCGCCAAAATCACTAGGGCATTCCCAAGTTGCGGCTTCAATGCCATTAATCCATAATGTGATATCTGAAGGATAATCCATGTTAAAATCATGATCTTCTGAACACAATTCTGCCGAAATTTCAATTCGTTTTGGTTCTTTGGACTTAATACTATTATTAGGGAAGCGGTACTCCACATACCCGTCACCAAGCCAGAGTAATTTGGCATGAACACGATCTGGATTATAGAAACATCTTGGTTCATCTTCCTCGTCAATTGGTCCTTCTAAACTTACCAAACCACAGGTAGGTGTCACACGATAATCTACATAATTACCGATTGGCATATGAATAATCTCCACCTGTTCTTCTTTTCCTTCTTCATTCCCCAAATTAACATATACTTCTCCTACCTGTAGAGAACACAATTTCATTGATCCACGAATACCAGGTAGCAACGTCGTTCGTATGATTCCTGCCTCTTCTAAAACACGGATATGAGAAGCTGCTGAAGAAGGTGCTAATTTTAATGTTTCTGCAATTTCATTAATGTTATACTCTTGTTTTTGAAGCAAGCGAATGATATCTAATCGAACTTCTGATGACAACGCCTTACCAACAAGTGTTACTTGTTTTGCATCTGCCAAATTCAGTTTCCTTGTTTTTTGCACGATCCTTACCTCCATGATACGTTAGTGGCAATGGTTCTATCAACCTAAGCCAAACTTTGATTTACAACAAAAATCTTGTTGCAAACAGTATACCATAGAACACACTTTTCTGACAATAGAAGAGTTCTTCTTTTCTTTGCCTAATATTCGTTCCTATGGTATAATAATGTCGTATCAAATAAAACGATGTGACAATCTGTCTACATCAATGAACATAACAATGACTTTATAAAGGAGGATGCGTATGGATCTTACAGCCTTATCTCCAAGTTTAAGCCAAACCAATCTAATGACACAGGTAAGCGCTTCTATTCTTAAGATGTCAATGGATACTGTTGAGCAGTCCATGGAAGGCATGACAAAGATGATGGAAGCTTCCGTAAACCCTAATTTGGGTGGAAATATTGATATTTCCATCTAGATTATAGTTAATTGCGTTAGAAAAAGAGTCAACACATCTTGTGGACCTCCTTGTTGGATAACTCCCCTACAAGGAGGATTCACTTATGTATTGGCTCTTTTTTTGTTTTATTGATAGTCTATCAGATCATTCAGACAAATTTCATGATAACGATACAAGTAGACCTCGCACATATACATATATTTCAAACTTTGCACTTGAGTGTGTCGAACGAGTATGTGATTGTTATGAGAAAACACGTTCTCGCCCTTGAGAATAAATTATTTATCCTGTCCATAGTACGCATTGGCACCATGTTTTCTTAAGAAATGTTTATCCATCAGTGCTTGTGGGATTGGTTTTACATTTGGATTGATGCTCTCGGTATAATGCGCCATCTTTGCTACTTCCTCCAATACAACTGCGTTATAAACTGCTTGTGCCGCATCTTTTCCCCATGTAAATGGCCCATGATTGGTACATAAAACACCCGGTACATACATTGGATTTCGATTCGCAAATGCTTCAATAATCACTTTTCCTGTATTTTTTTCATATGCTTCATCAATTTCTTCTTGTGTCAGACTTCTCGCACAAGGAATATCTCCATAGAAATAATCTGCATGCGTTGTTCCATAACTTGGAATACTTCTTCCTGCCTGTGCCCAAACCGTAGCCCATGAAGAATGGGTATGTACCACACCACCAATCTCAGGAAATGCTTTATATAATTCCAGATGTGTTGCGGTATCTGTTGAAGGATTGTATCTTCCCTCTACACGGTTTCCTTCCATGTCAATTACAACCATATCTTCTGGTTTTAATTCTTCATAATTTACTCCACTTGGTTTGATTACAAATAATCCTTTTTCACGATCAATTCCACTAACATTTCCCCATGTATAGGTTACGAGATTTCTTTTTGGTAATTCCATATTTGCTTTGTATACCTGTTCTTTTAATTGTTCTAACATATCTTTCTCCCTTTCATGATTCCTTTATTTCACAAGTTTTCTTTGTTTCCTTTGTCTCTTACATCTTTGTTGCTCTTACATCTTTGTTATTCTTATATCTTTGTCGCCCTTATATTTTCGTTGCTCTTATATTTTCGTTGCTTCTTGTATTTTGGTACCTGTCAATGCAATAACAGCAAACGTCTTAACGCTTGATACAAGACTGCCGAATGATCAATTCTGGTTCAATCAGCCGCTCCACCTTACTATCTTCATCCCCAATGCCTGCCATTTTTTCCAATAGCAGTTTAGCTGCTAGTTCGCCAAATCGCTCTTTTGGATGGGCGATGGTCGTCAATGGAACTGGTGAGCTCTCCGCCAAAACTGAATTGTCATATCCAGTTATGGAGACTTCCTGTGGTACCTGTATTCCCAACCGTTTCAAATACAACATCAGTTTACAAGCAATCTGATCATTATAACAAAGAATTGCATCAAAATGGATATTCATTCGAAGCATCTGTTTGATTCCCAGTAGTGGTTTCGTTTCTTTGTCCTCCGTCTGAAACCAGATGACCCGATCCGGATCGTAGGCAATTCCAGCTTCCTGCAAAGCTTTCACATACCCCTTATGTCTTGCTTTTCCCTGGTAATCATCTACTTTGAAGATACCCACAATTTCTTTATGTCCCAGGTCTATGAGATATTTGGCTAACAAATACCCTCCTTTTACATCATCCATTAGTACATGTGGTTTATTCATAAACTGTGGATAAATTCCCTGTACAAATACATAGGGGATCTCTAAATCATCTAACATGCGATACAGATTATAATGCTTGCAATATACTTCACTTCTGCTTGGTTCAATAATTAATCCATCCACATTCTTCGTAAGGATATCTTCCAAACATTTTGCCTCCATCTTTTGCAGATTGCCCGTATTTTTCAAAATAATACTATACCCTTCTTTTGTTAGAACAGAATCAATTCCCTGTATCAACCTTGGAAATATGTAATCATTAATATAAGTGGTAATTACCGCTATATTGTTGGTTTTGGTATTTTGTTTGATTCGTCCCATACAAAAGGTTCCACGTCCATGCTCTGCAACGACAAATCCTTCATTCTCCAGTATGGACAATGCTTTTCGAACGGTATGCCTGCTTACATGATACGTTTCCGATAGTTGATTTTCCGAAGCGATTCGATCACCCGGCTTAATATTTCCACTTAAGATGTTCTTCTTAAGGTCTTCCATTAAGCTGTAATATTTTGCTCTCCCTTTTTCATCTGTCAAGCCATTTCCTCCGTTCTTTCGTATTCTAGTATCATTTTACAACTTGTACGTACATATTTACAAGTTGTATTTGTTGCATTATACCTTATGTGCGAGTGCGCATCCCCCGGAGGGTTTGTTTAATAGGAAAGCGAAAGACTTCCCAATTAAATAAAAAATCACCAGTAAACTAGTAATCAATCCACTTGACCATAGCTTGCTGATGATTTTTTTATTGTCCATACATATTTCGTAACATTTCTTACAGAGAAAGTGATATCTTATCCAACCAAGTCTGTAAATCTTTGTATACTTTCTGACGATCCAGTTCATTTAGAATTTCATGCCGATCATTTGGATACAGATGCATTGCTATATTTTGAATACCAGCTTTTCTATATTTGTGGTAGGCTTGTTTTACGCCCTTTCCATAATTACCAACCGGGTCATCTTCTCCTGAAACCAATAACATTGGTAATTCCTTTGGCATCTTATCCAAATTCTTTTTCTTCTGAATATAGGTTATTGTATCCAATATCATCTTATATCCATTAAGCGTAAATGTAAAACTGCATCCCGGTTCATTACAATACCAACTTACGATTTTTTCATCTTTTGTAAGCCAATGTTTGCCATGTTTGTCATCACTAAAACGATGATTATACGCACCAAACATAATATTCTCAATCAAATCACTTTTATGTTTATCACCAAAGATCATTTTTTGAAGATTTATAACTCCTTTTCCTGCTATCAGTGCTGCTGCAGGCTGGCTACCAGTTCCCATAATAATGGCACCATCTAGATCATTGCCATAGGTGATTAGATATCTACGTGCAACAAAAGATCCCATACTATGTCCTAATAAAATCTGTTTCGCGTTCGGATACATCTTCTTACTGTAGCAGTGGATTTTATGAACATCATCTACTACCACGCGACTTGCATCTTTTTTAACAAAGTACCCCCATTCAGAGGTATCTTTTACAGATTTACCATGGCCTAAATGATCATGCCCGATAACTACATACCCATTCTCTACAAGAGAGGTTGCAAATGAATCATATCGTTCCATGAATTCCACCATACCATGTGAAATCTGCAATACAGCCTTTATACTCGAATCATCCTTCGGTTTCCATAGAATCACATGTAGATCATGAATTCCATCTGTGGAAGGAACCTTGCTATATTTCTTTTCCATTTCTGACAATTTTATTCCCAGCCTTCCATTATTGTTCTAAATAGTATATGTTATTTACATGATACCCCATTATTCTTAACAAATCCATGTTTTACAATACAAAATATAAAGTAGCTTGTATGAGGAGATTCCATCATGTAACAGAGCATTATTTGTTTGATTGTTTTATAATAGCATTTACATTTTTTTCATTATAGAAGAATAATACAACGCCTCCCATGATACAGAATGCCGCTGCGATTCCTGCTGCAATACGATAGCCTGTTCCTGAAGTTCCAACAGTAGCAATCGCCGTGAAAATCAACATAGCAAGGCTTTGTCCCATCTTGAATGCAAATGTTCTGGCTGCATAGAACATTCCCTCTCGATTTTCTCCCGTTGTTACTGCATCACTCTCTGAGATATCAGCCAACATTGCCTGTGGAAGGATTCCGAAGATTGCCATAGGCATTGCTGCGATCACTACCAAGATATATCCTTGTACAGTCGTATTGATTCCAAGATTTTCTCCAAAAAATGCAGTATACAGATAAGCCAAACTGAACATACCAAATGCAATTAACACAAGCTTCTTCTTCCCAATCTTCTTTGCTACTATATTAATTGGTGCATAGAATACTAAAGAAAGCGCTGTCATTGCCACAAAGTAAACCGTCGACATGTTCTCTGGTAGTTTAAGTAATGAGGTAACGAAAAATGGTAATCCTGTTTGGAACATCGTAAGTGCAATAAAATACAGGATATCAGAGCCAACAAAGATTCGGAAGCTCTTATTACGAAATGTCTTTACTAATGAAGAAAATGCTGTTCCTTCAACAGGTTTTGCCTCAACATAGTCTTTCTCTTTGATTGCAAATACAGGAATAAACAAAGCGATTAGGGCAATTACTGCGAAGATAACAAAGGTAAGGCGCATCGCAGGGATTCGCCCCATACTTCCCTCTAAACTTCCCCATACAACTGGTGCAGCATAAGCAACTGCGGTACCTACGATAAACGTCAAAGAAATCGTTGTTGAGATATTGATTCTCTCCTCTTGGCTATGTCCAAGTTCTGGCAATAAAGCGGTATATGGTGTGCAATATGTAGTTAATGCCAAATAATAAACCATTACAAAAACAAATACCCAAGCTGCATTTAACCAACTATTTTCATTAATTGGTGCACAGAACACCAATATCGTTGATACTGCTAATGGTATCGCAGCGAATTTTAGAAAAGGGATTCGGCGTCCATTCTTTGACTTACAGCGATCGGATAAAGATGCGATCCATGGATCTGTCACTGCATCAAACACTCTCCCTAGTGCTGTAATTCCACCAAGTATGGTAAATATTCCAATGATCACTCGCCCTTGTGGAATGAATACCGTATGTCCTGCTTTCTGTGCAACGGCATCTGGTTGATAGAAGTATACTAACCAGTTTGAAATCAAACCAGATAATAATGCCCAACCAAATTGACCGATTGCAAATAAAATCATTTTGCTTGTTGATAATTTTTTCATACTAATCACCCTGTCCTTTCCATATCAAACGACTATGCGTAAGGCACTAATCGCCGTGTAAAAGAATTTCTTTCACACGAACTCGCCTCCTTTATTTTTTCATTGCCAGTTCAACAACTTTGTACGCCCCATTATAGATACCTAACTTGTTGTTCTGTACAATATGATCACACATATCTTCTAATATCGTTCCATCTTCTAAGAACAGTTGTAGCATCTGAAGAATATGTGGTATATCCTCGCATTCCAATGTTCCATCTCCAATCTCAGCAGAATGAATTGCGCCCCACATCTCATGTCCTCCAACACGTTTGATGAATAGTTTCGGTACTGGATAAAAGGCTAATTCACTTGGTTTTGTAACCAACACATCGGTCCCCCTCATAAGGAGATTTGTAATGTACACCGCTTCAAATATATTGGAATGATAGAATCCATGGATTCCTTTCACCTCTCCATCAATGGCATGTTGGGCAAAATTACAAGATTCTTTCCATTGATCAAAATGTTCTGTTGCTGTGCGAAGTTCTGGAATTTCTTTCACCAATTCATCCCATACATTCTTGTAATCCCCTACATTTACAAACAGAGCTGCACGATTATTCTTCACATATGGTAACAATTTTCTAATAATCGCTGCAAAGATTTCTTTCTGTGCCCCTGCCCCACCAATTGTCAATAAGAAACGCATTGGTTTTTTCTCTTTGATCCTATTTTTACGATTCATGCAATCAAGATCAATATTGGAAACTAATTCATGGTCAATATAATGACCTGTATAGACAAGATCTTTCCGCTTCATTGGATGAAGTACTTTCTTGCCTGCCATTCCATTTAAGGTACGATACCCTTGGTATGCAAAATGTGTTTGAATAGTATGAATACTGCCTTCCGCTAAATGCAAAGCCATTGGCCAGTTATCTGGAATTGCATTTACGACAGTTTTCATTCCTGCATGAAGTGCGGCTTGAGCTGGCCATACATGCGTCGCAATCACAGGGATTTCTTTTGGTATCTCCCCAAAAGTAGGAGCCATCAATTCTGCATTTTTCTGATCTGCCGCATTATATGACAATTTTCTAAATCCTTCAGAATTCATTGGTTCCCAGACAAAGTGGTTGAATAATTTGCTCTTTTGTGACAGACGAGAACCCATTGAGTACAGATTATTTTGATAATTGATTACCTTTCCGCAAGTAGTTTGTTGATAGGAATTCAAGTCCATCCAATATGGTGTATATCCCATTGCATGTGCAGCGGATGCAATTGCCATGGAGATTCGATAATGTCCAAATCCCATACGAATATTACCTACGATTACACCTTTTTCTGTATCAAATGCACTTGTCTTCTTTCCCTCTTGAATGGACAGATTATACACGCCAAGTGAATCACCAATACAAGGATTCTTCTCAATTACCATTGGATAGATTTTATTCTGATCATCTCCAAATTTGCGAATGAATTTCTTCTTTTGCTTTTCTGCTTTCTTTACTACTTTCTTTGACATTGTATTGCCAAAGATCATCTCTGAACGATTCATATATGCTCCCTTCTGCATTCTGTCTCTCCTGCTGCTTCCTTTTTCTTACCAAACATCTACTCATCTACACGAACTTTTCGATCGTATTGTATAATTTATTAACTTGCTACACCATATTACAATGCTTTACTTGATATCAGATAGATTCTGCTTGAAAAATCCCCCATTACTCTGGTTTCTTCATTATAACCGGTGCTAACGAATTGTTGTTTAAGCTTAATTCCTGCTAATTCTAATAAATCGCCATATACATCATAAGATTCCGATTCACTTTCCAATGTATACACCTGATTTACGATTGTTTGAAGAATTCCTTCCTCCTTAATTGGTACAGGGGAAGCTTGGTTTACGAGATCACCAAATTGCTTTATGGAAATCGCTTGTTTTCTTGCTTCAACATGATACAACTGTTCTGGATCAAGTCCGATTACTTTTAAAATGTCCGATGATGTATTGGGTTTCTGTAATTGCTGATAGCACATCGCAATTGCTTGTTGTTTATCCTCTGAAACAACTTGCCAAATTATATTGCCATTGTGCATACGTGACTTTGTAAAAGAGCCAAACTGGAATAATGCTCGATATTTTTTATAAAAGGCAATCTGTTCTTTCACAATCTTCTTACTTGACATACTTAACTTCGTAAGATCAAGTTCATACCCCAGTACGCCAAAACATGCAACATTGAAACGACTTTCTATCGAAATACTTCGTAAGGTCTGGTGATTTGGTACAGCACTTACATGCGCACCCATTGTTGATAATGGATAGCCACAGGAAGTTCCTTCCTGTATGGCAACACGTTCATTGGCATCCGTATCATCAGATGTCCAAATCTGTGGCATGTAATAGAGCATTCCTAAATCAAACCGATTTCCACCTGCGGAACAACTTTCAAATAAGATATCTGGAAATTCTTCTGTAATCTGTTTCATCATCTCATAAACACCTAATATATAGCGATGATAAAACTCTCCTTGCCTTTCTCCTAGTGAAGCAGAATAGGCATCGGATAAATGTCGATTCATATCCCATTTCACATATTGTACATTGCCATTTCTTAATATCTCTGTGATTCGACCTACAACTTCAGCTCTTACTTCTTGTCTAGTAAGGTCTAGTACGTACTGATTTCTTCCCACATAACAATCTCGATTAGGTATTCGTACTGCCCAGTCTGGGTGTTCTCTATATAATTCACTGTTCTCACTAATCATCTCTGGTTCCATCCAGATTCCAAACTGCAAACCTAAATCATGAATCTTGTTTGATAGTTGTCGAAGTGAACCACCTAGTTTCTTCTCGTTTACGAACCAGTCTCCTAGTGAACTGCTATCATCTTCTCTTTTTCCAAACCAACCATCATCAAGAACAAACAGTTCGATTCCTAGATTCGCTGCTTCTTTTGCAAGCTTTAATAATTTCCGCTCTGTAAAATCAAAATACGTTGCTTCCCAGTTGTTAATTAATACAGGACGTTCTCTCTTCTGCCATTGTTTCGGAATTATATGTTGATTTACAAATGTACCAAACTGTGCTGTTACACCATGTCTTCCCTTGCTGGAATACGTTAAAACGGCCTCTGGAGTATAGAATGTTTCCTCTGGTTTTATAAACCACTCAAAACGATGTGGATGAATTCCTGTTAGTATACGAATTTTTCCATAAGGTGTAACCTCCACAGCCTCATAATGATTACCAGAATATAAAAGATTCACTCCAATACAAGCACCTGTCATCTCCGTACATTCTCTCTTCTCCACAAGGATCAGAGGATTGTGACGATTAGAACTAGAACCTGTTGTTGATTCATTCACATAAACCCCTGATTCTAGATGTTTTCTTGTAGCATGACGTTCTCTCGTCCAACTACCATCAAAGGTTTCCATATCATAATCCGCTTCTGGAAGATCCAGCTGCAAACTCATCATACGCTCTACTCGAACAACCGAATCGGTGTTATTTTTTAGAATGGTTCTTCTTGTTATCACATCACAGGAAGGAAAAACCGTATAGACTAAAATCAAATCCATCTTTTCTTTTTGGTCATGAAGCACGATTTCCAAAGTGGTGGCATCTTCTCCATATCTTGCATATGGTAGTTTCGTTTCTTCATTTTCGCGAAATGTACCTTCATAGATTTCATGAGATTGATAATAGAAACGATTGGAGTAACTATAATCAGGCATACGAATTTCAAATGGTGAATGACGGTAATCTCCATTACCACCAAAAGAATATTCCAAACATAGATTATCTAGTGTCAACATCGCATCATCAGGAGTTCCTACACTATTCCCATATCCTGTACCGAATCTTTCCTGTAGTGCCTCATAATTCTCTGTTACTTTAATCTTGTTCCCATAATACAAATTCTCTATGTACTTGTTATTACGAATGCCAATCAAATAAGATGTATTATTCGTTGCTAAATGGAATACTTGTTGTGCAAAATGAATCATATGCCCTCCTTTTTCGATTATGACAAAACTCTTTTCGTTTATTTAGTTTTATTATATCATACATTATGTATATGTCAAGAAAAATAGTCCCTGTATATTTTGTACATTATGCACAAGCATCAGCGACTATTTTCCATATATATAAATTTTATTTTATAAGATTTTACTACTTTTCATTATTTTTCTCATTATAACTTTCTTTCCGTATACGTCACACATAGAAATTATACACAATTCAGATGATTGCCATAACCTTGCGGGAAATTGCCCAACAAATCCGCACTTGTTTTTTTTATGTGTTAATTGGCAATCCCTTCGAATATGATCGAGATCAATTCATTCATAGCAACATCATACGTTATTCCATTCTTAATCAGCATATTGCCATCAATTAATTTTTCAAATATATCTGTTAGTAATATACGTAATAACGTAAGGTTTTTTTTCTTAATCACACCCTCTTCCATCCCCTTATTCAGAAGATCCAGTGCAGGTTCCCAATCACTTTCCAATTCAGTTTCAATCTTTTGATATAGATCCATATATCCCTTCTTTAATTCCGTAACACGACGATAATCTATATTTTCAGAAAATTGAGGTATGATCGTAAACATCTTCTTTAGTTTTTCTAAAGTAGTTAATCTCTTATTTTCCAATACAGCTCTCTGCTGCTCTTTAATATCCGCAAATGTTTGGTCGATCACTAATTCAATCACAGCATGCTTTGATGGAACATTCTCATAAAGCGTACGCTTACTTATACCCAACCTTGCTGCCAATGAATCCATCGTGAATTTTGTTCCATAATCCCTTAACTCTTCCATGGCTCCGTAAAATATTCTGTCGAGCAAATCCATGCCAATCCCTCCTAAGTGATATATACAAAACTTCTATATTTTTATAAGTTTTACATTAACATAAAATCCAATGAATAGCAAGTTCTATAAAAAGAGACCTGTTGGTTGGTGTGAAACAGGATTTAGAGAATAGCAAACTCACCGCAGAAAAACTCCCTTTCTTCTCTTACTTTCTTAAGAGAAGATGGGAGTTTTTTACGCGATTAATAAATTCGTCTAGAAAACAATCATTAGACCCTAAATATCTATTTTCATACTATTGCCACTTGCGAACACCTTCTATGTGAAGAAAACGTGCACGTTCATAGACGTAAGTATCTAAAGGACGCATATACGCATCAATCGTATGTGCTGCCAAATATATGCGTCCACCTTCTATAGCAACAATTACAGGGCTATGGTAATACTCCTGACTATTTCCCAACTGTACAATATCCCCTGGTTGAATATGCTCCTGATCCGTCTCAACCGCATATGGTCCAACTGATTTATTCTTTACTAAGAAGTTATAGAGATACTGTACTCCTGTCCAACTTGGAGTACGGTCTCGAATGCTGTTATAATACCAACCCATAGTAGGTGTGTAATTCATAACATTACTTCCTGCATAGATACACTGGGAGGCAAAGTTCGTACAGTCTCCTCCTAAATGTTCAAAATCAAAATAATGAGGATTTCTACTTAAAGCCCAACGTTTTGCATAAAGTAATGTTGCTTCCCGATGATAGCCAATTTCTTTTAACATATAAAAAACTCTTTTCTTTTTATTATATTAAAAAACCTATTTTTATTGCCTATCAATTATATATTTTATGTAATTCTTTTTCCTTTTTCTACACTACCTTTTTGTTACTTCGTACGATCAATCTTGAAATTATTTTCGTAGTAATAGTTGCCTTCGGTTCCATCTGCGTTTACTTCCTGCAAAAAGATGCAAATATCGTTGTATTCCTCATATTCACCAAATGCATATTCGAAGAATTCCCAGTTCAAATCAATTGGTTTTTCAACATCTACAACATGAAAATATGAATCATATCTATTCTCCCAGGATTCAACCAGCTTTTTATTGGTTCGATCTAACGCAATACCTTCGTATGCCCAGTTTGGTTGTGGATCTTCTGAAACAAAATACTCATTAACAGAAACGAGACTAGCATACTCATAAGACATTCCTTTTTCCCTATTTACAATTTCAAAAGAAGACTCTTTTAGTTTGGATAATGGAATTACGGTATCATCTCCTGCATTGATGATCGTACCATCATTCAATTTGATCGCTACCATGTTCTTCGTGGAGCCTTTACTCTTAATATAAATATCCACTTTAACTGTAGCACTCTTGTATTTCTTACTGCTGGCTGCCTTAATGGTAATGGTTGCTTCTCCAGCATTTTTTAATGTAACTTTTCCTTTCTTCGACACCGTTACAACATTACGGTCACTTGACTTGTACGTTAATGTTGTCTTTGCTTTTGCATTTAAGTTAAATGACTTATCCCCAATCGTCTTAACGTAATAGTTTTCTTCCACACTTATTGTCTGCTTCTTCTTTGATGCTGCGGATGCCTTGGTTCCAGTAATTCCAAAAACTCCTCCAATGACTAATACCATAACCAATAGACATGATACTACTTTTTTGTTCCAAATTTTTTTCATGTAAACGACTCCTTTTCCCTATATTATTACAATAATTAACATGCAATTACTGTATGTATTATATTATATATGGTACTTTTGTCCCATTCAAGTATATTTTACATTTTTTATGATATTTTTCTATTTTTTGTCGTTTGAGTCGAATTCTTCTCGTCCTCCGTCCTCAAACATCATCCCTCAAACATCTATAAAAATCCCGTAAGCACAATGCTTACGGGATCATCTTTAGGGATTTTATATATGTATTTAACTGTTATTTATTTCTATTATTCCTCTTTTATGTTGGCTCACACGTTATAACGTGGTATAATGTATTTAGAAAGGAGGTGGAAAGAATGTTAGATGATACAACAAAGATACTTACTATTATCTAGTTAGGTTCAGATAGCGTCGAAACTGATTGACCCACATAACAAAGATAAAAGTAAGTATCCAAAAGGGGAATGAAAATTCCCCTACCTTAAAAAGGTATCTTTATTATATCATAGCATTCGTAACTATGAAAGATTTTAGTAATAATCTTACAACTCTACTAATCGTGTTTATTGTTCTTAAGCTAGTTAACTTTTCAAACCTTGGTATTTTAGATATTATTTTACTAGCTTTGCTTGCTATTGATGTAATACTAACTATTTATAGGAGTGTACGAAAATGAATCTAAAACAAGTAAGAAAAGAAAAAAATCTAACCCTTAAAGCTCTTTCAGAATTAAGTGATGTACCTCAACGCACTATTGAGGATATTGAACGAAAAAATGAATGCAAGGTTTCTACAGCTATTAAGCTTACAGATGCCTTAGGCGTTACATTAGATCAATTATGTAGGTAAAAAACAATCCCCAGGTACAAAAACTGGGGACTTGTTTTATTATACCTTGATTATTCTTGTAGCCCACGTGTAACCTTCTTGTATACTACTTGTAACCAATAACTTTATTTTAACCTCTATTATCTTCCGTGATGTGAATATTCAGACAATAAAAAATCCCGTAAGCACAATACTTACGGGATCATCTTTATTAATTAGCAAACGCCTTGAGCAGTCATAGCATCTACAACTTTTTCAAATCCAGCGATGTTAGCACCTACTACGTAGTTGCCTGCTTTGTTGTAACGTTTTGCAGCATCATCAAGATTGTGGAAAATGTTAACCATGATTGTTTGTAATTTTGCATCAACTTCTTCAAATGTCCAGCTTAATCTTTCGCTGTTTTGTGACATTTCAAGTGCAGAAGTAGCAACACCACCTGCATTAGCAGCCTTACCTGGAGCAAATAAAACATTGTTTGCTTGTAAGTATTCTGTTGCTTCTAATGTTGTAGGCATGTTAGCACCTTCCGCTACAGCTTTACAACCATTTGCAACTAAAGCTTTTGCATCTTCAAGTAACAATTCATTTTGTGTAGCACATGGAAGTGCGATATCACATTTAACAGTCCATACACCACGTCCTTCATGGTATTCTGCGTTTGGTCTGTAGTTTTTGTATTCTGTAAGTCTAGCACGTTTTACTTCTTTAATTTCTTTTAGTGCAGCCACATCGATTCCTTCTGGATCATAAACCCAACCAGTTGAATCACTTACTGTAACAACTTTTGCACCTAATTGTTGTGCTTTTTGACAAGCATATGTTGCAACATTACCAGAACCTGAGATAGCAACAACTTTTCCTTTGATATCCATACCATTGCATTTTAACATTTCTTCTGTTAAGTATAAAAGACCATATCCAGTAGCTTCTGTTCTTGCTAAAGATCCACCATATGATAATCCTTTACCAGTAAGAACACCTTCATATAATCCTCTGATTCTCTTATATTGGCCGAACATATAACCGATTTCTCTTGCGCCAGTACCGATATCTCCTGCAGGAACATCTGTATCTGCTCCTATGTACTTGCACAATTCAGTCATAAAGCTTTGGCAGAATGCCATAATCTCTCTATCTGATTTTCCTTTAGGATCGAAATCAGAACCACCTTTACCACCACCAATAGGAAGTCCAGTAAGTGAGTTCTTAAAGATTTGTTCAAATCCTAAGAATTTAATAATACCAAGATTTACAGATGGGTGTAAACGTAAACCACCCTTGTATGGTCCAATTGCATTGTTGAATTGTACACGGAAACCTCTGTTTACTTGTACTTGACCCTTATCATCAACCCAAGGAACACGGAACATTAATTGACGGTCTGGTTCTACGATTCTTTCTAGAATCGCATCTTTACGATATTTTTCTTCATTTTCTTCAATAACAGGTCTAAGAGATTCTAATACCTCTTTCACTGCTTGATGGAATTCTGGTTGGCTTGGATTTTTAGCAATAACTGATTCGATAACTTCATCAACGTAACCCATTCTTCATTCTCCTTTTTCATAATCTTTCATGTATTATACAAAGGTAACTCGTTTGCAGTAAGATGTTTTATCACATCACTTTATTAAAGCGGTTATGATAAAAATTTTTTACTGTCCATACACAGGGCCCTAATCCTATGTACCTTGTCCCTAAGTTTAATTGCTTTTTTATTATATAATGCATATTTAAGAATTACAACCTATTTTTCTATGAAATGGAGTAAGTCTTAAGAAAATTAAGTGAGGGTGCGTACTTTCTATAACAATCATTTATATCTAAAAAAACCTCCAATTATACTATTCAAGTTTCTTACATTGAGTGGTATAATAAGTCATGCATATAGAACGTATTAATTTGTCTTTTTTTGTATTGCTCATTTAAATAAAGTTCTTATGCAATTCGAATAAAACAGGTAGAATCCTGTTCAAGTACACTTAACGGAGGCTTTCATGAGTCAAACACTTACACATTCCAAACTCTTCAAGTATTTTCAGGCATTTGCCGGTACTTGCATTTTCGCAATAGCAGTAAAACTGCTTATTGTCCCATTGGGTCTATACAACGGTGGTTCTGTTGGTCTTTCTCAGATCATTCGTACAGTACTGATTGATTATGCCCATATTAGCGTTCTGAAGAAGATTGATCTAGCTGGTATCATCTACTTTATTATTAATGTCCCGCTCCTCTTTCTTGCTTACAAAGGCGTAGGTAAAAGTTTTTTTATAAAGACTTTGATTGCTGTAATATCCCAAACTACGTTTCTTACGTTGATTCCTTCACCAGAGGTACCAATCATCGATGATACATTAGCTGCTTGCTTGATTGGTGGAATTGCTTCTGGTTACGGTATCGGTCTTGCTTTGCGAGCAGGTGGTTCAACTGGAGGACATGATATTGTAGGCGTTTACCTTTCTAAGAAATATACCAATTTCAAAGTCGGACGAGTTTCCATGACCGTAAACTTTGTAGTATATAGTATTTGCGCTATTTTATTTGATATTCATGTATTTATCTATTCTGTTATCTATGCCACATTTTCTTCGTTAGTTATCGACCGTGTTCATTACCAGAACATCATGGTCAGTGTGATGATCTTCACCAAAATGGAAGGCTTACAGCAAGAGATTATGACGAACCTAAATCGTGGTGTTACCTATTGGTCTGGTAGCGGGGCATATACCAATGAATCAACCTATGTCTTGGTCACCGCCGTTTCCAAATACGAAGTATCCACATTAAAGAAATTGGTGCATGAATTTGACCCTCATGCCTTTACAATCTTAAGTGAAAACACTTCCATTGATGGTCACTTCATTAAAAAACTTTAGAAAAATAGCAGGCTACTTAATTTTATTAAGTGACCTGCTATTTTTTCCTTTCTATATAAAGTCTCATTTTATATCAGTATTATAACACGCTCTGTTGATTCGTATAAAATTCATATTTTTCTCTTGTACTATTATCTTTATAAGCAGTCCGACAAATGTCTTCATTAACGATTATGAATGAATCCGACAGGATAATCCTATAGACATTTATCACGCTCCCCTTATTGATTTACAACACGTTTGATTAATCCTTGGATCGTTAGGTTTGCAACTTTGCTATATAAAACTTCTCGCGCTTTGACTGGTTTATCTGTGATGATATTATCCACACCCATATTCTTTAATCGAAACATCTCATTCTTCGTATTGACCGTCCACGCATGAATTTCTTTACCACGACTATGTGCTTCTTTTACCACTCTTTGTGTTACAAAACTAGATTTCATACTAAAGAAATCAATGTATTCTTTATCATAAAAATTACCTACAACCACGGACATGATGTAGCCTGTCTTCAAATCTGGATTTAACTTCTTAACATTGACTAAGCTTTCATAATTTGCTGAAGTTAATACACATTGTCTCTCAAATCCATATTGTTCAATTAGATTGACAACTTTTGTCTCTAGGTCTTGGCTATGACCATTTAGTTTTAACTCAATATTCAGATTGATTTTTCCTTTGCAATACTGAAGAATCTCTTCTAACGTTGGAATTCTAACACCAACAAACTCCTCTGAAAACCAGCTGCCTGCATCTAGTTGTTGTAATTCCTCATACGTAAGTTCCCAGATGTATTTGTTTACTCCAGTGGTTCGTTTCAAACTTGAATCATGTAGAAGAATTACTTCCCCATCTTTTGTTTCCTGTACATCAATTTCTGCATAATCTGCTAACTCTGACACTGCACTCTCAATAGATTCCAGCGTATTCTCTGGTGCAGATATGGAATTCCCACGATGCGATGTAATCTTAATTGGTGATAGGGCATCTTCTACTCCAAACATACCGTTATAGAATAAATTATAGAAATAAAATATATTTACAACCAATACAATGGAAATCACAGCTCCAATAAAACGTTTGGTTTTATTTTTCTCCTTATCCTCTTTCGTCCTTAAACTTCTAATGCGAACATCTTCCCCATTTTCCTTCTTGTAACGATAATACATAGCCGAAATCATGGCAAGATTCACAGCTAAACCGAATATGGCAAGTAACAGTAGGAACAACATATTAATCTTCCCTAAGATTGATAAAAACATTGCTAAAACCAAGGAGTTTTTTACAAATAAAACAACGCCGATGGCAACGATTGCCATAATAAGTAGGTATATTAAAAATAAAGATCCAAAAACCAGTGCATTCCATATAACCAAATACCACACGGTACGCAACTTCCGTTTCTTCAATAAACGTAGACTGTTGCGTATGGATGGTTTCATCCCTTTATGTTCCCCAATGCAAAAATGAGAAACAAATATGAGTAGAATCGTTACCAAAAACAAAATACCAATCAGTAGTATCGCAATTGGTCGAAAATACTTCAATTTATAGAGCGTTGCAACAATATAACTTGGTATACTGGCAAATTTAACGCAAAGGGCAATCAGCAAACAATTTGCAGTTGGCACCATAAATAAGGCATACAATAAGTAAGTTGCTTTCTTTAATGTAAACAGATGAACGGTGTTAACAATTCCCGATACTAACATATGTCTTGCAGTTATCTTCTTTTCTTCCCTACTTGACTGAAAACACGCGATTAAAGCTCCAACTTCTACAGTAGAGAACAAAACAAACAATAACAATAACAACAAAACAAATACAGTAGTTAGTGGATTCTTAATGACAGACAACATATTTTCTGCTGTGATATAACTATATCCTGATTTACTTAATACAAAGTTAAAACATAAACTTAGTAATGGAAGCATGATAAAAATCATCACGATCTTATATAGGAACGTAAAGAATAACAAACTCTTACTATTTAGTTTTATTAAGCGGATTGCGGCTTTCATGATTCCAATAGGGGAAAACTCCCGAATCCGATCTTTCCAATTCATCTTCAATATTTGCATCTTCATTACTCCATTTAATCATAGGACTTATACTTCCTATGCACACTTGATATATTTTACCACAATCATTCTCGAAATAAAACCTCTTCCACAAACAAAATTCATTTGTAGAAGAGGTGGTGTTGTAAAGTTTTCCTATCAAGCATTCCACGTTTGATACAAACCTTATATTCCTAGTACGATTTCATGAAACAATCACGAAAGCTGAAAAGTGCGAATCTGCCCTGTTAATTCATCAGACATTTCTTGCATCTTCTTCATCTCTTCTAAGGATTCTCTCGCAATTTCTTTTAGATTTTCACAAGCACTTGCTGTTTCTTCCGTACTTGCTGCATTCTCCTGTGACAATGCGGATAGATTCGATACTAACTCTATAATCGTGTTTCTATATGTATTCATTTGCTCCATACTCTGATGGATTGCTTCACTTAATTGGTCATTCTCTTTAATAGAAGAAACTACTCCACGGAACATATTTTTCGTACTTTCCACATTACTGCTTTGTTCCTCCATGACCTTTGTGACTTCATTCATTGATTCCAATGACTTTTCTGAATCCATAATCAAATGACTAATGACTTCTGTAATTTGTTTTGCTGATTCATTGGATTGTTCTGCCAACTTCTGAATCTGTGCCGCTACAACGGCAAATCCTTTTCCGTGTTCTCCTGCTCTTGCCGCTTCAATGGTTGCATTCAGTGAGAGAAGGTTTGTCTCTTCCGCAATATCAGTAATAAAATTCGCAGCTTTCTTGATTTCCTGAACGGATTGATTCGTCTGATTGGTCTGCTTATTAATTTCACGAATCGCTTCTTTCGATTTTTCATTCACATGTTGAAGATTTTCAAGTGATACAACAACCTCTTTCTGTACTTGATCCATGGTTCTGCTATTCTTTAGCAATATCTCTGTTTGTTTCGTATTCGCTTCCACTAAATCACCCATATGACTGACTGCCATCGCAGCATCTTCTGTACTCTTTGCTTGAGAAGAACTTCCTTCTGCGATTTGATCCATTGCATGTTCAACATCCTTTGTTACATCTGAGATTGCATTTGCATTCTGTTCGGATTGTGCGATGGAAGCGGATATAACTTGGTCTGTTTTCTTAATTCCATGAATAATTTCTTGAAGAGAATTCCGTAATTGTTCTGTTGCTCGTCCAAGTTCACCGATCTCTGTTACATCATTTTGTAACTTTTCTGCAGTGACATGGGTCAATTTTCCATTTGCAATTCGGTTTAATGCTCTTACACATTGTTTAATTCGATTGGTGATATAGAATGCAAAAATAATTGTAACACCTGTACAGACTACAATAACAATTATTATTGGAATAAGTTTTCTGTCATCTGCTTCCTTATCAAGTTCATTCATTACATCCTCATAATTTTTACCAACAAAATACATACCTATTGTTTCACCCGTACTTGTTTGTTTTACAGGCAAATAATAACCACAATAACGTTTCTCATTTATTATTACATTTGATGAGTAATAGTCTTCCCCTTTTCCTATTACCTGATCAACGATTTTCTGATCTGCGCTAGTTCCAATTAGCCGATTTCCAGCTTCATCACTCAGTGTCGTAGATACTCTTTCATTTCCATAAAAGAAAGTCGCTTCAAGTCCCGTATTCTTCTTGAATGAATCCATCATATCATAATTTTCTGAGACTAATAAAGTACCTTTGCTTACTTTACCATCTGCCAATTCCACATAGTCTCCAGCATCTGCAAAATCATATGCTTGTAATCCTGCAATTCCTGTTGCATGTAATTCTTTCTTTACCTGATCTTCTGAATAATTGGTAATCAATCCAACCATGATATTCACTGATACAATTCCCGTTATTATAGATGGAATCGCAACCATTAGTGTTAAAATTACACTTAGTTTAACCCGTTTTTTCTTTCCACTCATAATATTATTTTCTCCCTTCAAATAGTAAGCTGTGCTGTCATAAGCATTATACAAACTTTTATGTGTATTTTCTAGTATATATTTACCATTTACACCAAATTTTTAATGCTCTACGTTATGGTAAAGTATATTTAGAAAGAATTCTACTCTTTTTTATTAATTTCATATTAATATTTCATTAAGAAATCATATTTACCATAGTTTATGATATAATACCTATAAGGTTCGTCCTGCATTTATTAATGCTTGGTCGCCCATCTATATTGAAAGTCCATTCGATTCATTCTGAATCATGTATGGCTGAAAGGAGTACAATACATATGAATCATAAGATTATGTTTCAAACAAAGGGGTTACGTAATCTGGCAAAGAGAACATTATCTTTGTCTTTAGTTTGTGTCTTAAGCATCTCACCAAGTTTTCTGGCACAGGCAAAACAAACAACAGACGGTACACTTGCAATTGAAGCTACTGCACAGTCGGAGGATCGTCAATCAACTTGGGATTTTGAGGCTACCGCAAAATCCGCTGCAGCAAAAGCCAAACAACTCACCTCTCTTTATGGTAATACAAGTGTACAGTATGCATTAATCCACAATGGTGAAATTGTGGTATCTGGGCATAGTGGTTACGCTAATAGAGAAAAAAAGAAAGCTCCAACCAAAGACTCCATCTATGGAATTGGTTCAATCAGCAAAATTTTCACCACAGTAGCAATCCTACAACTTGTGGAGGATGGCGTTCTTGAACTAGATGCACCTGTCGTAAACTACATTCCAGATTTCAAAATGGCAGATGAACGTTACAAACAAATTACAGTACGTATGCTAATCAATCACTCTTCTGGATTAATGGGAAATCTAATCAACAATACTTTACTTTTCTATGATCCAGATAGTACGAATACAGATCATATTCTTGAATATTTAAGTACCCAACGATTAAAAGCTGATCCAGGTAGTTTTAGTGTCTATTCTAACGATGGTTTTACTTTAGCCGAATTATTAATTGAACGTGTTAGTAAATCTACCTTTACCGACTATATCTATGAGCATATCAGTAAACCAATTGGACTTACGAATACGAAAACGCCACAAAGTGGATTCTCTAGACAGCAAATGGCGAAAACCTACTATGATGTAGATGCATTACCTGCTGATTACTCCAATTTTATTGGTGCTGGTGGTCTCTACTCAACAGCAGAAGACCTTTGTCATTTTCTTGATATCTTTATGACAAAGAACGATGTTCTTAGTGAAGAATCTGTAACTGCAATGGAACAACCTGAATATCTCCGTGGATTATGGGGTAATGATGGGGATAATGTATTGAATTATGGTCTTGGATGGGACAGTATTAAGCTTTACCCATTCAATAAATATGGTATTCAAGCACTATCAAAAGGTGGCGATACATACACATATCATGGTAATGTTGTAATGATTCCAGAGTATGATCTCGGCGTAGCAGTATTATCTTCTAGTGGCTCTAGTTCTCTTGATCAACTAATGTGTAATTCTATATTAATGAATTGCTTACAAGAGAATAATGTAATAACAGAACTAATTGAAGAACCAGAAGCAACAAAACCTGTAACCGTTACTATGCCAGAATCATATAAAAATTACAGCGGTTACTATGCAAACGTTCAAGAAGCATTCAACATCATTTTCACGGATTCTAATTCTTTCAAGATGTGCTATAGTGAAGATACTACTTCAGGAACTGAATTCTTCTACGTTGGTAATGGAATATTCAAAGATGCAACTGGTACAACGGAAATGACCTTCAAAAAACTTTCCAACCAGAAGACATACCTAAATCTTAAGACGATTGCTTCTATTCCTGGTTTTCCTGCAATTGCTCAAGATATTCTTTATGCACAGAAATTAGAGGATAACCCGGTATCCGATAGTGTTAAGAATGCATGGAAAAACCGTGATGGAAAGAAATATTATGCGCTCAGCGAAAAGTACACTTCACAACTTTATCTTTCTGAATTAAGCCAGACTTTCTACTATGATACGTTAAAAGAAGGATATTTTATTAATTTTACAATGGTGAATGAAGATACACTTGAACAACGTTTAGAGATTCCAATGAATTATGGTCGTGATCTTACTGACATTAAGATGTACAGAGAAAATAATACAGAATATATGAAGGTAAATTCTGCTCTATATGTATCTGCAGATGCTGTTAAGAATCTCTCTTCAAAGAAATCCTTCAAAGTAACCATTGCCGATACAGGTTATGCAACTTGGTATAAGATTCCTTCTTCCCTTGCTGATAAGAAGATCAAAGTTACCATTCCAGATCATGCTGGATATGCCGTATATGACAGCCAAGGAATGTTAGTATTCCTTTCAACAATTTCAGCAAATCAAACCGTTACTTTACCAGAAGGTGGATCTATCGTATTTGCCGGAGATGCAGGCGTAACATTCCAAGTAAATTATAAATAAGATAGCATATAAAAAAACAACCTTTGATTGCCATTCAAAGGTTGTTTTTACTTATTCAGAAAAGAAAATAGAATAAAGTTCGTCTTGGGTTAATTCTTTATCTGGTATAAATTGTTCTGAGAACATATAGTGCAAAAGACTCTCTGTAAATTGCTGTACTTCTATATGTTCAAATATTTCATACAGTCTACTTGTACAGATCATAACCTTACCCTTGTTTACATTTGCTTCAAATAATAATCCCAGTTTATGATTTCGTTCAATGTTATCAATCATTTGAACAATTGGACGATAATCATGTGCCGTATCATCTAGAATTGCCAGATCTGCGTGACTGATAATATGATACCATTGTGGTGTTGAATATAATTCACAAGGGAACATCTCTAATGCTTTATGTTTCTGTTCATTAAGCAATCCCATTGTTCCAATTGGTTCTGGTTTCTTCATCCACTGGGAGATGGAACGAAACATTGGATAGCACCAAAAGTCTGCACAATAAAATCCTTCAATACTCTTTACAACTTTTTCTGGAAGATACAATACATTGGCCCCTTCTTCTAATAAAGAAGACATTCGTTCATAATTTCTTGTAATCCAAACCTTTTTATCTCCACAGGTAATACAAGAATCCGTAAGCAGGTCTTCCCTATGAACCAATGGATTCTCTTGGATAGGATAACACCACAGATCATAACTCTTATCCAAATTTGTATGTTCCACATAGAGATGTAACTGCATCTTTTGGACATGTCTCACCATTGGCATATGCATCGTAATCGTACCAAGTTTCGTAACGCCTTCTACTTTAACATTAATTGCAAGCGTACCTTTTGTTACAACTTGTTGATTTGCAAGCAATTCCCATTCCACCGCTTTTCCTTGGAACGTCGTATTCTTATAGTAACTAATCGCAATCTCTGCACATACTTCTTCTGTAGCCTTATATATATAGGTAGGAATTCGAGCTAGTAAAACCTCATCATTACAGAAACTTCTCCATTCTTTCGTTGTAACCATTCCTTTGGAATCCATAAATGCATCTAAGATTCCCACAAGTGCCGTTCCCTGCCCTGAGAAATCTTGCAGATCAAGTAACTGAAATCCAGCCAAATTATGGGTAGCAAAAGCTGCTTCTAATTCTTCCTTATAACAGGCAACCGCAAACTTTCCTGTTGCTTCAAAGTACTTCCCAGCCAAATCTCCTAGTCCCTTTTCTTCTAAACGTTCTTTAAATATAGTAAAATTCTCTGCTCGTACAACACCTGTATATTTCTTTCTTTCTTCAAAATTTGGGTACATTGCATATTGACCAATTTCATGAGAAATGACTGGAATCTGTGAAATCAATTCTTCACTCTCTTCCTCCATTTCCACCGTTTTCGTACCAGTACCATATTGAATCTCAATGGTCTTCTTTTCCGATATTTCCTTGTTACCTTCAACTTGCTTAGGTAAGATCACATCATCATAATCTTTGTACGTACCGGGCATTGTTGTTTGCACATGTCCCAATGGTGCATCACACATACCATATGAACCCCGAAACAAACGGGTTTTACTAAAACGTACACCAGAAAAGAAATCATCTTCTGGAAGGATTACAGGCGCATGCTGGAAGTTGTTTGAACCTTGGGTATACAGTGGTCTTGGATCTTTTGCTTTATATCTACGAAGGATTTCACCCATCTTTTCCTTACTACCCCATAGTTCATTTCCTAAAGACATCATAACATAAGATGCATGATTTCCATACTGGTCAAGCATTCGATCCCCTTCATGAATGAGATACTGTTGTTCTATCTCATTATGATTCTCATACGATTCATCGGTTAATGTTCCCCAGAATGGTAACTCTGGTTGGAAATACATTCCCAAAAGATCTGCTGCTGTGAATGCTGCTTCTGGTGGACAGCATGTATGAAAACGATAATGATTGATGCCATAACTCTGTGAAATACGTAAAACACGAATCCATTCCTCAACCGTAGTAGGCGCAGCTCCTGTAAGTGGGAAGATTAAACCATCATGTTTTCCTCGAAGAAAGGTCTTTTCTCCATTGATTGTAAAATGATAACCATCCGTACCAAATATACGTAGACCCGTTAAAATTTTCTTTGTTTCACCATTCTCAAGATTTTTTATTGTTATCTCATAACAAGTAGGATTGAATTCGCTCCATAATTTTGCTTCCTCTCCTAATGAAAATTCAAGCGTTACTTTATTTTCACCCGGTTGTACTGTAACTGCATAACTATGTAACACATGGTGAGACCCCTTCTTTATCTTATTCTCCTCTGTAAGATATCGTTCCTCTGCCAAAATCTCATATTTTGTTTGAAGAGTATTCTTTGTTTCATTTTCTATCAACATGCGAATCTGAAAGGCTTTTTTATCAATATCTGAAAAAGTTTGCACTTTATGAATGTAGATTTCTTGGAACACCTGTAATTCCATTCTTCCAGTAATACCATTCCAATTTGTCTGTGTATCTGGAGAAGTAAGATGACCACCTTTCGTAGGATAATCCGTATTACTTACCATAACTGTCAATGCAAAGTTTTCTTTTGTAACGTACTTGGATAGATCGTAATAATGTGGAGTAGTTAAACTGTCCCCTTCCCCTACATATATTCCGTCAACCCAGACTTTCGTTAATCGAGTTCTTTCTAAGAACAAGATCAATTTTTTCCCCAGATCCTCTGGTTGTATGGTTATCTCTTTACGAAACCACGCATAACCTTCAAATGGATTAACAACAGTTAGACATCCTTCCTCCTTCTTGGTATTCACCTCTCCTTTTTTGCTCATCGCAGTTGTAGAAGGTAGAGTAATCGTATCTGCTAATTTTTTTTGAAAAAAAGAGTCTTCTATTCCTTTTTTCTCTGCATCTAAAGCAAATGCCCAGACACCGCTTAAATCGTATTCTTTTATCATGTTATCCCTCCGATAGTTTCGTATACGCCTGATGAACCCGCAAAATTTTAAGTTCATTATAACAAACCTCTCTTGGATATGATACTATGGAAACTAGATGTACGTCATGTATTTATTAGATATTCCTAGTAATACAACCTAATAGAATCAATATAACAAAAGGAATCTTGCATTTTCACAAAAAGTAATAACACTGACTTCCCTTCCCGAATAAGATACTAGTAGACGGAATGAATAGGAGTGTTCTTATGTATATACTTTACGCTTCCCTACTAAATAATAAGATTCTCGTCCTTAATCTAATCATTACAATTGGTTGCCTTCTAATCCTGTTACTCATACAGTACTTAGCAAATAAAGCACGGAAATATTCCATTACTCCCATAAAAGAATCCCTTACAGCAAGTGATTCCAAAGAAAAGGAATTACCTACTATTGATCTCAATACCATTCGCAAAGGATTACCAGAGGATTTATTGAACAAAGGATTTCTCTACAACGAAAAATACGATTATTTTACAACCATTAAGAATTGTAAACGTCGAGAATATGGTGCTTGTCGACTCTATGATGAATGTGCTGCTCCAATGGGTATCATTATTGATTTGGAGACGATTTATTTCGATTACAACGATAAACATTGGCTTATACAGCTACAAAAGGGGCAGTATGGTCTATCCTGTGGTGGAGAGATCAGTGTCTATCAAACAAAGTCCCCCTCACTTTTTATTCCAGGATATTTTCATGGTACATTCTATGATTCGAATACCGATGATGAGGAACTTTTGCTTTCCTATTCCATCATGCGAGAAAAAGATGTCTTCCTAACAAACAAAGGAAGTACTTGGTGTTTGAACAGTTTTCGATTAGGCAGTTTTTCCGAACCCGAGGCATTGACTATGCACATTCGAATCACCTTTCCTTTCCAGTCCATGTGCCACGCCTGCTATAAGGCATTGCTTACATTAGGTTATACAGCTGAAGAGATCACAGTAAGGCAAAATACTTTGTACTTTATCTTTGACACACCAAGATCTCCCCAACCTTTAACACGTAACATTCTAACTACGTATATAATGCAAAAGAACAATTTTTCTTATATTACTGCTTATTCGTATATCACACAGGACTATTGTGATACCTTCGGGAAACTTTCCTATCTAAAGAATTATTTCCCTGAGATGTATCAAGAAATCATTAAAATAGGCACACCGGAAGAAATGTTTGAAGATTACATGCAACTAACAGAATATCAAAAAAAGTTGAAAAATCCTACAAATAATACTAGTACTGATCTTACGCAAACTCCTTAATAATTCGGATTTTCATCTCTTTGGGCATCATAAACTACTTCTCCATTAATAATGGTATATAACGTTCTTGTAAATACCTCCAGTGGATTTCCATTAAAAATGGCAATATCCGCATCTTTACCAATCTCAATGCTGCCAATTCGATCCTCTACTCGACAGATCTTGGCGGCATTGATGGTGATTGCCTTAAGTCCTTCTTCAAAATCAAGACCAAATCGAACTGCAAGACCTGCACAGATTGGTAAGGACTGAATCAACGTAACAGGGTGATCAGTAGTTATGGCAGCCAAAACACCTTCTCGGTTTAAAATTCCCACTGTTTTAAATGCACAATTTTGTACTTCAATCTTATTTCTAGATGCCAAATCCGGGCCAACGATTGCTGGAAAACCTGATTTAACAATCTCTTTTGCAATTAGATGTCCTTCACTGCAATGATCCAGTGTAAGGTCAAGATCGAATTCTTTTGCAATCCGAATAGCAGTCATGATATCATCCGTTCGATGAACATGCGCTTTCATTGGAATCTTTTTTTCAAATACTGGTATCCAACATTCATATCGAAAATTTTCTTCGAATTCCTCGTCATCCTCTTCTGCTTTTTTCTTTTTCTGTATATATTGCTTTGCTTTCGTCAATTCTTCTCGAAGCATAGCTGCAATTGCCATTCTCGTTTGTGGTGATTTCCCTTGCCCGCTATAATTTGTCTTCGGATTTTCTCCAAAAGCAATCTTCATTGCAGCAGGATCTTTCACAATTGTATCATCGATAACTCTTCCATATGTCTTCATTACTAGAAATTGTCCACCAACAACATTAGAGCTTCCCGGTCCTACCATAACTGCCGTGATACCAGCATGAACCGCTTCTGCAAATGCAGCATCCATGGGATTGATGGCATCTAGCGCACGAAGATGTGGTGTGATTGGATTTGATACTTCATTGCAATCATCTCCTTCAAACCCCTTTTTCATTTCTGTAATTCCTATATGGCAATGTGCTTCTATGATGCCTGGCAATACCCAGTTTCCTTTTGCATCGATAACTTCTAACTCTCCATCATCTTCGAACTTGATTGCTTTCCCAATATCTTTTATCTTACCATCTTCGATCAAGATACACCCATTCTCTAAGGTTAATCCAGCCATCGTAAATATCTTTCCATTTTTAATCAATAACATAATCATTGCTCCTTCCTATGAGTAGTATTTCCTTGCTTTGATGTAATATTCTTTTCCATGTAGAATGTGTCACTTCCAGCCTACTTCCACACCTATATGAAGAATGAATATAAAAAAAATGGTAATACTACAAACGTATTGGTATGTAAAAGCCAATTAACATAATAGCAAGGAGGCGATTCTATGAAAGCTACCGTCGATCAAGATGGCTGCATTAGTTGTGGCGTATGCGTGAGTGTATGTCCAGAAGTATTTTCTTTCAATGATAATGATGTATCCCAAGCGATTCCAGATGATATCCCAGAAGAATGCATCGAAGCAGCACAGGAAGCTCGTGACAGTTGCCCTGTCAGCGTAATATCAATAGAGGAATAAAAAAAGCAATCTTCAGTCCACATAATAAAGCGGAACTGAAGATTGCTTTTTATTACGATTAATTGGTTACATCTCGAAGTGGAATTTTCCTTTTTCCATAATAGACAATTAATATAACGAATGGAATAACAAATTCCATGATTAAGTTCCACTTTACGATCACAACATGATACAGATACTCCACATCAAACTGGGAACGACATAAAGTCAAAGACAGATAATAGATGAATACTCCAAACGGTACATACAAAAATCGAATCTTTCTAAGAGAACATAGCCATTTCACACAACGTAAGGAAACACTTGCATAGAGACAGATACCAAGAAAGTCGGATAAAAACATCAATACGATCAAAATTGGTTCAAAATGTTCCACAACATTCAATACCGAGATTCCTTTCATTGCAATATAAAATGGAGTAGCTAGGGAACCAGCTGCATGACTTCCCACTAATCCAAAGGTCACGATCGTAACCAATAAAACAACAAGGATAAAAGCAAGTACCGTAGCCCCTAAAAATCGAGCAAACAACTTCTTACTCTTACTATGATCTTTAATATTATCACCATATAACAAAAGTAAGAATAAATTACCTGAAACAGCAAGTACATAACCTGCCTGTATGCATAATTCAGAAAAACTCATCTGATTTGGTTCTAGTACATAATCCAACCGTACATTAGGAAAAGAACTGACAACATAAATCAGGATAATGATCAGAATTGGTACCAACACAAACTCCGCAAAACGAAATATGGTTCGAATTCCTTTTTGAAATGCATAGAGTACCAAAAGTCCCATAACGATAAACAACAATTGTACTCTTGTATTTGCTAAAATGGAGTTTTGTAGATTCCACGTATACTGCCATAGTTTTGTAGTTAATAAGGTCATTGCCCAGATTCCATAGAATAGTATAATTCCTTTTGCAACAGGACGACCAAACAAATCAATTAAAATCTCATAGAAATTCTTGTTGGGGCATTCATAAAGGAATATTCCAACTAAAACCGCCAACATAATTATCGCAATTAAAGATAAACCAATACTTATAATTGCACTGCTTCCATTTCCAACTGCAAGTTCAGAGGGAATAACGGTTAACATGGGTGTAATTGACACAACCAAAAACAGATAAAACAATTGGCGAAATGTGATTACTTTTTTCATAAACACACCTTACCTTTCAAACAGGATTCTGCACCAACATAGGACTCCATCACACTATTTCCATAAGGATTTCCGGTATATAAGATTCCTAGAATGATTGCCGCCAAACTAAATACCAAAAAAAGATAGAGTTTCTTCTTATCTTCCAATAACTCTTTCCCCGTTGTTATTAACGTAGCAATGATAATAATTACAAAAACATACAACATACCTTATCTCCACCCTTCCAAAATATTTGATTTTGTTATACGTGATTCAATGGTAAAATCAAATTTTGTATATTCAAAATAATCATCCTGGTGATTTGAAAGAGCTGACCATATAGTTCGATTTTTTTCCAACTTTTCACCCAAACGAAAAGCATCCACATGAATCGTTTGTACTGCCAATACCGTTTGATTTAATAGTTCTAGCATATACTTGGTCTGTTCTTTTTTTATCTTCTGCCGCAAAGACTCATCAACCGTTTGTTGTTCATAAGGAATACTTCGTAAAACACTATCAAATTGTAGCTTTACTCTTACCTGAATACAATTTGATTGAAGGCTAGGGCTTACTTCCGTCTTTACACCATGAATCATGATACCCGTTCCATCTGGTAAAGCAATGCTACAATTTTTTACGATTCCTTTTATCAGATCAATTCCAAGACTCGTATCCTCATCAAGATAAGCAATGAGCCGATTTTTCAAAAATGCGGTATAGCCTCCAACAGTGAATTTCTGTTCTTTATATAGCAAATAAGGTATAATGGTACTTTCTCTTCCATTTTCAATTTCTTCAAAAAGCCAAAGAAGTGTATTTTCGTTTCGTGTAATACGGTCCAATTGTTTCTCTACTAGTGCCTTTAGATCATCTTGGATCATAATCTCTGCTTCCTTGGCATCTTCCATTACAAGTTTTGCCTGATCTTCCTTAATTACATATAAAAGAGCATTTACCTTAATGGTTTCATCATTCATCAAGTAATTGACGATATTTTCAATGCCCTTTTTCGCTGCACCTTCCCCTAAAAGATAGTAATTGGTGTAAGCAAAAGTAACCTCTTTTTTGTCATCTTTCTTTAGTTGATCGAATGCTTCAAATAACGTATTTCCACGGGCTTCCATCGTCTCTATTCCTTCATTAATCGTATCAGCTCCACCAATTCCATATAGTGCAGTCAATACATATTGCTCTTCTTCATAATCAATTCCAAGGACTCGGATCATATCAATCTCATTGACTTCTTTCTTGTTAAAGTCCTGGGTGCAACCGCCAAGCATACCACACATTAGTAAAAGGGCGGTTATTAATAAATATCTCTTCATAACTTCCTCCTACTTCTGCTTTCTATGATTCTTCTTCGCGATTCCTTCTGGGCGATACTTGAAAAATCGAACAGGATATCGAAACAGGGTATCCTTGTGGGATTTTGATTCTGCAGCCACGAACGGTGAAAGATATGCCACGCCATAGTTATCCAAACTACACAAATGTAGTATAAGGACAGCTACAGAAAACATAATTCCAAGGAACCCTGTAAACGTTGCAACAATGGCAATGAGGAAACGTAGAACTCTTACTGCATTCGCCAAATCCTGATTGGGTAAGGTAAACCCTGCGATTCCTGTAAATGCAATTACAATTACAACGCCAGGAGAGATTAGATTAGCAGCTACTGCTGCCTGGCCTACAACCAGTCCACCAACGATGGACATTGCTTGTCCTACCGTCTTCGGTAATCGAAGTCCCGCTTCTATTATAATTTCAAATGATAGAAGAAGTCCGAACACTTCCACCGCAGAGGAGAAGGGGACATTCTGCTTGGCATTCTGCAAGGATAGTGCTAACTCCACTGGCAACATCTCTTGTTGAAAGGTCGTTATGGCTATATAGAGTCCTGGCAGTAATAACGTAAGGATTAAAGCAAAATAACGAATGGTTCGTAAACAGCTTCCAACAATGCAATTTTCTGCATAATCTTCAGGTGACTGCATTAACATTGGTAACTGACAAGGCAAGATATAGACAAATGGCATTCCATCTATGATCAAGGCAATTCTTCCATCTGTTAGGTTTGAAGAACAACGATCGGGTCGTTGTGTATACATGATCTGTGGAAAGATGCTGCTTCTATTTTGTACAATGAACTCTTCTATAAAAGCAGGAGTTGGGGTATTGTCAATGTCAATTTTATTAATGGCTTTCTTCAAGCGTTCCACATTCTCAAGATCAGCAATGTTACTCAGATAAGCAATGGCTATGTCTGCACGATTCACCCGTCCAACTGTCATTTGTTCGATTACAAGATAACGGGACCGAATCCTTCTGCGAATCATTGCTGTATTGGTCCGAAGTACTTCGATAAAACAATCCTTCGCCCCTTTCACTACGCCCTCATCTGATGGTTCTGCTATGGAACGTTTATCAAATCCACGAGCATCAAAAAGAATGGCTACATGCAGATCATCAAAGATCACACCAGCCATACCACTCATTACCCCTTGTATGAGCACAGACATATCGGTTACTTTTGTCGCAAAGTCATGATAAGCCATACCAGACAGCATGGCTTCCATCACTTCTTGTTGATTTTTACTTTCTCTTATTGTTGCGTTTTCTGCAAAGGGACGTAATATCGTCTGGTCGAAGATGGTATCATTCACCAAACCATCTACGCAAAATATGTGAACAGGCACTTGATATGTCGCTGTTTTTATCTCACGAACTAATACATCACCACTTTTTGCAAATAAATCTGATAGATATTTCGATTCAATTAATTGTGGCAAAACCGTTCTTCCTTTCCAATGAATTATTCTTCATTCATTTTGCCAGAAAAACGGTTTTTTTATTCAAATGCTAAGGAAAAATATCCTTCTTTATATGGAATTTTAAAATTAGACAGGATTACTTGTTTTTGTAAGTCCTCTTTTTCATAAGAAAATGGTTCTGTAATTTGACAAAAATCCCAAGATCGAGATTTTGAAATCTGCTCTATGCAAGCAAATAAGCGTTCTCTTGGCATGGTGTGTTCACGAACATAAAGAACTCCCTCATATTCTCTTACCATTGCAATATACATGTTATCAATAAGATATGTCTTACCCCCAGTAAATGCATTTTCTTTTATGGCATAGGCAAGAAGCTCTGTTCCCCATTCAACATAGCCAGGACGCCCCAATGCCTGGTCACGAATTCGTTTATAGCAAGCTGCATCTTGTTCTGTTAATTCTTGAATTGACAAATCTGCTACTAGCTGTAAGCTCTGCTTCCTAGAGACCTGCGCTACCTGCAACTCTTCTTGTACTTGGATAGAACGTGTAACCTCTTCCCTTGTCATTCGATAAGATTGCTTATACAGGCATGGTTCATAGCCATTTTTTTTATAGAATAAAATGAGTTCCTCCGTAGCCGGTTCTAAAAAAGTAGCAAAATCAGACCAACTATTTGCATATTCCAGTAATTTCGAGCTATACTGTTTTCCACGATATTCTGGTAATGTAGCAACTGCATACACATAATAGCTTTTCTTTTTCTTCCCCATAAGTTCCCATACATACGCAGGCATTAGCGTAAGCATGGAAACTGGTTGTTCCTCTTCAAGATAAACAAGGGTTGTTTGTTCCGAAAAATATTCCTGGAAAAAAAAATTAATATAAGAATCTTCATCTCCAAAGCAGATGCTCCATATCTTTTTTAATTGTCCAATCATTGCCTTCGTTGCAAATTGAATCATTCGTTTCCCTCTTTTATGGTTGCTGTATATTTATCAAACAATAGATCTGGATAGTAGGATAACTTTGCTTTTCGCAATCCTTCTTCTCCCATATCTTCTTCTCGATTTACATATTCATAGTCTTGACAATTATTCAAGACGAATTGTTGGTTAATCATAGGGTAGGCACCTTGAATGTCTGGAAATGCTTTCTCAATATGAACAACCATCGTATCATTGGTTAATGGTTCTCCAATGGTATAGGCAATTACCTTCCCATCTCTTCGCAATAAACCACCTATTAAATTGAGTGTGAAGAAATTCCGAAAGGCACTTGATACAGCACACGCTTCCAACTGCAAACTTTCATCACTATCACAACCATACATTGCACACCACTGTTCATTCATCGCCATGCAATCAGCAATGTTTTCTTTTGTAATGTCTTCATAAACCCAATTTGGATTATCCTTAAATCGAGCAATATGGTTTCTCTTCCCATGTAACTTCTTTCCTGATAAAGTAGTAAGTCGCTCTGTCTTATAGATGTAGTCGCTCTCTTCCCTTGGCGCTGTAAATGTAAATACACCAGGTAAAGCTTCTTCTATTCTTGCAATTTCTTGTTCTGGTATTCCACGTAAATGAAATGGAATCTCTCTCTCTTTTGCATCCTGCATCAATGCTTCTATAACAGGTTTAATATCCCCTTCCCCTAATGGGTACGTATAACGTAGTTGCTTATCTAAACCGCTTTTCAGACAATAAAACCCGTTTACGTCAGCAAATTCAATGTGATTTGGATGTCTCCATATATAATTATTAACAAAGGAATAATCACAGCTTCTAATCTGTGCTTGTTGGATTCTTTTATTAATCCATTCCCGATCCTCAAGGGTTATTTTTTTAAATTCGACCATAATGTGCTCCTTCTTTTGTTTTATCTATCCAATATATTTCCCAACTAATGTAGAATCATTCTATAATGAAACTTCCACTTTTATCAAAATAATTTTTCCATATCCGTTTACTATTTCATTTATACATTGATAGTTATCTATGCATAGTATACGTAGTATCCATATGTTTTGTCAACACTATTCTATTGCAATTTCTTGTTTTTCTTCATTTATTTCATTCCATCTTATGTAATTCTATGGTTTATCCCCACAAAAAACAAGATATTGCAAGTATTCATTTTTTATGACACCTTTTCCATTTATTTTCATATATATATAATGTAAACAATTATAAAGGAATGAATATAACATGTGTAGATGTAACAGATGCAACTCTTGGGATGAAAGTAATTTTTTTGGATTAAATAATACAAATTGCCGTGGTCGTCGTAGTGGTTCCTGTAACCGTTTCGGATGTTCTTTTGGCTGTGGATGCAATAGAAATTCTCGGTGTGGTTCTGGTCGCAATTTTGACTGCGATGACTTTGGTCGTTGTGGAAGAGGTCGCGACGATGAATTCTGGAATGGCTGTGGCAGATCTTCTTGTTCTGATTGGGGTTGGGGTCGCAATTGGAATGGCTGCTCAAGATGCGATTGCGATAATTAATCACTTTTTTGTATAATATAAGCCAACAGTGGGTATTCTTTACCACTGTTGGCTATATTACTTTCGATTATAAAGTCTTTTTCTCCAGTAATCGGAATTACAATCAAATTTTGTTACTAATCATATAATGATTTATAATAAACTATTGGAGGTAATTCCATGTGTGGTATTGCAGGTTTTTGTAATTTTGATGAAAATTATAGTTGCAGTCAAAATAAATACATCAAAATCTTAAAAAAAATGGCGACCCAATTACACCGACGTGGTCCTGATGCAAGAGGACATTATCTATCCAAACATTTTGGGTTGGCCCATGCAAGGCTTTCCATTATTGACCTAGCTGCAGGAACACAACCAATGTATCGAACAGTTGATGGATACACCTATGCCATCAGCTATAATGGAGAACTATACAATACAGAAGAATTGAGAAGAGAATTGTCTATGAAAGGTTGGCATTTCTATACCCATTCTGATACAGAAGTCATCTTGATCGGTCATATTCAATATGGACCGGCCTTTGTAGAAAAGATGAATGGAATCTTTGCCTATGCCTTCGTTAACGAAAAGGAACAGTCAATTACTCTTTATCGTGATCGATGTGGAGTAAAACCTTTATTCTATACAATATTTCAAGGCGTTCTTCTTTTTGGTTCTGAAATGAAAGCGATTTTTCAATATCCTGGTTATGTTCCTTGCTTGGATTCTAAGGGACTGAATGAAATCTTCAGTATTGGTCCAGCCAAGACAAGTGGTTCAGGTATCTTCAAGGATATGAACGAACTACTTCCTGGACATTACTTATATTATACAGAAGGGACTTGTAAGCAAACCTGTTATTGGAAATTAAACAGTCTTCCCCATACCGATTGCTACGAAGATACCATTGAAAAGACACGCAGTCTGGTGATTGATTCTATAAAACGACAGATGGTTTCCGATGTTCCAATCTGCACATTTCTCTCTGGTGGCGTTGATTCAAGTCTGGTATCAGCCGTATGTAACAAGGAATTACAGAAACAAGGTAAAGTGCTACAGACATATTCCTTTGATTTTGTTAATAATGAGCAGTATTTTCAGTCGAATCCTTACCAGCCTGCCAGTGATAAACCTTATGTTACCCAAATGGTTCATTATCTTGGAAGTAACCATACTTATTTGGAATGTGATAACTACACCATGGCTGATTGTCTCTACGATTCTGTAGATGCTAGAGATTTACCTGCAATGGCTGATATTGATTCCTCTATGCTTCACTTTTGTCACCAAGTAAAAGAACATAATAAAGTCACCTTAACCGGGGAATGCGCAGACGAGATTTTTGGTGGATATCCATGGTTCCATAAACAGGAATGCTTTGACGCAAACACATTTCCATGGTCCATGGATCTCACCATTCGAAAATCCGTCCTATCCGATTCCTTCCTATCCGAATTAAATATGGATGATTACGTGAATCATGCTTACCAAACTTCACTGGCACAAACCCCACGTCTTGCAGAAGATACCAAAGAAGAGGCAAGACGTCGAGAAATTGCTTACCTCAATCTTCGTTGGTTTATGCAAACACTGTTGGATCGCATGGACCGTACAAGTATGTATTCCGGACTAGAGGCTCGTGTCCCATTTGCTGATCACCGGATTATCGAATACGTCTGGAATGTACCTTGGTCAATGAAATACCGTAACGGTATTGCGAAAAACCTTCTCCGTGAAGCAGGACGTGGATTACTTCCAGATGAAATCCTATTTCGTAAAAAAAGTCCTTATCCTAAAACCTATGACCCTGCATATGAACAGCTTCTTCGCCATCGAATTATTGAGGTAATTGAAGATTCCACTTCACCGATTATGCAGTTTCTTGATAAAACCAAAGTTTATATTTTTCTAAATAGTCCTTTTCATTATGAACAGCCATGGTATGGGCAATTGATGGCTGGCCCACAGATGATTGCTTATCTTCTTCAGATCAACTATTGGCTAAAGAAATATCATATACAGATTCTATCCTAGTTAATACGGGTTCCCCCTGCTCCATACAAGCAAACGATATATTATGGAAAATTTTCATGGCTAGGTCTTCCTTCCTAGCCTTTTCCAACTTAAGAATTTCCACTTTCCTATAATATATCTCTCCAAACTTACCTATGAAAATGAGACACTCCACCACTGGATATGAAGGCCACGTAGAGCATTATAATCGTTTTTCAAAATTTCCTGCTATGGATAAATCCTCCTGAATTACAATAAATGCATTCTCATCGATCTCTTTCACCCGTTTTACAAGCTTTGAAACTTCATATTTTGATACGGCTGTATAGATGATATTGGTTTCTTCTCCTGTAAATGCACCTTCTCCTTTCCAACAAGTAGCTCCACGAACAATTTCACTCGTAATTATTGTTCGAATCTTTGAAGATTTTGTAATAATCAACGCAGTTGTCTTGATATTCTGATAATGACTCTTGTCAATTACAATCGACATCACCGCCATGAATATAACAGAATAAATTACAATACTGATATCAAATAGTAATGCACATACGCCAAATACAAATATATTAACAATGATGGATAGTTTTCCTACACTAAAATCATCATATTTCTTCGCCATATAGACACCAAGGATATCTTGTCCACCACCTGAACCGCCTGCTCGTAATGTTAGTCCCACTCCAAAACCACCAATGATTCCTCCAATCAGACAAGCACCGATAATATCGGTTATGATCGGTTTGGAAGGCGCTGTGATTACGACAAGAAACAAAGATTGAAACGTAACGCAGACTACCGTTTTGATAAAGAAGTCTTTCCCGAGACTTCGATATGCAAGAATAAAAAGCGGAATATTAAGGATATAATAGAATGCACCTGCTATATCAAAATTGCCAAAGTTCATACCTACGTAATCCACTAAAATAGTTCTAAGAATCTGACCAATCCCAATAAATCCTCCTGTATATAGTCCGAGAGGTACAATAAAAACATTGATTCCTATGGTTAATAAAGCTGTTCCCGTAATGGCGAGGATATAGCTTATCACCAAATCACGTTTTCTTTTCTCCATTCTAATCACCTCATTTTCTACACTTCTCAACATACTATTCCCTCTAAGCCTGAAAAATATGCGAGGGATAGAAAAAAGTGTACTTCGTACACAAAAAAAGAACGATCTTTAAACAATCGTTCTTTTCCTTTATTCATATGAAATGTAGTCTTATTCCTACTGTTCTAATACAAAATAATTGCAAATTGTACGCATTCCTTATACCACCACACAGAAACTAAATGCTTTTCAACATGTTCATCACTGGAGTAGACATACTCAATTGACTATATGCCTTTTGTGAGGCATCTTCTTGTTCTGTACCATCGTTCTCATCGCCAAACATGATCTCAATCATCTTCAAATAATCGTCCATTGAAAATAACTCATCAAGCTTTTCTTCCAGTTGAGCAAGAGTTGTGATACTTTCCTGTATCTCCACTGGTTTCGTAGTGTTCACTGGTACCGTTGTAGAATTGATAGCGGTTTGTGGCTGTGTTCCATTCGTAGACTTACTAGTTGTATCTGATGTTGTAACCGTTACATCCGAAGCATCTAGATTCTGCTTATAATACTGCATTACCTTCACTACATAATTCTGCGTCTCTTTGAATGGCGGAATTCCACCATATTTTCTAACATTTCCACTACCTGCATTATATGCTGCCAATGCTAACTTGGTATTCCCGTCGTATTGATCCAATAACTTGGATATGTATTTGGCACCACCCATAATGTTTTGCTCCGCATCAAAAGAATCCGTTACACCTAATTCTTTTGCAGTAGCAGGCATCAGCTGCATAACCCCTTGAGCACCACTTTTGGATACTGCATTGGGATTAAAATTCGATTCTTGCTTAGCAATCGCTTTAAGAAGGTCAATGCTTACATTATACTTGTCCGCTGCCTTTTGAAATATATCTTCAAGTGTAACTTCTTTTTCAGAATTCAAATAGCTATCGAATGATGTTTTCGTAGCTTTACTTGTTGCTTTTACTTTACTAGACTGATTCACAACTTGATTGGTTGTTGTAACGTTATTTACCTGCATTATATACCTCCGGTAAGATTTATTAACAAGATTACGTACCTTTTTTCCTTTATCTCATAGCTAACTTCATTATAACAACTGCACCAATTCAATGCAATATGTAATATGTCTTATTTATAACGGTTCAGAATCAAGCACTCTCTGTGTTTTGGGTCTGAACCGTTATCTCTTGTTTATTACGGTACAAATCGATAACCAACCCCATAGACCGTAATAATATGCTTTGGTTTACTGCGATCTGCTTCAATCTTCTGTCGCAGTCCTTTGATATACGTATCAATGCTTCGATCGAACCCATCAAATTCTCCCTGTAATGCATAATGAATCAATTGTTCTCTGGTAAAGACACGATTGGGTGCAGATACGAATGTTTCAAAAAGCTTATATTCTGTCGGGGTGAGATGTACCTCCTTTCCTCGTACCAATACTTTGCGCTCCTCTGCATCATAGACTAGATCATTCAGAAAAACTTTCCCTTTATCTCTTTGTTTCGTCCTTCGTAATACACTTTCTATCTTGGCTTCTACATAATCACAATGAAATGGCTTTTGAATATAATCATCAGCACCACTTCGCAGTACCTCGATGATCTGCTCTTCCTCCCATCTCTTTGCCAAAAATACGATGGCTACACAATATTTTTCATAGATTCTTTTACAAAGTAGGATTCCTGATTGATCGGGTAAATCCATCTCTAAGATTACAAGATCCACCTTCTCTCTACACAGTGCTTCCCATGCACTTGTCCCATCACATGCTTCTAGTACCTTATATTCCTTTTCTTCCAAATAGACACGTAATTTATCACGATCCTCACCCGATTCATCCACAATTAAAACAACTTCATTCCTTTTCCTATCCATTCCTCTTTATTGTCCCATGTCCTTTCATAAGTATGATAACTTTACGCATTGCGCCAATTGCTGTATAAAAAGAGAACTCTTTCACACGCCCATGATCCTAACCATTTTTGCTATTCGTATTCACCAAAAAAGAAGCCTTGATACATGCACTTACATGTATTAAGGCTTCCCTTCTTTCTATACATTTTATACAATTCGTCGAATGGCTTTAATTGGACGATAATTAACATTCGATATAATTATACCGGTCCGTGGTGAACTTGCATGAACAAGTTTTCCATTCCCAATATAGATTCCTATATGTCCAGAATAGGCAATCAAATCTCCTGGCTGCGCCTGTGAGATGCTTGCTACTCTTCTTCCAGCAGAAGCTTGTGCTCCTGATGTTCTTGGTAAAGAAATTCCAAATTTTCGATACACACTTAACACGAAACCCGAACAGTCTGCTCCATTTGTTAAGCTCGTTCCTCCATATACATAAGGATTTCCACGGAATTGTGTAGCATAATTTGCAATCTTTTGCCCTAAGGATTTATTCCCCGTTGCTGTTGTTCCACTTGAATTACTTGTGGTATTGCTGCTATTGGTTGATGTACTACCACTTGAAGCCGTTCCACTTGACGTTGCTCCATTTGAAGAAGGGCGTCGTCCTGTAGTTTGGTTCTGCGCTGCTTGTTGATTCGCTAATGCTTCTTGTCTTTCCTGCTCTGCACGTCTTTCCTCTTCTTCTCTTTGTAATCTTGCCTGTTCTTCTTCTATAGATTCTGCTTCTTCATTTTCCGTATAGACATTTACATAGTCGGCTGATACGTAACCCGTATGATCATCGGTCTTAACTTTGATCCATTTTTCAGATTCTTTCTTAACTGAAAGGACTTCTCCTTCTCCTACTAATGTAAGTATTACTGCATCTGCTTTAGCTTTTTCACGCAATTTTAATGTTGTGGTCGTAACAATCGCTAGACGTTTTCCTACCTCATCAGCCTTTTTTCGTGCTTTTTCTCCTGTGAGAACATAATCCCCTTTCACGTAACCTGTAACTGATCCTGAAGTAATTTTATACCAGCCATTTTTTTCTTTTAGAATGGTTCCAACTCCATTTTTATATAACTTTCCAAGAATCTTGCTATTCTCATCGGGTTTGCTTCGGACGTTCAGATAGTAATTCACATTTGCTAGAACGATTTCTTCTTTTTTCTCTAACTCACGTACTTTTGCTTCCCTCACTGCTAATTCCTGATCCGCTTCTTCTTCTAACATTAATGCTTCCTCAACTAATGTAGCATTATTAAAAGTAAGACTGATATCCTGAACTCGAATCTCTTGTTCTACAATCTTTTCCATATCTTCTATAGAATAATCTGTTACCGATTTCGTTTTATTTTCTTCAGCTTTCGCTATATTGGCATATGTAGCAGTATTGCTCAAAATAATACCTGCTGCAGAAATGATCCATATTTTCTTAATAATCATTTTCATACTTAACTCCTATTAAACTTACTGTAATAACTTTTTAAATGTTACAATTTTGTTACATTGTATTACAGAAATGTGGGATAATTGTGGTGATTGCTACTAGATGAAGATATTACCAACAGGCGCTCCCCCTTGTAAATCTTACGAAATTCTTATATTTTACCTTTTTGGTTACTTTTTCCTTTTTCCTTCTTGACAGCACCTATACATTGTTCTATAAATAAACTAGTAATACTATCGCGTATTATGTCGTTAAAGAAAGGGGTATATTATATGAAAACAATGCTAAAACGAAACCGCTTTTTGGTTGGTTTGCTGCTGCTTTCACTATGTTTGTTTACCTGTATCTATCCAATGAAACATAGCAATGCCGCAACCAATTCAAACTTCACAATTGAAGATGGTGTTCTACTTCATTACAATGGAACCGCTTCAACAGTAACCATTCCTTCTAATGTTACATCAATCGGAAAACGCGCCTTCTATGATAACACAAAATTAAAGAAGATCATTATTCCATCCACAGTAAAAAGTATTGATGAAGAAGCATTTTCAGGTTGTACGAAACTTACTACTGTTAAAATGAGTAGCAATGTAAAGAAAATTCCATACCGTACGTTCTATAATTGCTATTCTTTATCTTCCATTACATTACCTGCAAATTTAACTTACATAGGAGAAAATGCTTTTTATTACTGTAGGAATTTAAAGAAGATTACGATACCTTCCAATGTTACTACAATAGGAATCGGTGCATTTTCAGAATGTTATGGGCTTCAAACAGTAAGCATTCCAAGTAATAGCAAATTAAAGACCATTTCTCGTTATACGTTCCGCTTCTGCGAAAGCTTAAAAACGATCACTTTACCTGCTTCCTTAGAATCTCTTGGAAAATCTTCTTTCGAGTACTGCTCTAACCTAAGTAAAATTACAATACCAAGCAAAGTTACCTATATTCAAAAATCTACATTTAATAGTTGCTATCGTTTAAAAACTGTAAAAATCCTAGGGACAGTAACAAGAATTGGCTCGAATGCCTTCTCTTATTGTAATAAGTTAACGTCCATCAATCTTCCAGAAGGATTACAATATATTGAGGACAGTGCTTTTTATAATAACAATAAGCTGACATCAATCACATTACCTACCACATTGAAGGGGATTAGTGACAGTGCATTTTCTTATTGTTCTTCATTAAAGAAAATTACCGTTCCATCTGGAATTACAAAGATTAATCGTAATGTATTCACTGGTTGTACATCTTTAACAACAGTTGCTCTTCCAGAAACTGTTACGACGATTAAAGCCTATGCATTCAGCGATTGTAATAAATTAAAAGAGTTTACGTTACCTGGAAAATTAAAGACCTTAGAGGATTATTCACTTTCTGGACTTTCCTCTTTACCTACACTAGAAATTCCTAGTACTGTTACTACTATTGGTGCTGGAGCATTTTCTGGTTGTTCCAAATTAACTACAATCAATCTTCCTGAGAATATGAAGAGCATTCCAAATGCTTTACTAGACAATTGTACTTCACTTACTGAGTTGACAATTCCTAGCTCTGTTACATCGATCGGTTCAAGTGCATTTTATAATTGTTATCAACTAAAAACACTTACGATTCCAAATTCCGTTAAAACGATTGGTGATAATGCTTTCTATTCATGTACAGGAATTACTAAGATTACATTACCAAATACGTTAAAGAGTCTAGGGACTTATGCTTTTTCAAACTGCACAAGTTTGGCTTCGATTAAGATACCCGCTTCAATCAAAGTGATCCAAGAAGGGACCTATGACCATTGCCGTTCATTAACAAGTGTTGAAATTCCAGATGGCATCACACAGATTGATGATCGTGCCTTCTACTATTGTGCTTCATTAACAGAATTAACGGTTGCTGATTCTGTAGAAACCATTGGTTCAAGCGCATTCACTGGCACCAAATGGATTCAACTTGCTGAAGAAGATAATATGGTAATTACAGATAATGGAATCCTAATCAAATACACTGGTACAAAATCATCCCTTACGATTCCAGACAGCGTTAAATCAATTTCCGCTTATGTATTTGATAATAATACATACTTAACAAAAGTTGTTGTTCCTGATTCCGTGACTCAAATTGGAAAATCTGCATTTCGCAATTGTACCAATTTAACTTCCATTAAGCTTTCATCCATTTTAGAGAGCATTGGAAATCGTGCCTTCCAATACTGTACCAGTCTTACAACTGTAAAACTTCCATCCGGATTAAAATCAATTGGTTCATATGCTTTCCAATCTTGTAATGTTATGAAGACGATTACTCTTCCAAATTCCATTACTACCATTGGAAATGGTGCATTTAGCTCTTGTGAAAAATTACAAGAAGTAACACTACCAAACAAATTAACACGTTTGAATGCCAATGTATTCAGTTACTGTGACTCCCTAAAGAAACTTACGATACCAGCAACTGTTACTTCAATTGATGCACGATGTATGTCACTCTCCTTTATGTCACCAACAATTTGTTGCGTAAAAGATTCTGCTGGATACGAATTTGCTGTGAATAATAATCTTAAAATCACATTAATCGACAAATAAAGAAACATTCAATACCAATACAACGAATGGTATGTCCTAAACATAGATCCATTGCATCCGCTAAAGGCGTATGGCAATCCGCTCTATTAATAAAAGGTGCTGTACAAAACAGTGTGAATCATTAACGATTCCCTATTTTGTAACAGCACCTTTTTCATGATTGCTCGTTTAGGATAATAGTACGGTAATCATCTTTTCAAAATAATACTCTCGTTTCTTCTGAAAAGCCCGTTCCATTTTCTTTAGATTTGAATCCGAATGTTCGACTTCCCTTGCATAATGATGGGCAATCTCTACTATATCAGCAAATGTTACTTTACCTCTCATCTGCCATCTAGCTTGACACAACTCCTGTATATAGATTGGACTCATTATTGCTAATTTCATCTTACTATATACATTCTCATCATAGACTGCACCACAAAAATATGTATACAGAAAATAGATATAGAGTTGTTCCCATTGGATTTCAAATGCATTGTTCAACTCTTTATTCTTTTCCATATAGGATAAGAACTTCTTTCGTTTTCTAACATAAGCTGTCAACCCATTCCCATAAAGTTCACGGTACGCATCCTTAATCCAATCCTTCCAGTCTTCACGCAATACCTCCAGATGAAACAACAAGCCCATCTGTTTTTTAATTACAGCAAATCGCTCTTTATCCTGGCCTTTATAAGCATTGAGTTTATTAACTAGATAAGCTACAATCCGCTCTGACTTATAGCGATTGATCAGTCGATCCATTGTATCATATTCTTGCTTCTTAATTCGATTCTGTAAGTCATGACTAAACGCAAAACAGATTGCAGCACGTACATGAACTGGCAGCATCCGATTTTGCATCGTTCCAATCATACAACTTCTTGCATCTACAAGCTTCGTATAAAGAAGGAAGTTAAACTCATCAAAATCTTCCTCATCCACCTCTTTGTGGTTCTCTTTTTCTATAAAACGAACCCGTTCTTTATGTCCCAAGAGGATTCTAGCCACTTCAGGGCAAGATAACGCCAATGAGAGATCTCTCACACCTTCGTATTCCTCCTCATGTCGGGGATATTTCTTACAAGTCTCACATAGCAGTTCTGGACCTAGTTCAGAATAGATTTCACACAAATTCTGATCATTTAAGAAAGCACAACGACCTTCATATTGCTTAAAACAACTTTGATGAAACTGTATAGAATTATGAAGGCAATTTCCAAAACCACCTTTTACCGCTCTATATTTTTGAAGTGTTTTTGGGTCGATTACAATTTCCCAACCAGCACAACAAGAATCTTCACATTTCCCAGCAATACATTGAAATTGCTCATAATAGTCTGGTACTGTATAAAGCATACTGATTTCCTCCACTTACAATTTACTAGCAACTATCATACGCTTCTTTTCACGATTTATCAATTATTTTCTGAATATACATTTGCATACTTCTAGTAGTCCATATGCATTTACCAAAATATTATTCGTCCATCGTTCCAAGGATAACGATACCAATTACACAGATTATGATCATTGCATAATGTTTTACGGATAATTTTTCTTTTAGGAAGATACGGCTCCATAACACTGATGCTACACAATAAGCCGAGATCACTGGTGCAGCAGCAATTGCATTGGCACTAACAGCGAAGATATAGGCGAACTGTCCCGCTGTTTCAAAAATTGCTGCTGTAAACTTTGGAGCCTCTCGTTTAATGGTTAAGCGTTCTTTCTTAATTCCTATCACATAGATACCTGACAGGATTCCCAAGAATAAAAATGTTAATTCGTATGCAACATTTGCTGTATTCTCATTTAATTTTTCGAGAACAATACTATCTGCTAATGTTCCCGCTGCATCAATAATACAATATAATACAGGGAGTAATATAGCCAGCAAACTCTTTGTATATCTTACATTGGCAACGCTTTGTCTCTTCGCACGTAAATCTTCATCTTCTTTCATCTCAACAATTCCAAGACCGACTACACCGATACATACCAAAAGCACTGCAATTGTCTGCAGGGTATTCATTCTTTGTCCCAAGAATAGAAAACACCCCAGTGCTGCCAATGCTCCCGACGAGTTACAAATTGGTGATGATATTGATAATTCAATATACCGCAATCCAATATACCCCATGGTCATTGAAACAATATATAAAAGGGACACTGGCAAATACGTAATAAAATCTCCTATTGTTATAGCGGTACCTTGAATGAAGATTTCATACATTGCATGTAAACCCATAACAATTCCGACTGCCATAACCATCTTTAAATGACTATGCTTATCATCCGGTTTCGATCCAATCTTACTGAATAGATCCGATCCACTCCAACATAATAATGCAATAATAGCTAACCAAAACCACATGTTCTTATCCTCTTTTCTATATTTGAATCCAAGGATTCAAAAAATCTAAAACCAATTATACAAGATATTGTTGTAAAAAAGAACCCCAAACCAAAAGAAAGCTTACTGATAAAAAAGCTACTGCGTATATCATATTTTCATTGATATATGCAATAGCTTTTCCTGTTTTTACTTGTTTATTATAAAATACAGATTCCTAATCATTTAGAGAAAGTTTGAATTTTGCTACCATTTCGCGAAGTGCTTCCGCTTGTGCAGTTAACTCTTCTGAAGCACCTGCACTTTGTTCCGACACTTTGGACTGTACTTCAATTACTTTAGAAATTTGTTCAATACCTTTTGAAACCTCCTCTAATGCAGTTGCCTGCGTAGATGATGCTTCTGATATTCCTTCTATGTTTTGTCCAAGTTCTTTTGCTTTTTGCACGGTTTCAAGCAATTTCGTAGCGGTCTTATCCACTTCTATATTTCCTAATTCCACTGCCTTTAACGATGCATCAATAAATATTGTGGAATTATTGGCTGCCGTTGCACTCTCCGCCGCAAGTTTGCTTACCTGGTCAGCTACAACAGCAAATCCTTTTCCTGCTTCTCCAGCACGTGCTGCTTCAATTGATGCATTCAATGCCAAGAGATTTGTTTCATCTGCAATCCCTTCAATGGTCTGTATAATCTGAGAAATCTGTTTTGAAGATTCTGAGATATCATTCATAGCTGCAACCACTGCCTGCATCTGTTGATTGGAATGATTTAGTTCTTCAGTCATAACGATTGCTAAACGTTCTGCGACGCTTGCATTACTTGCTGTTTTATCTACTTCTTCAAAAATATTCTCAATCGTGGCTTGTAATTCTTCAATAGAACTTGCTTGATCTGCTGTACCTTCTGCAATGACTTGTGCTGTCGAAGCCACTTGCTGTGAACCGCCTGCAACAAGGTCCGCTGACAGATTGGTTTGTTTCATAAACTGGTTCAGATTGTTTAGAATATTCTCTATTGAATCTTTTATGGTAGCTAGTTGACCAACATAGTCATTTTCAAGATTAACTGATAAATCTTGATTTGCTATTTTATTCAAAACATCATTTACTTCACTGATCATATTGTTAAGATTTTTCTTCATTAAATTAATTGATACAACCATTTCTCCGACCTCTGTTTCGTCTTCTGCCATATCAAAATTCTCAGAAAAGTTTCCAACCGCAATATGCTCCATCTGTGTCTTTACTTGTACAATTGGCATCAGCAATTCTTCTTCAGAGAAACGGACAAATTTACTGCTTAAAATTGACAAGATGCATAAAACAATTACTACATCTGCGATTGACCAGATATTTAAAAAGTTTGATACTTTAATTCTAGAAGAAAAGCGTTGATCAACTGTATCCGCTAATTTATTAAGATTTTCTTCCAGGCTCGTACACATGGAGGTATAATCTCCATCACTGCTCTTCGCTATTGCACCTGCTATATCACCTGATCCAGCAAGTTGAATGATTTCCTCATTTTTTGTCACTATTACTGCATATGTATTCTCTATTTCTTCAAATATATTCTTTTCATTCTTATGTAATCCTAGATTTAACAACTTGCTTTTAGCAGTTTCAATTGCTCCTTTATCACCATTGATCGATGTATATGCATCTAAAAATGATTGATCTGGGCTAGATGCATAGCATCTAACTTGGTACAGCATCTTTTCAACTGCAACTTGATACTCCTTAATTGTTTCCCCCGTTTTATACTGATTTTTAAAATTTTTCTGCAAAGCATTACTCTGTAAAATCAGCAAGAGCATCATGAATAGACCAACAACAATAACAACCTGAATACCTCTTTTTTTACGCTTTAAACGTATGGATTGTTTCATACTTTTCTTACCATTTTGTTTCTTCAAATAAGTACCCCCTTTGTAATTCACAATGTTTCATATGTTTCTTAGATCTGTAACTGGAATACATAACACGAACAGTTATTATAGTACGCACAAATCCTATAATAGTAAATTATATTTCAACTCAAATAGTTATACAAGTATTATTTGTAATTTATTCATTATTTTTGTCATTTTATAATATATTTTTATTTAATAGAACTATAGATACTTTTCTTATCAAATTGTAAATATAGTTGCAATAATAACTTTAATTAGATGATTTAGAAATATTATTCCATATTTATCATAAGTTGATTGACTATTCCCCAAAAATTTGTTAAAATTTATTATATTTTGTAGTTTTTGTCACTACTTTTTATTCATTTTTTTCTATTATTAAGACTTACTCGATTAAACGGAGTTGATTCATCAGCCAGCGAGCAAGAAGAATATTCTCTATTTTCCATGTAATCTAAATTATTGATTAATGATGTACTTGCACTAGATACAAGTACAAGTTCGCATTCAGATCTGAATATCAGCTCAGTTTTTATTACAAGGATGTTAGGGTCCCAAAACATTACGACCTATGTATCATAAATTAGGAAAGGTGCGATATTATGACAGAATCTTTACATGATCTTTATTTACAGATTATTTCTGAAGGAACCATTCACAAGAATGCTTTTGATGAAATTGCAAATAATCCAGGAGAATATAACAAGAATCTCCTCTCTCGAATCCTCACCCAAAACAAAGATACAGAATTTGGTAAGCGATACAATTTTGATTCGATCTCTAATTTTGAACAGTATAAAAAACAAGTTCCTATTACCCATTATGTTGATTATGAACCAGATCTAACGAAAATGATTCAAGAGGGCACAACAAATCTAATAACAAGTGAGCCCATCCATCATTTTATGGAATCTTCTGGTACCCAAGGGAAGGCAAAATATCTTCCACTTACTGATGGTGCAAAAGAAATCATTCACACCTTGTCCAAACAGCTCTTTTCTCGAATCTGTGATCTCATTGGTGATAATTGGACATACAACAAATTACTTCTTTTAATTGTTCCGGCTGAACGAACACTCTCTGCTCATGCAGACCGTAATTCTCTCTCTACAGAGATGTTTATTGGAATTTTTGAAGAACATATCGAACAATTCGTTGTTTCTCCTATGGTCGCATATGAGAAGGGAAAGCTAACAGATACGCAGTACCTTCATGCCTTCTACTCTCTCTCTAATCCAGATATGTGTTCCATCTTCTCTCCATTTATGTCTTTCATCCTTGAGTTCTTTCATTATGTAGATGCTCATAAAGAGGATTTACTGAAAGCAATAGAAGAAGGTGTGATTGATCCTTCTCTGCAATTATCTGAAGCAGATTATGCCTTATTAGCAGAACAGATAAAACCAAACAAAGCAAGAGCGGATGAACTACGTGCCATCTTCGAGCAATATCCGAAAAATTGGCCTAGTAAGGTGTGGCCGAAATTAGAATTAATCATTAGTACTGGGAGTGGCAGTTTTCTTGAATGTACAAAAGTTGTTCGCCACTATATAGGGCCTACCGTGAATATTATGGGGCTTGGATTTGGTGCTTCTGAATGTGTGTTCTCCATGCCTGTTACAATGAATGATAATGATGCTGTTCTTCTTCCACATACTGGGTTCTACGAATTTCTCCCATTAGGGGAAGAGGATTATTCTAAAACATGTACTTTAGAAGACTTGGAAGTGGGAAAAAGCTACGAGATTCTTGTTACAACTATCTCCGGTCTCTATCGCTACCAAATGCGTGATGCGATTACCGTAACCGGATACTACAAAAATACGCCGAAGATTCTGTTTTCCCATCGAATTGATCAAACAATCAATATCTTTGGCGAAAAAACTTCCGAACTTTTGTTACGAAAAATAGCTTATGATACTGCTGATTCCTACCACCTTTCGATTCATAACTTTAGTGTTTATCCAGATACAACCAATGCTCCTATGCGTTATGTTTTTTTTATTGAATTTACAGAAAAAACACTTCCTGTATCAAAAGAAACCATAGAACAAACACTAGAAGAAAATTTACGAAAAGCAAATTTTCTCTATGCATTTTTCTCAGATTCTGGAAAACTCGGTGCATTGAAATTACATATTCTCTTGAAAGGTTCTTATGTAAACTACAAGCAAAGTTTACTACAGGAAGGAAAGAACATTTCACAAATTAAACCTGTACGCATCATATCCAGTAGTAAGATCAAAGATTTCTTTTACCACCATATTGATCCACACTATGAAGATTTTGCTCTGTAGTAATCGTAATTAAGCACGCGTACTTCTATAAAAAGCTTCCCCTAATAATATATCCTTTCCTTGATCGTCGATCAATTGATATATCACTAGGGGAAGTATATTTTAGAAAATATTAATTTATCTTGCAATTACATGCAAACTTCCTACCATTAAGGTATCTTAAAGCATTGCAATATCTTCTAACAATTGTTTCACATTCTCTTCTTTTGTTGCCCAACTCGTACAGAAACGAACAGCACTTGTATGTTCCGATATTTTACACCAATCCGTGAAGGAATACTTCTTTCCTAATTGTTCTAATGCTTCATGGGATAGGATTGGAAATTGCTGATTTGTGGTAGAATCATAGAGAAAAGATACGCCTTTCTTTCGAAAAGCATCTTTTACCTGCATTGCGTATTCCACTGCTTTTTTCGAGATTTCCATGTATAAATCTTCTTCAAACAACGTCTCAAATTGAATGCCAAGAAGTCGTCCTTTTGCTAATAATCCACCTCGTTGTTTCATATGATACCGAAAATCTTTCTTTAATACATCATTGCGAATTACAATTGCTTCCCCAAATAATGCACCAACTTTCGTTCCACCAATATAGAACACATCACTACATTCGGTGATATCCTTTAGTGTAACATCATTCTCACAAGAAACTAACCCATAACCAAGTCTAGCCCCATCAATGAATACATAGATTCCGTGTTCCTTCGCTACTTTCTTGATTGCATATAACTCCTCTTTGCTATAGATCATTCCTGTTTCTGTTGGAAACGATAGATAAACCATCGCAGGCTGTACAACATGTTCTCTGGAAGAATCTTCTTTATGTGCAACACAAATTTGTTCCACTTGCTCTGCATGAATCTTCCCATCTGTACTAGGGATCGTTAATACTTTATGACCTGTAGCTTCTATTGCTCCTGTTTCATGACCGTTGATATGTCCGCTTTCAGCTGCAATAACCCCCTGATAAGAACGAAGGGCACTTGCAATTACCGTCATATTGGTTTGTGTACCTCCAACTAAAAAATGTACATCGATATCTTCATGTTCACATTTATCTTTAATTAATTTTCTTGCTCGTTCACAATGTTCATCCATTCCATACCCCGGGGTTTGCTCCTCATTCGTCGCTATGAAACGTTCCAAGATCAATGGGTGTGCGCCTTCTGCATAATCACATTCAAATCGTATCATTTTCCTGTCTCCTTTTATTGTACGGTAGTGTCAAATTTTACTACCTTTTTTATTGTATAAACCTCGATTTTATGGGAGTTTGCAATAAAAAGAGCAATGACCTCCCTTTTTGAAGTATAATGTAGTCACCACAACAAACAAAATACGAAA
>NZ_JAAQRO010000045.1 GCF_012070565.1 Anaerosporobacter faecicola
TGATATGCCCCCTGTCAAGTAGACAGGTTAAATATCTAAAATGAGTGTTTACTGAATGACCATACTTCGTATGAGGTATGGTCATTTTTTATGCACACCATTTTTCTTTGTATTTTTTGATTCGTTTGTTTTCTGTGATAGGATAAGCTTTAGTTTGTTTAGTAGATAGAGCTTCTAACCTTACTTCCAAGGGGGTTTTGTTATGGTATCGTTCTTGTATGCGTTCATCAGCATAAAATCTAAGATAATCTTTGATTGCATGCCTAAGCGTTTCTTCATTTGTGATTTCATACATTACATACATTTCTGATTTGATTATTCCCCAGAAACCTTCTGTCGGCCCGTTATCAATACAATGACCTACTCTAGACATTGATTGTTGCATTTCTTGATTTTTAAGTTTCCTTTGGAATATCTTGCTAGTATACTGAAAACCTCTATCACTATGAAAAATAGGTTTAGCATCTGGATTAGCTATAATAGCTTTATCAAATGTTTTAAACACCAATCTATTATCATTTCTACAACTTATTACATATGAAACTGGATATCGATCATATAGATCGATAATGGCACTTAAATATAGTTTTTTCTTTTCTCCTGGCACTTTGAACTCAGTTACATCTGTTGCCCATTTTTGATTTGGTGCAGTTGCGTAGAAATCTCTTTTCATGATGTTTTCAGCAACTGCTTGTGGAGTTGAAGATAAATATTTCTTTTTTTTCTTTCTGATAACAGAATGAATATTTAGCGTCTTCATTATTCTATGAACTCGTTTTTTACTATAGTTAGTATGATTGAAATGATTAATCCAAGAAGTCATTCTTCGATACCCCAATATGTGTTTGAATCGCTCATCATACTCTTTGATAAGATTAGCCAGTTCGATATTTTCTTGTTCCTGAATTGGTATTTCTCTATGTAACCATTTATAATAAGCTGCTCTTGAAATAGATAAATGTTTACACATCCAATTAATACTCCAGTTCTTGTTTTCATAAAAGTATTTGATAGCCATATACTTTGATTCCTGTCGTTGTTTGCCCAGCCTCACATCCCTTCGAATTCTTTCACTTTTTTTAACAGTTGAACTAACATATCATTTTCCTCTAACTGACGTTTGAGACGTTTGTTTTCCCTTCGCAAGCGTTCTAATTCATCCACTTCATCATTACTCTTATGATGACCACGTTTGTCCACTAAGCCGTCTTCTCCGGTAGCATCATATTTCTTTACCCATGAATACACTTGACTGTATGAAACATCAAATAGGCTAGCCGTACCTTTGTAATCTCTATTATGTGATAAACAGTATTCAACAATTTTCTTACGTTCTTCGATAGTAGTTTTTCTTCTTGCTTCTGCCATATAGACCTCCCGCTTAGGATCATAATCTTTAAGTAGTCTATTGGCATTATACATCAAAACCCATTTACGAAGGGCCTCTTTTGAAGGAATTCCGTATTTGGCGGCGATGGATTGTAAACTTCCTTTTCCCTCTAAATATTCTTCAACAATACGAATCTTTTCTTCACTATAGTAGGTTCGATTTCCGTTGGGTTTAATAAATGCATTTGCACCTAACTCTTGATATCGTATAATCCACTCATCAAGAATTGATGTCCTTTTAGATTCACTAAAGTGAATACCATACTTTTGACAAATCTCTCTTCGTGATAACTTTCCATCAAAATATTCTTTGCATGCTGCTAGCCTTATTTCTGTCGTATATTTGGACATAAAAATTTCCCCCTAAGTAGATTTGGTTATTTACCTTGTCTACTTAAGGGGAATCATATCA
>NZ_JAAQRO010000046.1 GCF_012070565.1 Anaerosporobacter faecicola
AAGATAAGATATCCCATAGCATAAGCTAGTAAGACCCCTGAAAGACGATCAGGTTGATAGGACAGAGATGGAAGTGTGGTAACACATGTAGTTGACTGTTACTAATAGGTCGAGGGCTTAACCAAAAGAATCTGACAACATGACGGAAGCAAAGATGGTGGAAGTCATGAATCAATGTGTAGTTTTGAAGGTACAATCTAAATGATATGTGCTTTATGGCCCAATGGCTCAGTTGGTTAGAGCGCCGCCCTGTCACGGCGGAGGTCGCGGGTTCGAGTCCCGCTTGGGTCGTCACATTTTAATAATGTGTGTGATAAATATAGATTTATTATAAACGTAAGTTTATAATATCCCATGGGATCATAGCTCAGCTGGGAGAGCATCTGCCTTACAAGCAGAGGGTCACAGGTTCGAGCCCTGTTGGTCCCACTTATGCCGACGTGGCTCAATTGGCAGAGCAGCTGACTTGTAATCAGCAGGTTATCGGTTCAAGTCCGATCGTCGGCTTACTTCAAAAAATTGAAGTTAATATGGAAGGGTTCCCGAGTGGCCAAAGGGGGCAGACTGTAAATCTGTTAGCTACGCTTTCGAAGGTTCGAATCCTTCTCCTTCCATTAGCAATGAAAATTGCTTAAATGAGTTAAATATGGTGTAATTAATGTCGCGGGGTGGAGCAGTCTGGAAGCTCGTCGGGCTCATAACCCGAAGGTCGTAGGTTCAAATCCTGCCCCCGCAATCTGAAAACAAAATATTGTTTTCTATGCCCAGATAGCTCAGTCGGTAGAGCAGAGGACTGAAAATCCTCGTGTCGCTGGTTCGATTCCGGCTCTGGGCATTTGTTGTGGACAAACATAACAAATAACTGAATATGGGATATTAGCTCAGTTGGTAGAGCACTTGACTTTTAATCAAGTTGTCCGGGGTTCGAATCCCCGATGTCTCACTAATAAATTGTAAAGTACTGATTTTTCAGTACTTTTTTTGTGATTTGTTATAAGTGAAAGTTGATGAATGAGATAAGCTTTTAGTCTACTTTAATAATACACGACAAATTATATTGAAAGATAACCACGTAATTAATTCACTTTTGGTGAAAGATAGATAGTTTAAAAGTGATGAGTAAATGAATTATTTTAACTGACAATAGTTGTTAACACATTTGATTTAAGAATATGATTATGCTACTATACCAGTAATTAATCTCACATACCTTAATATAAATAAAACAATATAAAAAATAATATATAAATGATATATAAAATATTATATTAAGTAATCTAAATAATAAATCTAAATAATGAGTTAAATTATAATAAGAGATTGGGTGTATATGTAATAAGGGAGGGAATAGATTTTGGAGAACATTAAGTATATATTCTTTGATATTGGATATACATTAGTAAATGAGGATGACGTTTGGGAGAAACGTTGTCAGGAGCAAGCTGCAACAGTTGAAGCAATGAGACTAGGATTAACAAAAGAGATTATTTATAAAGATATTGTAGATGCTACGATTTTATATAAACCACAGTATAGAACCGTTGTAAAAAAATATAATTTTAGAGAAATTGCACCTTATCGACACAATTTGGAGAAGTTATATGATGATACAATACCAGTATTAAAATATTTAAGTAATAAGTATAAACTAGGCATTATTGCAAATCAATCAAAAGGGTTAGAAGAAAGGCTAGATCAGTTAGAAATATTACAATACTTTACTGATATAATTTCATCATGGGATTATCAACTAATGAAACCAGATGAACAATTATTTAAAATTGGTTTAAAAAAGTCAAATTATAAACCCTATGAAGTACTAATGGTTGGAGATCGATTAGACAATGATATATACCCGGCAAAACATATTGGAATGAAAGCAATATGGATTCAGCAAGGGTTTGGTGGAATGCAAACATTTACTTTAGACAATGATCGTCCAGACAAAATAATAAAATCATTAACAGAACTATTTAATATATTATAATTATAGTTAGAAGAGTAAAAAATGAACATATTTAACAAAGTAGAGCGTAAAAGTGTTGACGAGGTTTTAAATTAAGGGTAATATAAATAAAAAATGATAAAAAGTTATACAGATACTTTGTTATTACTTTAAATTAAACGGTAGTATGTTAGGGATTTACTGGGACAAGTTTATTTAATATTTATAATAGTAATAATTTAATATATGTATATATGGAGGAGTTATTATGAAACTAGGATTTATTGGTTGCGGAAATATGGCGAAAGCAATGATGGGAGGTATAATTAAAAATAATATCGTAGAAGATGCTGATATTATGGTATCTGATTTAAATAATAGTGCTTTAGAAAATGCAAAAAATATGTATAACGTACAAACGACAAACAATAACATTAATGTAGTAAAATTTGCTGATCTAGTTGTATTGTCTGTTAAACCACAATTCTATGCAACGGTAATAAATGAAATTAAAGATAGTGTAACGGAAGATCATATTATTATAACAATTGCACCTGGACAAACTCTAGGTAGTTTAGGTAAAGCATTTGGTGAAGACAGAAAAATAGTGAGGACAATGCCAAATACACCTGCATTAGTTGGTGAAGGTATCACAGCTATGTGTTGTAATAAGAATGTAACCAAAGAAGAGGAAGCTGTAGTGTTATCAATACTTTCTGGTTTTGGTAAAGCGGAAGTTGTATCAGAAAATCTAATGGATGCAGTAGTTGGAGTAAGTGGTAGTTCACCAGCATATGTATTTATGTTTATTGAAGCATTAGCTGATGGGGCGGTAGCAGCAGGTATGCCAAGAGATAAAGCATATACGTTTGCAGCACAGGCTGTTTTAGGAAGTGCAAAGATGGTACTTGAAACAGGAAAACACCCAGGCGAATTAAAAGATATGGTTTGCTCCCCTGCAGGAACAACAATTGAAGCAGTAAGAGTTTTAGAAAAAGAGGGATTAAGAAGCAGTGTAATGGAAGCTGTAAAAGCGTGTATTGAGAAAGCTAGAAATTTATAATTGTGTGTATTTATAAAACTAGTAAAGTTTGAAAAAAGTATAGAGTATAGAGGAAATAGGGAATGGAAAATATATTAGAAAAACAAATGAAAGTAGATAATCAGTATTTACAAAAAGTTAATGGATACAAAACCGTAAAGGTTAATGATGATAATGAGCAAGTTAAACAATCTATCATGAATATTGTTGGACGTTATAGTTGGCAAAAGGATATATTGTATTTAGCATATTCAGCATCTTATATAGAATTTACATTTGAAGGTTCAAAGGCTGAAATTTCAGTAGTAACAGATTTATACAAAGATAAAGAAGGAAAAGAAGATATTTATCATGGTTGGTTAGCAATCTATGTTGATGATTGGAGTAAACCAGTTAATCGTGTTGAAGTAACCCAAAGTAAGCAACAATTTACAATATATAATTCAAAAGAGGTTAAGCCTGTAACGATACGAATCATGAAGTACTCCGAAGCAGCATTTAGTAAAATTGGTTTTGAAGGAATCTATACTGATGGAGAAGTGTTGACACCTCCAAAGAAAAAAGCTAGAAAGTTGGAGTTCATTGGTGACTCAATAACATGTGGATATGGTGTTGAGGGAGTTGCTGAGAAAGATATATTTACAACGGCACAGGAAAATCCAACATATGCATATGCCTATCAATGTGCACAGTTACTAAATGCGCAGCATCATTTGGTTAGTTGGAGTGGTATAGGAATAATTACAAACTATGTTGATGAGACAGTTAATGAACCATTTGAAGATCGTTGGTTAATGCCAGCGTTGTACGAGTACACAGATGGTGAATTAGAACGGTCTTTGGAAATTACTAATTTGGAACAGTGGGATTTTAATCGTTATACACCAGATGCAATTGTTATTAATATTGGGACAAATGACGCTAGTTATACAAGAGGTATAGAAGAGCGACAACAATATTTTGCAGAAAGATATGAAAAATTTGTATGTTCGGTTAGAGAGAAAAATCCAAATGCTTACATACTATGTGTTTTGGGGACAATGAATCAAGAATTGTGTGAAATTGAACATCAGAAAATAAAAAGGCTTCAAGAGGAAGGGGATAACAAGATACAGTTTCTTTGCTTACCAAGCCAAAATGAACAAGATGGATTAGGAACGGATTTTCATCCAAGTAAAATAACACATACTAAAGTAGCTCATTTGATAGCTGAACATTTAAAAGAAACATTAAATTGGTAATTATTCGACTAAAATAGGCTAATTTAATATTAGAATGTTAATGTTAAATTTTATTGTTAATAAGTATTGAAATAAGAGCTAATTTGGTAGTAAATTGTCTAATTAAGAGATTCACAGATTAAAAGTTAATACGAAAAATTGAATAGTTTCGTGCTAAAATAAGGGACATACCGATCCTAGAGTATATATATAGTATTATGGTAATATCAGGTGTCTCAATACTGTGGAATAAAACATATAAATAAAGTATGTTTGGAGATGATTACATGAATAATAAGATAGAACAATTTGTTACAATATTACAAAGTAGTAATAATATTGTATTCTTTGGTGGAGCAGGGGTTTCAACGGAATCTGGTATACCTGATTTTAGAAGTTCTAATGGTTTGTATAGTAAAAAATTAAATCAAAGTTTTACTCCTGAACAAGCCGTATCACATACATTTTTTATTCAACATCCAGAGGAGTTTTATGATTTTTATAAACAAAATCTAATTTATCCAGATGCTAAACCTAATAATTGTCATTATGCATTGGCCAAACTTGAAAAGATGGGGAAATTAAAAGCTGTAGTAACACAGAATATAGATGGTTTGCACCAGGGGGCTGGAAGTAAGGTTGTATATGAACTTCATGGATCGGTATTAAGAAATTACTGTACGCAGTGCAATGCCTTTTATGATGTAGATTATGTACTTAATACCAATGGAATTCCACATTGTAAAAAGTGTAATGGTATAGTAAAACCAGATGTAGTTTTATATGAGGAAGGATTAGATGATGAAATCATTGAGAACGCAATTCATGCCATTGCTACTGCAGATACATTAATTATAGGTGGTACTTCATTGGTGGTGTATCCAGCAGCAGGTTTAATTAACTATTTTCAAGGAAAAAATCTGGTTCTTATTAATAAAAGTGTAACTTCTGCAGATCAAAAGGCAAACCTTGTAATTAATGATAATATTGGTGTCGTAATGAAAGAAGCTGTTGAAAAGTTGTATGAGACAGGAAGATAAATCATTAACACAAAAATTAAATCTATGAAAACTTAAGTACTAGAGAAAAAGATAAAAATAAAAGTTTAAAACATAGAGGTCAAAATCGAAAATAAAGAAACAAAAAAGTAAGAACAGTAAAGTATAAACATAGAAGTCAAAAGTGAAGAAGTAAAAAGTGAAGAAGCCAAAAATAAAGAAGCAAAAAAAGTAAAAAAGTAAAAATAAAAAAGTCAAAAAGAGTAGTCAAAACATTAGAGTTAATAAGATAAAATTTGAAAGTATAAAATAAAAACGATGAAATAAGAAGGTAAGGTTAATCAATGGATGCGACAAAGATATATCCACGGACTGGTGATCATCAAATTGTATACTTAAAGAATGTAATAGACAGTACACAAATTAGCGTGGGGGATTATACCATTTATAATGATTTTTATAATGATCCATGTAAGTTTCAAGAAAATAATGTTCTGTATCAGTATCCAATAAATAACGATCACTTAATTATAGGTAAATACTGTTCAATTGCATGCGGCGCCAAATTTATGTTCACGTCTGGTAACCATGCGAAACAATCCTTATCCTCATATTCATTTCCTATATTTTTTGAAGAGTGGGATTTGCCTGCAAATAATATATGTAAAGCTTGGGATAATAAAGGAGACATTATTATTGGAAATGATGTTTGGATTGGATATGAAGCGGTTATAATGCAAGGAGTTACAATAGGTGATGGTGCAGTTATTGGTACAAGAGCTTTAGTTACAAAGGATGTACCACCATATACAATTGTGGGTGGTGTACCTGCTAAAGAAATAAAAAAGAGGTATTCTAGTAATACGATTGATAAGTTAATGCAATTAAAATGGTGGGATTGGCCTGAGAGTAAAGTAAAAGCCAACTTAGAGAATATTATGTCAGGATGTATAGAAAAACTATAAAAATATAGAATTAATGATAAAATATTACAAAATAATACTAGACTAAAGTCTCATATTGGTGTATAATATTGGAAAACGATGTAATTCATATGCAGTTATAAACAACTTTCTAATACAAATGTGGAGTGATCAATTTTATCAATTCTAAAGCAATATTCTTAATTCTCTTCTATATATAAGAAACTTATATAATATGTATATATTTCTTATAGACAGGAGCCTTAATGAAGGAAGCTCTTAAGGACTTAATTTTCGTAAACTCATATGGGAGAACCTCCTTTCATAAAACCTTTTTTATAACGTATCATATTTTTATGTTTTTAAAATTAATACGTTATCTTAATTCTAATGGTTTGTTTTTACTAGCATAATTTCTCGTTCCTGTATTAGCGGTATACCTATAGTCAGGGAATTATCGTTTTTTATTGGGAAATAGGTTTCGGACAAGTAATCAATATCTTCTATTAAACATATATAGGGTGAGAAAAAGGGATGAGCAATCATCCCTTTTTTGGTTAACTAATTTTAAAATGCTTAATACGCGTTTGGTTTCTTAATTCAATTAGTCTATCATATCTGAAATGTTATCAAATTGAGTAGCAAATTTTTAATGAATAATTCGAATCTCATTACACCAACTGTTTGATTAATGAAAATCGTTGTATAGTATTAAGAAAAGTATTCTTAACATCTATAGTGTTATCATAGAACTGAACTAATTATTTTCATAAAAAATCTGTGCTAGAGGTGAATCCTTTGATAAAATCAAAGTTTTGTTATCGCCTTTAAGTGATTCTTTGGCTGCATCAAGAGAGCGTACAAATGAATAGAAATCACTACGTTCTTTATTAGAGTACGCTTCTTCTAATATTTTCATGTATTCGGATTCACCTTCTGCAATCAACTTGTCTGCTTCAAGATCTGCATTGGAAAGCATGACATTTATCTCATTATTTGTTGTATTTTTAATTTGATTAGCTTCGGAATTACCTTCAGCAGTATAGGTGGTCGCAATATTTTCACGTTCTGAAATCATACGTTCATAAACAGCTTCCTTGTTACTATCAGGTAGATCAAGATGTTTAGTCTCAATTGTTAATAATACAATACCATATTGATCCATTGTATTTCCAATGTTTTCAAATACTTTACTACTTAGTTCTCCGTCACGTCCAGTAATTAACTCATTCTGCGTAAGACTACCAATAATGGTTTTCATGGCATTATAGACAGCTACATCAATACGACTTTCTGCATTGGTTACAGAAGCATTTAAGGTTTGTGCAAATTTAATTGGATCAGATATTTGCCAGGTAACATAGCTATCTGTAATCATTGTTTTCTTATCTTTTGTAATGACGTCAGAAGTCGATAGGTCATATAAAAGTATGTTTGCTGGTACTTTCTGAATGGATTGGGTAAATGGAACCTTAAAGGAGATTCCTGCATCTGTCCGAATGTTCTCAATTTTTCCAAACTCTTTAATTACACTATATTCATCCTCATTGGTGATAACTAGGCTTTGAGTTATAACAATGAGTGCTAAAACGGCGATAATGCCTATAATTGCTTTTTTCATATATAATACCTCCAGTTTTCTGTATAAAAGTACAAGTAAGCTTCTTTAATGATTCGGTACGTAATTTAATTAGAAGAACCAGTAGAAGAACCAGAAGAAGAATCAGAAGAAGAATCAGTTTTTGAACTACTTGTCGAGTTTTTACTTTCGCTTGATGTTGAACTGTTTTTCGTAGTGGAAGAGGATTTGCTTGTGTCTGTTCCAGTGAAACTATCTAAAGGTAAAATCTTTTGAACAGAACCATCTCCACTATCAATAATAACTTCAAGAGAAGGCAATAGTTCTTCCATGGCTTCATAGAACATACGCTTCTTTGTTATCTCAGGATTTTTAACGTATTCTTTGTACATTGCGTTAAACATAGCTACTTGGCCTTGTGCTTCATTAATACGTTGCGTTTTCTTTGTATTTGCTTCTTGGAGAATATTATCCACATCCGCCTCGGCAGCAGGTAATTTTTCATTTCTGTATTTCTGTGCATTATTAATAATGGTTTCTTTTTGTTGTTTAGCAGTTTCAACAGCCTTAAAAGCCTGCATAACTTCAGCGGTAGGAGGCTCTGCATCCTGAATAGTTATATTAACTAATTGTAAGCCAAGATCTTGGTCATCAAGCTTGTCCATAATCATTTCTTTGATCGTTGATTGTATTTCACTTTTTCCATCTGTTAAAACGCTATCTACTTTGTAATTGCCAACAACTGTACGAATACAACTTTGAGAAATGTTTTTTAATATTTCAATTGGTTTTTCTGAACCGTATAAATATGTAGTGGGATTACTTACTTTATATTCTACATAAAAATCAACATTTACAAAATTAAAATCATTTGTAATCATCATCGATTCATCATTATTATATTCATTATTATCCTGATTATAGCCAATGGCAAAACCACGAATGGTTGTATCAATTCTGTGAACTTGTTGTATAAATGGTATCTTAAAATTTAACCCTGGACCAACAACTGCAGTAGCTTTGCCCAATGTAGTAATTACGCCTTGTTCTTGTTCGCTAACAGTGTAAACTGTGTTGAATGCTAGTAATAGCACAATAATTGCTGCACCAATAATCTTGGCTATGAATAGAACTCTCTTTTGTTCTTTGTCATAAGGGGAGTTTTCTTTATTTGTGTTTTTCATACATCTACCTCTCTTTTCTCATTACTTTGTTTATTCCACAGCACTTAATCAATTCGTTTTGTCTCAAATCGGTTGAAACTTGGTTGGTGTGTTTTCATGATCAAGTAGCAGTGTTCACAATCGGATATTATATTTTACAAATAATTTAACCGATTTATTCAAGGGTTAACAATAGTATACCATAGGAGACCGGGGATTTCTTAATGAATTCATAAATGTTGGATTAAAATATCATTAATTAAGTGAAATGCTACCCTATTTGAAATAAATGAATAAGTCCAATTATATGTAAGCTACGCTATTAGAGATAAAAAAATAACTTGTAATTCACTCCATAAATAAAAAATCTTTTATTATAGGTCATTGTATTAAGTTAAAATTCGTTTATATGTAGGTAGTTGTATTTAGAATAAAAAACGGTTTATATGTCAGTCATTTCACTAAAAATACGCTTAAGAAAAATATACAATTATGTAAGTCACTTTATCAAAAATGAAAAATACCTCCTTTTATATGCAAGTCACTTGTGTAGTTATAGTAATAAAAATAAAACTTTACTATAATGCAACTAGAAAGAAGGAGGAGTTATATGTATTGTATAGAAGTTGAAAATTTGACAAAGACCTTTGGAAATTTGGTTGCAGTTGATCATATTAATTTTAAAGTTGAAAAAGGTGAGTTATTTGGTTTTTTGGGAGTAAATGGTGCAGGTAAGAGTACAACAATCAACATGTTATGTACACTATTAGAACCCCAAAGTGGAAATGTAAAAGTTTGCGGTCTAGACTTGGGAAAAGAAGATACAAAAATCCGAAATAAGATTGGAGTTGTGTTTCAAGGAAATACACTAGATGAGTTATTAACGGTAAAGCAGAATCTTGAGTTACGTGCATGTTTATATGAAAAGGATCGTACCATTCGAAAAAAGAACCTTGCATATATATACGAAATGTTGGAGTTAAAGGATATATTAAAACGTTACTATAAAGATTTGTCAGGTGGACAGAAGAGACGATGTGAAATTGCAAGAGCATTAGTAAATCGACCAGAGATCTTATTTCTTGATGAACCAACAACAGGTTTAGATCCAATGACAAGACAAATGGTATGGCAAGTACTAGAACGTATGCAGAAGGAGTTAGGGATGACAATATTCTTAACAACGCATTATATGGAAGAGGCGGTTAAAGCAAATCATATTGGAATAATGGATACGGGAAAATTAATTCAATATGATACACCGTATCAGTTAAAAGAAAAGTTTGCATATGATCAACTTCGGTTATACACACAAGAGCAGGGGCAACTTAATAATGTTCTTACACAATGGTTTACTAAGAATAGAGATATCATGATTGCAGAAAAGAATAAAACAATAAGCCAAGAGAGTAAGATAACAGGTTTTGATAACATTGTTCAAAAAAGCGGATACATAATGGTTCCACTAAAAAAGACGGTAGATGCGATGCCAATACTTCAAGAAGTGCGTCCATATATTCAAGGGTTTGAAGTTGTTCAAGGTACAATGGATGATGTCTTTTTAAATGTAACAGGACGACAATTAGATAATTAGAAAGCTAACGAAAGTAAGGAGCGTTTATATGAAAGAGATTGGAGCACTAATTAAACGAAATATGATCGTATATTGTAAGGATAAAAGCAATTTATTCTTTTCATTTTTAACTATGTTTATTGTAATTGCATTACAACTTTTATTCTTAGGGGATATGAATGTTGACAACGCGGAAGACATGTTAATGCAATCGGGATTGATCAGCCAATCTACGGCACATTCTTATGCTGTTAATCTAGTATATTCATGGGTCGTAGCAGGAATTGTAGCGGTTAATGCAATAATGGTTACCAATAATGTATTAGGCGTAATGGTAAATGATGAAGATAAAAAAAGGATGCCTAGTTTTTACGTAGCACCAATTAAAAGAGCAAAATTAATCCTGGGGTATAGTTTAACTGCGGTTATTATGGGAGTATTATTAAGTCTTGTAACCGTAATTTTATCAGAGATTATACTAGTGTGTGCAGGAGGGACGTTATTATCCTTCATTGAGTGGGTAAAAGTATTTGGAATTATTGTGATACATGTATTTTGTACGGCGAGTTTTGTATTTTTACTCTGTTTATTTGTTCATACAGCCAGTGCATTTTCGGGATTAAGTACAGTGATTGGCACATTAATTGGTTTTACCACAGCCTTGTATATTCCAATGGGAACATTACCAAAAGCCGTTCAGGATGGATTAAAGTGTTTTCCTATGCTACACGCATCATCAATGTTAAGGGAAGTGTTTACAAAAGAACCAATAAGGGAAGCATTCGCAGGTGCTAATGAAAGTGTTATTGCAGAGTATAAAGAATACATGGGAATAAGTATAAAGGTTGGTGCAAATACATTAGCAGATCAATATAAGATGCTAATTATTATTGGAAGTGGTATAATATTCTTGTTGATTTCGTTAGTAGTAGTACGAAAGAGACGAGTTACCGATCGATAATCATGTAAGTATTGCGTTCTTTGTGAGTGGGGACAACTGTGCCTTACACAAAGTCAAAAGACTTATGAAAGGGCGTGAGGGTTAGTATGAAAATTATTATTGAAGATTGTAGAGCTGATGAAGAAGAATCCATTACAATAAGAAGTAAAGGAATGGATGAGGCAACATTACAACTGATATATGCACTCAAAACAAAGAGCCAAAGAATTGTAGGCATTAGCAACAATAAAACGGTTATGGTGAATCCAAAAGATATCTACTACTTTGAAACCGTAGACAATCGAGTATATATATATTGCAAAGAAAATGTATATGAAATACGAAAGAAACTCTATGAAATTGAGGAGGAGTTTAAAAATACAGAATTCTATCGTGCATCTAAGTCCGTTATTATTAATTTAAATAAGATTAAATCGCTAAGTCCGGCTTTTAATGGGCGATTAGAGGCACTGTTATACAATGGGGAAAAGGTTATCATATCGAGACAATTTGTCCCTGCACTAAAGCAAAAACTAATGCTGTAGAGGAGGTAGAATCATGAATCGAATAAAAGATATGATGAAAATATTTGTGAATGTTTTAGCGGGGAGTACAATATCAGCGGCTATATATATTCAGATTTTTTACAGAGATGAAGCATTTCAAGGAGGAGAATTGTTATGGCAATTAATCATTGCTGCATTTTTATGTTCTTTATGTAAGGTTATACCTGAACCAAAGAAAGAGTTAAGTAAATGGCGGCTACTTCTTCATATACTTCTCTTGTATATCTATGAAATTACCGTTATGTTAAGTTGTGCGTTCTTTTTTAAATGGATAGATGAAGATCATATTAGTTCCGTCATCTTATTTATAGCATTGGTGACAATTGTGTTCTTTCTAATTGCAGCAGGATTATATTATGCAGGTTTACGAGAAACAAAAGGACTCAATGAAAAGCTAAAACGTTACCAAAATAAAAACGAGGAATAAAAACAAACAAAATTAATTTGACAAATAATAAAAATCACTTATAATAGTAGTATATATTGTACTACTATTATTTGCGTTAATGGAGGTGATTTTATGGAAGAGTTAATAACGTATCTATGTAATTTACATTTTACGAGATTGGAAGCGCAAATTTATGTTACACTTCTTGAAGGGGGAGAATTAACAGGCTATCAAATAGCAAAAAAGATTCACATATCTAGATCCAGTGTTTACTCGGTTTTGGATAGTATGCATCAACGAGGTATTCTTCTATTACTGCCAGGGGAGCCACTTGTCTATAAGGCAGAAAACCCAGATACACTTATACCAAAATTAAAACGACAGTTTGCGGAAAATGCAGACGAGGCGCAACAAAAGCTAAAAAATATTGTGCAGGATACAGGGCAAGAACAATTCTTTAATATTCGAGGATTTGATAATGTCGTTGCAAAAGCCAGGGAGCTTTTGTTGTTAGCCAAAAAAGAAGTGTATATGAACACAGACTTTTCTTTACATTTATTTGAAAAAGAGTTTAAAGAGTTGAATAAAAGGGGGGTGCGTATTATTGTATTCTCCTTTGCAAACTTAAATTGTACAGGATTAGATATTGAATTCTATTCCCATTATCGAGGAGAATGTTCAGAGGGACATCCCACAAGAATGATGCTGGTATCCGATATGAATGTCACATTGGTAGCAGATGCCTATAAAGATCGACCGGAATTTCTCGGAACAGTTACACAAAATAGTTTAATGGTTTCTATCATTTCGGAACACATTCATAATGATATATACCTTCTTCGATTACGAGAAAAGAAAAATTTTGTATTTGATGATTCGATAACAATAGGAACGATGCTTGAAAAGAGATAATTAAACTTGAGATAAAAAAAGTAGACATAATAGGAATAGATATAATAAGAAATAGAAATAACAAAGTTACAGATACCAAGAAGTAAAGAGAACTAAAGTTAGAGGTAACAAAAAGTAAAGATAACAAATGTTAATGATATCAACAAATAGAAATTACAAGTAATAGAATGTAATTAATAATGAGGGGGATAAAATGAAGAAAATTGTAATAGCGGGACTAGTCAATGTAGAAACTACGGTTAAGGTAAGGGAGTTTCCGATTCCCTATTATCCAATTGACTTTACCACAGATGGGGTTCATAGTAGTGTATCAGGAGTAGGTTACAATCTTGCAAAAGCATTTCAAACATTAGGAGATCAAATCTCTATAGCAACCTATATTGGAGAAGATGAAGAAGGAAAACGAATTGAGCGGGCATTTTTGGAGGCAGGAATCAATACCCAAGGAATTATTAAAGACTTGAATGATACGCCACAATCAGTTATTTTATATGAATCGGATGGAAGACGGCAATGTTATTGTGATTTAAAAGATATTCAAGATAAAGAATATACATCATTGGGTATGGATAATTTATTGGACGGGGCAGATTTGGTCTGTGCATGTAACATTAATTTTTCTAGAGCATTGTTACAGGAAGCGAAGAAAAGAAATATTTGTATTGCTACGGATGTTCATGTTTTGGGTGATATTAATGATGCATATAACAAAGAGTTTATGGAAGCAGCAGATATATTATTTCTTAGCGATGAAAATATACCAGTTGATGGTGAGGATTCATCATTTCAGGCACCAAGGAATTTCATAATAAAATTAAAGGAGACATATTCAAGTAGTATTATTGTTATGGGATTAGGAAGTAAGGGAGCACTTCTATATAGTCGTAAGAAAAATCGATTCTATCATGTAGCAGCAGTTACCACTAGAAAAGTAGTGAATACGGTCGGTGCTGGAGACTCTTTATTCAGTGCGTATTTACATTTTTATATACAGGGAGTTGATGAGGTGGAAGCACTTACTCGTGCCGTTACGTTTGCATCCTATAAAATTGGAGAGAGCGGTGGAGCAAAAGGATTTTTGCCTGAAGAGGAGTTGCTAAAGCTATGTAATACTTGCAACTATTGTGTTACGGAATATGAAATATAGAATATATATTAGCTATGTCAAATTTACATCCATAAAGAATAAGTTTTAAGAAAAGAGATAAGAGTATGAAAAAGCCAGTTAAGAAGATTGCTGTGATTCATGATATATGTGGAGTGGGAAAAGCAGCAATGTCCAATATTACACCTATACTTAGTATTATGGGGATTGAAGTATGTCAAATTCCAACAATGCTTTTATCCACCCATACAGGCGGTTATGGAAAACCATATATACAACCAATCGATGGCTACATGATGGGATGTCTTACCCATTATCTTGAACAAGACGTGCAGTTTGATATGATTTTTGTTGGATATCTGGGAACCCTCCAACGAGTTCAGGAAGTAAAAGAATTTCTTACTCTTTATAAAAATGTCCATCCAAATACCAGCATTATACTAGATCCTATATTCGGAGATCATGGTGTCTGTTACGCAAACTTTACCCAGGAATACGTACAAGCAATGCGAACGTTATTACCTTATGCAGATATTATTTTGCCTAATTATACAGAGTATTGTATGTTAATTGAAAAACCAGTTGAACAAACGAATACAGATTTGTTCAACTGGAATAAAAAATTAGAAGCGTATCAGATACAGAATGCGATCATTACTAGTATACCAATGGAGAATACAGATGAAATTGGTATTGAAATACAAACAAAAGAGCAAAGGTCAATATTAAAGTTTCCATGTTGTAAGGAATCCTTCCATGGGACAGGCGATATCTTTGCAGCAGTATTCTGCGGAGCTTCTATACAAGGAAATTCCATTGAAGAAGCGTGTAAAAAAGCCCATCATTTTGTTGCCACTTGTATAGAAGAGAGCTGTAAATATGAATATGATAAAAGAGAAGGTGTTATTCTAGAGCCACTATTGAAGTATTTGTTATAGAAATACACACTACTCATCTAACGAGACAGAAGTGTTACCGCGATACATGCGGTTCGTTTGGTGTCTCGTTTTTCGTAACTCCACACTGTCAAAGATTACAGAAAAATCATAGTCAGCAGGGTAGAGTTCTGTAGCGGGGGTTTTTAATTTAAGCCGTTTATGGTTAATTAGTTGTTTTTTCCCTCTGATCTGCACACAAATCTCTCCTGTTGGTGTAGGTGTTGGTTCGTAGACAATACCAATTATTTTTTGTGGATAAACTAAAACACTGTCACCTATATGATATTTGTTCTTTAAGGCATTTTGCTTTTTTTCATTTACCTTTACAAGGGAAGGTGATGTGGAGTTTCTAAAGGATTGCTTTTTCTTACTTTTTGGTATGACCACTTCTTTAACATTGGTAATAGGAGTATGCTTGGAATCATCACGATAGGCATAACTTCTTGCCGTCTCTAACATTCGATCGGGAAATCCCAATTGTTTCGCAATATATAAGGCGCAACTTTCCCCCGCTTCGCCAACGATTAATTGATACATAGGACGCAAACTTACTCGGTCAAATTCCATACGTGCATTTACTAGATCTTTTGCGCAACTAACGTATTCTTTTACTTCTGGATAGTGCGTAGTTGCCACAAATCGACATGGTATACTTCTTAACTCTTCTAAAATTGAGATCGCAATTCCCATTCCCTCGGCAGGATCTGTTCCTGAACCCAATTCATCTAAAAGTACAAGACTTTCCACTGTTGCTTGTTGGATAATGTGGATAACATTCGTAATATGAGCAGAGAAGGTGGATAGATTTTGTGTTATGCTTTGTCCATCACCAATATCACATAATACTAGATTATGCATTGCAATAACACTCTCTTTTCCCGCAGGAATATGAAGACCACATTGTGCCATAATAGAAAGTAGTCCTACCGTTTTAAGTGCAACTGTTTTTCCGCCTGTATTTGGTCCTGTAATAACAATTCCAGTAGTATCTTCATCCATATGAAAGTTAAGAGGAACACAATCTTGTTGGTTGAGCAACGGATGTTTTCCGTTAACAATATGGATAATGTGTGATGTAGTAAGAGTAACAGGATTACATGACAAATCAGCACTCAATTTTGCTTTAGCAAAGATGATATCAAGGCTTTCCATGATCTGCATGTTCATTCTTAATGCATCTAGGGAGTCGGAAACAAAGGAAGTCAAGATATAAAGAATCTTTCGTATCTCATTCTCTTCCATAATACGAAGTGAAGCAATTTCCTCTTGTAACTTAGATATAGCAGTTGGTTCTATGAAGTAGGTAGAACCAGTAGCAGATACGTCAATAACGGTACCACTTATCTGGTGTTTGTATTCTCTTTTTACAGGTAATACACTATGACCATTTCGATTAGATACATAATGATCAGCGAAATATTCTCGTTTTCCACGAAGTAGAGACTCGAGCTTTTGCTTTATGCTCATTTCTGTATTTTCAATCTTTCTACGTATATTTCTTAAATCTGAAGAGGCACTATCATCTACTTGGTTGTTGTAGATTGAGTGACTTAATTCCTCATATAAGTCATCTAGCGTATCAATAGAGTAGGAGTAAGAGCATATTGGTAAATCAAGTTGAGCACCACGTTCCAAATAACGTTTTAATCGCTTACAGCTAGTTAAGAATTGCATAACACAAGTTAAGTGTTCAGGAAGAAGAATACTCTCTTGCTGGCATAGAAGTAAGACCTCATTCATAGAACTCATTGCAGTAAGTGGTGGATTACCGAGATAATCATATAAACGTCGACCTTCCGTTGTTTCTAGCATCTTTTGACGTGCATCGGTCTCCCGAAGATAAGGACGAAGTGCAGCAAGCTTTTCTTTAGCTGGATTACTTACGGCATAATCCATTAATCGAATTAGAATTTGGTCAAATTCAAGGGTTTTTAAGTTTGCATCTAGAGATTGTAAGATTGTGCAAATTGTTTTATTTGATTTATCGTGTACTGAATGACTAGTATTGTTTGTTTCATATTGGTTTTTTATTGTATTCATTTTATTACCTTCTTTTCTATTTAGAATCGATCTTTGGCCCAAAAGCAAAGATTATAGTAAAGTTACTGTTATTAATGGCAAAGCACATAAGGAGTAACAATTGCCTTCCTACAAAGGGATTAAGAATGAATAATAAGATGTTAGACATATACAGATGATCGAGATCTACAATAAAAAAGGGTACAAAAAAAGATGGATAGAACACAAGTATCACACCATCTAAAAAGTATATAAAGATATTGTATGTGGCTCTATAAAAAGGCAGAGTACAACAGAGAAAATCTGTTATGTCTCATCATTACTATTTAGTTCGTAATCACCATTTTATAAACCGTTAACATACAACACCATCCTCTCAAAATTTATAGCTACACTATAGCACAGGATTCAGGAATGTGTCAACCCTTAATTTGGCATATGAGTAAATAATTATTTATAGTAAATGTATTGGTTAATCAAAGAAATAGTATGTGCTTTATTATAAATAAATGAAACGTCTTTAATTAGAGTATAAAATTTCCTAGACTTCTAAATGGTAAGGTAATGAATTACTGGTAGATATAGGATTAAATTGAATGGAGTACATATTATTAGTATAATAAACTTACTAAAGACTAAAGTATTATATGAATAAACGAAGGAGAAAGAAATGAAGCAACGAAACAAACGTAATGTAGCAAGAAGTATTCTTATGTTGGTACTTGTACTTATAATGGTAGTACCAACTAGAACAAAAGTAAGTGCTGCAATAACTTTGAACAAGAAATCTATTGTAGTTGTAAAAGGTGGAAAAGAACAAGTAAGAGTAAAGGGAACAAGTAAAAGTGTAACCTGGACAAGTGCAGACAGAAGTATTGCGACGGTTGATCAGAATGGAGTTGTAAAAGGTGTAAAAAAAGGTTCAACAAAAGTATATGCAACCGTTTCAGGCAAACGTTACACCTGTACTGTTAAAGTAGAGAGCGTTACATTAAGTATGAAATCGAAGAAAATGACAGTAGGAAGTAATTTTACACTAAAATTGAATGGAACCTCACAAAAGATTAGCTTTAAATCAAGCAATACAAAAGTGGCTACAGTTAGTTCTACAGGAAAAGTAAAAGCGGTGGCAGCAGGTAATGCAATCATTACAGCAACAATCGATAAGAAAAGTTGGAAGTGTACAGTAACGGTAGTGAAAAAGAGTATCCATGATGAAATAGAGCAGATTCATACTGCAGTAAAAAAAGCATACGGAAGCAACTATAATCCGAAGGTTTCCTTTGGAAAAGAAGAAATTACAAATATTATAGGTCTAAAAGCTTCTCTATATGATGAAATTATAGCAGAACAACCATTGGTAAGTTTCCAAGTAGATACCTTTATTGCCGTTCATCCAGTAGCTGGTAAGAAGACAGAGGTAAAGAAAGCATTGGAAAACTACAAAAGGTACCTTGAGGAAGAGACTCTTCAATATCCTATGAATCAGGCAAAGATTAAGGCTTCTACAGTAGAGACGATCGGTGATTATGTATTTTTTATTATGTTAGGAAAGAATACAGATGGCGATGAACAAGAAACGCAGATGATCAAGTTTTATGAGGAGCAAAATAAGATTGCCATTCAAGCAATTAAAAAAGTATTAGAGTAGTATAATAATAAAATATAAATCGATTCTGAAACAACCAAGTTCACCTTGACATATTGATAATTTTTCTCTATAATTTAACAGAGATAAGGGAGTAGTTAGCACAACGTGTAACAAGGTCAACATACTGATGGAGAACATCTGGCTTTGTTTTAAATAATGAGACTTGTCTGCAGTATTTTATTGCAGACAAGTCTTTCTTTGTGTCGATTGGTATATATTGGGATTGGCAAAGGTAGCTGAAAAAAGTGTTGTTAAGACGACGCTTCCTGGGAGTACTACTTTGAAAGGGATAAACATATAATTTCTTATTGTTAATGTCCGTTATGTATACGACCCCGCATATATTGTATTAAATGGTGCAAGGGTTAAAGGGAATCCCCTTTGACCTTATACCATTAAATAGAAATTATACATTATGGTTTATATAACCCGTTAAGAGGAAAGGAATGAAACTATGAGTTTTTTTGAGCTATTTTTGTTAGCAGTAGGTTTATCCATGGATGCGTTTGCTGTATCAATTTGTGAAGGACTTTCTATGAAAAAGCTAGATGTAAAAAGAGCAGGTATTTTGGCTCTTGCATTTGGTGGGTTTCAGGCAGGAATGCCGTTAATTGGTTACTTATTAGGAAAGAACTTTCAAAAGTATATCACTTCCGTTGATCACTGGATTGCATTTGTATTATTAGCAATTATAGGATTTAATATGATTAAGGAAGCACTGGAGAAAGAAGAGGAGGAAAAGAAAGAAAAGAAATTCGGAATTAAATACGTCCTTGTTTTGGCAGTAGCGACAAGTATTGATGCACTTGCAGTGGGGATAACATTTGCCTTCTTACAGGTACAGATTGTATCAGCTATCTTATTAATTGGTGTTACAACGTTTGTCTTGTCCTTTATTGGAGTAAAGATTGGTAATGTATTTGGAGTACGTTATAAAGCGAAGGCAGAATTATTAGGTGGTGTAATATTGATTGTAATTGGACTCAAGATTTTATTGGAACACTTAGGAATTCTGGGCTAAAGTATTATATATGGATAAGGTAAAAAATCTTCAAAATTCATATGTCCTGATAGATCAATCGGGACATAGAATTTTGAAGATTTTTTATTGTATTGATACGAGAACTATTTCACTCATACACATTTTATTATAATAAATGAACACCTTTGTTATTGGTTTCTTCTACAACAACATCTGGCCATATAGAAGCCTGCACTTCACCAATATGCGCTTTTCTTAAGAAGAACATACATATTCTTGATTGACCAATACCACCACCGATGGTATAAGGTAATTTACCTTCTAATAAATCTTTTTGGAATGGTAATTCTGCTCGTTCCATACATCCACTGATCTCTAACTGTTCCTTTAAAGAAGTTTCATCAACACGAATACCCATAGAGGATAACTCTAAGGCAATATCTAGAACAGGATAATACATAATGATATCACCATTTAATTTCCAATCATCATAATCAGGGGCACGACCATCATGCTTTTCTCCAGAATTAAGAGTTCCACCAATTTGCATGATAAAGATTGCGCCTTTTAGTTTAGCAATCTTGTATTCTCGTTCTTTTGGTGTACAATCAGGAAACATATCTTCCAACTCTTGCGTTGTAATAAAAGAGATTTCTTCTGGCATAATTGGTTTTACATAAGAGTATTTGTCACAAATATATTTCTCAGTAGCTTTTAAAGCATTATAAACATGCTTTACTGTGTCTTGTAATGTCTCAATTGTACGAGTTTGTTTCGTTATGATCTTCTCCCAGTCCCATTGATCCACAAATATGGAATGGATGTTGTCGGTATCTTCATCTCTACGTATCGCATTCATATCCGTATAGAGACCTTCTCCAACAGAAAAGCCGTAACGTTGCAGTGCTTGACGTTTCCATTTGGCTAAAGAATGTACGATCTCTACGATTGCATCATTTTGTTCTTTTACACCAAAACTTACAGGGCGTTCGACACCATTCAAATTATCATTTAATCCGGTTTCTGGTTTTACAAAAAGTGGAGCTGAGACTCTGGTAAGGTTTAATTCTTTTGCTAGTTCCTTTTCAAAAAAGTCTTTTACATACTTAATAGCAATTTCTGTTTCTCTTATATCAATAGCTGGTTTATAGCCGTCTGGTATAATAAGATTGTTCATACTTTTGGTCCTCCTTATAACATTTCCCCGCTTAGGAAGTATATCTCAATACGTAATCTATGAAGCAATGTCTGGGAAAATCCCTAAACGTATTCATTCTTTATCACTTTATTGTGAAAAAATATTAATTTATTATACCATAAAGTATTTCCTACATCAAATAGTAATCTATAATTTTATCTCCCCTACTAGATTTGTAGCAAATATCTGTCGAATTTCATTAAGGTCACGGGTCTGTCCTAGTGCCCACATAAGTTTGGTCACAGTAGCTTCCGTTGTCATATCGTATGCTTGAATTACACCGGTTTCCAGTGCTTTTTGACCAGCTTGATAGATGGAAAGATCACTTCGTTCATATAAGCATTGACTAGATACGACCACAGGTATGTTATGATCAACTAATTTTTGTAACTTCGCAATTAAGTCACGATGGATGAAATGCAAACCACCAGCGCCAAATGCTTCAATAACAACACCTTTATAGTTCATTTCTAATAGCATGTCAAAAAGCTTTGGATTAAGTCCAGGTGTTAACTTAATAAGAAATACATCAGAACATACGGAATCTTTTAAACTGCAATTTCCCGTACTTCTTGGTAGTAGTTTTTGATTGATATTCAGTCCGTTTGAATCAATTGTTGCAACGTAACGGCAATTAACACTTTCAAATGCATCAAAACCGGTAGTACGTACTTTAACAGCGCGACATCCTAAAATGATCTTTCGATTAAAAGCTAAAAAGATACCAGGAATACCAGTCGCAGCCATTGCAAAAGCACATCGAATGTTATCCATAGCATCTGTGAGTGGATTCAGGATGGGTAATTGAGAACCTGTAATAACCACGGGAATAGGAATGTCCTGCAACATATAAGATAGCACACTGGAAGTGTAAGCCATAGTGTCTGTTCCATGTGTAACAACAATTCCGTCGTAATCCTGACAGGATGCATAGATATGATGAGCAATCAATTTCCATTCCTCTGGTTGAATGTTTGAACTATCCAGATGGAGAATATCCCTTGCTGTTATGTGATAATTTTCATGTAAACCAGTGATTTTGGAAAATAAATCATCAATGCTTAAAGCAGGGATTAAGCCTTCCTCACTGGATTGGGAGGCAATGGTACCACCTGTTGCAAGTACTAAAACTCTTTTTTTATTTTGTGTCATGGGTTCCTCCTATAATAAATGATGATCAGGTAAATGTACCTGACCGTCTATGTGAAATTTATGTTTTATGACAAGAAAATAATTAATACTACAATATAATTCGCATAAAGTATAGCAAATTGTAGAACAAAACACAATATGTAAAAAAAAGTAAACAGAAAAGATGTATATAATCAATGTAAAATATCCATTTTTCATATCAAAGTACGAAAAAATTCGAAAATTAATATTGACATATTATATGAATGTGGTATGATAACAATATAGTAGTACATAGTAAACTACTAACTTTATAATCCTATTTCTTATAATACTTTTTATCCTATTGCAGCCTCCTTGAACAAGAGGCTGCCAAAAAATAAACAAAAAGAGAGGATGTCACAATGATAAAACAAGGAATCTACCATATACCAGATGTACCATTTGCTTATGCAATCAATGAGACGACCTTATACATAAAACTCCAGACTGCAAAGGATGATATAAAACAAGTACGTGTATATTATAAAGACAGACATGCATATGAAGCTCCTTTTCAGGTAAAAGATATGCAGTGGTTGCAGGGGAGTCAAGTCTATGATTACTTTGAAGTAGAGTTAAGGAATGTACATAAAAAGTTCCGTTATTTTTTTGAAATAATAGACCAAGAGGGCAAGTACTTCTATTATAATGAACGTGGAATTATTAATCATAAGCCAGATGTGCCACAATCCTTCCAGTTGCCGTATTTATGTCCTGGTGATTTCTATCAACCAGTAGAATGGGCAAAGGATGGAATTATGTATCAGATCTTTCCGGATCGTTTTTGTAATGGCAATACAAAAAATGACCCACAGGGCGTAAAGCAATGGGGAGAACCGGTAAAAGGAAACCATGACTTTTTTGGAGGAGATTTAAAAGGAATTACCAATAATTTAGATTATCTAAAGGATTTGGGAGTAACAATTATCTATACAACACCAATTTTCCAGTCAAGTTCTAATCATAAGTACAATACGAAGGACTATTATGAAATTGATCCTCAATTTGGAACAAAAGAAGAACTTAGAGAATTAATTAATGAGGCACATAAGAGGGGAATACGTTTTATATTAGATGGTGTTTTTAACCATTCCGGAGATGACTTTTTTGCGTTTCAAGATGTAATGCAAAAGGGGGAAAATTCACAATACAAAGATTGGTACTATATTGAATCCTTCCCAATTAATCAACAGAAATTAAATTATGTCACTTTTTATGATCGTTACGGTAATATGCCAAAGTTGAATATGAGTAACCCTGAAACGGTAGCTTACTTTTTAGATGTGGCTAGTTATTGGTTGAGGGAGTTCCACGTGGATGGTTTTCGACTGGACGTATGTGATGAGATTGATCACTATTTCCTGAAAAAGTTTTATCAGCGAGTAAAACAAGTTAATCCAGAAGCAATTGTTGTTGGTGAGATTATGCATATGGGGACCTCTTTCTGTCGAGGGGATGAGTTGGATGCAACCATGAATTATCCATTTCGTGAAGCAGTATTGGAGTTCTTTGCAATACGCTGTATGTCTGCAGAGGATTTTATAGAAGCACTAGCAATTCGCAAACATTCTTTGCGTAAAGACATTCATAAACAAATGCTAAATCTATTGGACTCCCATGATACAGCGCGGTTTGTTACGGATGCATCTGGAAAGAAAAACCGTCTACAATTAGCAACCGTATTTCAATATACATATCTAGGCATTCCTTATATCTATTATGGAGATGAGGTTGGCTTAGAAGGTGGAAACGATCCGGATTGCAGACGATGTATGATCTGGGACAAAGAAGAGCAGGATACAAAACTACATGAACATTTTATTTGGTTAGCAAAGATAAGAAAAGAGCATAAGGCATTGGTTGATGGTGAGTTCCAGTTACTTTATGCAAAAGATAATTGCCTTGCTTATAGACGTTACTTAGCAAATGAGCAGATTCTTGTCCTTCTAAATAACAAAGAAGATCAAACATATACTTATGATTTACCAGAAGGAAGCTTTAGAGACTTACGAACAGGTGAGGTCATAACAGGCGGTCAGACTTGGAATGTGGAACCGATGGGATTTGCAGTTCTTGATAAGATTAACTAGTAATGGTATGCTATGGTGTCAAATCCCCATGATAATTTCTGAACGGCACACATAATGATTATATTAAATAGAAGATTCTATCCTCAATGGTTAGGATCTTCTCGTCTTTCATCCGCTTTAATTCGCGAACAAGAGCACTTCGATTGACATTTAGATACTCGGCTAATTCTGTATGATTAAACGGTACGTAGATACCACCTTGTTTTAATGCGTCCAGATTTGTATTAGGTGATTTAACAAGCGCACGTTTTATGTATTTGCATCGAATATCGTACTCATCCAGAGATTGATGTGTCTGAAGAATATGTAAAAAGGAGAGAATACGCTCCCGAAGTGATTTCTGAGAAAGAATTTCTATTTTGGTTAAAAGACTTCTAGTCTTAAGTGCCAGTAGATACATTAGATTTTCTGTAAAACGTACGTAACAATTATAGTAGCGTAAAGAGGGAATATTAACCGACTTGTAGTGGAATAGTAAGATACTACAGTCGGTTTTTGCTTTGTAATTAACAGAGCAACTTAATATATAGCTACCAATGAATGGTTCAGCGAACAATTCTAACTCCTCTAACTCGTTAAAGATATAATGATTTCCTGAATAATCCAACTTTTCCATAAGTACAGAGCCAGAAAGTATAAGTCCAATAGAGTGAACAGGATCTCCTTCTAGAATAATATATTCATCTTTATTATACGTTTTTTGAATAAAAGAAAAGTTTTCAATTATATGGGACAGATCATCATCGGAAAATCCCTGAAAGAGAGGATGGGATTTTAAATATTCAGGAAGAATCATTGGAACCTCCATTTTCTATGTATTAATAAAAATTAGACATTTTCTTTGATATTCTTTTATTTTATTACATAAATGTTGCCATAGCAACATTAAAAAAGTTGAAGTGTGTTAAAATTGATAAGTTAGTGAAGGAGAGATTGGAGGAATTATAATGGAAGCGTATAACGTATTTAAGGACTTGGCGATTATTATTGTTGCAGCTAAACTTTGTGGAATTGCAGCTAGAAAATGCAAAGCACCACAAGTGGTAGGTGAAATCGTTGCAGGGCTTCTTATTGGACCAAGTATTCTTGGTTTAGTGAATCAAACAGATTTTATTAGCCAAATGGCGGAGATCGGTGTAATTTTACTTATGTTCTCAGCAGGTTTGGAGACGGATTTAAAGGAACTTATGAAAACAGGCCCTATTGCATGCTTAATTGCCTGTGCGGGAGTATTTATTCCATTAGTAGGTGGTACTTTACTGTATATGATATTTTATCATACAATGCCAGCAGCAGGATCAGAAGAGTTTTATAAAGCTGTATTCATTGGTGTTATTATGACAGCCACTTCCGTCAGTATAACCGTTCAGAGTTTACGGGAATTGGGACATATTAAGGGAAGAGTTGGTACAACCATATTAAGTGCGGCGATTATTGATGATATTATTGGTATCATTGTATTAACCTTTGTAGTTGGATTTAAAAATCCGGAGTCAAACCCAGGTACAGTGGTAATAAATACGGTATTATTTTTCTTAGCTGCAGGTATTGGTGGATATATAGCTTATCAGATATTCCGAAGACTAAGCAGCAAATACCATCATACAAGACGTGTACCAATAATGGGATTAGCATTATGTCTTGCTATGGCATATATTGCAGAGAAATACTTTGGTATTGCAGATATAACAGGAGCGTATGTTGCAGGTATTATCCTATGTAGCATTCGTGACTCAGAATATATTGCAGAAAAGATGGATATAAACTCTTATATGCTGTTTGGACCAGTGTTTTTTGCAAGTATTGGTTTAAAAACGAATATTGATAACATTAATGGTACTATTTTAGCATTCTCAATCTGTTTTGTATTAGTTGCATTAATAACAAAAATAGTTGGTTGTGGACTTATGGCACGAATCTGTAAGTTTTCCCAACATGATTCAGTAAAGATTGGTGTGGGTATGATGACACGTGGAGAAGTTGCGTTAATTGTTTCCCAAAAGGGATTAGCGGTTGGTTTATTAACACCAGTCTACTTTACTTCGGTTATTCTATTGATTATCATCTCGTCCATTGCAACACCTATAGCTTTAAAAGTCTTGTATGCAAAGGATCCACAGTAATTAGTAATCAGAAAAATTACATGATAAGAATCATCATAAGAATCATCATATGATATGAAAACAATCACATAAAATATTGTTATAATCCTATATGCTCTTATATTATATAACACTTCTTATATTGACTTTTGAAATTCGATATTTTCAATAGTCAGATATAAGAGGTGTTTTTTAATTTACGAGGAAAGTTCTCCAACTTAAGGAGAAGAAAGGACTCTATTGAATTAATACGAATAAATTATGGAATAAAGCAGACAATAAAGGATAAAAGAGTAAAGGATGGTAAAAACAGTTGAACACCATAAGTAAAGATATTTCAGCAAATATACAATACCTTGACCAAGAGATATTTGTTAATGATAATTTTGATATTATAAATCGAGAGATTCGTTTAGGACAAAAAGAAGGCGTTTTGTATTTTATTGATGGGTTTGCTAAGGACGACATTATTGAAAAACTCATGGAAAAATTACTTGCTTTAAAAGAAGAAGATCTGTCTTGTAGCGCGGATGAATTTAAAAAAAAGCTAATTCCTTATGGTGAAGTGGATCTGGATAAGGAATTCCCCTCCATTATAACCAAGCTCTTATCTGGGGTGACCTGTCTTTTCATTGATGGGTTTGATCAGGTTTTTGAAATTGATTGTAGAACGTATCCTCAGAGAAGTGTTGAGGAACCTGATAAAGACAAAGTTATGCGAGGGTCTCGGGATGGATTTGTAGAGACACTTGTATTGAATACTGCTATGATGAGAAGAAGAATAAGAAATCCACAATTAATTATGCAAATGATGTCAGTTGGAAACTCTTCAAAAACAGATATTGCTGTATGCTATATGAAAGACCGAGTAGATGAGAAACTATTAAAAAAGGTATTGGACAAAATTCAGTCCATAAAGATTGATGCTCTGACAATGAATCAGGAAAGTTTAGCAGAATGTCTCTATCGGGGGAGTTGGCTAAATCCCTTTCCAAAATTTCGCTATACAGAGCGGCCAGATGCTGCGTCTGCTTCTGTATTAGAGGGAAAAATCGCTGTCATGGTCGATAACTCCCCTTCTGTTATGATTCTTCCTACAACACTTTTCGGAATTATGGAAGAGGCAGATGACTATTATTTTCCACCAATTACAGGAACGTATCTTCGATTGTCTCGTATTATTATTAATATTGTAGCACTTATCTTAACACCAACATTTTTACTTCTTATGCAGCATCCAGAGTGGATTCCTGAGAGTTTACAATTTATTAAAATTAAGGATACCATTAATATTCCCATTCTTGTTCAGTTTTTAATTCTGGAGTTCTCCATAGATGGATTGCGATTAGCTGCACTGAATACACCGAGTATGTTAAGTACGCCATTTAGTGTTGTAGCTGCTTTGATTTTAGGGGATTTTACGGTGAGTTCTGGGTGGTTTAATTCAGAAGTAATGCTTTATATGGCATTTGTTGCCATTGCAAATTATTCACAGGTAAGTTTTGAATTGGGGTATGCCCTAAAATTCATGCGACTTGTACTACTTATTTTGACTGGATTATTCCATGTATGGGGATTTATTGGAGGTATAATAGTAACCATTCTTGCAATCGCATGTAATGGAACCATTGCTGGACGGAATTATCTATATCCTCTAATTCCATTTAATTTTAAGTTGCTCGTTCGACATTTGTTTCGAATTACTTTACCAGCAAGTGAAAAAGCAGAAAACCAAAAGTTCTAAGTCAATGGGAACCTGACATATACTAGGGTATAAATATATCAGATGGTCAAGTAATGGATAGAAAGAAGGATCATGAAAGCAGAAATTATCATGATCCTTTTTTAGGAAAGGAGTACATATGGTAATTCATGTAGTGGGAGAAGGAGAAACAATCTATAGTATTGCGGAAGAGTATGGTTCCACACCAAATCGAATCATAGAAGATAATGAATTGACCAATCCCAATAGCTTAGTAGTAGGACAGACACTAGTAATTTTGTTCCCGAGCAACATTTATACTGTGGTGGAGGGCGATACCTTACTATCCGTGGCTCAGAAAAACGGAGTAAGTGTAATAACGTTATTACAAAATAATCCGGGACTTGCTGATTTCCCATACTTATATGTAGGACAGCAGATTGTGATTTCTTACGAAGAACAAAAGTTGGGGAGTATGGAAGTCAATGGGTATCTATATCCCTATATTGATACAGAGGTGTTGGTAAAGACCTTGCCTTTTTTAACCTATGTAACTGTATTTACTTATGGATTTACGCCAGAAGGAGAATTAATTGGAATTGATGATGAAAAGGTTGTGCAATTAGCAAGAGACTATGGGGTAGCCCCACTAATGTTAATCTCAACATTAACATCGGAAGGAAGTTTTAGTAACATATTAGCAAATCAGATACTAAATAATCAAGAAGCACAGAATCGTTTGATTGACAATATATTAGTAAACTTAGAAAATAAACAGTACTATGGACTGGACATTGATTTTGAATACATCTATCCAGATGATAGACAGGCATATGTGGACTTTGTACGAAATGTGACCACTAGATTAAGTGCAGAAGGATATAAGGTTATTGTAGCACTAGCACCCAAAATTTCATCTGATCAACCGGGTCTGTTGTATGAAGGACACGATTATCGGGGATTAGGGGAGGCGGCAAATAATGTGCTGTTAATGACTTATGAATGGGGATATACATATGGTCCACCAATGGCTGTAGCGCCAATAAATAAGGTAAGGGAAGTATTGGACTATGCTGTTACAGAAATCGATCCTTCCAAGATCTTTATGGGTATACCAAACTATGGATATGACTGGGCTTTGCCATTTATTCGAGGTGAATCACGAGCAAAATCATTAAGCAATGTTGCAGCAGTAGAGCAAGCAGCACAATATGGTGCAACAATTATGTTTGATGAAGTTGCGATGGCACCATATTATAATTATCAAAGATCAGATGGAGTGGAACATGTGGTATGGTTTGAAGATGCTAGAAGTATAGAGGCGAAACTGCGATTAGTAAATGAGTATGGTTTTAATGGAGCAAGCTACTGGAACATTATGAAGTACTTCCCACAAAACTGGCTGGTACTCAATGCTTTGTATAACATAGAAAAGGTTTTATAAAAATACAAAAAAAGGAGGAGCCGTCGGCGGCTCCTAAGAGGGGGGATGTTATGAAAAAAAATCTATATAAAAGATAATTAACTTATTTGATAGTTATATAATAACAAGTAAATGTGTATTAGGTATGTAGCGTTTATGAAAGAAATATGAACGGTCCATTAACATTTTGTGTTCATAATTGTACATATTTAGAATATACAAGAGTCAAAGAATAGAAAAAGAGATAAAGACCATTATAAGAAATAGTCCATAGTATTTTGAATAAGGAATATAGAAAACCAAGTTCGAATATGAACATAAGAAAATTTTTTAAAATGGTTGAAAAAATAAAATATACATTGTATAATAAAGAAAATTAATACGAAAAAAAAGATTGCAAAGAAGCATAGGCGCTATACCTATGCTTTTTTTTCGTTTTACTTAATTTTTTTATGTAAATAAAAAAGAGAAGAATGTTGATTGTACATAAAACAAATAATAGGAGGAATGGTTATGGATAAGATTGATAAAAAAATTATTGGTTTGTTACAGGAAAATGCAAGATATTCACTCAAACAACTGGCAGAAAAAGTATTTTTATCTTCACCAGCAGTTGCTGCACGAATCGAGCGATTAGAGCGGGAAAATATTATTACGGGTTATCATGCCAGTATTAACCCAATCAAGTTAGGCTATCATATTACAGCATTTATTAACCTGGAGATGTCACCTACGAAAAAAGATACCTTTTATCCCTTTGTACAAGATTGCCCCAATGTAATTGAATGCAATTGTGTAACAGGAAGTTATTCTATGTTAATCAAAGTATGTTTTCCAAGTACAATGGAACTTGATTCTTTTATCGGACAGCTCCAAAAGTTTGGAACAACGAAAACACAGATTGTATTCTCAACCTCTGTTCCTCATAGAGGAATTTCAGTAACTGCAGAAGATGTAGAAGCAGGGGTAAGTAATTTATAGTTATTATGGAACCTTTATAGAATCTCTCTCGTCTAATTATTAGAAACATAGATAATTAGCAGGAGGGATTTTATGATGAGAAGAGGAAGATACAAAGTAAGAATCGGTGCATTTCTATTAGGAATTAGTGTTTTACTAGCTGGTTGTGGGCGCAGTGACTCAAATATGAGTAAGAGCGACGAATACACTACCAGTTATGAAGAAGCCTATGATATGGCCGAAACGAAAGGAATGTCAGAACAGGAATCAATTAGTGAAAATGCTACAGCAGATTCTACAACTACTGAATCAGAGACATCAAGTAGTGTAAGTGTAGAAACCAATCGAAAGATTATTAGACGTATATCTATGGCATTAGAAACACAAGAGTTTGATGGTTTAATTGAATCCATTGAAAAACAAGTTGCAGCCCTTGGAGGGTATGCAGAAAGCATTAACATGAATGATCTACTAAGTAATTCAAATCGTTATTGCAGCATGGTGATCCGTATACCTTCTGCACAGTTAGATACATTTGTCAATGGTGTCAGTAAAGAGGGAAACGTTGTATCTAAGAATATGTCTACAGAGGATGTAACACTTAACTATGTTGACACAGAAAGTCACATTAAAGTTCTTAAAGTGGAACAGGAACGTTTACTTGCGTTAATAGAAAAAGCAGATGATCTGGAATCTATTATTGTATTAGAAAACCGGTTAACAGAAATTCGATACCAGTTAGAGTCTTATGAGTCGCAGCTTCGTTCATATGATAATTTGATAGAATACAGTACAGTAGATATCTCGATTGAGGAAGTAATCCATTATACACCTACTGTTGATCAAAAATCAGTTTGGAGTAAGATGAAAACCGGACTTGAAAATACCATTCAAGATATAAAAGATGATGTAACAGCTTTTGTAGTATGGTTAGTAACAAACATTCCATATGTATTAATATGGGGAGGAATACTTATTGTTGCTGCTATACTTATAAAGAAAAAAATAAAAAATTCAAAGCAGAATAATAATCAATATATACAACCAAATAGTAACTATGTAGAACCATTAAACAAAGACAATGAGGAAAGAAATCAATAAAACTTTTAAGAAAAACAGAATAAATATTCAAGAAGGACAGAAAAAACTCCATATAAAAACAAGAAAATAACCAAATAAAGCAAGAAAATATCCAAACATAAACAATGGAAAATACTACATGTTGCGATGAATTTTTATTCATGTTATAACTATATTGATTTATATTTTAGATCGTGTAGAAAATAGACTTTGTTCTTAAGTGTAACAATATTGAGAACAAAGTCTTTTTTAATAACATGAATGAAAGGAAAAAGGAATGGATGTTTTAGAAGCAGCAAATTATGGACTTTTGTCAATACTCCCACCGCTTATTGCCATTATCTTAGCCTTACTGACGAAGGAAGTAATCACTTCTTTATTAACAGGAATCTTAGTTGGCGCTTTAATTTATGGAAATGGTAATATTTTAGATATGCTTGTCACGACATTTGAAGTGATGGGAGAAAAGATGGGAGAGAATGTTTATATACTAATCTTTCTTGCACTACTTGGCGCATTGGTAGCAGTAGTTACGATGGGTGGTGGTTCGGCAGCATATGGAGCAATGGCAGCAAATAAGATCAAATCGAGAAAAATGGCTGCATTGGCCACATCAGCACTGGGCTGTTTTATCTTTATTGATGATTATTTTAATTGTCTTACAGTAGGAACGGTTATGAAACCGTTAACGGATAAACATCGTATTAGTAGAGCAAAATTAGCGTATTTAATAGATGCAACTGCGGCACCAATCTGTATTATTGCACCCGTGTCAAGTTGGGGAGCCTCTGTAGCAACATATATACAAGACGCAGGGGCTGGGAATGGAATGTCAACATTTATTAAAATCATTCCTTATAACTTGTATGCAATTTTGACAATTATGATGGTATTAATCATTTGTCTAACCAATGTTAATTTTGGACCAATGGCAGTTTTTGAGAAAAATGCAATGGACAATGGGGATGTATTCTCAGGAAAACCAATTATTGACCAGGAAGAGAGAAAAGAAAAAGCAAAAGGAACGGTTATAGATCTAGTAATACCAATCTTATCCCTTATTGTGTTCACGGTATTAGCAATGGCATATACAGGAGGAGGTTTTACAGGAGAACAAAGCTTCTTTTCTTCTTTTGGATATTCAGATTCTTCTCTATCTTTAGTTCTTGGTAGTTTTGGAGCCTTGGTACTTACATTCTTTCAGTATGCCATTCGTAAAATCCTGTCTTTTCGTGAATTTATGGAAGGAATATCAGATGGAGTAAAATCCATGGTCCCAGCATTTTTAATTTTGATATTGGCATGGACAATTGGTGGAATCTGTAGTACGGAATATCTTAATACAGGTGGATACGTAGGAAATCTTGTTCAAGATGCAAATTTCCCATTGTTTATCTTACCAGTGATGGTATTTGTCATTGCTGCGTTCTTGGGATTTGCAACAGGAACATCATGGGGAACCATGGCATTATTAATACCAATTGGGGCGGCGATCTGCTCTTCTCCATCAACAAGTGTGTTACTTTATCCAGTTTTGGGAGCGGTATTAGCAGGTTCTGTATATGGTGATCATATCTCCCCAATATCCGATACAACCATTCTATCCTCAACTGGTGCTGGTTGTAATCATATGGATCATGTCTCTACGCAGTTAGCATATGCAAGTGTAGTGGCTAGTAGCTGTGTAGTTGGGTATATTCTAATGGGAATTATGAAGACCATATTGGTTCCATTTATTATTGCAATATGTGTATTATTTGGATTAATCTATATTCTCAATCGTAGAAGTCAAACAAGATAGAGAACTAGAATACAATAAAAAAGCAACCAAGTATAAAAGAGTACCTTGTGTATTCTTTCTATACTTGGTTGTTTTTTAGTTAAACATACATGTTTGCCTGTATAAAATATTGTATTGCTTATGCAAGCATCATACGGTCATTGGCAAATTCGCCACCACTTGCTTGTTCAAACTTTTGTAATAGATCCGATACTTTTAGATTCTTCTTTTCTTCTCCAGCTACATCATAGATAATGTTTCCATCATGCATCATGATCAAACGGTTTCCAATATGAATGGCGTCTTTCATGTTATGAGTGACCATAAGAGCAGTTAATTGATTTTCATCCACTATATGTTCTGTTAAGTCTAATACTTTCTTTGCTGTTTTGGGATCAAGAGCAGCAGTATGTTCATCAAGGAGAAGTAACTTTGGCTTTACTAATGTAGCCATTAATAAAGTTAAGGCTTGTCGTTGTCCACCAGATAATAGACCAACTTTGGAAGAAAGGCGATTTTCAAGACCTAAATCCAATGTCTTTAATGCTTCTACATAATTTTGCTTTTCTTGTGCGCTAATACCCCATTTAAGTCCACGTTTTTTTCCACGGCGATAAGCCAGCGCTAGATTCTCCTGAATCTCCATGTTGGCAGCAGTACCTTTCATAGGATCTTGGAATACTCTACCTAACAATTTGGCACGGATATATTCAGGTTGTTTGGTAATATCAATTCCATCAAGTTTTAATGAGCCATCGTCTACAGGATATACACCAGCAATCATATTAAGCAAAGTGGATTTACCGGCACCATTACCGCCAATGATTGTAACAAAATCTCCAGGATGTAGATGAAGGTTTACACCTTTTAATACATGTTTCTCGTTGATTGTTCCTGCATTAAACGTTTTATGCAGATTTTCTATATATAACATATCATTTTCCTCCCTGTAGATTATTTACTACTTGTGATTACTGTGTTGGTTTTTTTCTTACGTCCAAATAATTTCTTTATACCCAGACCAAATTTAGAACATTTGATTTTGTTACCCAACTGGCTAACAAACATACCAAATTTCGAATTTTTAATTACAGGAATAGATAAAGCGATAGCTACAATAAGAGCCGTAAATAACTTCTGGTCATTATTGTTTAATCCAAGCTGTAATACGATTGCAATAATCACACGATAGACAACGGAACCAAAGATTACAGATAGTAGTTTACTAACGAAGGAAATCTTTCGTCCAAAGAAAACTTCGCCAATAACAATGGAGGCAAGACCAATAACAATGGATCCCTGCCCCATGATTACATCACCATAACCTTGACTTTGTGCAACAAGACCGCCAGAGAGCGCAATTAGACCATTACTGATAATTAAACCAAGAATCTTCATTCGGTCTGTATTTTGTCCAAGTGCACGGATCATATCTTCATTACTTCCCGTTGCACGTAGAGCACTACCTACTTCTGTGCCAAAAAACCAATATAGGATACAGCAAAGTATTATACAAAATACAATACCAATCCCTATAACAATAAAGGAGTTCATTGTTGAGTATTTGACAGAATTCATAATGGAGTCTGGGATAAGTTTTTTAATTAATGTGACAATGGTGTCAGATTTAAGTAACGATTCATTGGGCTGACCAAGAACCCGTAAGTTAATGGAGTAGAGTGCAATCATACTTAAGATACCAGCAAGAATTGCAGGGATTTTAAGCTTTGTATGTAAAAAACCTGTTACAAGACCAGCTAGCATACCAGCAAGTATTGACATAAGTAAACTTAGAATGGGATTCCAACCCGATACAATTAATGTTACACTTAGGCAGCCACCTAGAGCAAAACTACCATCGCATGTCATATCTGCAATGTCTAAGATTTTAAATGTAATATAAATACCAAGTGCCAATACTGCCCATAAAAGACCTTGACCGGATGCACTTAGCATAGCTAATAGAATATCCATAAATACCTCCTATAATCTTTTGTTTTACTTTCAAGATACGACGTATTGCTTTATTACACGCACTAGCAATACAAAATATAAAAGAGAAAAGAGAATATCCCCCATCTCTTAATAATTATTATTAAAAACGGGGGCTATTCTTATAAGTAATATGTGTAAATTAAAATTCACAAGTTTATGCAGTTTATCCGTTCTTACTGGTTCATCTTTGCTTTTAATTCATCAGGAATCGTAATACCAAGTTGTGCGGCAACTTCTTCATTAATTGTTAAGTCCATGTTGTCAAGATATTCAATAGGCATATCAGCTGGTTTGGATTCTCCTGTTAAAATCTTCACTGCCATAGTAGCAGTTTGTTTACCAAGATTGTAATAGTTAATTCCATATGTAGCAAGACCACCATTTTCAACCATACCAGATTCGCCACAGATAATCGGAATGTTATTTGAGTTAGCAACCATGGCTACTGTTGACATTCCAGATGCAATGGTATTATCTGTAGGAGTATAGATTGCATTTACTTTACCCACTAAAGATTGAACAACTTGTTCAATATCATTTGTATTGGATACGGTAGCTTCCTGTGTTTCTAAGCCTACATTAGCAGCAGCTTCTGCAGCAAGGTCTGCCTGGAACTTTGAGTTAGCTTCACTGGAGCAGTATAAAATTGCAATTTTTTTAGCATCTGGTAGTAATTGAAGCAAAAGATCCATCTGCTCTTTAACAGGATTAAGATCGGAGGTACCAGTAATATTACCGCCAGGAGCTTCATTCGTTTCAACAATACCCGAGTCAGCAGGATCGGTAACTGCAGTTACAACAATTGGGATATCCTTTGTAACATTAGCTAAAGATTGCGCAGCTGGTGTTGCAATTGCTAAGATTAAGTCAGGATTATCATTCACTAATTTAGAAGCAATTGTATTACAGTTAGAAGCGTCACCTTGTGCATTCTGAAAGTCAAATTCAATGTTATCACCTTCTGTATAACCTGCTTCTGCAAGACCATCTACAAATCCTTTATAAGCAGAATCTAATGCGTCGTGTGTTGTATATTGAGAAACACCTATTTTATATTTTTTACCTGAATCTGATTTGGAAGAATCTGATGCGTCATCCGCTACCGTTTGTGAAGCATCAACATTATTCGTGTCTGCATTCTTTTTTGAACTACCACAACCAGTTAATGCTGTAATAGCGAAAGTAAGAATACATAAAGCTGATATTACTTTTTTTGCTTTTTTCATAATCCCTTTTCCCTTCTTTAACGTAATAAATTTGTTTGAATTTAAAGCTTTAAAGCTTTCACCTGGTACAGTGAATTATACGCTATTTTTGGAAGTTAGTCAATTCTATATTATGCTGTGAAAGGGAAATAAGCAGATTTTTTGAAAAATGTGATTATTAAGTGATTATTAATTACCTTCATAATAAAATGACAATACTAGCAAGATTTGCTAATAGATATAGGAAAATAGAAAAAAGAATGATACAATAAGGGAAATAAGGCAAGGAGGATATTGTTGTGGCGAAAATATTAATTGTAGAAGATGAAAATAAAATTGCACGTTTTTTGGAACTGGAATTGAAATATGAAGGCTATGAAGTAGAAATTGCCGGGGATGGCAGGCAGGGATATCAAAAGGCAATGCAGGAAGATGTGGATCTAGTCATTTTAGATGTTATGCTTCCAGGACTTAGTGGACTAGAGGTATGTCGTAGAGTCCGTCAGGAAGGAAGGCAAGTTCCAATCATCATGTTAACGGCAAAAGATGATGTAACTGACAAGGTGGCAGGCCTTGATATGGGGGCAGATGATTATATGACAAAACCTTTTGCCATAGAGGAGTTACTCGCAAGAATTCGTGTTGCATTAAACCGAAGAGTTAATGCTGCTGTTAAATCAGAAACCCTGCAAATGGGAAAACTAGTTTTAAATCTAAGTAGTCATATGGTGACGTACGACCAGGAAGAGGTTGTATTGACAAAAAAGGAATTTCAACTATTGGAATACTTACTTAAGAATAAAAACATTGCGATGACAAGAGAACAGCTTTTGAATAATGTTTGGGATTATGAGTACCTAGGAGATACCAATGTAGTGGACGTCTATGTACGATATTTAAGACAAAAGATCGATGATAAATACGGTATTCATATGATTAGTACGGTACGTGGAGTGGGGTATATAATAAAAGATGAAAAGTAAGATTATTGAGGGTATTAGAAGAATTTTAATTCGTACAGTAGTTCCCATTCGGAAACGAATGGAACTCTTTTTTAGCCAGTTTTATTTTTCGATTGCTTTTCGAATATCCCTTAATTACTTAAGATTATTAATTATAAATAGCGTAGTATTTTGTTTTTTATTTATAGCAGTTTATCTTGGGATTGCAGCATATGACTGTAAGAATCTCGAAAAGCAAATGGTGTACCACCTTAAACAGGAAGAAATTCATATAGAAGATTTTGATGAAAAAAATCCATACTTTCTAGAAGGATTATCACTACGTATTGTTAATGCTGATACAAAGCAGATTTTGTATTCTGACATTGAGCATGATGTATCCAGGCGGAATAGTTTATTTAATAAAGTTTTCTATGGCTATGTAGATGGACAGAAGATTCTGGTAGTAAAGGATAAAACAATAGTAAAGATTGCAGACACACAATATGATTTGTATTTTCAGTTTGATTTAACTGGTGAACGATTATTACTTAGCCGTTTGCTTCCATTTGTCATCCTACTATTAGCAATTTTAATTGCAAGCGTTATTATATATGGAAAAAAAGGAGACGAAAAGTTATATCAGCCGATTAAAGAAATGTCGAGATTAGCCAACCGATTGACGGTTAACACATTACAAAGTGAGCGTATTAATCTGGCAGGAACGAAGAATGAGTTAAAAGACTTGGCGGAGACAATTAACCAGATGCTTGATCGAATTGAACTTTCTTATGAAAGTCAAAAACAGTTTGTATCGGATGCATCCCATGAGCTTCGAACACCGATTGCCGTTATTCAAGGGTATGTGAATATGCTAGATCGATGGGGAAAAGAAGATCCAGCAGTTTTAGAAGAATCAATAGAAGCCATTAAGAATGAATCAAAATCCATGCAGGAACTGGTTGAAAAGTTATTATTCTTATCACGCCATGACAAGAAAACATTAAAGTTGGAAAAGCATAAGTTTAATATGCGTATTGTAGTAGAAGATATGCTAAAAGAAACAAAAATGGTTGCAGTCAATCGTCACATTGAAACAAAAGCGCTGGAGGATGTAGTTGTATACGGAGATAAGCAGGCACTAAAGCAAGCAATCCGTGTTTTTGTAGATAATGCCATTAAGTATTCCTCAGATGGGGATTTCATCTATATATCATGTGAGAATAAGGATGGAGCTTGTGTAATCTCTGTGGAGGATACCGGAATAGGTATGACAAGAAAAGATATTGATAATATATTTGATCGCTTCTATCGTTCAGACCATGTTAGAGATCGAAAAATCAGTGGACATGGGTTGGGACTTTCCATTGCAAAGTTAATTATTCTTAAACACACTGGTAATATACGGGTACGGTCCCAATATACCAAGGGATCCAGTTTTATTGTAACCTTACCGAAAAGGAGGTAATTCGTACTATTAGCCCTATCAAATATTGACAATAGATGACCTTTTATGTAAAATTGAGTCATATAAATGAAAGAAGGGCAATGGTAAATGGAAAATAAAAGAGAAAGTATTATTTTTTCAATGAAGTTCCGAATCTTAATGTTGGGGATATTTTCAATTATGTTAACGGCAACCAATGCAATGTTCACGGTAATGCCAATTACGAAATCCTCTATCACCACAATGTCAAAGTCTTATATTAAGGATATCATACGACTTCAAGAACAGGTATTAACCTATAAAATTTCATCAGAAGGTAAAGAAGCAATTACCGCCAATGTATTATCTGCTATGTACCATGATTATCACGTAAATGGTATGGAGAGTTCTTACATATATATAGTCGATAAGAATGGAACAATGATCTATCATCCTACACAGGAAAAGATTGGACAACCAGTTGAGAATAGCGTAATTAAGGACGTTCTAGAAAAATGGAATAACGGAAAAATCCCAGAGCAGACAGTTAAAAGGTACGAATATAGAGGAAAACAAAAATATTCTGGATATGCACCTATTGATAATGCAGAGTGGCTAATTATTATTACAGTAGATGAAGACGAGATGTTCTCCGATGTTGAACTGATGAAACACCGACTAACAAGGGGAAATGTATTCAGTCTTGTTTTATGTGGATTTATTGCATTCATTGTAGCAGGATCGATTGCAAATCCAATTAAAAAGTTAACAAAAATTCTTAGTAATTCAGCAGAGTTAGATTTTCGTGATGATATAGAATTGAAAAAGCTCGTTAAAATGAAAGGCGAGTGTGGTTCAATTAGCCGTGGTGTAGATACCCTTCATGAAAAATTAAAGGAAGTAATCTATGATATTCAAGTACAAACAGAACATTTATCAGATTCTGCAGGAGAACTTGAAAAGAATACAGACTCTACAAGAAATGCAATTGGACAGGTTGAAAAAGCGGTAACTGATATTGCTCAGGGAGCAGTTTCACAAGCTGAGGAAACCCAAAAGGCAACACAAAATGTTGCTACAATGGGAAATCTTGTACAGGAAACGATGGAAAAGATCACAGTACTGAATGATAGTACAAAAACGATTAAGAGTTCTAGTGATCAGGCAGTACAGATTTTAAATGAGTTAAGTGAAACAAACCACCGTGCTACTGCGTATATTGAAACCATATATCACCAGACTAACGTTACGAATGACTCGGCATTAAAGATAAAAGAAGCCTTAGATATCATAACAAATATTGCAGAAGAGACAAATCTATTATCATTAAATGCATCAATAGAGGCAGCGAGAGCAGGTGAGCAAGGAAGAGGTTTTGCTGTTGTGGCAAGCCAAATCCAAAAACTTGCTGAACAGTCCAATAATTCAGCACAGGCAATCCATATTATTATCGAATCCTTGTTACAAGATTCTTCTAATGCAGTAGATACAATGAAAGAAGTAAAGGCAATCATGGAAGAACAGAATAAGAAGGTTGAGGCAACAGATGAAATCTTTGCTCTAGTAAAGAAAGGGGTAGATGATTCAATCACATCCATTGGTGACATTACGACAAAGAATAAGGATATTGATCATGCTAGAATTGGTGTGGTAGATGTGGTACAGGAATTAACAGCTATAGCAGAAGAAAATGCAGCAGGAACAGAGGAAACATCTGCGTATGCATCACAAGTAAATGTTGTTATTTCAGATATTGCACAAAGGTCATCTGGTTTAAATACAATAGTAACAACCCTTGAGGACCAAGTAAAGAAATTTAAGTTATAAAATCTATGAAGGATACAGACAAATAATTAGTTAGAAAACATTAGTTTTTCCTATCTGGACGATGTTGGTTGTCTTAAAAGTACATAATTACAATGAATAAAAACCTCTATATAGGCTATCTTTAGTTTGTTTAATCTAAATGTAGCTTATATAGAGGTTTTTGCGTAATAAGGTAAGATATATGTATACTATAAATCATATATAAATATAAAATAATTTAATAAAAAGTAAATAAATATAGGGAGAAATATTGACGGCAAATAAAAGAATGTGATAAAATTAAAATAATTTAGATAATAGTAAATAATTAATGGTACATAAGATTCAATACAAATGGGGAGATAACGTAATTGAATCAAAGAAAATATAGCAAAGAAAGAGGATAAGATGAATAAAGAGCTAATATACAATAAACCATGGATTTTACAAAGAGCAGATCCTTATGTATATCGTCATACAGATGGTGTGTATTATTTTACTGCTTCTGTTCCAGAGTATGACTGTATAATTTTAAGAAGAGGATATAGTCTTCAAGAACTAGCTACAGCTAAAGAGCATATTATATGGAAGAAACACGATCATGGACCAATGAGCAAACATATATGGGCTCCAGAATTGCATTATTTAAAAGGAAAATGGTACATATATTTTGCAGGAGGAGAACAGGAAGATGTATGGAAGATCCGACCATATGTATTAGAGTGTAGCGGGCAGGACCCAATTCGGGATGATTGGATTGAAAAAGGAAAAATGCGACGGGCAGAAGAGGATAAGTTCTCCTTTGAAGCATTTTCCTTAGATGCAACTGTTTTTGAAGATCAGGGAGAACTTTATTATGTATGGGCAGAAAAGGTTGGTGTTGGAAAGCAGATTTCCAATCTATATATAGCAAAGATGAAAACACCATATGAGTTAATGACTGTACAGGTAATGCTTACGACCCCTGACTATGATTGGGAACGGGTTGGATACTGGGTAAATGAAGGACCAGCGGTAATCAAACATAATGATAAGATTTTTCTAACATACTCTGCCAGTGATACAGGACCTGCGTATTGTCTAGGGATGTTATGTGCAACCAGTGGAACAGATTTATTAGATCCTCTGTCATGGAAAAAAGAACGATATCCCGTGTTAAAATCAGATGAAAAACTACAAATCTATGGACCTGGACATAATAGTTTTACGGTGAATGAAAAAGATGAACCAATCATGGTATATCATGCGAGAAAAGAGTCAGAAGTGGGTGATAATCCATTGTATAATCCCAATCGGCATGCTCAGTTAATGCGAATCAAATGGGATGAAGGTGGAAAACCTGTCTTTTCGTATGAGGAATAGGAGGGTATGGTGAAGGGAAGGTATTGTAGCATTGGTATAATAATCATTCTTACGGTATGTTTGCTGTCGGGATGTAAAAAAGGAGAGGACCAAATGAATGAACTATCGGAAGATCAAATTAAAAAAGGTGGATTCCGTGTAACTGTTTCATGCCATGATCCAGAGATTGTTGTAGGAGAGGATGGGACATACTATATGTTTGGTAGTCATATGATAGGGGCAAAGTCCAACAACTTAAGAGAATGGGATTACTTTGCACAAGGGGTTGATCAAAGTAATCCATTGTTTGATAATCTGTTCGAAGAGAAAATGGAAGCTTTCTCTTTTGTAGGGAAAAATGCGGAAAATGGATACTCTGTTTGGGCACCAAATGTATATTATAATGAAAGAATGAACAAATATATTATGTACTACTGTACCACTTCTTCTTATATAAAATCCAGTATATGTATGGCTACTGCCGATCAGATAGAAGGACCTTATACACACCAGGCTATCTTATTGGATTCCGGTTATTCAAAGAAAGATATTGAAACGACAAATGTATACGATATACTTGGAAAAGATGCAGATACAAGTCGGTATTTTGAATACGGAGGATATAATAATAAACAATGGCCAAATTGTATTGATCCAGCAATTGTAAAGGGAGAAGATGACCGGATATGGATGGTATATGGGTCATGGTCTGGGGGAATCTTTTTGTTAGAAATAGATCCGGAAACTGGTTATCCAATTAATCCGCAGCAAAAGGAAGAAAAAGGTGTAGATGCGTATTATGGGGTACGTTTGGTTGGTGGCGGACATCATTCCATAGAAGGACCATACATAGAGTATAGTGCAGAAACTGGGTACTACTATCTATTCCTGTCATATGGAGAATTAAAGCAACAGGGAGGATACCAGATTCGTGTCTTTCGTAGTAAAGAACCGACAGGACCATATGTGGATGCAGAAGGAAATACATTAGAAGACCAAGAGGATCACTCTAATTATGGAGTAAAGCTAATGGGAAACTATACCTTCCCAAGTTTAAATTATACCTATATGGCGCCAGGGGGACAGTCAACATTTCGGGATAAGGATGGCCGATACTATATTACCTATCATCAACGTTTTGCAGAAAATGGAGAGTACTTTGAGCCAAGAGTACATCAAATGGTTTTAAATGAAGATGACTGGTTTGTTATATTACCATTTGCGACAGTAGGAGAAAAAGTTTCTGAAACAGGGTATAAGACAGAAAATCTAAAAGGATCATTTTATCTTGTTAATCACGGAACGGATATTGGTTCTACGGTACATACAGCAGAATGCGTACAATTTAATGGAAAAGGAACATTTACGAAGGATGAAGAAAAAGCAGAATACGAAGTACAGCCAAATAGCAACTATGTAACGATTAAAATGGGGAACGTGGTCTATAAAGGTGTAATTGTAGAGATGGAGGATGAAGCAGGTAACGCCACATTATGTATTAGTGCAGTTGGAGAGAATAATGAGAGTCTCTGGTTTGTCCAGTATGTTAAACAATAGAAATAGAACAGTACAAAGAAGAAGCTACAGCAGTAATACGCTGTAGCTTCTTCCCGTTAATATTTTAATTTACCATTTTATTATTAAGATATCTTATAGAACGTATAGGTTGGTACTTACTCAGTCATTGGACAATAATTAAGGGATACTTTAATATCTTGTCCGTAATTACCAAAGGTTTTACCAAAGATGGTAAGACCACCAACATGTTCAGCATCATCATTAACGGCTAATCGTAAAGTAATTTTACTGCGATAGTCTAGATTAAACTCATTAATGTTAACATCGGAAATCTTAAGTCCATCAATATACGTACCATCTTTATTAATTACAAGGAGTTTTAAAAGACCATACTGATTCCAATTAGGGAACCACCAGTCAGGAGTGAAGATGCCTTTTACATCACCGAAATCACCTGGTGATACCCACGATCCAACACATACGTCATTCAGATAGAAGCAGATGTCAGATGGCCATACATTATTAATACCAGGTGCTTCAGAACTAAGTTCTGCAGAAATCATGATTTGTGTGATCTTCTGAGAGCAAGGAATAAAATTAGGAACCTCATACTCTACAAAGCCTTTTGAAAACCATAGTATATCGGCACTATAGCGATCAGGGTGTGAAAAATAACGTTTGTCATCCACTTCGCCAATTAGTTTATTCGCATTTGCCAAGCCACAAGTAGGATAGACAAGGCAGTTGCGGTAGTGCCCTACTTTTATCTCTGTTGTGTATACATTCTGAATCTCTTCCTGGTTATCCAGATCAATTACAATTTTATCAAGATGAATGGAGCAAATCTTTTGGTTGCCATGTCCAGAAGTTTCGTTGGAGGTTGTCACTATTCCACAAGATTCTAATTTCTTGATATGGGCAGTTAATGCACCATTGGTAATATTCAGTTTAGTAGCCAGTTCATTCATATTCATGCGCTTGTTTTCGAGTAAAAGCTTAATTAACTCCACACGAATATCTGAACCAAGTGCTTTGAATAGTTCAATCCCTTCATCGAGAGAGCTGATATGTAACATGGAAACATCTCCTTATTTACGTACTTGTATTGCATCAGAGCCAAGTGAAGTGTTAGGAAATGAAAGGATTCCTCCAAAGTTTTCTCGTTAACTCAGTTTGCTACAATTACGTTCTAGTTATAAATGCTAAATACATTATAATATTATACTATTTGCATATATTTTTAGTCAAGCGAAAGTCGTACAAAGGATGTTTTTTAAACTAAAATAATATACTTAACAATAAAAATAAAAACATAAAATAATTTAGAAAAACATAAAATAATTATTGACATCGATTTATGCCCATTATATAATATAACTAATAAAACATATAAAACGAGAGGATTAATAGGCAAAATATCCATAAGGAGTGTATGTTGTAAATATATACCTGGGTATTGTGGGGGAAATGTAGTGATATGTTTTATTCAAATTGGGAATAGAAAAGGAGAGGTATTTATGAAAAGAAAACTCACATCACTGGTATTATGTATGGCAATGATGGTAACTTTACTAACCGGTTGCAAAGTACAAAAATCAGAAAACACAGGAGAAACTTCTTCAAAAACAGAAGATACCACCACAACAGAAGAGATGAAAGGTAAAGGAGATGCAACAATTGATATCCTCATCTACGCACAGGATCATGAAAAGGCGGTTTATCAAGATTTAATTAAACAATTTTCTGATACACATAGTGATGTAATTAAAAAAGTAAACTTTGAAGTTACAACGCAAGATGAATATGCTACAAAGATGACAGCTGCAATGATTGCTGATGATTTACCAGATATTTTTTATGTTGGACCAGAATCTGTTCGAAGCTATGTAGACAATGGATATGTACAATCACTGGATGCTTTAGTTGACCAGACAGCAGTAAGCAATTTGTGGCCAACCATTGTAAATGCATATAAGTATGATGGTAGTACCATTGGCCAAGGATCCTTATATTGCCTACCAAAGGATTTATCATGCTTTGCATTTGCATATAACAAAGACTTATTTGATGAAGCTGGTTTAGATTATCCAGACCCTGAAAATCCTTATACATATGATGAGTTCGTTGAAGTGTGTAAAGCACTAACGAAAGACAAAGATGGGGATGGTGAATTAGATCAATGGGGTGTTGCCAATGCGAATGCATTTGGATTTACTCCTTATGTTTATGGAAATGGTGCAACTTTCTTAAATGATGATTATACCAAAGTCGTTATTGCAGATTCACCACAATTTAAAGAAGCTTTTCAATACTATACAGACTTAACGGTAAAATACCAAGTTACTCCTAGTGTAGAGCAGGATACTGCACTTGGTGGATACCAAAGATGGTTAGATGGTCAAGTTGGTTTCTATGCATGTGGTACATGGGATGTGGCTGCGTTTATGGATAATGCAACATTTCCATATAACTGGGATTTATGTGGTTGGCCAGTTGGACCTTCTGGCAATGGAAAATCAACAGCATGGACGGCTTCTGTAGGTTTTGCTATTTCTTCAAAAACAAAATATCCTGAATTGTGCGCAGAGTTGATCCAGGCATTATCAACAGATGAAGAAGGACAAAAAGCATTAAGTGGTGAAACAACAGGAAAAGCATTACAAATCCCAAATATCATGGATTATGCACAGACTACATATAAAGAAAAAATTGCAGATGGTACAATTCCATATGCAAAAAATGTAGATGTAATCTTTGGTTATATTGAAGGTAATGACAAATACCAAGGTTTATTCACAGAAACAACTTATACATATAACAGTGAATGGTGGGATTTATTCTTAGAAGGCATGCCAAATGTTTTAAGTGGACAGATCTCCGTAGATGATTATTGTGCAGAAGTGCAGCCAAAGATGCAGGAAGCGCTTGATAATGCAATTGAGTTACAGAATTCAGCAAAGAAATAAAAAGTAACTGGTAAATATTCTACAGAATGCCCTTAATGGGCATTCTGCTTAATGAAAGAGCGATGATGGATATGGGCGAAATGAAGAGAAAACAAAGCAGAAGAATGTCTAAAATGGCAAAAAGAGAAGAAAGATGGGCATGGCTATTTATAAGTATACCTTTAGTAGGATTTTTATTATTCATGGCTTATCCAATTTGCTTTGCAGTATTTGCCAGTATGAGTAAATGGACTGGTATGAATTCTCTTGTTGATAACTTCTGCGGATTTGATAACTATATTGCAATATTTAAAGACGAAAAGTTTTGGAAAACGTTAACCACAACGATTATTTATTTAATCGGTATTCCAATTGGAATGATTTTAGGGTTGCTATTTGCCATTGGTATGAATCGAAAGATACCAGGCGTAAGAGTTTTACGAACAATGTATTATGTACCAGTAGTCTCATCCCTTGTGGCAGTTTCAATCTTGTGGGCATGGGTATATAATTATGACTATGGTTTATTCAATACAATTTACAAAGCGTTAACAGGTATGCATGGTCCAAACTGGTTAGGAGATGAGACATGGGTTAAAGTTGCCTTGGTTATCTTTATGGTTTGGAAAGGTCTTGGCACTTCTATCATCTTATATCTGGCAGGATTGCAGAACATACCAAGAACCTATTATGAAGCAGCAGAAATTGATGGTGCCAACGGTTGGCATAAGTTTCGAAATATTACCTTTCCACTGGTTTCACCAGTTAGTTTTTACATATTAATCACAAGCTTAATCGGTGGCTTCCAAGTATTTGTAGAAGTCCAAGTAATGACAAGCACAGGAGGTACTAATTATAGTGCCGCAACAGTCGTATATTATCTCTACGATAAAGCATTTAGTAATGCACAATTGGGTTATGGCTGTGCATTGGCTGTAATCTTAGCAATTATTATCTTCATTATTACCGCATTTAATTTTATTGGTCAAAATAAATGGGTTAAAACAATGGAATAAAGGGGGGAAAGAACATGGCAAGACATAAAGATTACGAAAGTTCCGGACTAGTTACGAAGAAGAAAAAAACATTTAATATATTGATCTTTATCCTACTGAGTTTAGGCGCAGTATGCATGGTATTTCCTTTAATATATATGGTGGCAACATCGTTTATGACAAAAAACCAAATTCTATCGGGAACCTTAACAGTAATACCAAACCCCGTATTGATCGGCAAATATAGTGAGGTGTTGTCCAAAGGTTCTTTCCTATCTGGTATGCTAAACTCTATTAAAGTAGCTGTTCCAGTATTGCTGGTAGGTGGATTTACATCTTCTTTAGCCGCTTTTGGCTTTGCGAAAATGAAGTTTCGTGGAAATGGAATTGTATTTTTAGCCTTATTAGCAACAATTATGATTCCATTTGCCGTAGTAATGATCCCACAGTTTGTTATGTTTACAAAGTTAGGGTGGACAAATTCGCTATTACCATTGATCATACCCGGCTTCTTTGGTAATATAAGTATTATCTTTTTCTTACGACAGAATTTACTTGGGATACCAAATGATTTAATGGAAGCAGCAAAACTTGATGGATGTGGTTATTTTAAGATTTACTATAAAATATTCTTGCCATTAATGAAAGGTGCTTTAGCTACGCAATTAATGTTGTGGTTTATGGGAATATGGAATGATTACCTGGCACCTACAATCTTCTTGCGTTCTGAGAAAAATTGGACATTACAAGTAGTAATTCGTTCCTTTAATTCGTATTATGCTATACAAAGTGATTATGCATTAATCATGGCTGCTTCTGTAATTGCCATGATCCCAACGATGTTATTATTCTTTGTATTCCAGAAGATGATTATTGAATCCATTGCAATTAGTGGAATTAAGTAAATATAATCAGACTGTTGCACGTGTACCACACGATTTTACAACAGTCTGATTTGCTATTATACATAAGGAGGAAGCATAGTATGCTTATGGATAGTCCTGTAATTCGATTTGTTAATAAAATGGCAGATCTACTTCTGTTAAATATACTCTATATTCTTTGTTGCATACCAATCGTTACGATTGGAGCGGCAACAACGGCATTATATCATGTAACACTTCGTTCTATTCGGTATGGAGATGGTTATGTTGTATCCGAATTTATTAGGTCATTTAAGCAAAATCTTCTTTCTTCCACATTAATATGGTTGCTTGTTGTAGTGGTTGGGGCAATATTGGGACTGGATCTATACTTTTGGCTTAAAGTTGCCAAAGGAGGTATTCGCATAATGATGACAGGGGTAAATGCATGTATTTTATTTGTGTATCTTATTACAGTCCTATATATCTTTCCTGTACAAGCAAAATTAAAAAATTCAATATGGTTAAATATTCGTAATGCTGCCGCAATGGCAATTGGACATCTATTTCCTTATACAATGATATGTGTGGCGATTACTGGTGGATTTGTATACTTGTTTTATGTAAGTTTAGCAGCAGATCTTATTGCCATATTAATTGGTTTTTCCTTACTTGCTTATATTCAATCATTCTTTTTTTACAAAGTATTTGCCAAATATATTGAGGAGGATCCAGTAGGAGAAGATGATCCTTTATATGGTATTAATAATAAGTAAGGCTGTTTAAATAAAACAAAGAGCGCCCCCACAATTACTCAATGTGAGTAATGTGTAAGCGCTCTTTTTGTATTACTTAATTCATTCATATAATATATGAGAATAGTATTCAATGAGTATACTATTCTCATTGAATACTATTCTATACGTGTATTATTCAATATTCTTAAACTGTGCCATATATAAATTGTAATAGATACCTTTTTTCAAAAGAAGTTCTTTTGCATTTCCTTGCTCCTGAATATTACCGTTATCGATAACAAAGATTCGATCTGCTTTTTGAATGGTTGATAAACGGTGAGCAATTACAAAGGATGTACGTCCCTTTAGCAGGTTTTCAATTCCTTGTTGAACAAGAAGTTCGGTTTGTGTATCAATACTAGAAGTAGCTTCATCTAAGATCAGGATCTTTGGTTTAGAAACCATGGTTCTTGCAAATGCAAGCAACTGTCTTTGGCCAATCGATAATCCGCTTCCTCTTTCTTTTAATTCGGTATCATATCCCTTTTCCAACTTCATAATAAAATCATGTGCATTGACTGCTTTTGCAGCTTCTATAATTTCTTCATCGGTTGCATCAAGTCGTCCATATCGGATATTTTCCTTGATCGTACCTGAGAATAAGAAGTTATCCTGTGTCATAACTCCCATTTGTTGTCGAAGACTCTCAATGGATACTTCTTTTAAGTTATAGTTATCTACAAATATCTTGCCTTTTTGAATGTCATAGAAACGGCTAATTAGGTTCACAATGGTCGTTTTTCCAGCACCGGTTGGACCAACAAGGGCAATGGTCTCACCCGCCTTTACATCGAAAGACACATCATCTAAGACAAGGCTATCTTCATCGTAGGAGAAGCTAACGTGTTCAAATCGAATATCACCTTTTACATCAGGAAGATTCTGAACATTTTTATCGTCTACGATATCGGGCTCTGTATCCATGATTTCAAAAATACGTTCTGCACCAGCAATATTGGTAATTAACTGGTTGTAGAAGTTACTTAAGTTAAGAATTGGACTCCAGAACATGGAGATATACGTACCAAAAGCAACAAGTAAACCAACGGAATCAGGACCAATTTTTAAGATTTTAATTCCCACAAAATACAGGGATGCAGCGCCGATTCCCCAACATAGATCAATGATTGGTCCAATGGAATCGTTAAGACGTACAGCATGAATGAAACTATCTCGATGTTCCTTCAACAGATGATCAAATGTTTCTGCTGTTTCTTCCTCAGCTGTTAAACTTTGAATAATACGAATGCCGGATAAATCTTCATGAATGAAGGCATTTACATTAGCACTCTTCTTACGGAATACTCTCCAACGTAAGTGAGAGAACCGTTGTACACAGTATATTCCAACAGCCATAAGTGGTAAACTTACCAATGCTGCAAGAGCAAGTTTATAATTTTTTACTAACATAATAATAACAACGGCGCATACCGTAATAAAATCTGGAATCAGAGTTGTTACACTATTTGTCAGTACTTCTTTTAATGAGTTAACATCACCGATAATTCTTGATAGCACTTTACCTGTTGGTCTGCTATCGAAGAAACTAAAACTTAGTTTTTGAATGTGTGTATATAATTCTTGTCGAACAACCAATAGAATCTCATTGGAGATCTTCGACATAATATACATACGAACTTTTATTAACAAAACCATAATGATGTTAATAATAGAAGCGAAGATACCAAGTTTGATAAGTCCCTCTGTATCTTTGTTCTTAATGTAAACATCAATGGCTGCTTCTATAAGTAGTGGGTTGATCAATGCAATTGCTACACAGATACCCATAATAAGTAGTACGAATATTATTTTAAATTTATACTTTAACATGTAGCGATAAAGACGTAACAATGTGGCCACTTTGCTTGTATTCGTTGAGGCTTCATCGCTTTTGTAAGAGTCAACTGCCATTACTGTGTCACCTCCTGTTTACTTTCTAAATAGTCCCCATATTGGCTCATATAGGTTTGATAATAGAGACCATGCTTAGCAAGGAGCTGCTCATGCGTACCGCGTTCGGCAATACTACCACCATCTTCAAGTACAATGATTTCATCTGCATTACGTACTGCAGAGATACGATGAGCAATTATTAATTTCGTTGTATCTCTTAATTCTAAAAGAGCTTCTTGAATGGCATGTTCTGTCTCCATGTCTAGTGCAGATGTGGAGTCATCAAGTACGAGGATTGGTGTCTTCTTAGCAAGAGCTCTGGCAATACTAATACGTTGCTTTTGCCCGCCAGAAAGTCCAACTCCACGTTCACCGATGACGGTGTTATATTTATGCTCTAATTTATCAATAAATTGATCTGCCTGCGCATAGGAAGCAGATTCTAACAATACTTCTTTACTTACTTCATATTTCTTACCCATCTTAATATTATCTTTGATGGTATCCGAGAATAAAAATACATCTTGCATTACTAAAGATATGTTACTTCTCAATTCTTTCAAAGTAAGATCTTTAATATTAACGCCATCTAAACGGATGGTACCTTCCGTTGCGTCATAGAATCGTTGCAGGATATTAATAATAGAAGATTTTCCTGTTCCAGTAGCACCCATAATACCTATGGTTTTGCCGGCATCAACATGGAACGTAATATCATCAAGTATTTTCTTATTATTCTGTTCAAAAGATACATGGTTGAAATCGATGATTCCCTTAATATCACCAATAACAATTGGGTCCGTTGGATCTTTAATCTCTGGAACATTTGTATATAGTTTTCGAATTTTCTTTGTTGAAGCAATAGCAGAAGAAAAACTGTTTGTTAACCAGCCTAACATCTCCATTGGCCACACAATGTTTGTGGAGTAGATAGAGAATGCACTTAATTCACCTACGGTAATTTCACCATTGATTGTAAGAATTCCGCCGTAAATGATTACCACGATTGGAAGTAACTTAGTAATAAACTGAAATAATGGTTGATAGCGAACCAAAGCTTTGGATTGCTTCATGTTCAGTTCGTAATAACGATTGTTATGAGATAAGAATTTCTTAATCTCAAATTTCTCTCTGGCAAAAGCTTTAACCGTACGGACACCAGATAGATTTTCCTGTGCTATGGTATTCAGATTTGCATTTTCTTCACTGATTTCTTCATAAATGGAATCTAATTTTCTTTCCATTATAATTGCAAACATTGCAACCAGTGGCATTGCAATACATGGTATTATAAATAATTTGTGACTAATACGAAACATACAAGTTAGAACTATGGTCGTGTGGATGATTACCTCAATGATAAGCATTCCAACAAAACCTAATCCATCCCAAATACGGTCAACATCATCTTTTACACGTGCCATAAGTTCACCTGTATTTGTTTTGTCAAAAAAACTAATCGATAACTTTTGAATGTGGTTAAACAAATCTTTACGAATGTTTAATCCAATTTTTGAACTAACGCTGTCAAATGTATATTCTTTAAAATACTGGAAAATACATCGTCCAACACCGATTAATAAAATGATCAGTATTAATCGGTTAAACAACTCCATTTTTCCACCGATGATTACATCATCAATAAAACTACCGGTTATTTGTGGTGTAAGCATATCAAGAGATACGCTTAGAGTCATACAAGCTATGGCAAATACGTAAGCGTACCAATACTTCATAACATATCTTGATATCTTTTTCATGAAATACTCCCTTCTTTCTGTCAAATGTCTTGTTTTTGTTTCCTTCATGCAACAATCCGTGTTTACAAGTAATACAGATTTCTCTGTAAAAATCGAACCTGGCGATTTTGTTGTGGCGTAAAAGGTTATCTTTTCTGAACATGGCATAGGAAGATAACAATTTAAGAACCTGTAAACAACGGCCCCCCTCAAAAAGCGCAAAAAAAAGTCGTGGTAAGTTTACCACGACTAAAAATCATTCATATAATACGATAAATGTTTTCACTTTATAATCGTACAATAACGACTGAGGAGGTATTCTCACGCATAGATTGCTGTATTAAGTTTGTGTGTGTTGCAGATACTGCATTTGTTAATCTAAACATAATTTTTACCTCTCTTTCTTTAATATTCTTTTGCCATTATAGCATTATACTGGAAAATGTCAATACGTTTTTTGGAAAAAAATTAAGGAAGTATTAACTTTTGCTTAATATTCTGAATATTCAAAGAATGTTCATAATTGTATGGTATAATACTAGGGTAAGAAAGTCATAGTTTTCATGTTTACATGAAAAAGGTCGTGGGAACCTAAAAGTACGATAAGTGCAAGGGTGCGTGGTACGCACTCTTATCTATGGGTGTAGTGAGATAAATAGTAGCAAAGAGAAGGTGTTTATATGGAGTTACCAATTTTTTATGATGAAGCAGAAGAGTGGAGCAATGCTTTACTACTTTATAATTCTGCCTTAAAAGAAATTAACACAAAATTAGAAATTTTAAATAATGAGTTTAAGTTAGCGCACCAATATAATCCAATTGAACATATTACGTCGAGGGTTAAATCACCACAAAGTATTGCAAAGAAGATTCGTCATAAAGGGAAAGAATTAACTGTTGAGAATATTGTCAAATACATTAATGATATTGCAGGAATTCGAATTATATGTTCATTTACTTCAGATATTTATCGTATAGCGAATTTAATCACGAAACAGAATGATATTAAAGTATTAAAAATCAAAGATTATATTATGCAGCCAAAGAAGAATGGATATGCCAGTTATCACATGATCGTGTCAGTTCCAATCTTTTTATCAAACAATGTAATTGAAACCAAGGTAGAGATTCAGATTCGAACCATTGCAATGGATTTCTGGGCTAGTTTGGAACATAAGATCTATTATAAGTTTGAGGGAAATGCACCAGAGCGAATTCGAAAAGAACTTAAGGAGTGCGCAGAAATAGTAAATTATTTGGATAATAAGATGCTTTCATTAAATGAAGAGGTACACACCTATAGTCATGATGAGGTAGCAGAATATAAAGAGATTATGTCAGGTAATTATCGTGAAATGATGAAGGAATCATATGGTAGTGTCATTGATGATGAGAATGAAGAAGTTGTTACGGGGGAGAGTGTTATGGAGTCTCCGGATTTGCAAAGCGATGAGGAAAACTATGGTGAAGTAGGGGATGAAGTGCAACAGATTATGAAGGACCTTGCCACCAATCATATCATGAACGATCAGGGAAGCAAAGGGAAAGAAGAACGTAAAGAGAAGAAAGGATTAGGTTCTTTTTTTAATAAAGTAATCTCTAATTCGTAAGGATCGAACGAGGGATTATAATTTTGATGTGTAAAGATTGAATGAATAAGGGCAACAAGGTAATAAGGAGAATAGGAATGCTTAAATTTTTAGGTACAGGCGGGGCGTTCAATACCAAAAGAGGAAATACGAGCGCATATTTTGAACTGGGTTCCGAATTGTTTTTAATTGATGTTGGTGAGGATGTATTTCCGAAAACAATTGAGAATCATCTATTTGATCAAAAGACAAGAGTGAATATATTCATAACGCATTTGCATAGTGATCATGTAGGAAGTTTAGGAACATTACTTGCTTATCTGTACATTAATGTGTTTGGACAGGATCGAAGTAAAATCTGTGTATACTTCCCTTCTGAAGCATTGAAGGAGTTACTAGAACTACAAGGGGTGACGGAGGAAGTCTATACGTTCTACGTTAATCTTTGGGACGAGCTGTATGTTGATGGGTATCAAAGAGAAGTGGAATATAACTTTGAAGCAGGAAAACATACCCCATACTTAGACTATAAGAAGAACGAAAACTGCTATCATATTACATTTTCTCAGAAAAAAGAGTTTTGTTTTTATTATAGTGGTGATACTTGTGAGTTTAACCATCAACTATCAAATCCATATGCATATGACTGGATTTATCATGAAGTAACGATGATTAAAAGTGCTGAAGTACATTTTCAATATGACAAATTATTAGAGGCAACAAAAGATATGCCAGCGGACCAGAAGAAGAAATTCGTCCTCATGCATCTTGATAGTAATTTTGATGTGGAGAGAGCCAAGATGGACGGGTTCTCCATTGCAGGTGAGCAGTTATAAAAAAAGCCCCTTCTAGCGAATGATATGATATCCTTTCAAGTAGACAGGATATCATCATTCGCTAGAAGGGGCTTTTCTGCTTTTTACCTAATTTTTAATTACAGTTTCAAATTAGCAAGTAAAGCACCTAGGCCAGTACCTGCTTCTTCTCCTGAAGTATATTCAAAAGGTGCTTCTTCCACATCCTCTACGATTTCTTCATTTTCTTCTACTGCTTTCATACTAAGACTAATCTTGCCATCTTTAACAGCAATAATCTTAACTTTCACTTCTTGTCCCTCTTTTACAATTTCATTTGGAGACTTAATGTGTTTGCCACAGATTTGAGAGATATGAACAAGACCAGACAGACCATCACCAATGTTAACAAATGCACCATAAGGAGCAATTTTTTCAATTGTTCCAGTTGTAACAAGTCCTATTTGAAGATGGGAAATCTTATTTGTTTTTTGTTCCGCTTCCTCTTCTCGAAGTACTTCTCTTGCGGATAAAACAAGCTTTTGATTTGCTTCATCTACAGTAATTACAATAACAGTTAATGTACGTCCCACATATGATGTTACATCTTCTACATAATGGGTATCTAGGTGGGAAGCAGGAATGAATCCACGAATTCCTTCTACATAAACGATAACACCACTATTTACAGAAGAGGAAACCTTTACTTCATATCTTTTTCTAGAATCGAGAGCTTCTTTTAACTTGTCCCATGCAAGGATATTGGTAGCTTCTTTTGTTGATAAGATTAAGTTACCAGTTTCTTCGTTTTCTTGTAATACAGTTGCTGTGATTTTATCACCAACTTGAATATTCGCTTTTATTGAGAAACTTGGATCATTACTTAGTTCCGTAATTGGTATAATTCCCTCTGTATAGTAATTCAGATCAACGGTAACTTCTGTATCGGATACGCCGATTACTGTTCCAGTAAGGATATCTCCTTCTTTAATCTTCTTAAAAGACTGATTGAGTGCGTCTTTATAATCATCCATTGTTTCTACAACTTCATTCACTTTGTTTTCTGTTACAACTTCTGTTTCTAGTTCTGATTGATTCATATAGTCACCTCATTTATCATTTTAGGTATCAAAACCAAATCGTTGGTTTTCTCATCCTTCCCCCATTGTAATGGAATTGATGTACCTATTTTATTATACCACGATTTTTAGCAGTTTGTATATGCATCAACAACCAGCTAGGTTTGTTTTTCTTGATAACCATGTTCTTTTAGGTAATGACCTAATCGAAGATCTTCGATTAAGATATGTTGAAAAATCCAGTCCTGTAGAAAAGTTCTCACCGTGCGTAATATCGTATAGGGGTCTAAACTTAACTTACGAAGGTCAACATCTAGAATGTATTGAATCATAGCATCGTGTTTCTTTTTGTGCTCTAGATAGTCAGTATAGTTATAGTCTTTCATTAATAACTCTTCTTCATAGAAATGATAAGCAACATATTCTCTCAATTCCATAACGATATCAAGCAATTGCTTATTTGTAACGCCAATACAATGACACATTACAAGTTGTTCCACATCACGTCCGATTCGAAAAAATTCCTTATGTTGTGTATCCATAATTGGAATGCCCGTTTCTACATCTTTACTCCAATCAAATTTAAAATCTAGCATATTACCACTCTCCCATTGAGCATTCATTAGTATACATTTTTTATATAGTTTAGCCACAGTAAGATAATCATAAACAATGGCTTCTATAGGAGTTATTATAGCAAATTTAAAGGATGGAGACAATATTATTATAGGAAAAAAGTATCAAAAATTACACATTTAGAAATTAACAGAAGAGATTGATACGTAAGACAGAAAGATGAATTCGTGGTATAATTATAAAAGTATAAGATAACTTTTAAAGTTCTATTCAAAAGAATATATAAGGGTAAAATACATTCGTAGGATATTCTTATGCATATATATGAACAATTACTTTATACCTGAAAATTATAATGAGTATACAAACACACAAGAAAGAAGGAAAGAATATGCCAGCATTTTTAAAAAATATTGAACCATTTCGTGGTACAGGAGAAGTGAACGAAATGGGGCAGAATCTAGAAAGTTTTTTAGAAGAATACGATACACATAGATATGAAAACCCAAGCGTAACGGCGGATATGATCGTTATTCGACACCCAAAGGAATTCCTAACGGTAAAAGAAGGACTAAAAGTTCTATTAGTGAAGAGAAAAAATCATCCGAGCATTGGTCATTGGGCTTTACCAGGTGGATTTGTTAATATTGATGAAGATGTGGAACTTGCAGCAAAACGTGAACTTTTGGAAGAAACAGGTGTAGAGGGAGTGGAAGTAGAACAACTTTATGCCTGGGGAGAAGCCTGGAGAGATCCGAGAGCAAGAATTGTAACGGTTGCATACTTAGCTTTAATAGGAGAAGACAAAGAAGTTAAAGCGGGAGATGATGCTGCGGATGCAGATTGGTTTGACATGCATTTAGAAAAAGAGATGCAAAAAGAAGTGGTTAGTGAAGTGGGAAAAACAAGATTAGTAGATCAGTATAAACTAACCTTAACGAATGCAGAAAGAAGTCTGAATTTACATGCGAAAGTTGAAGTTAGTTATAATAGAGATGGCATTATAAAAGCATATGAATATCAAGTGCTAGAGAAGGACCAATTAGCGTTCGACCATCCTAGATTTCTTGTACAAGCGTTGCTGTATATAGCTACTGGATTAGACAAACAGGTGTAGCAATAGGTTCCCAAGGTTATGCATTTTCATGCAAGCATGAAAAGCATAACATGGGAAAAAAGGTGTAGCACCTGATTGCTCCGTAAAAAAGAACTCCCGCAATCAGGAAACATTCGAAATCCGCCCTACGGGCTACTTTCTCATGTTAAGGCGGTTCCCAAGGTCATGCATTTTCATGCAAGCATGAAAAGCATAACATGGGAAAAAAGGTGTAGCACCTGATTGCTCCGTAAAAAGAACTCCCGCAATCAGGAAACATTCGAAATCCGCCCTACGGGCTACTTTCTCATGTTAAGGCGGTTCCCAAGGTTATGCATTTTCATGCAAGCATGAAAAGCATAACTTTGGAACCTGGTGCTACACCTTGTATTTTAAGGTACGGATGGAGTTGAAGATGGCGATTAGTGCTACGCCTACATCGGCGAAGATGGCTAGCCACATGGAACCCATTCCGTTTGCTAATAGTAGCAAGACAATTGCTTTTATGGATAGGGATAATATGATATTCTCTGTTACAATTCTTCGTGTTCTTTTTGCTATTTTAATTGCTTCTGAAATCTTGGTAGGCTCGTCGGTCATAATGACAATGTCAGCAGCCTCGATAGCAGCATCTGAGCCAACACCTCCCATTGCAAATCCGATATCTGATCGAGCTAGTACAGGAGCATCATTCATTCCATCACCAGTAAATATAATATTTTTTCCTGGTGTTTTCTTTTGAAGAAGTTCTTCAATCTTCTCTACTTTATCACCTGGAAGCAGTTCAGAATAGATTTGGTCTAATCCCAATTGTTTACCAACTAGTTGAGCAGAGGCATCAACGTCACCAGTTAACATTACGGTATGAATGCCAAGTTTGTGTAGTTTTTCCATTGCTGAGGCGGAATCTTTCTTTACCTCGTCGGATATTACAAGGTATCCTGCATAAGATTGATCAATGGCAATATAAACAATACTTCCTAACGTATTAACAGGTGCTTCTTGAAAGGAAATGTGAAATTGCTTCATTAATTTAGAACTTCCGGCAAGTACGTTATGTCCCGCTAATGTCGCAGTAATGCCAAAACCAGCTATTTCTTCATAATCCGTTATTTTGTCAGAGGCAACAGATACTTTTGCAGCAGATACAATGGATCGTGCAATTGGGTGATTGGAAAAGCTTTCAACTAAACCAGCAATGTACTGTAATTGTTCCGTTGGAGTTGTGTATAGTTGAAGTTCCTCTTTTGAGAGAACGGAAGTTAAGCATGTGGAATTAGCCACCTGTATTTTGGTTACGGTGAATACACCTTTTGTAAGTGTACCTGTTTTATCAAATACAGCCGTTTCAACGGAGTTTAGAGCTTCTAGATAATTACTTCCCTTTATTAATATTCCGTGTTTGGAAGCACATCCGATTCCACCAAAGAATCCAAGTGGAACGGAGATGACTAAAGCACAAGGACAGGAGACAACTAGAAATCCACAAGCACGGTAAATCCATTGGGAGAAGTCATGACTTCCTGTTATAATTGGAGGAAGAATAGCTAATATCAATGCTAATAACACAACAATAGGTGTATAAATCGCTGCAAATTTAGTGATAAAATGTTCGGTACTGGATTTGCGGTTGGAAGCATTTTCTACAAGATCAAGTACTTTCGCTATGGTGGAATTGGAATAGGAGCTAGTAACTCGGATATAGAGGGTTCCACTTCCATTAATGCAACCACTTAATACAGCATCACCAACAGAGGCTTTCCGAGGGACTGATTCCCCCGTTAAGGATGAGGTATCAAGAAAAGAACTTCCCTCAATAACTTCTCCATCCAACGGAATTCGTTCACTTGGTTTTACAACGATAATATCTTGGGGAGATACTTCTTCTGGCAAAACAACGCGGATGCCATCTTTGGTTTTTTTATTTGCATATTCTGGCTTCATGCCTAAAACGGTAGTTAACTGTTTTCTTGAATGGTCTACAGCAATATCCTGCAACAACTCGCCAATTTGAAAAAGAAGGATAACCATTAATGCTTCTGGATATTGCTTTGTGTAAAAGGCACCGATTGTAGCAATGATCAGAAGAAAGTTTTCATCAAAGATTTCACCATGTGAAATATTCTTTATAGAAGTAAGCAATACATCGTATGCCAACAATAGGTATCCTGCCAGTAGTAGTACGATTGTAGCAGGAGTAGGGAGGTCAAAAATAATTGGAATAAAGCCAATTACTAAGCCTGTGAACAAAAAAAGAATCTTTTTATAAAGTTCCGATTTGTTTTCAAGAGAACCATGCGTATGAGAATGACCGTGTTCATGACCATGGTTGTGGGAATGCTCCCCGTGTGCATGCTGATGTTCACCGCAGGAATGATCCTCGTGAGCATGCTTGTGTTCATCACAAGAACAATCATCGTGTTCATGCTTGTGTTCATCACAGGAACAATTATCGTGAGCATGCTTGTGTTCATCACAGGAACAATTATCGTGTTCATGCTTGTGTTCATCACAGGAACAATCTTCGTGCGCATGTTGGTGTTCACCACAGGAACAATCATCGTGTTCATGCTTGTGCTCACCACAGGAACAATCTACGTGTTCATGCTGATGCTCACCACAAGAACTTTCCCTGTGTCCTTGAATCTCTTCATCACCCTTCAAGGAGGAATTTCTCATCACAGAATTCTCTAATAATGTAACAGTTACTTCGCTTTCAATCCCACGACAAAGTTTTTCAATCTTCTGTCTTATTTCCTCTGCATCTTTTGGCTCTGTATATTCAATAAGTAATTTTTTGTTCACAAAATTGATTTGTGCTGTTTTTACATCTTGTAGTGCATTCAGTTTGCGTTCCATCTTTGCTGCACAGTTTGCACAACCAAGATGCTCTAAAAGAAAAACATATTCTGTTTTTTTCATAATTTATGCTCCTTCCTTACAATAACGGATACATAGTTCTCATTGGTAATTATTCAAGAACATGTGAAAGACCTTGATCGAAGATTAATTTAACATGTTCATCTGCCAGAGAATAATAAACGATTTTTCCGGCTTTTCGATTTTTTACTAGCTTTGCAGTTTTTAAAACGCGCAATTGATGAGAAATTGCAGATTGCGTCATGTTAAGAAGCTCAGCAATATCGCACACACACATTTCGGATTCAAACAAAGCACATAAAATCTTAATGCGAGTGGTATCGCCAAAAATCTTGAATAATTCTGCTAAATCATACAATATTTCTTCATCTGGCATAATTGGTTTAACTGTATTAAGTATATCTTCATGGACGCTTTGACAATCACAAGTCTCAGCATGTTTGATATCAGTCATAATTAACACTCCTTTTGAATATATGAATAATTGTTCATGTATAATTATATTTTATTTTGACTATTCTGTCAATGCAGTTTGGACAATCGTTCAGAATGTTAGATAACTTATTTTAGTTGGTGTTTATTGAACGATTTATGTACAATTACGGGGGAAATCGTGAATTTTAGTATAAAGAAAATAAAATAATGGAAGCCTATTGACAGTTTGTATACCGATAGGTATACTGAAAATATGTAAGGATATGGGAGGTGTGAAGTGGAGCATAATCAGGAATTGGATAACAGAGAAAATATTCTGGAATGTGCACTTGATCTGTTTTACCAAAAGGGATACGATGCAGTTGGCGTACAGGAAATTGTAACGAAAGCAGGTATAACAAAGCCTACGTTATACTATTATTTTAAAAGTAAATATGGGCTATTAGAGGCCTTGCTACAGGAACGCTGTGATCATATGATTACACGGTTGCAAGAAGCGGCAACGTATCAGGGAGACTTGATCGTAACGTTAGAAAGGTATGCAAAAGCGCTTTTTTCTATAGCAGAGGATGACCTACGGTTTTATTATTTGTTTTTATCTTTATTCTATTCTGCAAGAGAAAATGATACATATAAAGCAGTACTGCCCTACATAAAAAAACAGTTTTCCATAATACGAGGCATATTTGATGAGGCAGCAGGTTTTTTGGGAAATATGAACGGACGTCAGGAACAATTTGCAATTGGTTTCTCAGGAATATTAAATCACTATATCTTACTATATTATGAAAAAGAACACACAAGCAAACGGCTTATTGATGACCATAAGATCTATATGTTGGTTCATCAATTTATGTATGGAATTGTAGTATAAGTATATTTCGTTAGGGACTTGAACAGGGTCGTACGACATGAGCAGCAAGTGCTTAACGTAAACAATGATGTTGGAAAGTATAATTTTTTTATCTGGACATCATAGAATACAAAAGAACAAAAAGGACAGGGTGATTATTATGGCTAAATGGTATGACAAAGCAGTTTTTTATCACATCTACCCACTTGGATTATGTGGTGCAGAAAAAAACAATGATGGAATTACAACAACACACCGATTAAAAGAGTTGGAGCAATGGATTCCGCATATGGAGGAGTTAGGATGTAATGCCTTATATATTGGTCCTCTATTTGAGTCGGTAGGACATGGTTATGAAACCACAGAGTATCAAAAAGTGGATCGACGTTTGGGGGATAACGATGATTTTGTACATTTTGTTCAGGAGTGCCATGAACATGGGATCAAGGTCGTAGTTGATGGAGTATTTAATCATACAGGACGTGAATTTTTTGCTTTTCGTGATCTACGTGAGAAGAAAGAAGCATCTCCATATAAAGACTGGTATTGTAATGTGAACTTTGGAGGAAATACAGAGTATGGGGACGGTTTTTCCTACGAGGGTTGGAGAGGATATCTTTTGTTAGCAAAACTAAATCAGAGAAATCCAGAGGTAAAGCAATATCTATTACAAGTAATTCAATTTTGGGTAGATACATTTGATATAGATGGAATACGTCTGGATTGTGCAGATGTATTAGATTTCGATTTTATGAAGGAAATGAGGTCTTTTTGTAATACAGTAAAAGAAGATTTTTGGCTTATGGGTGAAGTAATACATGGAGATTATGGACGCTGGGTAAATGAAGAAACATTGCATAGTGTTACAGATTATGAATTGCATAAGGGCTTATATTCTGGTCATAACGATCATAATTATTTTGAGATTGCCCATACCATTAAACGGTTGTTTGATCCCAATGGAGGACTTGTTCGGAATGGTAATCTATATACATTTGTAGATAATCATGATGTGGACCGAATCTATAATAAGTTGCAGAATAAAGAGCATCTCTATCCTGTCCACATACTTTTATATACCGTTCCTGGAATACCATCGATTTATTATGGATCAGAGTTTGCCATTGAAGGACACAAGGATAACAATTCCGATGATGCTGTTCGTCCAAAACTCCAATTAGAAGACTATGTAGATGCTACAATCGAAGTTGGAAGAGAAGAAAGATATCGAGGAAATAATCCAAAACTTACTTGCTTACTTAGTAAATTGGCGCAAATTCATAAGGATCGAGTTTCCTTGCAGGTTGGACGATACCAGGAACTGTTCCTAACAAATCGACAATATGCGTTTGCAAGAATCTGTGAAGAAGAAGCAACGATTGTTGCAGTAAATAACGATGACCAACCTTCCACCATAACCATAGCGGTTACCGTTTCCTGTGACAAGGTAAAGAACTTATTGACGAATGAGGAAATATCCGTTGAAAATGGTTGTTTTCAAGCAACTATACCGGCAAACTACGGCGGAATATATCAATGTATATAATAGAACAGTCAACGGGACTTGTCGCATCAAACAAAAGATATCATTTATCTAAGCAGTAATCAGGGAAGGGAGCCGATGGTGGCATGATTGAAACAATAAGCAAATACATGAATCCGATTCAAGTAGAGGAATTATATAAAGAAATTAATAATTGTCCACATAAAATATTAGGAGTGCATTCTGTTGATGCAGGACAACTATTTGTTGCGTATCGCATTAACGCAAGGAGTATAACAATTATAGACAAACGTAGCAAAAATGAATATGAAATGACTCCGTATGAAGATTGTGGTTTATATGTATATCTGGATGAAGCCAAAGAAATTGGAGATTATCTATTAAGAACAGCATACCAGGATGGGAGTGTGGTAGAAATTGAAGATCCTTACTGTTTCCCATCCCAGTTTGGCGAACTAGATTTTCATCTTTATAGCCATGGAACACATTACAAGATTTACGAAAAGTTAGGTGCTCATCCGATGAGTATACATGGTGTGGAAGGAACACAGTTTGCTGTATGGGCTCCCAATGCAAGAAAAGTAAGTGTTGTGGGAGATTTTAATTGCTGGGATGGAAGACTTCACCCAATGAAAATGTTGGGAAACTCTGGAATTCATGAGCTATTTATACCAGGAGTGAAAAAAGGGGCAGTTTATAAGTTCCAGATACGAACAAGAGAAGGAAATGTACTCTATAAGTCGGACCCTTATGCAAACTCTTCGGAACTACGCCCCAAAAACGCATCTGTTATTGCTAATATAGCGGAATATAAATGGGGGGACCGGACTTGGATCAAAAAAAGAGAAAAACTGAATCGTATATCCTTGCGAAAACAACCATTATCAATTTATGAGATGCATTTAGGCTCTTGGAGAAAACATGACGATGGAACCGAGGATGGATTTTATAATTACCGAGAATTAGCCCATGAAGTAGCAGACTATGTCCATGAAATGGGATATACCCATGTAGAATTACTAGGTATTGCAGAACATCCATTTGATGGCTCATGGGGATACCAGGTCACGGGGTATTATGCACCAACAAGTAGATATGGAACGCCGGAAGACTTTATGTATTTTGTGGATTACCTACATAGAAAAGGAATTGGTGTAATACTAGACTGGGTACCAGCGCATTTCCCAAAGGATGAGTTTGGATTAAGCAGATTTGACGGAGAACCGGTATATGAATATGCTGACCCTAGAATGGGAGAACATCCAGAATGGGGAACCTATGTATTTAATTATTCAAAAAAAGAAGTTGTAAACTTTTTACTTGCCAATGCACTATTTTGGTTAAAAGTATATCATATTGATGGCTTGCGAGTGGATGCAGTTGCATCAATGCTTTATCTGGATTATGGGAAAAAAGCGGGACAGTGGTTACCAAACAGAAATGGAGGAAGAGAAAACTTAGATGCTGTTGAGTTTTTCCGACATCTAAATGCCATTGTAGAGGACAAGATGCCTTGGGCATTAATGATTGCGGAAGAATCAACATCATGGGAAGGGGTAACGGCACCAGCAAATCTAAATGGTTTGGGCTTTTTATATAAATGGAACATGGGGTGGATGAATGATTTCCTTGAGTATATGAAATTAGATCCATATTTCAGACAATTCAATCACAATAAAATAACATTTAGTCTTATGTATGCATATAGCGAAAACTTTATTCAAGTACTTTCTCACGATGAGGTGGTGCATGGAAAAGGTTCCATGATTCAAAAGATGCCTGGAGAATATGATGAAAAATTCTCTAATCTTCGTACAGCATACGGTTTTATGTATGGGCATCCTGGTAAAAAATTATTATTTATGGGACAGGAATTTGCCCAATGGCAGGAGTGGAGTGAGGCAAGAAGCCTTGACTGGAACATACTTGGCTATGAACGACATGCACAGATGCAACAATATATGAAAGATTTAAATAAGTTATATAACAAATATGATGCATTTTATGCCAATGACTGTGAACCAATTGGGTTTGAGTGGTTGGATTGCTCTCACAGTGAACTAAGCCTTGTTACATTTATAAGAAGGGGATCTACAAAGAAGAATCATCTTTTATGTATCTGTAATTTTACACCAGTGGAACGAGAAAATTATCAAATTGGTGTAAATGCACCAGGACTGTATACGCAGATCTTTAACTCCGATGCACAACTATACGGAGGAAAAAATCATGGAATAGTTCAATCAGTAAAAGCTGTAAAAGAGACTTGTGAAGGACATTCTTACAAAATTCAAGTTACAATACCAGGATTGTCCTTTATGGTATTCCGATTTAATGAATAAAAAAGAAAGAAATACTGTTCAAAAATATGTAAAAAATGATTAAGATAGCGCAAATAACTGTGTAAAATAATGTAAAACATCGAATGTGCTCGACAATATCACAAATATTTAAGAAAAACATGCTTATCTATTGACAAATCCTACAAAATTTGATAATATAAAGAAGGTCGTTGAACAGTAAAATGACTAAAGGATTTGTTGACGTTGGGGAACGTAAGAGGGCAAAGACTGTTATGTAATAGGACTTATTAAAACGTACGCTTGTGGCGGGTGTACCTTTTTAATAAGTCCTATTTCGTTGCGCAAAAAGATAGATTTTACTTAAGTTTTTACTTATTGTGGTCGAAATACATAGTAGTAATGTACATTAATTATAAGAGGTGAAAAAAAGATGAATATACAAAATGTTAATTCACAAGTAACCAGTACGAATATCCAGAATAATAATCAGAATAATGATAGCCTCTTATCATTGGGAAATGTAGGAGACGAAATTGAGGGTATCGTAACAGAGGTATCCGATTCTGTTGCTATAAATTTTGGTGGAAAAGAATTATCTCTGCCAAAGGGTTCTGTACAAAGTGCAACCAAGGGAGAAACCAAACGTTTTGAAATTATGGAACTGTCACCAAGCCGTGTCGTATTACGAGAACTTGGCGTAAATAAAGTGATTACACAAAATATTCAAGCCTTCTGCACAAAAGTTGAAACGGATCAAGCTGCTTTTAATAAGCATTTACAGGATGGAGTGAATGGAGAGGCAAACGGAAGCTTGCGTGATTCAACCGATCGTATGACAGGAGAAGATGGCGAAGATCTGGAAGCGGATGGCTATAATTATAAGAAGTATGAACTGGAACGTCTAGAACGTGCATTGACTAGAATTAAGGAACAGAGAGCAAACCTACAGGAAAGTGTGGAAAATCAAGTTCAGAATAACAGGGAATCCAAAGAAGATATACAAAGAATGGCATTACATATCTTAAAATCTTCACCATATGCTAACGAGATACTTGATAAATTAGAGGCAGGCAATCTTCCGATTACGGAGTCCAATATTACGAAACTAGTGAATGGCATGAATCTTGCAGGCGCAATAACAGAAATGTCACAAGAGTCATATGCATATCTCATTCAAAACGATATGGATCTTACAGTTGGCAATGTATACAAAGCAAGCTATAGTGCATTTCAAAAAAATAGTACAGCCATATCAGAAGAAGAGTTCCAGCAATTAAAAGGACAAGTGGAGCAGGTAATTACGAATGTGGGATACGAAGCCAATGAAGAAAATCTGGCAAGTGCAAAATGGATGCTTGAGCAGGAATTACCGTTGACAGAAGAATCCTTTAAAAAGTTAAAAGAACTAGAAAATTTAAAAGATTCTTATCAGGTAAGTCGTGTGCTTGATCAAATGATTCGTACGATGGAACAAGGGAATTCTGCGGAAGATACGTTGCTAGTTGATCAGAAAGAAGACGTAAAGAAAGTTCTTGCTGATCTTAATAAAATCTCTGATGAAGCAATCATAGAGACGGTGAAAAAGCAGGAAATAAAGGATATTACCATTGCTATGCTTAAGAATGAGCAAGAGCAATTGAATCAATTCAGTGCAGAAGCAAGCAATGTACAAATACAACCAGCTACAAACGCAGTAATTACAGAAATGCTGGGTGCTAATGCTGCGGAGTTTGATATTAAGGCAGTACAGGCAAAACGTCAATTAGAAGAAATTCGCTTAAAAATGACAGTGGAAGCTGGACAAAAGATGGCGGAAAAAGGAATTGATATTAATACTACAAGTTTGGAAAAGATAGTACAGGAGTTACGCAATTTAGAAGACGAGTATTATAAGAACCTTTTAAAAGAAAGCGGAACGGCACAAACAGCAGAGAATGTAACCACACTTCGTGATACAACTCAAAAAATTAATGAATTAAAGTGGATGCCAAATACGTTACTGGCTGATACATTTACCAAGAGAGCAGAATCAACCCTTCAATCATTACATGATGCAGGTTCCGTTGCAAAATCAAAATACGAAGCAGCGAATGAATCCTATGAGACATTAATGACCGCACCACGACAAGATATGGGTGACAGTATACAGAAAGCATTTCGCAATAGTATGTCAGATATTTTGAGTTCTCTAGCTCTTGAAGATACACAGGCAAATCAAAGGGCAGTACGAATGCTGGCATATAACGGCATGGATATTACCAGTGAAAATATAGCATCAATGAAGGAATATGATGAAAAAGTCAATACACTACTGACCAATCTTACACCATCCGTGACAATGGATTTTATTAAAGAAAATAAAAATCCATTGAATATTTCTTTAGATGATTTGAATGTACAGGTGCAACAGCTCAAAGAGGAAAAAGGAATTACGCAGGAAGATGGTTATGCAAAATACCTATATAAATTAGAAAAACAAGAGGGGATTACAGAACAAGAAAGAGAAGCTTATATTGGTATCTATCGTTTGTTAAATAACGTGAACCGTACAGACGGCGCTGCAATTGGTGCATTAGTCAAGTCGGGACGGGACATTACCCTTGGTAATTTGCTAACAGAAGCAAGAACAAAACGAGGAAAAGGCGTGGATCAAACCATTGACAATTCTTTTGGTATGCTTTCTGAATTAAATTATACATCAAAAACGATTACACAACAGATTAATACTGGATTCACGGAATCTCCTACCGATGAAGATGCAAAGATAAAGGAGAGTGGACAAGCCACTACTTCATACAACCAGATGCTTTTACAGGAAATCTTATCCACGATTACACCATCACAATTAAATCAGGTTATGGAAAAAGAAGAGTGGTCAGACTTATCTCTTGAGAAGCTTAAAGAAATGTTGGATGAACAACCAGAGGATGAAACGGTAAAGCAAGCGTACTATTCAAATCAGGTAAAAGAATTAAGAAAACTTGCGGAAGAAAGCGAAACTGCAATCCAATTTTTATCCGATCAAAATATTCCAATTACCATACAGTCCATTCAGGAAGCACAAGTGTTACTAAATAAGGAAAACACTATATACAAACAAGTATTAAACTATGCAAAACAGCAGTCAGAACAGGAAGATGTGGACACTGATCAAACCGATCGGATTGCACAGATGGACAGTGTGATGAATGCAATTGTGGAATCCCTTGATAATCGAGAAGAATTGCAAAAAGAATTAAGTGAATTCGCAGAAGTAGCAGAACATGTACTTGAAAAAGAAGTGGAAAATCCACAGATAGATGCACAAGAAGTAAATGCCCTTCAAATTTTGCGTGGAGCTATTCGATTGTCTAGTAGAATGAACCATAATGAGTATTATGATATTCCAGTAAAGGTAGGAGATCAGATAACAAATATATCCCTTACCGTTGTTCGTGGCAGTGGTAAACAGGATAGTAAGATGTCCATGTCGGTACAATCTGAAAAGTATGGTACAATTGAAGCGCAGTTCCAAATTAACCAACGACAAGCAAAAGGAATGATCTTATGCCAGAATCAAGAAGCAAGTGAAATGGTGAAAGAAAGTATGCAAGCTATAAGCAAGAATTTGGAACAACAAAATATAAAATTAAGTCAAATGGATATAGGAATCGAGAATATTGGTAGACAATCTTACACAGCAAAAGGAAAAATAAATAATCAACAAGTGGAGCAACAAGATACAGATTCTAAAGTGACAACGAAAGAATTATATCAGGTTGCAAAATCCTTTGTGGTAATGATTAAACAAATGGAACAAGTGGAATAAAGATAATATAATAAACAAAGATAATTAATTAATAAAATAAGTAAAAAGATTAAAAACTTCCTGAATGGAATGTTCTAGAGTAGACAGAAGGCCTTATCTTAACATTGATTCAGGAAGTTTTTCTATTCTCTATTAGGCAAATTCTTCTCGAGAGTTGTTGTAATATCTATTGTTGACTTTTTGGCAACGTTCTGTGCGATGGTCGTTTTGGAACATTTAGCAGTAGAGGAACGTTCAATGAATTTGGCGCGTAATAACATTTTACTGATCGTTACATTATGTACTAATCCATCTAATAAAAGAAAAGCACTTTTACCAAGGTCGATTCGATCTTGCCTTACCGTAGTAAGTGGTGGGTTTAATTGAACAGCAATTGGAAGGTCATCAAATCCAATTACACTAATATCCTCTGGGACACGAAGACCCATTTTTGTTACTTCCGAGATAACACCAGACGCAATCAAGTCACTGGCACAGATTATAGCAGTTGCTCCGTTTTTTAGAAAGGTAGGAACATGGTATTTGGCACAATCGGGTACATAATATCCATATTCAATCAGTTCATCACTAGGAATAAGACCACATGACTCCATACTTTGAACAAATGCTTGATATCTTTGATCAGAAACCATAGAATTTTTTGATCCATTTAAAAATGCGATCTTTTTGTGACCAAGAGAATATAAATGATTTACAGCAGTATGAATTCCTTCAAAACTATCGGTTCCAACATAGCCAACATGGTTATTGTTTTCGATATAATTATCAAAAAGAACAGTTGGGACAGTAGTTTTATAGAGCTGTTTCACCCAGTCATCATGAAGAGCAAAACCTAGTAAGAAAGCACCGCAATATCCATTTTTCAACATAAAAGTATCGAATTTCTCTTCTGTTTGCATGTTTAAGTTTGTAGGAATAACCGTTACATCCCAATGGCGTCTTGCAGCTGAGAGTTTAAAACCAACAATGATTTCATAACCAAATTGGTCTATATTTTCGTAATCCATATTTTCGATTAATATACAAACCTTGCGTTTTCCTTGATTACGCATTTTTTTAGAGGCATATCCCATCTCAACAGCGGTATCCAGAACAAGTTGGCGCATCTCATCACTTATGTCGCTGGCACCGTTAAGTCCTTTTGAAACAGTACTAACAGCTATGCCTAATTTATTGGCAATGTCTTTAATAGTAGCCATTGTCTCCTCCTTTTGTAGTGTACTTTTTGTAAAAAGTATACTACCGATAACTTGTGTTTTCAATAAATATAAATTAATTCGTGATTATGTTAAAAAAAAGTAATAAAATTTGTGAACTAATGTAGGAGATAAAGAAAATTAGTTTTCACACGAAAAAAACAGAAAAGAAATAATAGCTAATAAGCAACAGTATAGTTGACAATAATAGCCATAAATGCTATAATTTTTTTATTGGTTTCGAAAATTTCCGAAAAAATATTTAGAAAGGAGCTAATTGCACCTCATTTTTCAAAGTGCACACCCCGTGCAAAGCTTATAAGAATATTCCGCTTTTTATACAAAAGTACTAGTTTTATGTACTGTTTAGAACGTTAAATAGTAGTTAAAAGTAAATCTAAACAAATAAAACGAAATAAAATTAAAAAATAATATTAATAATAACTATAAAAAACGAAAGCGCTATTGACAAAGTATAGCAAAAGTGATATTCTTATTTTAGTATTTCGAAACTTATCGAAAATATAAGAGAGTGTAGAGCAAGTATGGCAAATAAAAATACTGAATTAACAAGAGGAGCTGGTTTGTTACTACCAGTAAGTAGTTTACCTTCTCCATACGGCATTGGAACATTTGGTAAAGCTGGATATGATTTTGTAGATACATTGGTAGAAGCAAAACAAATCTACTGGCAAGTGCTTCCTTTAGGACCAACTAGTTATGGAGATAGCCCATATCAATCTTTTTCCGCATTTGCTGGAAATCCTTACTTCATTGATCTTGATACTTTGATCGAAGAGGGCATACTGAAAAAGTCAGAAGTTGAGGCATATGATTGGGGACAAGATGATTCGAAAGTTGATTATGAAGCAATTTATAATAGTCGCTTTCATGTATTAAAGAAAGCTTTTGAACGAAGTAAGCATCAAACGCAGAAATCGTACATACAGTTTTGTAATGAGAATGAATACTGGTTAGATGATTACAGCTTATATATGGCGATTAAAAATCATTTTGAAAGCAAAGAATGGTTACTATGGGACGAAGATATTCGTTTTCGTAAACCAGAGGCAGTTGCAAGCTATCAAAAGAAACTAAAGAATGATGTAGACTTTTGGAAGTTTTGTCAATACAAGTTCTATGAACAATGGTTTGCATTAAAAGCATATGCAAATAAAAAAGGAATTCAGATTATTGGTGACATTCCTCTTTATGTAGCAATGGATAGTTCAGACGTATGGGTACACGGTGATCTGTTTGAACTTGATGAGAGAAAGAAACCAATCAATATAGCAGGTGTTCCACCAGATTGTTTCTCAGTAACAGGACAACGATGGGGAAATCCATTGTACGACTGGAACAAGATGGAACAAGACGATTTTAGTTGGTGGAGAAAACGAATGTCAGCATCAGCAAAACTTTATGATGTTGTACGTATCGATCACTTTATTGGAATTGTTCGATATTTCCGTATTCCTGCAGAATGTGAAACAGCAGAACGAGGAAAGTACAAAAAAGGTCCAGGTAGCAAATTAACAAAAGTAATCGTTGAATCAATCGGAGATGCAAAGATTATTGCAGAAGATTTAGGCGTTATCATTCCTTCCGTAAGACAATTAATGGAACGTACGGGCTTCCCAGGAATGAAGATTTTACAATTTGCTTTTAACAGTGGTCCAGAAAGTGAATATTTACCTCATAACTATAAAACAAGTAATACCGTTGTTTATGGTGGTACACATGATAACCAAACCTTGGTTGGATACCTCAAAAACATGGAAAAGAAAGAAGAACAATATGCTTGCGAATATTTGGGAGTCAAGAGAAAGAATGATATCCCTGATGCAGTTGTAAAATTGGCATATGCAAGTAATGCTGCAGTTGCAATATTTCAAGTACAAGATATTCTCAAACTTGATGATCAAGCGCGAATGAATCTACCATCTAGCTTAGGTGGTAATTGGCAGTGGAGAATGACAAAAGGACAATTATCCCAGGAAGATATCATGCGGTTACATACGTTAGCAGATACTTATGGAAGATAATCATACTCAACCAAAATAAAACATTACCAAACCACAACGAGATGTTAAGGAGGAATAACGAGTGAGCAATTTTAAGACAAACGTAAAAACAATTCTTGAACTAGATTATTCAACAACAGTTAAAGAAGCAACAACAATTCAGTTATATAATGCTGTATCAAAAGCAGCAATGCAAATGGTAAATCCAGAAGAAGGAATTCAAGCAGAAGGTAAAAAAGTATGCTATTTATCAGCAGAATTCTTAATTGGTAGAATGGTTTATAATAACTTATTAAATCTTGGATTATTAAACCAATTTTCAGAGTTAATGAGTGAAAACAATATTGATATTAGAATCTTTGAAGATATTGAAGATGCAGCACTTGGTAATGGTGGTCTTGGAAGACTTGCAGCATGTTTCCTTGATTCAGGTGCAACAATCAATGTTCGTTTGAATGGATACGGACTTCGTTACAAATATGGGTTATTCAAACAATATTTCGAAGATGGATTCCAAATGGAAACTGCAGATGACTGGCTAAAATGTGGAGATCCATGGTCAGTAAGAAAAGAAGAAGAAAAGATCTTGATTGAATTCAAGAATCAATCAGTATATGCAGTTCCTTATGACATGCCAGTAATTGGATATGGTGCACAAACAGTAAATACTCTTCGTTTATGGCAAGCAGAAGCATTGGAAAACTTCAATTTTGAAGCATTTAATGATTCAAAATATGAGAAATCAGTAAAAGAAAGAATTGATGCAGAAGCTATTACGAATGTATTATATCCAAACGATAATACAGATGCTGGTAAGAAGTTACGTCTGAAACAACAATATTTCTTCTCAAGTGCATCTTTACAAGATGTAATTAGAAAGTATAAGGCTGTTTTCGGTAACGATTTCAGTCACTTCTCAAGCGAGTATGCAATCCAATTAAATGATACGCATCCAGTTGTAGCGATCCCTGAATTAATTCGTTTATTCATGGAACAAGAAGGAATGACATTTGCAAAAGCATTTAAGATTGCAAGAGAAACATTTGCATATACAAACCATACCGTTATGGCAGAAGCATTAGAAAAATGGTGGGTTAAGTTATTCAAGGCTGTTATTCCTAACGTATACAAATACGTAGTAATGATTCATAAAGCATTACTTAAAGAGTTAAAATCTCTTGGTATTGCAGAAGAAGATCAAAAGAAATACTACATTATTGATGAAAATGATTTGATTCATATGGCACGTTTAGCAATTTATGCTAGCCATTCTACAAACGGTGTTGCTTGGATTCATACCGAGATTCTTAAGAATGATGCATTACATGAATGGTATGAAATTTATCCAGAACGTTTTAATAATAAAACGAATGGTATTACACAACGTCGTTGGTTAGCACTTGCGAACATGGAGTTGTCCGGATTTATTACAGATAAGATCGGTAATTCATGGATTACTGACTTAGATAAATTAAAAGAGTTAGAAAAATTCAAAGATGATCAAAACGTGATCAAACAATTTGGTGATATTAAGAACATCAAAAAACGTCAACTTGCTGATTATATTAAAAAGCAAGAAGGCATTGAAGTAAATCCAGAATTTATCTTTGATATTCAGGTTAAGAGATTACATGAATATAAGAGACAATTATTAAATGCATTCTCTATATTAGATATCTACTACGGATTAAAAGAAGGAAGAATTAAAGATTTTAATCCAACAGCATTTATCTTTGGAGCAAAGGCAGCACCTGGATACTTCAGAGCAAAAGGAATTATTAAATTCATTAATGAGATCGCTGAGATGATCGCAAATGATCCAGCAGTGAATGATAAACTTCAAGTTGTATTCGTTCACAACTATAACGTATCATATGCAGAAATGATTACTCCAGCAGCTGATATTTCAGAACAAATCTCAACAGCTGGTACAGAAGCTTCTGGTACAGGTAACATGAAGTTCATGTTAAACGGTGCAGTTACTCTTGGTACATATGATGGTGCCAATGTAGAAATCGTACAACAAGCTGGAGAAGAAAATAACTATATCTTCGGTGCAAGAGTTGAAGACTTAGAAAAAATCAAAGATTCTTATGATCCAAATGTAATCTACAAAAAAGAAGCAAGAATCAAGAGAGTTGTTGATACATTAATCGATGGAACTTTTGATGACAATGGAACAGGAATGTTCAAAGAATTATATGATTCTTTATTAAAAGGAGCTAGCTGGCATAAACCAGATAACTACTATCTGTTAGAGGATTTATTACCATATGTTGATGCAAAATTAAAAGCAAACAAAGATTACTCTGATACGTATGCATTCAGAAGAAAATGCTTTATCAACACTGCAAATGCAGGTAAATTCTCTAGTGACCGTACAATTCATGATTATGCAACAGAGATTTGGAAAGTCAAATAGGATATTAAGTTCGGAATAAATATGCATAGCATATTTTATTCATGACATAGAAAGGATTAAGAATTCTTTCTATGTCATGTGATAGAAGCATCTAAACTTCTATCATATAGAAAACCATAATACTTTTGGTTAAAAAAAGGAGAAAGAGGTAGAGATTATGAGAAAAGGGAAAAAAGTAATAGCTTTACTACTGACAACTGTATTAGCATTATCTTGTTTAACTGCATGTGGCAAAAAGAACAATGATAATAACAAAGCTGAAACAGAAACAACTACAACAGAAGAAGCTACAACAACAGACGATGCAGCAGCAACAGATGACGCAGTAGCAACAGACGATGCAGCAGCTGCAGAAGATACAAAACTTGGCGATGCTACATTAAAAGTATGGGGACCACAAGAACAACAAGAAGAATTACAAGCTATGTGTGATGCTTTCGTAGCACTTCACCCAGAAGATAAAATTACAATTGAATTAGGTGTTGTTTCAGAAGCTGATGCAAAATCAGAAGTTCTAAAAGACCCTACAGTTGCTGCAGATGTATTCACATTCGCATCTGACCAAATTGCTGAATTAGTTCAAGCAGGTGCATTATTCCCTGTAGCAATGAATGCAGATCAAATAAAAGCAAATAATACAGAGTCTTCAATTTCTGCTTGTACAGTAGATGGTCAATTATATGCATATCCATCATCTTCAGATACATACTTCATGTACTATGATAAGAGCAAATACACAGAAGACGAAATTAAATCTCTTGATACAATGATGGCAAAAGATTTAGGCGATGGAGTTACTAACTTCTCATTTGATATCGATAATGGTTGGTACTTATCATCATTCTTCTTTGGTGCAGGATGTACATTATTTGGACCAGACGGAACTGATGCAACTCAATGTGATTTCAACAACGATCGTGGTTTATTAGTTGGTGAATACTTAATGAAACTTGCAAAAGAAACAAAGAAATTCGCTAACCATGATGACGGTTTATTATTAGCAGCTTTCGAAGCTGGTACACTTGGTGCAACATTTACAGGTACTTGGAATGCAGAACCTATCCAAAAATCTTTAGGTGAAAACTATGGTACTGCTCCACTTCCAACAATCACATTATCTAATGGTGAAACTATCCAATTAGGTGGTATGGCTAACTTTAAATTATATGGTGTTAACTCACAAACTGCTAACCCACAAGCAGCTATGGCTTTAGCTGAATACTTAACAGGCGAAGAATGTCAAAAAACTCGTTTTGAAAAATACAGCTATGCACCAACAAACCTTAACTTAGCTAATGATACAGAAGCTTTAGCATCTAACCCAGCAATCGCTGCTTTATCTGCTCAAGCACAAAATGCAACTGTTCAAACTTCTATTCCTCAATCAGGTAACTTCTGGACTCCATCTGAAGCATTTGGTACTGGAATTTTAGACGGATCTATCACAATGGATAACTTACAATCTAAACTTGATGATTACGTAACTAACATTCTTGCTACATTAGAATAATAGTAAAGTTTGACATACAGGTACCCGAAACCCTTCGGGTACCTGTAATACAATAGATTATTTTGCATAGCATATTTTATCAAGAGATAAGGGAGGCAGAGTTGTGAACAAGAATAAGAAAACAAAGTCTGATAATGTTTTTACGTTCATTGGCCGAACATTCAAAGAAGGAGATATTTTTACTAAGTTATCGTTTTTTGTTATGGGGTTATCCAATTTAGTAAGAGGCCAGATTATCAAAGGACTATTATTCCTTTCTATGGAACTAGGATTTATATTCTATATGATTATGGCTGGTTTAACGGCATTTACAGGACTAAGTACTCTTGGAACAAAGACACAAGAGCAAATTGTAATTGATAAAGCACCTTTTATTAAAATTATAAAGGGTGATAACTCCATGTTAATGTTATTATATGGAGTTGTTGCAATATTTGTTATCGCTACATTTTTGTTTATGTGGAAAGCAAATATTAAAGCTGCTATTGAAGCACAGAAGTTAAAGGAAAAAGGAAGTAAACTTCCATCATTTATCGACGATGTACGTGCACATTTTGATGCAAAGTTACATAGAACATTGTTATTTTTCCCTATGATGGGTGTATTAGTATTTACTGTATTACCATTAGTGTTTATGATCTTAATTGCATTTACAAACTTTGATAATACACATCAACCACCTGGAAATCTATTTACATGGGTTGGATTGAAAAATTTTAGAACAGTACTATTTTCTGGACAAACAATTTCAAAGACATTCTGGCCAGTACTTGGTTGGACGATTATATGGGCAATCTTAGCAACAGGATTAAACTATATCTTTGGTATGCTATTAGCAATGCTTATTAACCGTAAAGGTGTCAAATTTAAAGGATTGTGGAGAACAATTTTTGTATTATCAATCGCAGTACCACAATTCGTAACACTATTAATTATGAGAAATATGCTTGCAACCGAAGGGCCAATCAACGGTATGTTATTAAATGCAGGCTTAATATCAAAAGCTATACCATTCTTAACGCAGGCGACATGGGCGAGGGTGACTGTACTTATTGTTAACCTTTGGATCGGTGTTCCTTACTCTATGTTAATAACAACAGGTATTCTTATGAATATTCCTGAAGATATCTATGAGTCAGCGAAAATCGATGGTGCATCTCCTTTCATCATGTTTGTTAAGATCACATTACCATATGTATTATTCGTCACGGGACCTTACCTGATTCAGCAGTTTATTGGTAATATTAATAACTTTAATGTTATTTACTTACTGACAACGGGTAATCCTTCTTCCTTGGATTATTATCAGGCTGGTAAGACCGACTTATTGGTAACATGGCTTTATAAATTAACAGTAAACCGTAAGGATTACTCTTTTGCAGCAACAATTGGTATCTTAGTGTTCATTCTTTCTGCAACGGTATCCTTAATCGCTTACAGAAGAACGTCAGCTTATAAGAGTGAGGAGGATTTCCAATAATGAGTAAAAAACAAAGATCTATGTCACAGGCAAAAAAGACAGCTAATTTTTTCTCGTATCTAGTCCTCATTATACTATCAATCATCTGGTTAATTCCTATTGTATGGGTAGTATTAACCTCATTCCGTGCAGAACCAGGTACGTATTCAAAGTATTTCTTCCCTAAGGGATATACGTTAAGCAACTATACAAGATTATTTACAGAGACAAAACAGTTCTATTTTGCAAAGTGGTTCTTTAATACATTCTTTGTAGCAATTTGTTCTTGTATCATTTCAACTTTCTTTGTATTATCGACATCTTATGTAATGTCAAGATTGAGATTTAAACTTAGAAAACCATTAATGAACATTGCATTGATCCTTGGTATGTTCCCTGGATTCATGTCAATGATCGCCGTATACTATATCTTAAAAGGTGTTGGCTTAACACAATCCTTATTAGCATTGATCTTAGTATACTCAGGTGGTGCAGGATTAGGATTTTATGTTGCAAAAGGCTTCTTCGATACCGTTCCTAAGGCAATTGATGAAGCAGCATGGATTGATGGTGCGACAAAATGGCAGGTATTTAGAAAACTTACCATTCCACTATCAAAATCAATTATTGTTTATACAGTATTAACTAGTTTTATGGCTCCTTGGATGGATTACATCTTCGTAAGTGTTATCATGGGTGATAATTATGACAAATACACAGTAGCACTTGGTTTATTTAAGATGTTGGAACGTGAGTTCATTAACCAATGGTTTACAAGATACGCAGCAGGTTCTGTACTTGTATCCATACCAATTGCTGCACTGTTTATCTGCATGCAGAAGTACTATGTAGAAGGTGCGACAGGTGGTTCTGTAAAGGGCTAATCTTATAAATGAAATAACTAAACAGTATGGTATCTCAATAGTCAAATTTGATAAAATATGATGCTATAAGGCTGGCGGAAAGAGGAAAGTCTTTTTGTCAGCCTTTATTAGGCTAATAAAACCCAAAGATGTCCGTAAGCATGAATACGTAGTGCAAACAGGGCGTTTAAAAATGGGGAGGAGGTATTTTGTTTGAACAAGAAAAGATTGTTTCTGCTTGGATTCATATTATGTGGTTTACTTCTGTGCTGTAGTTGTAAGAAAAAAGATGATCAGAAGAATAAACCAACAGATAATATAGAATCAACAGTAACGGAAGGTGCTTCTGATCAAAAAAATCAAGAAACCACAGCAGATACGCAAGAGAATAAGACAGAGGAAACAGAAGATACAAAGGCTGAGAACGTTACATATGTGGACTATGCATATGATCAGGAACCACAGATCATTGATGATATCTACCGTACCTATTATGAAGTTTTTCTTTATTCTTATTACGATAGTAATGGAGATGGAATTGGTGATATTAATGGATTAATAGAGAAACTGGATTACTTAAATGATGGCGATGACTCTACGCATACCGATCTTGGAATTAATGGAATTTGGTTAATGCCAATTATGCCTTCTACTACGTACCATAAGTATGATGTAATTGATTATTATGATATTGATCCAGAGTATGGGACCTTAGAAGACTTTCAGAAGTTAATAGAAGAGTGCAATAAGAGAGGGATTAAAGTAATCATTGATCTTGTCCTTAATCATACCTCAACAAAAAATGAGTGGTTTCAATCTGCAGTGAAGAGCTTGGCGATTGAACCATGTGGAAAGAAAAAATGTAAGGAAAAGGATCTATGTAGAGAGCATAATCCTTATTGTCAATTTTATAACTTCGTAGAGGGGCAACCAACCTCAGGAAAGTATTATTCCACTGGAGTGGGTGACTGGTACTATGAAGCAGTTTTCTGGGATCAGATGCCGGATTTGAATCTAGGAAATGAAAATGTTAGAAGTGAATTCGAAAAGATTATGAAGTATTGGCTTGATATGGGGGTTGGTGGATTCCGTATCGATGCAGCAAAAGAATTCTATACAGGAAATACCGACAAAAATGTAGAAGTACTTTCTTGGATGACGAAGTATGTAAAGGGATTAAATCCAGATAATTATTTGGTTGCAGAAGTTTGGGATTCCTTTGGAACAATGTCTCAATACTATGAAAGTGGAATTGATAGTTTATTTAATTTCCCATTTGCACAGGAACAGGGGAAAATCGTAACGACGATTAATTACACAGGAGATAAGAACTCGGGAAGTAGTCTTGGTCGTGCTATGGTGACCATTCAGGACAAATTCCGTTCTTTGAATGAAAATGCCATTGATGCTTCGTTCTTAACCAATCATGATACAGCTCGTTCAGCAGGTTACTTTAGCTATAATGAAGATAAGATTAAATTGGGTGCTGGTATAAACCTCATGATGGCAGGCAATAGTTTTATCTATTATGGGGAAGAGCTTGGTATGAGTGGAAGTGGTATTGATGAGAATAAGAGGGTACCAATGTATTGGTCAGAGACGAATACAACAGGTATGACTAAGGGACCAGAGAAAATGGAAACGATGGTACATAAGTTTGGCACATACGAGGACCAAGTAAACGATCCATTATCCATTTATAATTACTATAAACGTGCTATACAATTAAGAAATGAAAATCCGGAAATTGCCAGAGGAACTACAGCAATAATTGATTCATTAAATCAAGGTGATCTCTGTGCAATAACAAGAACATATAAAGATAGCAGTATTGTATTGCTCTATAATATCTCTGACCAAGAGACAACGGTATCTTTAGCAGATGCTCAACTGAATGTTGAAGGAATACGTGGCTATCTATCGGTAAATGGAGCTGCTGTTACCATGGAGGGGGACTCCGTTACAATGCCTCCATATTCCATTGTAGTTCTTAAATAATTCGTTATTCTTAAGGCAACTTTGTCTTATTGAATAAAATATGCATGCGAAGAAAGCGCTCAGGAGGGTTCCTGGGCGCTTTCACTATGTCATAGTATAGTAGTCGTTCATGTGTTGTGGATTCAAACGTCATATGTTTTGTGCAAGCATAAAGCATATGACGTTAGTATTCTTGTATCATATAATTTGTTCTGCCAAATCTTCGTCAGTTAATAACTTGGCCTGTTTAAGTAAATACTTGTACCTCTTTTGCACCGCATTTACCTCATAAATGTAGCAATCTATCAAATCGGGATCAACAACATTTTCAAAATTAGAATAAGCTGTTTCTAATGCTAATTTTGCTTTTCGAATCTCAAGACGTAACAATTCTTCTTCTTGCCGTCTCAATTTCGCTTTCTTCTTCAATGATTACACCTACCTTTATAAGTCATAATAAAGAGTATATTACTACTCTATATATTATAGTATTATATTTGTAATTTTATTCTAATTTTCTGAATAATTTTGGAAAATAATAATATATTTAATATAGAAGACAGGTTTGGGAGGTAATTATGAAAAGCATGACATTTGCTATAATCATAGGTGTTTGTTTATTGGTTCTTGTTCTAGCCATTGTATTTAAAAAGATTGAATGGCTTGTTAATTTTGTATTCCGCGCTTTATTAGGGGTAGTATTGCTTTATTGTATTAACAGTGTATTGGTGAACTTCGGTGTAACGAAGGTACCTGGTATTAATGGGGTGAACGTAACTTCCATTGGATTATTTGGCATGCCAGGAATATTCCTGCTGTACGCAGTAATGATTTATTATTCGGTAAGAAAATAAAACTGTTTCTAAAAGGAAATAGTCTATTATTTATTATGATAAAATTTAGGAAATCTATAACTGCTTTTCTTATAAAATGCAAAGTTATAAGTCAGCCCAAATGATTGTGCCGACAAAATGATTTTGTTGATCCCCTGCCCAAAGACCTACGTTTAGAGAGAGAATTTTCCCCAATTATTGTTACTATAAAACAAGATTTAGCCAAACTGGAACCTCACCTTCCAATCCAGCTCAATTCAGCAAAGTAACAGAAAAAGACAAAAAAGATAAAAATAAATGGAAAAAATTATAAAAAACTGTTGACAAACCAATATCAGAAAGGTAAAATATGGAATATGAAGGATTTTTATAGGATTATGACTTAAAACAGGAGGTGTTATTTATATTTTTGCATACATTGTTTTAATTGCAGTCTTAGTTATAGCAACCATGTATGATCTAAAAACCTATCGAATTCCAAATCAAGTAATTATCTTTAGTCTGAGTTTATATCTTTTTTTATCTTTATTTACATCTTCTATCGTTATTAGTATACGAGGTCTATGTAGTGCAATACTCTGTATTCTTCTTCTTTTTCCAATCTATTTCATTCATGCAATAGGAGCTGGAGATATTAAGTTATTAGCAGTAGTAAGTTGTTTCCTTGGATTCAGACAGGGAATGGTCGTAGTAGTTTTTTCATTTTTAGTGGGAGCAGTTATTTCTATTATTTATCTAATAAGAACACATATCTTATTTCGTCAAATGCAATCCATTGCATTCTATCTTTCTTATATTTATCAAACCAAAAAAGTAGTACCCTATAAGAATTTTTCAAAAAGTAAAAAAAATTGTATTCATTTTTCGTTGCCAATATTAATCAGTACAATTTTGGTGTTAGGAGGTGGATATGGGGGCATATAGTATTGCAATTTTAGATATGGATCGAGAATACCTGTCAGCATTGGCTAATTATATTCAGATAAATGCAGTCCATATTCGGGAAGTACAAGCGTTTACAGATAAAACCCTATTCCTGGAACACATAAAGAACAATACAATTTCGTATCTGTTGGTTGAAGAGTCCATATATCCGGAGATTCTAGAGATAAAGGAAAAAGAGGATTATACCATCTATATACTAACCAATATGCCTGATTGTGAATATGAGCATAGCATACATAAGTATCAATCTGCGAAAGACATAGTTGCGTTATTAGAAGAAAAACTCATAAGGAGCACATCTAAGGCTATGGAGTCAAATGGAATACAGAACAAAAGTCAATTGATTAGTGTTCTTACGCCTTTTGGAGGTGTTGGAACCACTATAGTGACCATGCGATTTGCACAAGCCTTGGCGAAAGAAAAAAAGGTAATCGTAGTGAATCTAAATCCTTTTGATACGATGGAAAAGTTACTTGAGATTAATGGGGAAGAAGGAATTGGTCTTAGCGAGCTGCTCTATTATTATCGGCAAGAGCATACGGATACCCAAAGAAAACAACTAACCTTTATGCAAATAGCAAATGTCCATTATGTAAAAAAGGTTCAGCATTATACCGATCTGTTATCAATGCGGAAAGAAGATCTTACAAGATTTTATGAAGAAGTTAAGAGCAGATATGGAGATGTAGTGATAGTTATTCTTGTTCGTATTATGAATGAGTGTACAGAGGTATTGCTAAAGTCATCAAGTCAAATCTATATGGAATCATCGTGGGAAGAACCCTTGGATGAACAAAATAAAATACTGCTTACAATGTTAGAGCAAAAGGAAATAGTAAGAAAAGAGCAAATCATAAAACTGCCGTATCTGGATATTAGCAGATTGGATAGAAAGAGTATAAAGGAAATGGTTAGGCAGGAAGAGAATCTCGACTTGTTCACAACACCGTGGATGAATCCCTACACCAGTGGATAACTTATCTGTGTAAGATTTGTCTTGTGGATGACTTACTTTGTGGTAAGAGAGAGGAGAATAGTAATGACATGATACAAGGTAACGAAATCGAGTTGTTGAATCAATATAAAAGAGAAATCAAACAACATTTGGTTCAGCAGATTACATCTCAGGTTGAGTTGGAAGATGAACAACTTATGGATCAGATTGACAAGGAGATTTTAGAATACACGAGACAATCGTTTTTAACAATTGAGCAGAAAGTTCGACTTCGAAAGGAACTATTTAATGCACTTAGGAAGTTAGATGTTCTTCAAGAGCTTGTTGAAAACCCAGAAATCACAGAAATCATGATCAATGGACCAAAGAACATCTTCATAGAACAAGAAGGTGCAATAACCCAATTGGATACCGCATTTGAATCAGAGGAACGATTACAGGAAGTAATTCAATCGATTGTATCTGAGACAAATCGAATCGTAAATGAATCTTCACCTATCGTAGATGCCCGTTTAATGGATGGGTCGCGTGTGAATGTGGTATTACCACCTATTGCATTAGATGGACCAATTGTAACGATTCGTAAGTTCCCGGAACACCCTTTTACGATGGAAGGATTACTTAACCTTGGTGCGATAACGCAAGAAGCGGCGGTGTTTTTACATACGTTAGTTAAAGCAAGGTATAACATATTCATATCAGGTGGAACGGGATCGGGTAAAACAACCTTTCTTAATGTATTGTCAAATTTTATTCCCGAGGATGAACGAATCATTACAATAGAAGATTCGGCAGAGCTACAAATCTGCAGTATTGCAAATCTAGTACGTCTAGAATGTAGAAATGCAAATGTGGAAGGTAAAAATGCTATAAGTATTCGTGATCTAATCAAATCAAGCTTGCGAATGCGACCTGATCGAATAATCGTAGGAGAGATTCGAGATAGTGCAGCTATTGATCTTTTAGCTGCATACAACACAGGACATGATGGGAGTTTATCTACGGGACATGCAAATTCTGTCAAGGATATGCTGAACCGATTAGAGTCATTAGTTTTACAAGGTGTGGATATGCCAATACCTGCAATAAGGAGGCAAATTAGCTCGGCAATTGATATTATTGTCCATCTTGGGAGAATGCGCGATAAATCAAGAAAAGTATTGGAAATTTGCGAAATATTAGATGTAGTAAATGATGAGATCCAAGTTAATCCTTTATTTCAATTCGAATTAAACGAGGAAGCTACAAAGGGTGAGACGAATCAAATGCAAATGGACAAGCATGCCATGAAAATAGGAGTATTAAAACGAACGACCAATTCTTTTGTAAATACCGAAAAGTTATTGCGTGCAGGTCTCTCTATACCACAATCCAATCATAGGGAAAGTGAGGAGGTTGAGAAAACAATTGTGTAATACCAACGGAATAAATGCAAAATCTAAAAAAAGCGCGTATCCTGTTGACTATCATCAATATCATATGGGTTGGAAGGAAGCAAAAGTGGTATATGCAAAGGGTGCTATTATATTTGGTTTTCTTTTATGGATCTTCTATCGTAATGGTATAGTATTACTTCTTGGGAGCCCTTTGCTTTTGCTATATAAAAAACAGCAAGAAAAGAAACGGTGTAAAGAACGAAAGTGGGAGTTAACATTACAGTTTAAAGAAGGATTACAGTCGCTAGTGGCAGCATTAAGTGCAGGGTACTCCATTGAAAATGCATTTCGGCAGGCATTACAGGATTTAAAACTCCTATATGGAGAAGATACTATGATACATCAGGAATTTTCCTATATTGTGTACCAAATTCGAATGAACATACCAGTTGAACAGGCATTAGAGGATTTTGCAAAACGAAGTGATATTGATGATATTAAAAGTTTGGCAGAAGTTTTTCGGACAGCAAAAAAATCCGGAGGTAATTTAATTCAGATATTACGAACGACAAATCAAATTATTGGTGACAAGATTGAGGTCAGTCGAGAGATAACAACCATGATGTCGGCTAAAAAGTTTGAAGCAAACATCATGACCAAGATTCCCCTTGCAATTATTCTATATATGGACTTGTCATCACCGGGTTTCTTAGATCCCTTATATCACAATCTATTAGGTGGTTTTATAATGACAGGAGCGTTAGGGATCTATTTATTTAGTTATGTGCTTATGAACCGAATCTTAAGTATTGAAGTATAAGGTAGATAGGGGGGAATGCATATCTTAATAGCAAATTGTATGATACTAGGAGTGATTCTGATCCTAATTATTGTTGCAAATATAGTATCAAATAAGCAGAATGGAAAACGGTCGCTCTCTCTGGATACAGTAAGTCGGTTTGTGCTTTCGGGAATTAGAAAAACGCGAGTCGGAAAAGAAATCTTTCAAAAAAGTGTTAATGCAATGAGGATACTTTATGTAAGAGAAAATGCAGAAGAAAAAGCAACTATTTTTTGTACCAAACAAATAACGTTAATCACACTTGTACTTTTAGCAAGTAATAGTTTGTCAATTATCGTTGCATTAACGGGCTCAAGTCTGTTGTATCAGTCGTATTATCTTAAAAGGCCTGGTTACGGCGAATCTGCATTAAGTGTTCCACTTTATATGCAGGTAGAGGAAAATCAAGAAGAAATCGAACTTGAGTTACAAGAAAGACAGTACACCGATCCTGTAAAATTAAAGGAGATTTTTGATAAAGCAAAACAGTATCTTGATAATACCATTTTAGGAAATAATGAAGCCTATGATCACATTGATCGTTCCTTATGCCTTGTAACCAAAATCCCAAGTTTGTCAGTAACGGTAGACTGGGAATTGGGATATGACGGATGTATTAATCAAGATGGTTCGATTACAGTGGAGGATTACCAAAGAGATGGTGTGATACAAACAATTACCGCAGTGATTAGATATTATGATAATGAAATACGTTATCCCATTAATCTTGTCCTGTACCCAAAAGAAAAAACAAAGACGGAGCGGCTAATTGAACTGGTACAACAAGAAGTCAGGCAGCAACAACAGAGTGCGCCGGAAGAAGAATATCTTAAGCTACCAAAAACAATTGAAGGACAAGAATTGATATATTATGAAAGGAAGGAAAAGGATCCTATTCTTCTTACCATGTTAGGGTTAATGGCAATGGGATGTCTGCTCTATGGGAACACAGCAAGATTAGAAAAGGAAAAAAAGAAGCGAGATAGACAAATGTTGTTGGATTATCCAGATATCATACATAAGTTAGTACTACTTCTTGGAGCTGGTATGACGGTGAAAAATGCTTGGGGAATGATCTGCGGAGAATATGAGAGAAAAAGACAAAGGGCTGGAACAAGACAAAAGGCTGGAACGAAAGAAGAAACAAGATATATCTATGAAGAGATGGTCGTTACCATTCATGAAATACAAAATGGGATGGCTGAAATGGAGGCGTATGATCGTTTTGGAAGGCGTGTTAAATTGATTCCATATATGAAGTTAAGTTCTTTGCTTGTTCAGAATATGACGAAAGGAACGGGAGATTTATTAAAGCTACTTGAATATGAAGCAGTACAATCTTTTGAAGAACGAAAAGATATGGCAAAACGGGTAGGAGAAGAGGCAAGTACAAAATTATTAGTACCAATGGTTTTTATGCTATTAATTTTATTAATAATTATTATGGTTCCTGCATTTATGCAGATGTAACGGAAAGGTGTGTTTATATGATAAAAGAGTTAATGCAATCAGGAAAGAAATTAGTGCTGGATTTCGTAGAGGAAGAGGATGGATTAGGTGTTGTAGAACTTGTGTTAATCATAGTTATCCTAATTGGCTTAGTTATATTATTCAAGGGAGAAGTAGAGAAGTTTATTCAAGGTTTGTTCAAAAAAGCAACAGGAAAAACAGATGCATTATAAAAAATCATTAGGCGGGAGCATAACGGTATATTTAAGTTTGGTATTGTTACTGGTAACTGCAATTTTATGTACTGTAGTGGAAGGTGCTAGGTTACAGGGAGCAAAAAACCTTGGACAAAGTATGTTGCAGGCAAGTGTGGATTCTTTATATTCTTCTTACCAACGGGAATTATTCGATACATATGGAATTTTTGCTTATTCCTGTACTAATGATAATCTTATGGTGGAGGAAGAACTCGAAGCGGTAGTACAAAAAAATTTTGTAAAATCGGTGGAAACAAAAAATTGGCTGGAGGACCAGATAGAACAGAAAGATGTATTGTCAAAAGTGTTTCAATATATGGATTTATATGAACTACAGTTAGATCAGGTAGAGATACAAGATATTGCAATGCTAACGGATTATCAAGGAGAACTATTTCTCAATCAAGTTTATGCATATATGAAATACAGTGCTCCTGCTAATTTGATCAAAGACACGCTTGAGAGATGGAATCTATATGATTCAACAGAGGAAACAACTAAAGTCATGAAAAAAAAGCTAGAAACACAAGAATCTTTAGGCGAATTAAGTAAGCTTATGCTGCAATTGATTGAAGAGGTTGAGGGAGTAGATACAGATGAAAATGGAGTTCGATTTAACAAATCTGGCGTATTGAAAACAAAAGATTCTTTTGCAAAAAAAATCGTATCACAACCACCATCAATGCAAACAGTAGGAATTAATAAAGAATTGGTTTTTTATTCTCTTAAAGAAAAGTACTATAATATTTCAAATAAACTAGATCTACAGATTCATTGTGCCCAAGATGCCATTGCATGTAATAAGAGAATAGAAGAATTAGAGAAATCGTTAGCGGATCTAGAGGCAGAGCGTTCTAAATTAGAAAGTGCAATTGCTAATAAGGAACAAGAAGAAAGTGTGGTAGAAGACGAGGAGGAGGGGGAAGAGCAAGATACTGTATCAGAAGAAGAGGAACAGTTGGCTCATATTGAGGAAGAGATTGAGAGTAAGAATCAGGAGCGGAAGACACAAGTAGAGAAGAAGGAACAAAGAATAAAGGAAAAGAAACAACTGCAAAAAGAGATGTTGCAAAAGATCAATGATACAATTTCAAAGATCGAAAAGGCACAGAAGACAATTAATAAAATTGAAAGTAAAAGTGAGGAATTGGGTAGTAAAGTAGATGAGTATGAGCAGGTTATTGAAGCGGAGAAAAGTGAACTGACAACAGAAAACTATGAAGAGTTTCAGAATAGTAAAAAGCAGATGAGGGAATACCTTGGGCAGCAGAACAACCCAGATACAATTTCTGCAACTAGTGCAGTACAGATGCGTAAGGTACTTCAAAAGAATCAAGATTTATTAGAGTCGATTTATAAGAATAGTGATCAAGTTCAGAAAGATGATACCAATTCTTTGGAACAGGACATAAATCAATTACAACAGTGTAAAGCATATGCAGCTTCCTATAATGTAGAAAACTTGCGGTTTGATTATTCAAGTTTACAAGTAGAAGAAGAAGTAGAAAGTCCGGTAGATTCTGTGGGAACATTGCTTGAATCAGGATTGCTTGCATTGGTTGTAGAGGATAGTAGTGTAATCTCTGAGCAAACAATTGACAAAGCACATTTACCTTCCACCACAGCTAATATTAAAGAGGATGAACAGGAAGCCGACTGTAAACGGATCATAGATGAATGTGAGGATAATGAGTATAGTACACAAGTTACGGATTCATTTTCCGCTGACCATAGTGCAGTAACCAATTTGACAGAGAAACTGTTACTGAATCAGTATCAAATTGATTTTTTCAAAAATTATGTACAAACCGTTAAAGAAAGTGAGGCAAATAAGGAGGGGAATTCAAATAAGGAGGAGAATTCAAACAATTCAAAATCTTTAGAATATGAGCAAGAGTATATACTTGCTGGGCATAATTGCGATAAGGATAATCTAAGCAGTGTTGTAACAAAGATAGTAATGATGAGAACAGTACTTAATTTTTTGTATTTATTTACGGATAAAGAAAAGAATGCAGCTGCTTACACTACAGCAACATCTCTCGTTGGATTTACTTGTTTACCTCCATTAATTACTTTGGTGAAGATCGTAATCTTGTTTGCCTGGGCAATGGTAGAAGCATTGGTGGATACCTATGCATTATTGGCGGGATACTCTGTCCCAATATTTAAGACAAAATCCACGTATCAAGTGCATTACAAAGATTTACTTACAATGAGCAAAGCAAAGATTGGAACATTGGCAAAGAACTTTGAAAAGACAACAAGCAAGATTGGAAATCTAAGTTATGAACAGTATATTCGAATATTTTTACTCTTGAGTGATAAAAAGAAAAACTGTTTTCGTACAATGGATTTAATCCAAATTAATATGCAAGGTATAATAGGGAATACATTTCAATTAGAACACTGCGTGTTTGGTATAAAAGTACATGCAGTTATGAGTATTCCAGAAAAATTTATTACATTTCCGTTCGTAAAGGATATACTGGGGAAAACAGAGGGTGGATATGTAGTGGAAACGACAATTAGTAATGGGTACTAGTATATAGAAGGGCAGAGTGGGATGTCCTTTCTTCTAACAAATCTAAAAGAAACGTCTATTTGGCTTACGCCAGTCTAAAAATCTAATTTTATTATTATTATTTTTAACCACTTCTATTTATTTAAGAACCATAAAATCGGCAATCCCTAGCCGTGAATAAAAGGAAACTCTCTTCAAGCAAACTCCAATAAGATATGGTTACTAAATCACACGTTAGAAGAAAGAATATCCCATTCTGCCCTTACTAAGGAAAGGATATAGAAGATGAAGGGCTGGACAAAAAAAGTAACAACTAATAAATTGCAGGCATCAATTACTGTGGAAGCAGCATTGGTTTTACCAATCTTTCTTTTTGCAATGTATACCTTTCTCTTTTTTATTCAAGTACTTTATATACATGGTATCATACAAAATGGGTTATTGGAAACCTCGCAATACTGTGAAAAGATTGGTTTTCTATATGATTATATAGAGAATTATGAGGAGAACGGATCTAATCAGGGGACAGCTCCTCAAAATGGTACTGAATTAGAGGAAACGCAAACGAATAATTCAAGTGGAACCGTTAAGAAAGTTGCCCAAAATGTTATAACAAGTTCTCTGATTCGATCAAAATTTATGGAATTGGTAGACTGTGAACAGATAGAGCAGTCCTGCGTAATAAATGGTGCTAAGGGTTTGAATTTTACATTCTCCTCTTATGATCTAGCTAATGATGAAGTAAATTTGATTGTTCAATATCAAGTGCATATTCCCATTGGCCTAAAGGTAATTAATGATTTTTGGGTAAAGCAGAACCTTACTGTAAAAGCGTTTGTTGGGACAAAAGAGGAACCTGAACAGGAGAAAGGTGAGGAGGACGAGGACTATGTCTATATAACAGAAACGGGAACAGTTTATCACGAGAGTAAGGAGTGTACGCATTTGAAGCTATCCATTAAACAAGTGAATGTTACTGCAATTGATGGATCGCGTAATTATGCTGGAGCAAAATATTATGCATGTGAAGTTTGTAATCCGAAGGACACAAACCAATCTTATTACTACATAACAACACAGGGGAATCGATATCATTGCAATATAAACTGTAGTGGGTTAAAACGTACCATTAAGACGATCAAACGTTCCGATATTGGAAATCGTAAAGCGTGTACAAGGTGTGGTGGAAAGTAGTGCGTATTGATAAGGTTGTAAGAGTAAATGGAAAATTTAGATAGAGAGAAGGGACGTATGTGGAAAGTTTAATGACGGTAGGTATGATCGGATTATTGTTGCTTATAGCAGTTATTGATTATAGAAAGAAGGAGATTGCAAGGAAAGTTCTTATTCTGATGATACTTCTTGTTGGGGTGAACTATCTTTTATATCAGCCTATTAGCATTCAAAGTTCATTGGGAGGGCTTATGTTGGGCATAGTATTGTTACTTCTTAGTGTAATAACGAAAGAGAAAATTGGAAAGGGGGATGCATATCTAATCATGGTATTAGGTGGTTATTTAGGAATATCGCGGATTAGTCTAGTGTTATTATATGCCTTGACACTATGTGCCATACTGTCAGGTTTATTACTTATTTGTAAGAAGGTAAAACGAGAGTATCGTGTCGCTTTTGTTCCATTTATATTTGTAGGGTTTATTGGGGTACTGTGCAATGGGATATAAAGATAAAGAAGGGGACAGTGGAAGTATTACTGTGGAGATGTCCATGGTGTTTCCTATTGTTCTTTATGTCATTTTTTCAATTGTGTATGGAGGACTCTATCTTCATGATCGGGTAGTTATACAGAATATAACGGATGAAATGAGTATACAAGCAAACAATGCAGTACGATATCCAGTAGATGATACAGGAGAACAGATCTGCTATGAAAATATTAATGCAAGAGGAATCTTTTTTTCACTGCAATGTGATTACTCTAGAGAACAAGAGGTAATCCGAAAGAAAATAATGAATAGAGTAGCAGAAAAACTGTATATTACGCAGGTGGGGGATATTATGGTTAATTTAGCACAAACCAATATTCAAATTGAGGTAGCATGTAGTGTGCAGATTCCCATAGCACCTATTCGAATTCTGTTGGGTGAAGATAAGATGACCTACGTATATAAACAACGAAGAGAGGTGTTTAATCCAGCTGAATATGTAAGAAAATATCGTGTATTCTTGGAAGTTGGAGAAGGAACGGAATTAGGTGATAAAGCTTTAAAGGCATTAAGAGATATTTTGAATGGGGGATAGAGATGGAATTACAAGCGGTGTACAAAAGAGAGGGGTATCATAATTATGTGATATTTGATGGACAAGATGCTCAGGAGACAAGTACATATGAACTACAGATGTTGCTTCAGAATGAGGTTACAGATCTATTGAGTATTCAGGTAATCTATATTAATGAACAAGCAAAATATATGTATGATATTTCCGGAAAACAGACGTTATTTGATTGTCTGGAAAGAAAAAAATTGAATTCGGCTGAATGTAGAAGATTATATAATAGTATTTTTTCTGCAATTGAGGTATGTACGGAGTACCTATTAGTGGAATCACATATAGTTTTGCAACCACAATTCCTTTTTAGAGAGTTAGAAAAAGAGCAATATTTTTTTCTATATCATTTAGAGTATTCCAAAGATATTCTTGGACAAATCTGCGAACTTTCCGAGTACCTTATGGAACGGGTTAATTATGAGGATGAACAAGCAGTTTATCTGGTATATACCATGTATCACCAAAGTAAGAGAAAGGAAATGTCAATTTCACTTTTGCGTCATGTATTCATGGAAAAGGGACAGTCCAAGGAAGAGGGTCGGGAGTGTACAATCAAAGATTACAGTAGTATAGAGCATAAAAATAATAAACAAATTACTGCTAATGAGGATAAGGAGAATCAAAGAGATCAAGGATATCAAAGGAATCAAGAAAACAAAAGAGAGAAGGAAAATATAAATGGCCAGGAAACCAAGAGAGAGCGGGAAAACATAAGTGGCCAGGAAACCAAGAGAGAGCAGGAAAACATAAGTGGCCAGGAAACCAAAAGAGAGCAGAAAAATATAAGTGGACAGAAATTCAAAAGACACCAAGGAAATCAAATAAATCAAATAAATCAAGGAAACCAGAGGAATCTAAGAAATACAAGAGATCAAGTAGCCGAAAAGAAGCAAGGGAATCAAGACTTTATGGATGCAAGATTGGGAAATTATAATCTAAGAACGGTAAAACAGGTAGTCAAACGCCCCGTGATGGAACACCGACAGGAGAGTGAAGAGATGCACTCGGTGTATCCATTATATAACTATCTAATTACAGGTGGCATAGTAGCCATATTCTTTGTCATAATCGTAATTTGTAGATATAAGAAAGTGGAAACAAAGAATATGTTAGCGTTATCATTAATTGGTCTTTCTCTTGCTGCGTATGTAGCAAGCCGGCTTTTTGATCCAAAAAGAAAAATTGAGAAGTATGTTCCTATTGTAGAATATGTAAAAACGGAGGATGCAGTGATGAATAAAATGGGAAGTGAAGAAAGTAGCTGTAGCATTGCAATACAGGAACAGTACAGCGAATCATTTGGAATAATGGATGAAGAACGCTCTAATAATGTATTGGTTCATGATGTAGAGATAGATACAGGGATAGATACAAGGATCGATGAAGAGATTGATGAAGAGATCGAAGAGGGAGTGGAAGCTACGCAGTTATTGGCAATAGTGGAAACAGGGGCTCAGTGCATAGAAGAAACGGAGAATAGTACAATACGATATGTCCTGACTCCAAAAGAGCAGGGGTATGAATGCATAGCTATTGAAGAGTTGCCTTTTTATATTGGTAAATATGAGGAGGATGTAGATGGAATTATACGAGAATCCACGATTAGCAGAGTGCATGCAAAACTTACAAAAGAGAACACAGAACTTTATTTAACGGACTTAGGTTCTACGAATGGGACTTACGTAAATGATGATACGCTACAACCACACACAAGAAGAAAGATTCAGGAAGGCGATGTAGTACGGTTTTCTAATATTTCCTATGTACTAGAAGAACGGTCGGATTATAAGGTATAAAATAGAAACAAACAAGTGTCAGGATTAATTTCGGGTCCTGACACTTGTTTGTTGTGAATAGTTCTAGTCCTCTATCACCTTAATCAGATGATTCCCTATACAGAAATTCAGATCCAACACCCGTTCCTTGTGAAGCTTATCAAAGTAAATAATCAGTTTTCCGTCTGTATTCTTAAGGATGGTACCTGGTCCATAAGAGCGGTGTTCAATTCTTGCCTGCTCTTTTAATTCTGTTACATCCACTAATAATTCTCCGACAAAACGGGAGATGGAGAGTTCTTTGTTATAGCGTTCTTTCACAGAGTAGATGTGAAGATATTGTTTGGCACGAGTCATGGCTACATAGAACATGCGACGCTCTTCCTCTAGGTCAGCATCAGATAAAGCTTTGCTGTGAGGAGTAATCCCTTCGTTGGCATCAATAATAAAGACAACGGTGTATTCTAACCCTTTTGAACTGTGCATTGTGGATAAAGAAACACTGTCGTAGTTAACTTTCTTACGGACATGAAGCTGTTCCCTTAATTCTTGGGAATAGGTTTCAATATGTGCAAACCAAAAATCATAGGTTTCAAATTGTTTAGAACCTTCTTGCAATTCATCAAGAACATCAAGTAGCTCTTCTACTTTAATACGTCGGAATGTAGCATACTCATTCAGATATTCTTCATAACCAATCGCTTTTCGAATGTATTGAATAGCAGCATACGGCGTCATTTTTTTTAACATTGCTAAATCATACTCTAGTTTTAGGATACGGTCCAACATCCATTCTTTATCACTAAAGCGCCCCTTAATATCCTCGAGATTAACGGTAGGTGAATCAAAGATATCACGAGCGAGATAACGTTTTGGTCGGTTGGCAATTTGCAGGAATAAGTTACGATCATAGTTTCCAAGAGCAATCTTAATATAGGCAAGGAGGTTCTTTGCAATCCAATGTTCGTATATATTCGGTAGAGCATCTTTCATTCGAAAAGGAATGTTAAAGTCCATTAATTTATTTACTAAGGCACGAGGGCCGGTACTTGTACGGAATAAAACAGCAATTTCATTATAGGGAACCCCTTGGTCATGGTAATGCTGAATCGCTTTTATGATCTCCGTATTTTCGTCTGTTAGATCTTTGAAAGTTTGAATAATGGGATCGGAACCTTTCATACGATTAGCAATGATTTCTTTTTGAAAACGTTTTTTATTGTTTTTGATTAGTCGTCCTGCAAAGCGAACAATATTCTCAGAAGAACGATAGTTTATATTTAAAAGAACACGTTTGGCAATAGGATAATCATTTTCAAAATTTAGCATAATCTCAGGTTTTGCCCCACGAAAACGGTAGATGGATTGATCATCATCTCCTACAATGAATAGATTGTTCTGCGGAAGACTAAGCATCTTGATGATTTCATACTGTACCCGATTGATATCCTGAAATTCGTCAATTAAGATGTATTGAAATTTTTTCTGCCAAAGAGCTAGAATGTCAGGACGTTCTTTTAGAAGTTCATAGCAGAAAACTAACATATCATCAAAGTCAATTAGATTTTCCTGTCGAAGTTTATTCTCATAAGCCGTATAGATCTTTTTAAAGATATCTTCCGAACAATTAATAGAGTAATAGTGATCTAAAGAAAGCATATCACCTTTAACGAGACTGATCTCATTTAATATACTGGTAGTAAATTCTTTTTCATCATCGATTTCTATATTCAAGTGAGTGATTAGAGAACGAATAAAAGTAAGACGAGCCTCTTCGGATATGATATTGGCAGAAGAATAGTTATAGGCATATTTTAGTATGGTGAAAAAAATGGAATGAAAAGTACCAAAACATACAGGCGCATGTACCTGTTTCATAAGATGATGAAAACGAGTTTTCATCTCAGAAGCGGCTGCCTTTGTAAATGTAATGACTAGGATGTTTAATGGATTGATGCCGCATTCTTCAATCAGATATTGGGTTCGTTTGGTAATAACAGCTGTTTTACCTGACCCAGGTCCGGCAAGGACGAGCATAGGTCCATTCTTATGCTGAATCGCCGATAATTGAGAAGCATTAAACTTCATAAATAGATAAGATCCTTTCTATAACGTAGTAGTAACATTAATTAATATAAACGTTGAAGCCACTTAGATCCGACATCGTGCATAATGTGTAGAACGACAACATACAACACGAAAAACAATGATTGAAAAGTAGGGTGTCACAAGTATCGCAACTTATGACACCCTATTTATCTATTGTAATGCAGCCGTAAGTTTTTCAATACCAATACGGATTCTTCTAAGTGATTCTTCTTTTCCAAGAATCTGCATGATTTCGTAAGCACCACCTGGAGTGGATTGTTTACCGGAAACAGCAGTTCTAAGAGGCCATAAGCCTTGTCCATTCTTAATACCTTTTTCTTGAATATAGTTCATGATTACAGTCTCAAGAGAAGCAACGGTATAATCAGTATGTGCTTCTAAGATTGGTAACATTTCAACTAAAACATCTTTGGAATTCTCAGAATTTGTTTTCATTTTCTTGTGCGTATACATAGCAATATCATAATCAGGCAACTCTTCTAAGAAATCAATGTGATCCTTGATATCTAAGAATGTTTCTATTCTGGATTTTACTAATTCAGCGATATATGGAAGATCGTAGTCCTTTGTGATGACTTCTTTGATGTATGGAAGCGCTAACTTATAATATGCATCAAAATCCATCTTCTTAATGTATTCCCCATTCATCCATTTTAATTTACCCATGTCAAATACAGCAGGGGATTTATTAATATGGTGGTAATCAAATTCTTTTACTAATTCATCTAAGGTAAAGATCTCTTCATTGGATGAAGGGCTCCAGCCAAGTAAAGCAACGTAATTAACGATGGCTTCTGTTACAAATCCTTGTTCCAATAAATCTTCAAAAGAAGAATGACCACTACGTTTACTTAATTTCTTGTGTTCTTCATTGGTTATGATTGGACAATGAACATATACAGGAATCTCCCAACCAAATGCCTCGTATAAACGGTTGTATTTTGGTGTAGAAGATAAGTATTCATTACCACGAACAACATGTGTAATATTCATTAAGTGATCATCAACAACATTTGCAAAGTTGTAAGTTGGATAACCATCGGATTTGATTAGGATCATATCATCTAATTCTGAATTATCAACGGTTATATCACCAAAGATTACATCATGGAAAGATGTCGTTCCTTCTGTAGGATTGTTTTGACGAATAACATATGGCATACCAGCAGCAAGATTTGCTTCTACTTCTTCTTTTGAAAGGTGAAGACAATGTTTGTCATATTGTACGATTTCCTTGCCATCTTCATTGGATACAACACTTTTTAAACTTTCTAGACGTTCTTTGGTACAGAAGCAGTAGTATGCTTCCCCTTTTTCAACTAACTTTTTGGCATATTCAAGGTATAAACCTTGTGCTTGACGTTCACTTTGTACATATGGTCCGCAACCACCATCTTTGTCAGGTCCTTCATCATGAATTAAACCAGTTTTTTGAAGGGTATGATAGATGATATCAAGAGCACCTTCAACATAACGTTCCTGGTCTGTATCTTCAATACGAAGAAGGAATTCACCATCTTCGTGTTTTGTTATTAAATAAGCATATAATGCCGTTCTTAAATTACCTACATGCATCCTTCCGGTTGGGCTAGGTGCAAAACGTGTTCTTATTTTACTCATAATTTCACTCCTATAATTAAGTTTCTAAATTTGGTTTAACGATTCGCAATCGATTCGAATCGGATCGTAATCCAGAACTTTTTACAATAGTTTTATTATACTCTAGAAGAGGTATAATTTACAAGGGTGTATTCCTTATATATAAGTGCTAGATTGCATCGATATGAATGCTATGATTATGAAAGAGGAAAATACCCGGAGGACACAAGAAATACTGCGCCGACGAGGGAGATTAAGGACATAATCAAAGAAGCCTTAGCAAAGTTCTTATGTGTTTGGCTATATTGATTTCCTAACAACCAGGTAACAAGGACGATTGCATAGATCAGCCATCCAACACCAGGAATTAACTGAAGTAATAATACACCCATAAAAGTACGGAAAGGGATTTCATTGCTAGCACCTTCTATTGTATTTTGTACGGCAGGTTTAACAGGTTCTTGGTACTCAAAACTGGAATGCTCTCGCAGGGACTCCCCGCAATTTTCGCAAAAATTAGCATTGTCATTTTCTATGTGGCGTCCACATACTTTGCATATGATCATGATAATATCCTTTCTTTGAATCGATATATTGCCAAGGCACAAGTTTTTATAATTATTGTTTACAATACCTTAATATCTAGTAATTATAGCATAATATCAAGGAAAGTAAACCACAGTGTTAATCTTCGTGATACAGGTGAAAACTTTTTCATAAATGCTCTAACCTCATTTTGTGGTTCCCCAATTTTATCTAGACTACATAACTTCTATAGTTGTATTAGACACTTTCCGTATACTTAAATAGAATACACAATAAGGAAGGTTAGGAATACCCTAGAGATACTTGCAAACAATAGGAAGGAAGCTTATAATGATAAACATATAAAAATTGCGATCTAGTATTAAACGTAAGAAGTAAGGAGGCGACAAAATGGAAAATGATACACGACAAGATGAGAAGACTGTACAGGAAAAACAATCACCTCAGTTAATGATGAATACACAACAAAACATTTCAGATGATCGTAATATAGAGAGGATGCAGGAACAAAATCTGCAAATCCAAGATGTTAAATGGTCTTACGAGGATATGAATATCTTATCTTCTGGTATTGATAAATTAATTGATCTTCAAAATCACTTGAATGATTTGCAAATTTATAAGGCTAATGTAAAGCAGTTAGAAGCGGAGGATGAAGATTTAGAACGTATTATTGTTGTAAAGGAACGAACTATTGGCGAAGAAGTAGAGAGTGTGATTAAGAAAAGAAAAGCAGAAGTTAGTTCTACCTTTGATTCTCAATTGGATAATACGAAAGCAGATGTAAAAAAAGTACGTTCGAGACGTGAAAAAAAGAAAAATAAAAAAGTTTCCGAACGAATTATGGATGAGACAGCGGATCTTCGCAGAGAAAATGCACAATTACTAGAGGATAGTAAGCATATAATGAAGACAGGAGAGATTCCTAAGATATTGCAACTGCGATTGTTTCATGCGCTTTATTATCCAAAGGGATTAGCGGACATTGGAATCGATTTGCTTGTTGTTGCGATTGCATTCTTTTTGTTACCAACGATTGTTTACCGGTTTGTTTTTCATACAAAGAATGCAATTGCAATTGGATTTATCTATTGTATCATAATTGTACTATTTGGTGCTTTATATATAACAATTAATACATTGCTTAAGAATCGTTATCATGAGATCTACCAGAAGGTAAAAGAACTTCGTGGAAAGATGAACAAGAATGATAAAGAAATGCGCCGAATTAAGAAGATGGTGCAAAAGGATCAAGATGAAAGCAATTACGGATTGGAGAAATTCAACAAAGAGATTAAAGAACTAGAAGAAACTATGGAACGAATTGCAAGTAAGAAGAAGGAAGCATTGGAGGAATTTGAGACCACATCAAAAGAGATTATATCAAAAGAAATCTGGGAGAAGAATAAACCTGAGCTAACCAATCTACAACAAAAGCATGAAGAAGTCCATGAGTTATGTAAAGATTACTCCAACAAGGTAAAAGAATTAGAGATGCAATTAGCTTCTACCTATGAAACGTATTTGGGAAAAGAGTTTATGAACTTGGACAAGTTAGATAAATTAATTAAAATAATGGATGGAAAAGAAGGTATGGTCATTTCTGAAGCTTTAAAGCAATACCATAACCAGAGCATAAATATGTAGCAAAAAATGTAGATTACTCAAATTTCGCAGTTCAATTGCTGCCCTGAAGGGTTATCCTAAGGCATTTTCAGCAATTAATATATCTCCACTTCGATTCCAATGTGCTATTTTTCTAATATCGACTTTTCTGGCAAAAAGCCATTAAAAAGTGCAAAACTCCTCGCAAGCTCGTCAAACAGTTGCACTTTTTTGATGAATGCCAGAAACCTCGACATATGAAAAATATGCACATTTCCATAGGCGTTTCGATATATTAATTGCTGAAAACGCCTTTATGTGATAGGTTTTTGGCAACAATTGAACTGCGAAGTTCCAGTAGATTAAATAAAAGTTGTATCCAAGCAGCAATATACTGTTTGGAATACAACTTTTTTTAAAATATTATAGTACATAAATATAGTGCATAAGGATAGTACAAAAAAGGGGCATTGTAAAAGGAGAAATAAGTTCGTCCTTTTACAATGCTTCCTTTTTGAGGTTCCGGTAGTCTGTTACTTGAAGATCTAAGCGATACCGACTGTTTAATTAGTCCGTAAAGGTAGACAAAAACGAATTCCAAGACAAATACAATCTGCTAGTTTCATTACCACATTTAATCGGGTTGTTTGAAGCAGCATATTATCGAGTAGACCAGAGAAGTTAACAATACCCGTAATAAATACATCTCCAACTGCGGGAAGATCTTTTGCAACACCTGCACCTGGTTTAAGGGGCCCCTCTCCTAAGGTAATAAATCCTACATGGTTACTCTTTCCCAGTGAAGCATCAATTGCAATGATAATGGAGTTTCTATGAAGTGTTTTAATCTTGGTGATTGTCTCTTTCAGGTTTTTAGCATGAACGGGTTCATCAAGGGTTCCATAAATCGTGTAATTTTTATATTTAAGTTCCGATAATTTATATCCAATGATTGGTCCAAGAGAATCACCGGTTGCACGGTCAGATCCAATACATAAGAATACGATTTCCCGACTTGTTTTGTCTATAGAACGAATCAGTTCACTTAAGGCCTGACTAAACTGATAGGCACAATAACCATCTGCTGAATTAAAATAGTATACTTTCTTTTTGCTTTTTTGTTGTGTAATCAAATAAAATTCACCACCATATATAGTCTTTGTATAAAGAAAGTATTACCAGTTGACAGAAAAAATAGACAAACTTTTGAACGCAAAATACAACAAAAAACATTGCTTGTCCACTATATACTTCAAGGAATTTATAAGAAACATTAGAAAATGAAATCTATTTGTAATTCTATAGAAAAAAGTTATAGATTGTCAGGTTAGTGTTTTGACAAAAATAGCTTTAAAGATATGCTAAGATACCGTAAAAACAGTTATGGAATGTTCGAATAAGGAAAGGAAGTTCGGTATGATACAGAGCATATATAGTAGTGAGGAAATGGATGCAAAAGAGGAAAAAGGCAGCAGTGCATTCAAAATGCCTAAAAATATAAGACAAATTGGACAAGTAGATATGTCAAAAAAAATATATGCAGAAGATTACGTAATGACTTATATCAAGCAGTTAGCAGAAAAAGCAACAACAGGAGAGCGAAAGGCCGTATTATTGGGACAGTACATAAAATCTGAAGGAAGCAGGCATATCTTTATTAATGGTGCAGTAGAAATCATCGAATCATCGGATTCGGGCAATGATACAATGTTTTCTAATGAAGTGTGGTCTGAAATCTATGATTGTATAAAAAAATATTTCTCTAATGTGGAGATTGTTGGTTGGTATATTACGAAAAAAGATGGTCCATTTGATCTGGACGAGCATATAACAAAAATGCATTTAGATAATTTTTCAGGACAGGACAAGACCTTATTAGTTTATGATGCGAATGAGAAAGAAGAGGCATTTTATTTCTATGATAAGGGAAAATTAAAACGCCAAAGTGGATATTACATCTATTATGATCGTAATGAAGAAATGCAAAATTATATGGTAGAAAATAAAGACCATACGAGTACTGATGAGGGCTATGAAGATTTAGCAACACAAAGAATACGTAAACTAATAGAAGCAAAGGCGGAAACCAATAAAGATAAGAGCATGATGCCACTTGTATACACTGCAAGTTCACTACTGGCAGTAGTTGTATTAGTTATAGGAGCCACCATGGTTAGCAATTATGATAAAATGAAGGACACGGAGGACGCAGTCGCTGTCTTATCAGATGCCGCTACAAATATCCAAGAGGATGAGAAGGCAGAGGAAGTAACAGCTGAATCATCAAAAATCACACAAGTGGAAACAGTACCATCAACAATTGGTGAGACCGATGGTTCACAAGAAATGCAGAATATCAATTCGGATAACGCAGATGTACAAGCTATGATTGAAGAGAATGAAGCAGCAAAGTCAAAAGAAGATACGGAAACTGACTCGGATGATGATGAAGACCAAGAAGACCAAGAAGACCAAAAAGAAGAGAATGATACCCAGAAAGAGGATTCAGAAGAAGAGACGACGAAATCAGATACAAAAAAAGAGTCAGGAGATACAAAAAAAGAAACAACAACGAAAACCAAAGAGACAATGGCATCAACAAAAAAATATACCGTGAAAAAGGGAGAAACCTTAGTCTCTATAAGTACCAAGATGTATGGTACCATTAAAGGCGTTGAAGCTATACGGGATGCAAATAATATTGAAGATGAAGATTTGATCTACGAGGGACAGGAAATTATTATTCCAGCATATAAATGAGGAAAGAGTCAAAAGGTAACGAAATAATACCTTGCAATAGATATATAAACATTTACAAAAAGAGTTGATCATAGGAATGGGATTTAGGATGTTTCCCGTTTAATGAAACAACTCTTTTGTAGTATTTGCTGTTTTTTCAAGGAAAAGAAAAACGTTTCAATGAGGACGTATATTGCTTATATAGACAAAATAAGGTATAATGCAGAAAGAAACTAGGAAAGGAGCCATGTGCTATTGACGTATAGATACATGGAGATGAGAAGTGAAGAAAATCGAGAAAGAGGAAGACTCTGGATATGAGAAAAAATTAAAACGATATAAACAACGTAAGGCTATCATCATAACATTTGTTTGTATTTTCGTTTTAGCAGTAGGCTTTTACTTTGTAAATAAGTATTTTACAAAGAATTACAATGCTTACAAGACTATACATACAACACAACGAGAAGATAGCAATACGGTTCAATATATGAGTTATGATCATAAATTACTCAAGTATAGTAGAGATGGAATATCTGCAATATCAGCCGATGGAAAAGTTTTATGGAATGCGTCCTACGATGTGAAAAATCCAAAAGTAGTTGTTTGCGAAAAATACGTAGCAGTTGCAGATATTGGAGGTAAGCAAGCATATACATTCAATAGTAAGGGAACCACATACAACCTGACTACTACATTACCAATCATTGATGTTGCAGTATCTCATCAAGGGGTATTATGCGTAACAGTGGAAGGAGAAGATTACAACCAAGTTCTCTTATATGACTCAACAACGGGAACAGAGCTTGTGCAAAAGCAAACTTCTGTACAGACCAATGGATACCCGGTAGATGTTGGTTTGTCTATAGATGCAAAGAAGATGGCATGTTCCTACGTACGAATAGAGAATGGGGTATTAGAGACCGATGTCGGCTTTTATAACTTTACACAAGTAGGAGCTAACTACCAAGATCAATTTGTTGGAATTATTAAAGACCAACAGTCCGTGGTACATGATATTACATTCTTAGACTCCAACACGGTATTATTATGTTCCGAAAAAGGATTCTTCTTATATGAAATGTACGAAGTACCAAGTATGATTACAAGTAAAACATATGAAGAAGAGATTGAGAGTATGTTCTATACAAGTTCTTATTTTGGATTTATTACAAAGGACAGCTCAAGTACAGATGAAACAGGAAGACAATTGTACGTATATAATCGAAAAGGGAAAAATGTACTTAAAAAAGATATTACATTTGGTTATCAATCTGTTCAAATGTCAGGAAAAGATATTATCTTTCAATCAGAAACAGAATTACGGATTATTGAAGTGAATGGAAATGTAAAATTAAAGACGACTTTAAAATATCCGATTGTAAGTATCATGCCATATAATAACAAAGATGAATATATCATAATTGATGATAAGAATATTAATCATATCAAACTAGTGGAGGAGAAAAAATAGTGAATTGGTTAGTAATCGCAGTAGCTGCAGTTTTAGCAGCGTTTGCATATAAGGGTAGAAAAACAGGTTTTATAAAAACGGTATTCTCCATATTTTCTATTATTATTGCAATCGTTGTATCATCCGCTGTAAGTCCTTATGTTAGTAAGACTTTACGTGAAAATGAGAAGTTTTATAACTACATCTATGATCGAGTAGAGGAAGTTGTAAATCTAAAAGTAGAAGAGAAAGAGAAGACGACAGTATCTGAACAGACAGAAGCAATTGATAAACTTTCCTTACCAGAATCCATAAAAAAGAATCTGAAAGAAAATAAAAACAATTCAGAAGTATATAAGGCACTTCATGTAGATACATTTAAGGAATATGTAAATGGATACATTGCAACATTGGTTATTAATGCAATTTCATTCTTGATTACATATGTAGTAATTACAGTAATTCTTATTATTATATGTGGAGCACTTAATATTATTAGTAAGTTACCAATTATTAATGGATTAAATAAAACAGCAGGGTTATTAGTAGGTGTTTTTGAAGGATTACTCGTTATCTGGCTTTTATGTATCATACTGACTGCATTCAGTAGTACACAGGCTGCGCAAAACATGTTTGAACTAATCCAAGAAAGCAGATTTCTTAGTAGTTTGTATAACAATAATCTTTTGTTGCGCTGTGTAACCAATATGGCGAAGGTGTTATTTTAGTGTAACAAATAGGGGGATTTACAAGTAGGTGATGGGGAAAATACCTTCATAAATATTATTAACTTGATGTACCATATTATACGATGCTATAAAAATTGTGTTTTAACTTAAAAAACAACGAAAAGGAATGAAATAAAGAATGCGATCTAGGAAGCGTTCTTCTTAACATTTCTTTTGGTTGTTTTTTGTTTTTACAGGAAGTTATTAAAAAAATATACAAGAACCGTATAAGAACTATGTAAGAACCAAAAAGGAAACACAAAGCAGAATATAAAGCAGAATATAAAAAAGAGCATGAAAAACAAGTGAAGTAAGTTCATACATACAAAAGTATATAGAGTGTAAATTAAATAAATAATTAGAATAATTTAAAAAAATAAAAAAAGATAAAAAAAGTTGTTGACATAAAATATGTATAGTGCTATAATCTATTTTGCTGACACGCCAAAGCGCTTGTACAGCGAGGACATTGAAAACTGAACAGTGAAACAACCTTGAAAATTCCAGTGTTCACAAGTCGTTGACTTAGATGAACACAAAAAGATTTTCAGTTCTTATAAAGAACAAACCGTATCGGAAGTTAGAGATAACAGAAGATACACCCAAATGTCGAAAGACAAACGGAAACAATAAGCCAGTTTGGTTAGTTGATTCTGAAAAAGATTAAACAAATTGTTTAATAAACTTAAACATGAGAGTTTGATCCTGGCTCAGGATGA
>NZ_JAAQRO010000047.1 GCF_012070565.1 Anaerosporobacter faecicola
TAAGTCAATGACTTGTGAACACTGGAATTTTCAAGGTTGTTTCACTGTTCAGTTTTCAATGTTCCATGTTAGGTTCGAGAACTTGTCTCTTACTAACATTCTTGCCGACCGCTTTCGATTTGTTTCACTCGTTTGCGACAGCTTATTTAGTTTATCATAATTGCGACACAATGTCAAGCACTTATTTAAATATTTTTATTTTTTTAAATTATATATCAAATTGCTACATTTTTGTCAGCTAGAATAGTCTAACATGTTCATGATGTATTGTCAACCTTTTTTATTAATTTCTTGAAAATATACTACATTTCGATTGTACTACCATCATGACAGTAGAATTGCTTTCTAGTGTTCATATTTCATAAAGAACCTATTTTTTGTGATGAATACTTCACTTGTAGTCACTCTTATTCCCCATTATATTATTTATATTTACATAAACAAAAGGACGTCGATACATAAACGTCCTTTTACTTTCTATATTTTATCTATATGCTTTTTTATATACTCTAGAAATTCCTCAACTGTACCTGTTGTGAATTTTTCTTTATGAAGATAAATTGCTGTATCACTTCCAATATAAACAAATATATATTCTTTATATTGGGACACCTTATGTATTTGCAAATATGGATAATCCATAACTGAACCTTTTTTCTTTACAGAAAAGTAATTCTCATAGAATAGAATGCAATTATTTTCTGGCTTTTCGTAACGTTTTGTATAAATCTCTATTTGCTTATTCATTGCATTTATTTGAGCATATATAAATCCCCCGCCAAGTGCAATTACAACTAAAATAGAAATAATAGAAGAATCTGATGAAATTCCCAAATAAAGTATTACTAAAAATAATAGGGCTAATATAACATACATCACCGTATGTTTTACAAAACGATTATAAATAATAAATTCCTTCAACACATTCTTATCATAATCAATATTATTTTCAAATAATATTTTTTCAACGATACCCTCTTCTTTATTACTTCGAAGTTTCACACGGAAATCTTCAATTTTTTTTATTCGTTCCTTTTTTCTATTATTTTTTTCTTTCGATCTTTTCTTTCCGATTATGTACATACTAAGAATTAAAATAGCAATAACCACAGCTACTATAATCAATTTCATTTTACTTTCATTTTCTAAACGATAGGCTTCCTCTCTTGGTACTATCTTAGTAAATGTTAATGGGTCAACTACTTCTTTTAAAAACGTTTCATCTACTGTATCTCCATTGGGATTATATATATCAAATGTTATAGATACACCATTAACTATTGTTCCATATATAACTTCCGTAATTGGTTGATTTGAACCAGTTACATTAATCACCAATTTGTAAAATGGAACTTGTGCATGGTCATATCTCTCTGCTTGTATTTTTGTATTTTCGTCCGTTGATTCCATGAGTGTTGCAATAAAAGTGTCTAACTCATCCTCTGACAATTCAGACATGTTATATATATCATGTGATTTTGTTGAAGTCTTACATAGTAGATTAATATATGTATCTGTTTGTTTTTTATAAAATGATGCAACTACCCCCATTTTATTATATTCTTCTTTTTGTGACTTAACATCTTCTATCCCAGCTTGTTCCCAAAGTGGACTTGATGTTTCAAGATCATGATCTAATATAATGACATCTTCAGACAATTCCAACTTCATATCTTGTACTTCATATTCTTGTGTCTTAGCAACTGCATTATTACTCAGCAATAATGATATCGTTACTATTACACTTACTATTTTCAGCAGCTTATTCACTTTCATTTATATGCTTGTTCTCCCTTCTGCTTTCTCTACTAATTAGTATATTAGCTATCTAAGAAAAAAACAATACAATGTCTATAAACATTTTATAAATACGTTTTTTGTCGTATATAAAATGTTTTTTAGTCTTCATATAGCATTTAAAAATTCGACTAATATGATCCTACTTTGTAAAAAATATCAAAAGAATTGTCCCTTCACGTATTCTTCTCAGCTACTTTCTTCTCATTTCATATTTATACGCAAAAAAACTCTAAGAGTTCTTATACCCTTAGAGTTTTACTTTTCTCTTATACCTTCAAAACTACACATTGATTCATGA
>NZ_JAAQRO010000048.1 GCF_012070565.1 Anaerosporobacter faecicola
AATCTTTTTCAGAATCAACTAACCAAACTGGCTTATTGTTTCCGTTTGTCTTTCGACATTTGGGTGTATCTTCCGTTATCTCTAACTTCCGATACGGTTTGTTCTTTATAAGAACCGAAAATCTTTTTGTGTTCATCTAAGTCAACGACTTGTGAACACTGGAATTTTCAAGGTTGTTTCACTGTTCAGTTTTCAATGTTCCATGTTCCATGTTAGGTTCGAGAACTTGTCTCTTACTAACATTCTTGCCGACCGCTTTCGATTTGTTTCATTCGTTTGCGACAGCTTATCTAGTTTATCATGTTGTTGTTTGTTTGTCAAGTATTTTTTCAAACTTTTTCAATTTATTCTGTTTGCTTTTTTACTTTTTTTAAACAGCTTTATTATTCTACAACATTAACTTCATTTTGTCAACAATTATTTTTCTTATCTTTAATTTTAATATATTTTCGATTTAATTCGAATTTTATATTCAATTAAGACATTTTTCTTGTCGACTTGGATTAGTATAGCAGATATAATTCCTTTTGTAAACCCCTAATTTATATTTATTTTTAAACCTAACTTATTTATGAATTACTATCCTTTTTGAACGATCCCTTTCCATTTTCGATTAGATATTAACAACATATATTTCATGCTTTCATATAACTCAGGATTAAATTACAATTAATAGCTTTTACTAAAATCTAATTATTATACATATCTTAATAAAAATTAGACTAACTTATCAAATAAAACTATAAGCAAAGAAGATGATAAGAGAGAGAGAATTCATTTCAACTAAATCGAAAACAGAGTACATTACACATTCTTACATTGTGATTTTCTTCTAAATGACAATTGCTCAATTAACTTTACATTAATTGAGCAACTATCATTTAAAATCGTGTATTTCTTAATTTACTTCTGTCTTTAGCCCTTCAACAATATTTTCCTTTCTTACCTTTCTTCCTGAATACAACATTGCTACGCCAACAACCACAAATACTGCTGCAATACCAACTACGTATGTCATGATTGGAAACTGATACGATCTCGTAAAGTTATACGATACTGCCTTCTTGATCCATAACGTCATACCAATACTAATTGGTACTCCAAATAAACATGCTTTAATTCCATACATTAAACTTTCCATCTGAATCATACGTCGGAACACTTGCGGCGTCATTCCTATACTCTTAAGCATTGCAAATTCTCGTCTCCGCAATGCAAAACTTGTTGATATCGTATTGAACAAGTTTGCAATACAGATTAGCGATATGAGTGTTATAAATCCATAAGCAAATACAGAAAACACTGTCGTAATCTGATTATTTCTTATGACGTCATTTGCCTGGTTATAAATCGCATAAGTTGATGAGATGTTTTTTTGTAATAGAGCACTCACAATTTCATCTTCTACATTTGATGGTGACGTAGTGTTCAAATAATAGGAATAACTAACTTCATCGCTCTCTTTTTGAAATTCCTTCAACTCTTTCATTGGTAATACAAGTGATATATTACCTCCAATTTGCATACAATAGACTCCCATTGCTCTTTCTTTTGTAACTAGATCAAGATGTATGTCTTTTTCTCTGACTGTAATCGTATCCCCTTTTTTTGCATTGGTAGGCTCCATTTCTGTTAAGCTATACCCTTTTTGTTGCATTTGTTGATTAATGAGTATCGCATGAAGCCCTGTTGTATTACTATTATGGTTTACGATCTTTTCATATACATTATCATCAATAAAGAAAAGTGAAAAACCAATTGTTTGATCTTCACTGATTCTATCTTTCAGTTCATCAGAAAGCAAGTTCTTTCTCTGTTCCTCATCTATTGGTATACTTTCATTGATTTGAGCAATAGAATTTCCTTCTTTAAAACTTGGAATACCCACCAATATATCTGCAATTGGTTCTAGGTCTTTTTCTTCAATTCCCGAAAGCGCTACATCATAGGATTCATTTTCCATTGAAAAGTTCACGGAATCTTTGAGATAAAATACATATGAACCAACACTAATGAATAAGATTAAACTTATTGCTAATGAAAATACTAATGCCCGATAATGTTTGCGATTCCTTTTTAGATTTTTAATTGCTAAATTTCCCTCAATACCTAATAAGAATTGTAGTAAGCGACTAGTTTTCACTTGTTTTGCTTTAATTGTAATATCTTTTGATTGTCGGATGGCTTCAATCGGAGTGATCTTTGCTGCTTTACGGGCAGGAAGATATGCCGATATAAAAATTGTGATCAAAGAAAAGATAATTGCAGCAATAACAGATGTTAATGACACAACAAGTTTAATGTGAACCTCCATACCAAGAGCATTCTTCAATAACGGGTCTAAAGCTTGAAAAGTAATTCCCATTCCTACAAATCCTGCAAGGATTCCAAGAGGAATACTAATCGCTCCTACTATAGCGCCCTCAAACAATACTGCATTTCTCTTCTGTTCTTTTGTAGCACCGATGCTTGCTAACATACCAAATTGTTTGCTTCGTTCATTAATCGAAATAGCAAATGAGTTATAGATCAACGCAACAGACCCCACCATGATGATCAAGATTAAGATAAAAGAACATGTCCGAATCATCTTATTATACGTATCTTCATAACGACTTACACCATATAATCGTAATAATGAATCATGAAAAGCAATTTGTTCTTTTTCTATATCAATTTTTTCTGCCGAGGATAAACAATCATCATAAAGCGAATTTGTTACTTTATCTAGAAAGAAATATTCCGATACCTGTGCGGAATTTGATAGAGAATCCATATCCAGATATGCAAATGCAGTTCGCCCAGGTGTTATAAATTGATCTCTTGATTCCATGATTCCAACAATTGTACATGTCTGCTTTTCCCCTGTACTTTTCCAATCTTCCTTAACACTTCCTGGTTCTGATCCGTCCTGATATTCGAAACCTTGTGAAAGTTCTTGCTCTATTCCATCTACCAGTCCATAACGGCATCCATATTCGAAAGAAATTTGATCTCCTAATTTTAATGCCTTGTCTTTTTGATTGCAGATTTCTTTACTAATAATTATTTCATCATTCTTTTCAGGAAGTCGGCCATCAATTATTTTAATTGGCATTTTATCAAGTGCAACTTCATCATATGCTTCTACATATATATATGGTTTTTTTGAATTATTCCCATCGTTCCACTTACTGTATCCCTTTACTTGCGTATAATAATGAAATTTATTTTTCACCTGATCTGCTGCCTTCATCGCCTGGTCTTTTGTAATATTCTCATAAGAAAAATGCCATTCACCACTTTGTTTCATTTGTATTTTTTGTATATACGTTGTAAATGTTAATGCTGCTGTTGATACACCAGTAATCATTGCAACCGATATGATTACGCCTAGTATAGTTACGATTGTTCGTTTTTTATTGGATTTCATGTGCTTCCATGTAAGGCTATTCATAATATTCATATTATCTGCCTCCCATATTCGCCGAACGAATCACTTCATCCCCTGCGATTTTACCATCCTCAATGGTGATGATTCGATCTGCTTGTAAAGCAATTGATTCATCATGAGTTATGACGATTAGTGTTTGATTATATTTCCTATTGGATAACTTAATCAGTTCCATAATCTCATTTCCTGTTTTCCGATCTAGATTTCCAGTTGGTTCATCTGCAAGCATAATTGCCGGATTCGTAATCAGCGCTCTTCCTATGGATACTCTTTGCTGTTGACCACCTGATAATTGATTTGGTAGATGATCCAAACGATCTTGCAATTTAAGAATGTGCACTACTTCCTCTAACTGTTTCTTTGTTACCTTACGATGATCCAATAGTAGTGGTAATGTAATATTTTCTTCCACATTTAAGACAGGAATTAAATTATAGAATTGATAAATTAACCCGATCTGCCTTCTTCTGAAAATTGCAAGATTCGTTTCACTCAAATCATAAATATTCGTACCATTAATATAAACATCTCCACTTGAAGGTCGATCAACACCTCCTAACATATGCAGCAAAGTTGATTTACCTGATCCTGATGGTCCAATGATTGCAACAAATTCTCCTTTATTTACAGAGAACGATACATTATCAAGCGCTTTTACACTTGTTTCTCCCGTACCATATGTTTTACACAAATTTTCTACTCTTAGAATTTCCATCTCATTTATCCTTTCCTAACGAATTATTCGCTTCGATAGATTTAGTATAAGGATTTATCATGACGTTACGATGACATTTTTGGTGACATTTCTGTCACTTTATATAATTTGATAATAAATCGAGTACCAACACCTTTTTCACTAATAACATGTATACTTCCATTATGTCCAATAATAATCTGTTTTGCTAATGCAAGCCCGATGCCAATACTATCTGGATTCGCATTTTTCCCTTTATAGAAACGCTCAAACAGATGTGGCAGATCTTCCTCATCGATTCCTTCTCCATTATCAATAATTGTTATTTGTAAATATAGCGCATTTTGCACATAATTAATTTCTATATGTCCATTCGTATTTGTATGTTCAAAGCAGTTTTTAATAATATTACTAATTGCTTCTAATAACCACGAAAAATCTCCCTTACATTCAGCGTAATCATCTCCTCCCACTTTAACTTCAATATTCTTTAGTTCAGAAATAATCTGAAAAGGTTTCAAGGATTCTTTTACTAATTCTTTGAGAGATATGATCTCCTGCTTAAACTCAATCGCATTTGCATCTAACTTTGACAACTTAAGCAATGATATTACTAACCATCGCATTCTTTCTACCTGTGTATGTATATTTCTTGCAAAATCCAATCGTTTATCTTCCTCTAATTGGTCAGATTCTAGTAAATCAGCCATAACACTGATTGATGTTAAGGGTGTTTTTAATTGATGACTTATATCAGATAGTGCATCTGCCAAATATCGTTTATCCTTTATTAATAACTCATTCTGCTCTACCATTCGTAATGTTAATTTGTAGATTTCAGATTTTAATACACTTAGTTCCCCTTCTTCATAATCCCTTACATCCAGTGAGTACTCACCCATATAGATTCGACATAGATAATCCGATAACTGACTAATCTTACGATAACGTGCTTTTGTAAATATCAAAACATCGCTTAGAATACTAACACTAAGTAAACCGATCCAAAGGAATTGCTCCTTAGGAAAATAATAGGTTAATAATAAAATAATCATCGTATACAAGACTCCACGTACACACATCTTTATTAGTTCAAGATTTCTCATATTTCCCTCATTCCTAGTATTGACACTATTTTTATTTTAGATTTTTGAGTTTTCTTTCTCTTAACTATGCTTTTTGAGTTTTTCTGCAGCATTTATACTCATTTTTTCTTTTCTAATCTATTTTTCTTTACATTCATTTAAACATTTATTCATTTCTTTTTCTATTCTTTTCCCATAAACGCTTTTACTTATATATATGCCTACTTTCTCCTAGTCACTTTGCTAGTTTCACTTATCAATACAATATCCAATTCCTCTTATCGTCTTAACAAGCGTTGGATTTGCCAGATCATCTCCTAGTTTGGTCCGTAATCGCTTTATATATACTGTCAATGTATTATCGTTTACAAAATCTCCTGATACATCCCAAATACCTTCTAGTAATTGATTTCTCGTTAATACTTGTCCTCTATGATTAACCAGTTGCATTAACAAACGGTACTCCATCGATGTAAGGATAATCTCCTCCTTATTCTTATATATTCGATTTTCACGTATATGTACTTCTACATTACCTATATTAATAATATTTTCTTCACTTTCTTTATGATAGCGCCGCAGAACAGATCGAATTCGTGATATCAATTCTCGTATTCGAAATGGCTTAACTACATAATCATCAGCCCCCAGATCAAGTCCCATTACAACATTCACTTCATCTTCAAGTGCCGTTAAAAATATTACCGGTATATCCTGATCTTTTTTAATTTCCTTACAGATTTCATATCCATTGCCATCGGGTAATGTTATATCTAGCAAACATAGATCAAATGTATTGTTCGTTATTAGTTTTTTTGCTTCCTGAAAAGAGTATGCAAGAACTACTTCATACCCTTCTTGTTGCAGGCTATATTCTAGTCCTGTTGCAATAATCCTGTCATCCTCCACTACCATTAGTTTCATATATAGTCACCCCACAATAGATTTTTCTTTTTAACCTCTTTGATTAAGTTTACATAAAATTATATCTGATATCAATGCTTCTTTGCAGATTCCTCTAGAAATTGGCTTCTATAAGCAGCTGGTCGATTAAATTCTTTGGGTATCCTTGTAAATCTATGATAACAGTCACTACAACAGCTCGATCCCTAGCGTTTCCAATTTCTTCATTTACTACACATTTAATTTATTTGTGACCTTTATCAAACAATTTATTAAATCAGAATGTTTACTTTCTTTCTTAAAATCCCTTCTTCTCATAGTACCTTGACCAAATATTACTGGACGAAAAAGAAAAAACGTTAAAAGGTTGTATCTCCTTTAACGTTTTTTCTCTCGATTTTATTTTCTTATCTTTTTGATCTCTTCTCATTCAAACATCTTCTCATTCAAACATCTTCTCATTCATATATATACACAAAAAAAACTCTAAGAGTTCTTATACCCTTAGAGTTTTCCTTTTCTCTTATATCTTCAAAACTACACATTGATTCATGACTTCCACCATCTTTGTTTCCATCATGTGTCAGATTCTTTTTGGTTAAGCCCTCGACCTATTAGTAACAGTCAACTACATGTGTTACCACACTTCCATCTCTGTCCTATCAACCTGATCGTCTTTCAGGGGTCTTACTAGCTTA
>NZ_JAAQRO010000049.1 GCF_012070565.1 Anaerosporobacter faecicola
ACTTTCCATCAAAATATTCTTTGCATGCTGCTAGCCTTATTTCTGTCGTATATTTGGACATAAAAATTTCCCCCTAAGTAGATTTGGTTATTTACCTTGTCTACTTAAGGGGAATCATATCAGTTTAGCTCTCTTGGCTTTTTAATCCTACAAGCAATCATTCTTGCGTATGGGGAGCGGGTATCTGCAGCATTTAGTCTTGGCAACAAGATTTCTAATTTATTATTAATACCAGTGTCAGCTTTAGGATCCGTTTTGGCAGCATTTGTTGGACAGAATGTTGGGGCAAGAAACAAAGAAAGAGCAAAACAAGCATACAAAGTAAGTCGAAATGTTGCAGTTGGAATTGCTTGTATCGGTGGGGTAATCATATATCCATTCAGAGAGACCTTACTAGGATTACTTACAAATGATGGAAAGACACTTTCCATAGCAATGGAGTATTTGTTTTGGGTGCTGTTGACGCAACCACTCATGTCTTTATTTCAAAATTATATTGGTGTATTTAATGGGTCAGGGAATACCCGATATTCCTTCTATATTGCTACAGCTAGGTTATGGGTAGTGCGTCTGCCTTTGATTTTGTTTATGCGTAATTTTACGAACTTTGGAAGAAGTGGGATTTGGTATGCGATGGTGATCAGTAACTTTATCATCATCTTATATGCGAAATACCTATTCCGTAAAGTTGATTTTGAACCAAAAATTACAACATAAAGGAATAAAAGACGAAACCCAAAATCATATAGATTAAGAATCATTCATTAAGTATCATAAAGTAAAAGAATAATTCCCAATTTTAATTTGATAAGAGTTCAGCAATAATCTGGAGACCTTTCTGTAAGTCTTCCATTGTCTCAGCAGCAGATAGGGAAATTCGTATATGGGTTAGCTTTGCTTTGCTGCCTACAACGAATTTGTAAGCAGGCATTACAGTGATGCCTCGTTTGCTACAAGCCTTGGTAAATGCTTTTGGTGTCCATTTGTCCGGTAGTTTGTACCAGGCGAACATATTTCCCTGACAGTAGGTCAAAGAAGAGGAATCTAGATATTGATTTAGTAGAGAGGAGCGGAGCGCAAGTTCTGCCCTCTTTTTTTCTATAATGGAATCCACAAGATTGCTGGTAATACAATTACATAATAAGGCAACATTCAACGCAGAAGCCATGGATACGGTATCAATAATTGCTTGACAGATGAGGTGTCCAAAAGAAGCGTCTGCAACAAGGAACGCAGTACGAAGTCCAGGATAGCAAACCTTTGACATACCCGCAAGATAAATGCTTTTTTCTGGGTAATAAGCAGCAATTGGAACTTGTGTATGTTCTAGTAGATAACCATACATATCATCTTCAATGGAGATGAGATCATATTCTCGAATAACGGTTAGAAGTTGCTGTGTCCGTTTTTCACTTCGAAGGGCACCTGTGGGATTTTGGATAGAAGGCATTGTGTAGACACCTTTTATCGTTGTCCGATGACAGATTTGACGAAGACTGTCTGGTGTCATTCCTTCGTCATCCATCTCTACGGCTTCTAGCTGGATGCCCAGTCGCTTGGCAATTGTTTTGATTCCTGGATACGTATAACAGTCCACAGCTAACTTATCTCCTGGTTGAAATAAAGCAGAAAGAATACAGGTAAGAGCGTGATTGATTCCACTGGTGATCAAGATACGGGAAGAGTCGGTATGAATATGGAAACGACTGATCCAAACAGCACCAACTTCTCTATGAGAAAGGAGACCTTGTGGAGCAGTATAGCCTAGAAGATGCATAAAATCCTTCTGTTTCGTTAATTGGGATAGAAGTGGCGTGAGATCTGGATCTAGTTGCTCTAGTGGTTTTACTAATCCAAGGTCGATATTTTGGTAATATGTAGTTAGAGAATGAGCGGTGCTTGCATCAAGAAGGGCAGCTTGTGTACCTACATCACCTGCGATATAGGTACCATTACCAACGGATGCAGCAAGTAAACCGCGTTTGGTTGCTTCTTTGTAAGCACGGGTTACAGTGGTGACGTTAACACCAACAATATGCGCCAGTTCACGTTGTGTTGGTAATCGGTCTCCTGGTTTTAGAACGCCATTGTGAATATCACGTTCAATCGCATCTGCAATGGCAAGGTATAATGCCATATCTGTATTGATTTCTTTTAAATTCCACATGTTGCACCTCCTGTTATGTATTCTGTATATCATTCCGATTTATTAAATCGTACCATTTGTATATTGTGAAATCAATCATAAAATGAAGATACATTGTCTTACCTACAATGCTTCATTGACGGTGCGATCGGTTCGTTCTATAATCCAGGTAATCAAAGAAGTAGAGGAGGAGTATTTGATGAGAATAGAACAAATGAAACTAGAACAAAGGGATGGAGAATTATTAGATCAGGTGGTATCTTATGCGAAAGACTATTTAAAAGAATTAGAAAAATTGCAGGTGTATCCAGATGAAAAATCGCTTAATCAATTAGAAGTATTTGATGAGGAACTGCAAGCAGAAGGAACGAAAGCACAAACGGTTTTAGAGATGTTACAGAATTACGGGAAAGATGCTACGGTTAACCATGGAGGGGGAAAATATTTTGGTTTCGTAATGGGAGGGAATCTTCCCGTAAGCCAGTATGCTAGAGTATTGGCTGATATATGGGATCAGAATGCAGGCTTATATCTATCCTCTCCTATTGCTGGTAAACTGGAGGAAGTTTGTGAAAGATGGCTGGTTTCTCTACTGGGGCTACCAGAACATACAGCAGCTTCCTTTGTAAGTGGTTCTAGTATGGCAAACTTTTATGCTTTATTAACTGCTCGAAATGAAGTACTAAGACGCCAAGGATATGACGTGGTACAACAAGGGTTATATCATACGAAACCAATTCGAGTAGTTTTAGGGGAAGAGGCACATTCGTCTATTATAAAAGCATTGGTGTTGGCTGGTTTTGGGAAGGAGAGTATGGAGTTTGTACCAGTGGATGACCAAGGGAGAATGCGGGCAGACCAAGTGCCGGAATTGGATGAGAATACGGTATTGATCCTTCAAGCTGGGCATGTTAACACGGGAGCCTTTGATCCATTTGATGAATTATGTGATAAAGCAAGAAAAGCAGGTGCATGGATTCATATCGATGGTGCATTTGGATTATGGGCAGCGACATCAAAGACGCGGAAGAATTTGACGAAAGGAATTGAGAAAGCCGACTCGTGGACAGTGGATGCCCATAAGACATTGAATATTCCATACGACAGTGGAATTGCATTTTGCAGAAATCGTGAAAGTCTAGTACGAACGATGCAAGCATCTGGTTCTTACATACAATTTAGCGAACATAGAGATGGAATGCTCTATGGGGTTGAGATGTCGAGAAGAGCAAGAGGAATTGAATTGTGGGCAGCACTAAAATACTTGGGAAGAGATGGTGTTGCGAAACTTATTGATACCTTATGTGAACAAGCCAGTTATCTTGCTAATCGATTGAAAGCAATGGGCTTATTGGTGGAAAATGAAGTTGTATATAATCAGGTAATTGTAAGAAGAGAGACAGAGGAAGAAACGCAACAGTTACTGAAAGCAATTCAGGATTCCTGTGAAATCTGGTGTGGTGGAGCCATACATCAAGGTAGAAAAGTAATTCGCTTTAGTGTGTGTTCTTGGCAGATGACAAGAGAAGCATTGGATCAAAGTGTTGCTTGCATCAGTAAGTTACTGTAGTGGGGTTGCACTTCGTGATTTGACACCCTTACCAAACGGTCTGCAGTGTGCTATACTTTATTATTATTGAGCCGTTAGGAAGGAGAGAGAGAATGAAACAAGCAATTGTACATATCGCATTAGTCGTAAGAGATTATGATGAAGCAATCCAATTTTATACGGAGAAGCTACATTTTACTTTAGTAGAAGATACATACCAACCAGAACAAGACAAGCGTTGGGTCGTCGTATCCCCACCAGGAACCAATGGAACAACGATTCTATTGGCGCGTGCATCGAAACCGGTTCAAGAACCATTCATTGGAGATCAAGCAGGAGGCAGAGTGTTCTTGTTCCTTGGAACGGATGACTTCTGGAGAGATTTTGACGAGATGAAGGAAAAGCAGATTGAATTCGTAAGAGAACCAAAAGAAACAGATTACGGAATCGTTGCAGTATTCAAAGATTTATATGGAAACTTATGGGATCTGGTGCAATTCAAAGAGGGACACCCTATGTATAAACGAGTTATGAAGGAATAATAAGGTATTTGATCCTTTATCCGTAAGAAAGAATGATATAGAGATGGATTGGAAGATGTAGATGAAAGAAAAACGTAAGAAAAGCGCAATGATTATATTACATGAGATATATGGTATGAATCCGTTCATTCAAGATATGGTTTCTAAGTGGAAAGACTTTGGTTATGATGTTGTGGGTCTTGATCTATTGCAACGAGACTCCTTTCCCTATGAGAAAGCAGAGGAGGCGTATTCCTATTTCATCAACCAGGTTGGATTTGATGCCTATATACAAGTCAATGAGCAGATCCATGAACTTAAGAAAAACCATGAGAACGTCTATGTATTAGGATTTAGCGTAGGAGCAACGATTGCATGGAGATGTTCTGAAAATCCAGAATGTGATGGAATTATAGCCTGTTATGGTTCACGGATTCGTGACTATATGAATGTGAAGCCAGCATGTAAGGTGAAATTGATTTTCGCAGAGCAGGATTCTTTTCCTGTTGATCTGGTGATGGAGAGATTACAGGGAATTCCAAACGTGCAATGCGAAAAGTGGAAGGCACATCATGGATTTCTAGATTCCTATTCCATGTATTATCAACCAGAGTATACAGAGAAGATTTTAGGTGAGATGGAAGAATTTTATGATGCCTGTGAGTAGATGATTACGAAGGAATTCGTTCCAATACACTACGTAAGACTGGTTTGTTAGATTCCCGAGCTCTAACAATTTTATGGTGGCAAGCTTAGTTGGAAAAGAAATTTTGGGACAATAATGTAGACGAGTATCAAAATTAGAAGAAATGAGTAGGAAAAGCACAATAAGAGAATATCAGGCATACAATAATAATAAACTATTCGTTTTGAGGTGCTTATACAGTGAAATCATTTCCGAAGCCATTAAGCACCACCGAGGAAAAGTCTTATCTCATGCAATACAAGAACGGAAGTCAGGAGGCTAGAAGTATCCTGATTGAACGTAATTTACGTTTAGTTGCTCACATTGTTAAGAAATATAGTGCCCCAGACAAGGAAGTGGACGATTTAATTTCGATTGGTACCATTGGATTAATCAAAGCTATCGATACGTTTGATGCAGATAAAGGAATTCGTCTGGCTACCTATGCTTCTCGTTGCATAGATAATGAGCTTCTTATGATGCTTCGGAGCGGGAAAAAACAGTCGAAGGAAGTTTATCTGTATGAGCCAATTGGTGCCGATAAGGAAGGAAACGAAATTAATCTCCTGGATATCATTGAGTCAGTAGACGAGGATATCGTTGATACGATGGATACCCGTGAGAATATCGTAAAATTAAAACAATTTGTGCATAAGTTACTAACCGATCGTGAGAAAGAGATAATAATACTACGATATGGACTGGGAGGCAGAGAAGAAGTAACCCAACGAGAAATTGCTGTCAGACTGGGTATTTCAAGAAGTTATGTGAGCAGGATTGAAAAAAAGGCATTGAGGAAATTACGTGAGAAATTTGATAAGTAAGATATGGAAAAAGAAAGAGTGTGATGAAATCGAGCATAGGATTTCATGAACACTCTTTCTTTTGTATGGATAAGATTCGATAAATGATTTCGTAAATAAGCAAGCAAAAGGAAAGGTTTTGTTCATAATTGTTCATAAATTCCCTATTTTTATTTCAGAATTCCTTGCTAAAATAGTATTTGTAAGTAAGATACAAAATACTAGGAGGGAAGAGTATGTGGTTACATAAATTAAGAAAAAGAAAAGGACAGGTATGTGTAATCTTCTTGATGCTGTTAACATCAACTTTGCTCATGGCAGGATCGTTGGGGATATTTACTTCGTTGATAAAGCCTTATGAAGAGTTTGTTGAGGAGACCGATGCACCTTCTGTTCGTGCATTCTTATATGAAGAAGGGCAGGAGGAGAACGTAGAAATGTTTACTCGCTTAGAGGAAGTTGCGCGTGTAATTCCGTTGAAACGATATATGGTGGAGGAAAAAGTAACCTATCAGGAGAAGACGGTTAATGAGACGATCGCTTTGGTAGAATACCAGGAAGAAGCCTTTGCGAATATCCGAATGATTCAGGGGGAGAACACTAGACCGAATGAGGAGGAATGTCTGATGCCATATGCATTAGCCAATTCCTTGGGGATGAAAGTTGGGGAGCAGCTTTTCATACAAGTAGGGGAAACAAGGAAGCAATATACCATATGTGGATTCTATACTGCACCATATTCCTGCAATATTCTCTATCAATCCGAGATCCTTGTGGCCAGTTTACCAGAGGGGGTAACACAGACAGTTAGTTATTCTATCTATGGGAAAGATTCCTATAGTGGTCAGGATATTGTAGATGCTTATGTGGCAGCCAATAATGGGATAATGGATGGCCGATTCGATACCATTGAAGATGTGGTCAGCAACATTACATTAAATGAGAAAATCCTTGGAGGTATTTTGCTAGCGTTAAGCGTGATTGCATTTCTTGTCTGTGTGGTCATGATTCGGTTCTTAATAAAAAATGCACTATATCATGATCGGAAAACAATTGCAGTATATAAAACAATCGGATACCAACAACGGGATATCCTTCATATGTATATGAAATTCTATATGAGCATCGCATTGGTAGGTACATTCGTGGGAGCGGTAGCATCCCCAATCTTGTCATCTAGTTTTATTAAGCCAGCTTTTCGAAACATTGGATTAGAAAAGACGTCCATCAGTTGGTGGCCAAGACTTATTGTTATGATAGGAGTTCTAATACTAATTGCCATACAAGTATTACTTGGTGTTCACAAATGGAAAAAGGTAAAACCAGTCATCGTACTCAATGATCGAGAAAGTACGTTGGGCGTTAAGAAAGTGAAAAATCCCAAATGGAAAGGCAGTATGGATTTTTCTCCAATGCATATGGCACGCCGTTTAATCCAGAGAAATAAAAAAAGTACCATCTATGTAATTATTACCTGTTTCTTATCCATCTATATGGTGAATTTCGCAATTGTTGCATATACCAATGTAAGCAGCATGCCAGAGAATAATTATTATTGGTTAGGATTTGACGAGCATGATGTATCTCTAATTACGATGAATCATGCAAAATTTCAAGAGAATTGTGAAACAATTGCCCAATTACCAGAAGTGGATCGATTGGTTTTGAATAAATTTGATTTCCATGCTTCAATGAAATGGCAGAAAGGGATGGCAAATCCTAATATTGAATGTATGGTCTATGATACTTATGAAGGAATTACAATGCCAATGGTAGAAGGAAGAAACCCCAAAGCTGAGAACGAAATCGTAGTTGGGAATCTTTTAGCGAAGGAACTTCACAAACAGATTGGAGATTATATTGATCTATACTTTGGTACGGATAAAAAAGTAAGCTTGTTAATCGTCGGTACCTTCCAAAGTTTTATGAATATGGGGAGATGTGTTCGCCTACTGGGGGATACCATACTAGGAGCAGGAGTTGACTTCCATTATACCGATGCTTCTGTCTATCTAAAGGATTCGTGTACACCACAAGAATTTGTTGATGCATATGAAGCAGATTATAAAGATAGTATTAAGATACAAAAGAGAACCGATAAGTATGATGAAATGCTGGACGAAATCTGCGACCCACAGTTGGCAGCGATTGGACCTTTTATAGCCATTGTTTTGGTGATTGGTTGTTTGAATATCATCTGTATCATCTACTTACAGAATATAACGAATAGAAGAAAATATGCAATCTACAAGAGTATTGGGTATTCGGTTTCCCACCTAATTCGAATGAATATCTGGTATGTGGGGATAATCGCAGTAGCCTCCGTAATCGTTGCGGTACCAATTTTTGTCTTTGCTTATCCAAAGATCATGACCTTATCCATGAGTATGTTTGGATTTGCAAAATACCCTGTATTTTTCCAACCAGGGATTATGTTTTTTGGGAACCTAGCCTTAATGGTTCTGTTCTTAATCAGTGCCTTATTGACATCAAAATCTCTTCGAGGAAGTCAATTGAAAGAACTAGCACAAGAGTAATCAGGCAAATTGTATAGCAGTTGGTGCAATCCATATTGGAAATATCACATAGAAATGAGAGGGAGATTTATGAAGAATACAATGATACATACGGAGTTATTATGCAAGAGTTTTGTAAGTGATGGAGAAGTCAACAATGTAATTAAGAATATGACATTGGATATCAAAAAGGGTGACTTTACCGTAATCATGGGGAGCTCAGGTTCAGGAAAATCAACGTTACTCTATCTGTTAAGTGGAATGGATGAAGTAACAAGTGGTAAGGTGGAGTTAGAAGGAAAAAACCTTACAGGATTAAAGGAAAAACAATTAGCAGACATACGTAAAGAGAAGATGGGATTTGTGTTCCAGGCAATCAATCTGGTACCAGATTTGAATATCTACGAGAATGTTGCTAGTCCTACATATAAGAATGGAAAATCTCGAAGTGAAAATGCAAATAAGATTACAAAGCTTTTGGAAACAATGGAATTAACCCAGCATGAAAAGAAATATCCAAATCAATTATCAGGTGGACAAAAGCAAAGAGTAGCAATCTGCCGAGCATTGGTGAATGATCCAGAAATCTTGTTTGCCGATGAGCCAACAGGGGCACTAAATTCTGCACAAGGAAAAAATGTATTGGATACCTTCACTTCCATTCATGAGGCAGGGCAAAGCATTGTTATGGTTACGCATGATTTGAAGGCAGCACTCCGTGGAAACCGCATCATTTATCTTAAGGATGGACGAGTTGATGGAGATCTTCGACTGGAGGATTATGAAGAAAATCAAAAAGAAGAAAGAGAGAAAGAAGTCTACCGCTTCCTAAAGGAAAGAGGTTGGTAAAAGAGGAAAAGCATAACTGGTTTTTTCGGTTATAATCTGATATGATTAAGATAGCTATACATTTTCGGGTCAAAAATCAAACAAGATTTTTGGCCCCTAAAGCATGTAGAGTTACGATCATGTAGAGTTACTATAAGTAGAGTTACTATAATAAGAAGGAAGAGATATGCGATTAGATCGATATTTAGCAGAGTCCAATCTAGGAACACGTAAACAGGTACGTCAGTATGTACAGGAAGGAAAAATCAAGGTAAATGGAATCCTTGTGCAGGATCCAGCTAGGGAGGTTATTGAGCAAGAAGAGACCATTACGTATGATGGAAGAATCGTGAAGCATGAGGGAAGAAGATATCTTATGTTTCATAAACCTTCAGGGTGCATTACTGCCAAGACAGACGAAATGCATAAAACGGTTTTTGCTTATTTTCCCGAAGAGGAAGCAAAAGGGTTGTTCCCAATTGGCAGATTGGACAAAGACACAGAAGGGTTGTTGCTGTTTACCAATGATGGAGAATTCAATCAACAACTGATGCATCCAGATCATCATGTCTCTAAGAAATATTTCTTCTGGGTGTTGGGAACATTAGGAGAAGCGCAGATTGTCAAATTACAAGAAGGAGTCTCGCTTAATGGTCAACCAATGACTAGCCCTGCACAGATTGAAATCCTTCATGCAGGAACATATGAGGAATGGAAGAATCAGATTCCGGTAGGAACGTATGATTTTTCAAAACTTGGAACGAAACGAGAAACACAGCTTGTAACAGCAGGTTATATAAGCATAACCGAAGGACGAAGGCATCAAGTAAAGAGAATGCTTAAAGAGATGGGGTGTTATGTGATCTATTTGAAACGAGTTCAGATTGGAACGCTTGTCTTAGATGAAACACTGAAACCAGGAACGTATCGGGAGTTGACTAAACAAGAATATGAAAAGCTGTTATCTTAAATCGAGTAGTATGTAAGATTGGATTTTTGAAGTCATTCACCTACAGAAGGGAGGAGTTCAAGTGAAGATTATCGGATTTCAGGAAATCATGGAACTGAATCGTCTACTGGATGAGAAAGGTTTACATTTTAAGATTCATCTCCGAGATGCCTGTGGCAGGCAGTCCATGTGGATCGAACCATTAGGTAACTGTGCCTGCGAAGGCAGATATGAGGAGATGTATCAGGAATTGGAACAATATTTTCAGAGCAATGGTTATTCGATTGCATATAGTGAGGATCGACTCAATCTATGGATTGTTAATTAATAATCTGTGTTTGTATCGAACATTTTAATGAATCGCTGCCCAATATTGGAGAGATAGAGGTCTTTTCGATAGATGGCGGCGATTTTTGTGTATAGGGCAGGGACATCAATGATTTTGTAGATGAGATGATTACCAGGAATTGCAGGTGTTATGGATCGAGGGGTAATTGCAACGCCTAGACCAGCTTGTGCCCACATTAAGGAGGTTCTGGCATCATCATTTTTACAATAAACTTTGGGTACTTTTCCGATTGTTTTAAAAGAGTTCATCAGTAAATTTTCAAAACGACGATAATAGATCAAAGGGACGTCGGTTAACTGCTCTAAGGTAATGGTATCGGTTAGAAGATGACCTAGATATTCTGTTGAACCTACTGCCACCATAGGTTCTTCTTCTAAGTAGATACAAGAGAAACCTTCTTCATGAAATGGAGTTCGTACAATGGCAATTTCGATGGAACCGGATTTTAGTTTTTCCAGAAGTTGAAAGGTATTTCCTTCGTAAAGTTCAAAACTAACGCCTGGATATTGATCATGAAACTGTTTGAGATACTGGTCTAATAGAACAACACCACAAGAAGAGATGGTACCAAGATGAATGGTCCCTTGTAAGCCAGAACCTAGATCGGTGATTTCTCTTATAGCCGCACTGGATAGATCAACAATGGTCTGTGCACGATTATACAGAATTTCACCGGCATAGGTTAAGGTGATTTTTCTTGAACCACGCTCAAAGAGTTGCGTTCCAAGCTCCTCTTCCAATAGGTGCATCTGGTTACTAAGAGGGGGTTGGGAGATATGTAATCGTTTGGCTGCAGCAGTTATGCTACCTGCTTCTGCAACCATAAGAAAATACTGTAATTGTTTGATGTTCATGAGACGTTACCTACTTTCTAAGACATATCCTTTTGATATGAATTACATACTAAATAGATATTTTTCATATAGTTTTTTGTATGTTATTATAGTAAGGTGTGAGTAAAAAGTCAAATACATATGAATTGTGGTCAAACAATGTCTTGACCATATGATGCCTATGGATCGTATCGCATTTTATGCGTCAATATTCTTGCATCATTATACATTGAACGAGGAAGGAGTACAAGGAAGTATGAAAAAGCTGGTACGTTACTTAAAGGATTTTAAGAAACAACTGATCATTGGACCATTCTTTAAGTTACTGGAAGCAATTTTTGAATTGATCATCCCACTAGTAATAGCAGATATCATTGATCATGGTGTCGCCAATGGGGATAAAGCATATGTTCTAAAGATGGGAGGTGTGATGATCTTACTTGGTGTTCTGGGTTTGTGTTTCGCCCTGATCTGTCAATATAGTGCAGCACGGGCCTCGCAGGGCGTTGGTACCAAATTAAGAAATGACCTATTTTCCCATATTAATCACCTATCCTATAAAGAGATTGATGAATTAGGTACCAATTCGCTGATTACGAGGATAACCAATGACGTAAATCAAATGCAGGTAGTTGTTGCAATGTTGATTCGTTTAGTTATTCGTGCACCATTCTTGATTATTGGATCTGCTGTCATGGCATTGTTTATTGATTTAAAGCTTGGCTTGATTTTCTTAGTAGTAGCTCCATTGGTAGCAGGAGTTCTATACTGGATTATGAGCCGTTCCGTTCCATTTTATAAGGTAAGACAGTCAAAGCTTGACCGCGTTTCCTTAATTACACGTGAGAACTTATCAGGTGCGAGAGTCATTCGTGCATTCTCTAAAAAAGAACAGGAACAGAAACGTTTCGATGAAGCCAATGATGAGGTAGCGGATGTGGCAGTACGTGTTGGTAAATTATCAGCAATCCTTAATCCAGCAACCTTTACAATCTTAAATGTAGCCATCATCATCATCATTTGGTTTGGTGGAATTCGTGTAGACCATGGAATCTTAACACAAGGGGAAATCATAGCATTTGTTAATTATATGACGCAGATTTCTCTTGCATTAGTTGTAGTTGCTAACTTGGTTGTAATATTTACAAAAGGTAGTGCAAGTGCAGCAAGAATCAATGAAATCTTTCAGACAAAGACGTCCATCATGGAAGGAACAAAAGATAAATTACCAAAAGAGCAGCAGAAAGCGCAAACACCGAAGATTGAATTTCGTGATGTTTCCTTTTCTTATCTTGGAAATGAAGAATATTCGTTAGAGCATCTAAACGCAACAATTGAGCGAGGTCAAACCATCGGTATTATAGGTGGTACGGGTTCAGGGAAAACGACATTGGTTAATCTTATGCCTCGTTTTTATGAAGCCACGCAAGGGACGATTTTGGTTGACGGAGTAGATGTGCGAGAATACTCTTTTGAAGCTTTGAGAAAACAGTTTGGTATTGTACCTCAAAAAGCAGCGCTGTTTAGTGGAACAATCCTTGAGAATTTACGTTTTGCAAAAGAAGATGCTACAATGGACGAAATTCAAAAGGCAGTTAGAATTGCCCAAGCAGAGGAGTTCATTCAAAGTAAGCAGGAGGGCTTTGATACGGTAGTAGCACAGGGTGGAAAGAACCTGTCAGGAGGACAGAAACAGAGATTGACCATTGCGAGAGCACTGGTAGGAAATCCGGAAGTTCTGATCTTAGATGATAGTGCAAGTGCGCTGGATTTTGCTACGGACGCAAAACTTCGTACGGCCATTCATGAGAATTGTAAAGGTATGACCGTATTTATCGTATCTCAAAGAGCCAATGCCATTAAGTATGCAGACCAGATTATCGTGTTAGATGATGGAGTTGTGGAAGGAATCGGCACACATAAAGAATTGTTTGAAAGCTGTGAAGTTTATAGAGAAATCTGCTTATCACAGTTAAGTGAAGAGGAGGTGCAACGATAATGGCAAAAACAATGGGAAAGAATCAGGAAAAACAAGATGACCAGATGGCTGTTTTAAAGCGAATCTTGCAATATGCAAAACCATATCGTGGTTACCTCATCTTAGCATTTGTTAGTGCATTTATAAGTGTGGTTGTAAGTCTACTTGTTCCTGTATTGATTGGTCGTGCTATTGATAAGATTATTGGAAAAGGAAATGTTGATTTTAACGGAATGAAACAGATTCTGCTTGTCATGATTTTTACCATTGGAATCAGTGCAATCTTCCAATGGATCATGACGTATTGTACCAACAAGATTACATTCTTTTCTGTACGAGATCTTCGTATGGCAACTTTTAATAAACTAACGCAGGTTCCTTTGCGGTTTATTGATCAGAATTCGCATGGGAATATCATGAATACGATGATTAATGATATTGATCAGATATCCGATGGGCTATTGCAAGGATTTGCCCAATTATTCACTGGTGTACTGACGATTGTTGGAACCTTAGTGATTATGCTAGTGGTTAATGTTAAGATTGGCTTGATTGTAATCATCATGACACCATTGTCCATGGTAGTGGCTTCCTTTATCTCAAAACGTACGTATAACAAATTTAAAGAACAGTCGGCTATTCGTGGAGAAATCGGTGGTTATATTGAAGAAGTAATTGGAAACCAAAAAGTAGTCTCTGCTTTTCATTATGAAGATCGTGCCCAAGAGCATTTTGAAGAAATTAATAAACGGTTATACGATTGTGGTGTTATGGCACAGTTTTACTCTTCTCTAACCAATCCATGTACAAGATTCGTTAATGGACTTGTCTACGCGGTAGTGACCATCAGTGGAGCAGTTTCCGTTATTGGAGGAGCATTTTCAGTAGGACAGTTGACTTGCTTTTTGTCCTATGCAAACCAGTATACGAAACCATTTAACGAAATCTCTGGTGTTATTGCAGAATTACAATCCGCATTTGCATCTGCAAGAAGAGTATTCGCCTTATTGGATCAAGAAATAGAAGAAGATATAGAAGAGGAAGTAACAGCAAAAGCAACACTTGGAAAGATCAATCTTCAAGATGTATCCTTCCGTTATAACAAAGAAGTTCCATTGATTGATGAATGGAATCTGGCAGTGGAACCAGGACAACGGATTGCAATCGTTGGACCTACAGGGTGTGGAAAAACGACGATCATTAATCTCTTGATGCGTTTCTACGATGTAGATGGAGGAAGCATTCAGGTAGATGGTCGTAATATTAAAGATATGAGCAGAAAAGAATTACGAAGCAAATATGGTATGGTATTGCAGGAAACTTGGTTATTCCATGGAACCGTACGTGAGAACATCGCATATGGAAAAGAAGATGCAACCATGGAGGAAATCATTGCAGCAGCAAAAGGTGCGCATGCCCATAGCTTTATCAAGCGTTTACCCAATGGATACGATACGGTCATCTCTGAAGAAGGAGATAATATCTCCCAAGGACAGAAACAACTTCTATGTATTGCAAGAATTATGTTAACGAAACCGCCAATGCTAATTCTTGATGAAGCAACAAGTAATATCGATACCCGTACAGAGATTCGAATTCAGAAGGCATTCAAGAAGTTGATGGAAGGAAGAACAAGCTTTATCATTGCCCATCGGTTATCTACCATCAAAGATGCCGATCGCATCCTTGTAATGGATCGTGGACATATCATTGAACAAGGAAATCATGAAGAATTGTTGCAAAAAAATGGTTTCTATGCACAGCTGTACAATAGCCAGTTTAAGCAAACCGTTTAGGTGTAAAAGATTACTGCAAGTCTTGGAAATAGTAATTCGTACGTAATTTTCTTGTTAGCCAAAAACTATTATATATAAAACAACCTCTCTATAGGTAAACGTAGTAATCCTACAGGATTATGTATATGCTATCGTACCTATTGAGAGGTTGTTTTTTGTTCAAACTTCATACAACAATCGTAATCTATGTGTTAGAAATTGTAAGTGCAAAGAGTGAACTTCTTAATACGAACAACGAATGAACCGTTGTTATTCAATTGTATAGACAAAGTCAAGCTGCTTCATGCAAGCTTCAATCTGTAACATCTCTTGTGAGGTTACTGGTCTTCCAGAAAAATAGTAGTCCACTGTTCCTAGATGGGTAGGATCAGACGAGCAAGGAAGAAGATGAATCAACTGATTGATGGTACCCGTATTCCCGTCTACAAAATGTACAGGATGTGAGAAAATCTGTTGAAAAGCTTCTTTAAAGTAATTAAAATGTGTGCATCCCAAAACGATGGTGCCCACTGCAGTAAGATCATATTCTTGTAATGCGGTCTGTAGGTAAGAAAGAACCGCTGGTGACTGAAAGATTCCCTGCTCTGCAAAGGTTACAAGACCTGGTAGGGCAAGCAATTCTGTTTCGCCTTCTGCATCCACCTGCGTGACTAATTTCTGTAATTTGTCTCCATGAATGGTAATTGGTGTGGCAGCAACTAAAATCTGTTTTTTTTCATCTTCGTATAAATCAATTGCTTTTTTAACAGCGGGTTCCATACCAACGATTGGAATTCCAAAACTTTTACGATATTCTTTATCCAAGAGACTAGTAGCGGTATTACAAGCAATTACAATCGCATCAACCTCTTTCTCCTGTAAGAATGAAAAAATATCGGTGATGAAAGCCTTCACTTGTTCCGGTTCCTTTTCTCCATAGGGAACATGTTCTTTGTCGGCATAATAGATAAAATCAGCATTGGGAAGTCTCTTCCGTGCATTATGTAAGACGGACAAACCACCAAACCCTGAATCGAATACTCCTATTTTCATTTTCTTTGGTGACCCTTCTTTCAAAATTCTAATTCAAACGACATTATTATACCATAAATGTTCTAGAAAGTGGGAGTAAAATAGTATAATTCTAACCGTAAAATTGACATGGTTTTCGGTCTATAGTAATATTGCTTATAGAGGAAACATTATGAATGCAAAGGTCAAAAAGTCTGCATATGATGTACAGGGGAGAAAAGGAGAATTTTCATGGAAAATCGAATGGTTTTGATCATAGAAGATGAAAAAGAATTGGCACAAATTTTAGGGGATTACTTAGAGGTGGAAGGGTTCTTTAGTGAGCTTGCCTACGATGGAGAAAGTGGATTACGTATGTTTCTGGATAAGAAACCAGATATGGTAATTTTGGATATTATGTTACCGAAGATGGATGGAATTGAAGTTTGCAAACGAATTCGTGAGGTATCCGATGTGCCAATTTTGATCTTATCCGCAAAGAACGGGGAGATGGATAAAGTAATTTCCCTTGGAATTGGTGCGGATGATTATGTAACCAAACCATTTGGAGCATCGGAACTGATTGCCCGTGTAAAAGCCCATATTCGTCGTTATACAGCAAAACAGGAGAAACAGGATCCAGCGAAAAAAGAGACATTATGTATTGGAAATCTTAAGTTGAAGAAAGATTGTTACGAAGCATCTTTTGGAGAACAGTCTCTCGATCTGACAACCAAGGAATTTGAGGTGCTTTATTTCTTTGCAAGTCACCCAGGTCAGGTTTTTTCAAAAGAACAGATTTACGAACAAATTTGGGGTTCCAATGAATATGGGGATTTGAGCAGTGTTGCAGTGTACATAAAGCGTTTACGTAGAAAATTAGAACAATTTGAAGCAGATTACATTAAGACGGTATGGGGAGTCGGATACAAATTCGTTGCTTAAGGGGAGGCTTCAACTATGAAAGAAAAATCATATCATATCAGAAAAAGCAGTTTAATTCGTTTTCTCCTTGGTTGTATCATAATCGTTCTTGTCTATGTTGGAGCATTTACCATATCCTATCGTCGATATACAAAACAAGATTATGAACGTTTTTATAATAATGCGCGAATCCTAGTAAATGAACAGTACCAAGAACGAATCAAGAGGGAAGAAGGAACAGAGAATGCTCGTAAAGAGAAGCAGAGTGAGGGAAAAGCAGATACGCCATACTGTATCTTGAATCTACAAGGAAAGGTAACAGAGGTATGGGACAATACCTATTATGCACTTGGAGAACAGGTGAATCTACAAGAAGTACTGATGTATGATGCCTCTTTTGCTTCACAGCATCAGGAAATAACCAAAGTAACATTTCCTTTAATGGAAGAGCAGACAACAACAGGGTATGTCATTTATTTTCTAAAGACAAGCGACGTATGGAAAAGCACGAGAGGACAGCGGGCATGGCAAATCATCAAACCATTTGCCTTTGCAACAGGGGTGTTGCTCTTGTTCCTTGTATATGGTATCTATTATTTTGTAGTGAAAATCCGCAAACCGATTAATCTGATCAGTGAATCTGCACATGCTATCATCGAAGGAAACTATGATAGGCAGGTATTGAAGATGCATAGTGGGGATTGGCAAGGAGATGAGGTTGATCAGCTCGTTTATGTATTTGAATTAATGCGTGACGAACTAAAAGACCGACAGGAGAGGGAAGAGAAGTTAAAACAATCCCAAAAAGAGTTGATTTCCTGTATCTCACATGATCTGAAAACACCAATCTCGACCATTAAAGCATATAGTGAAGGAATCCGAGATGGTTTGGCGAAGAATCCAGAGAAACAAAGAAATTATGCAGAAGTAATCGTGAGAAAGAGTGAAATTTTGTCACAAATGATCAGTGATTTGTTAGACCATTCCAATGCAGAGCTGAATGAATTGAAGATTTACAAGGAAGAAGTTTATATGCGATTATACCTGAAACGAACGCTGGAAGAGATGGAACCCTATGTACGAAAACAGGGTATTTCCTTTACCTATGAGAATATGAAAGAAGACGTTCTTGTTAATATGGATGAGAGAAGAATTACACAAGTTTTGTATAATCTTGTGGAAAATGCAATGAAATACATGGATAAAGAAGTTGGAAGGATTCATCTGCGTTGTTGGTATGATGCAGGGGAAAAATCCATAGGAATTATGGTGCAGGACAATGGAAGTGGAATCCGTATGGAAGATATTCCTTATGTATTCAACCGCTTCTTTCGCGGAGAAAAATCTCGTAATATGAGCGTTCCAGGGTGTGGATTAGGATTGTCCATCTGCAAATACATCGTAGAGCAGCATGGAGGAACCATCACCTGTAACAGCAGGCGTGGAGAAGGTACAGAATTCTATGTGACAATAAAAACGGAATAATTATGGAGATATGTATGCCGAGATTATATGGAGAGGAATCATCTATATAATCCGGCTTTTTTATATAATCACAGCATAAAAATGTATTTGATCATGAAAGTTTTTTTGTGTAGATGAGAATGTACTTAAGCGGTGAAATCAGAAAGGAGAGCGAATCACTGGTTGAAGTTGCTTCCCTTCCAATGCCATCTCGATGGTTGGAACAATCAAATCCGTATGAGCAATCATGGAGTTCGGCTTTTTCACCCAATCATCTTGCCCAAATGGTACAAAATAAATGTTCTTCGTATTCAACAGACTGCCAATATTCTTAAAATTCATTCCAAGGGCATCGTTGGTAGAGAGGGAGATTACAAGAGGTTTCCCGTTACGAATATGTCCCTTGGCTGCCATTAGTACAGGCGTATCCGTTATTCCGTTGCAGAATTTCGCTAAGGTATTTCCTGTGCAGGGAGCAATTACAAGGATGTCAATCATGTTCTTTGGACCAAGTGGCTCGGCATCTTCTATCGTAAGAATCGGTTCATTACCGGTGATTTCTGTAATCTGTTTCATATAATCAGCAGCTTTGCCAAATCGGCAGTCGATCGTCTGGGCATTATAGGAGAAGATTGGCTTTACTGTCCCATTGGCAGCGACAATTTCTTTTACTGCAGTTAGGATACGAGCATTGGTACAGAAGGAACCGGTAAATGCAACACCGATTGAAAGACCGGATAACGTCATAGAATCACTTCTTTCTTTTCTAGATAACAGGCGGATTGATGAGGGGGGGCATCTATTCATTCATTACAGCTAGCACGTATGGTTTGTAATTGATAGAACAATGGAATTCAGTATATCAGCAGATGTCTCTGGAGCATATTTTCCTGGTAGACCAAGGCAAAGGGAAGCACGAATTCCGTATTGTTTACAAGCATCAAAGTTAGTGCCACCTGGTTTGGAGGCAATATCGATTATGATTGTGTTCTTATTAAGCAATTTAATCAACGGTTCCTTAAGAATTTGTTCTGGAATCGTATTGAATATAAATGTATACGAATGAATGGAACTGGATAGATCTTTTAATGGAAGTGTTTGAAAACCAAGGGAATCCGCATATGCAAGCGATTCTTCACTTCGGGCACAAACCGTAGTATGTGCATGTAATCCTTTGAGCTTATCGGCTAGGACTTTCGCACATCGTCCGTACCCTAATACAAGGCAGGAACTACCATGAAGATTAACGGTACTTTGTCGAATAGCTTCTGCAATGGTACCTTCTGCTGTTGCAATAGCGTTTTTTATACTCACTGTTTCCAAATCCATTAGGTCGTAGCACGGAATATTTTTTTCTTTACAGGCTTCTCTGATGCAAGGTAGAACAACACCACCAAAGAAGATATGGTTTGAATTGAGATTTTTGATTAGATTTGCTACCGTCAGATCAGCGTAGTCCTGTTCACTGGTTATGTGCTCCTTATCGTGAGAGATTGGTACTGGACATACAATGATATTTCCGAAATTTAGTGCAGATTTTAAGGAAGAAGCTCTGTAGATCAAGTCATATTGTTCTTCAATATCAAGTCCATATGTTGCAACAAGATAGCCATTTGCAACTAATTTTTGAACCATATAACTTTGACGCAAATCTCCACCTAAGAATACGATACGTTGCGTTTCTTTCATGATTACCCCCTCATGGAATGCTTCTTTATGTATTAATATATGAATTTTATATGGAGTTGTGAGGAAAAACTAAAACTGATCTTCGGCTGGAAAACTTCAGATGTGCAATGTAGGTGTAGGTATTTGTACGCACCTCATTTTTGAAAAATACAGGATTAATTGTAATTCTATTCTACATTTGTAGTTGACACTCTATATTATTAAAGATATAATGCCTATATATTTCATAAGGATAAACTACATAGAAAAGGAGTAATTTTATGTACAAAAATAAAAGATCAACGATTCGCAGAAAATTGTCAATTAAAGTAGGAATTTTAGTTACAATTATGATGGCTGTTTTAGGTGGATTAGGTCTTTATTCACTTAGAACAATAATTCAATCAAGAAACGAAGAACAGATTAATGCGCAAGCGGATTCATATAATCATTCTATTGAGGGATGGGTTAATGGTATATTAAATGAAGTTAATACTGTTTATTCCTCTTTAAAAAATACAGATTTATATAACAATAAAAAAGAAATGTTAGAATATCTAAAAAAGGTTACCTTAGATATGGATAAGAATATTCCACTAGGAATGTATGTTGGTACGGAAGACGGGCAATATTATGATCCAACAGGATTTGAACCAGATGACAACTATATTGTTAAGGAAAGAACCTGGTTTCTTGAGGGGAAAAAGTATGACACGATGACATTTGGTTCACCTTATTATGGAACTTATGGAGATAATATGTATGCGAATATGGTCAGTGCATCAGCTAAATTAGATGATAATACAGTACTATCAACGGATATCGTATTAGAAGATATACTTAAGCAGGTGACTAATCTTGATGTAATGGGTGAGGGATATGGGGTCCTTATCGATAAGCAAACAGGTTTTGTTGTAGCTCATAAGAACCCAGAATTTGTTGGTAAAGAAGTGAAGGAATTAAATGATTCATTTCTTCAAAGCCTTTTTGATAAAAGAGATAATGTTGAGGAGGTGATGGAGTTATCTGACAATGGAACTCCTTATCTTATCAAACTTACTGCTGTTAAAGGTACCAATTGGGTGCTTGCAACCTGTGCACAAAAAAGAGTGTTATTTAAAGAATTATATACCATGGTAGCTATCTTAATTAGTATAGTAGTAGTCTTTATTTTAATAACGGTTGTACTCGTGTCGTTACAGGTAAAAGTTATTACAACACCATTGAATGGCTTAACGAACATCATTACGGAAATTACCCAAGGAAACTTTACGGTTGTCCCCGATGCAAAGGGGAATGATGAAATAACGGTCATGACAAAAGCTTTATCTTCCTTTATCGAAATGATGCAAAAAACCATTAAGGAATTGAAACAAGTTACTTATGTGCTAAATGATGAATCAAAATCTAGTGAAAATGTTTCAAATGAAATTAATTTGTCTGTAAGTTCAGAGACGGAAGCAATGAAACAATTAAATGTTATTGTTGAGGAATTAGCTCGATCAGTAGAAGAAATTGCAAACGATGCAACCGCTTTAGCGAATACAGTATCAGAAGTGAACATAGAAAGTTCTAGTGCGATGGATATGATTCAAGAGACAGTTAGCGCTACAAATAGTGGGAAAAATGCAATTAATCAAGTAACTGTAAAGATGGATACCATTGATGAAACAATGAAGAATCTAGATCGAGTAGTAAAAGAAGTTGGAGAATCCTCAAAAGAAATTAATAGCATTACAGCAATGATTGGGGAAGTTGCTTCTCAGACTAATTTATTAGCACTCAATGCAAGCATAGAAGCAGCAAGAGCAGGTGAAGCAGGAAAAGGATTTGCGGTTGTTGCTAGCGAGATAGGAAGTCTTGCAAATGCATGTGAAAGTGCGGTAAAAAAGATCGAGGAATTAATCTCAAGAGTGACAAATCAAGTACAGGATGTTGTTATAATAACGGAGGAATCGGTAGAGGATATCTCACAGAGTAGAGAATTGGTAAATCATACATTAGATACCTTTATGAATATATACAAAAAAGTAAATGATACGAATGCTAAAATAGAGGTTGTAACACGTAAAATGCAAGAAGTGGATAAAGTAGCTACAAATATGGCTGCAATTACGCAGGAACAATCCGCAGGAACGGAGGAGATTCTTGCTACTTCGGAAAGTGTTTACGGTCAATCGAAAGTGATTTCCGAAAACACGGAATTATTAAAAGATACAGCAAGTAAATTGAATGTTAGTGCGGCTGCCATTCATGATCGTATTAAATTATTTAAAATCTAAGTTTATAGATAGGAAAACACCTAATAAATCTTTCTGCCACCAGATTTAAATTTGGTGGCAGTTTTTATGCTACATAAACATTGCATTTCGTCTTACAAAGTAGCTTCTCGCTTTACAAGTTACTATAGACATTCTTTTGATAATAAAACGACAAATGTTTTCTTGTAAGAACAAGAATTATTTTCAACTACAGAAATTACTATGTTTTCAACGTGTAATAATTGGAGGTGTTTCGTAGTGAAAATCAGAGAAGGAGATTGAAATAGGACTATTGGATTACATTTTAAATTGTGGTACAATATGATGCAAGGGTCAAATGGTCAGATTGAACACACAAACGAGGAAAATTGTAGATCAGGGAGGATGACATATATGGGAGAACAGTTCGATGAGGGTGGAATGAAATACTGCCCAAGTTGTCGAAATATATTAGAATATCATGGAAGTGGAAGATATGAATGTTTATTGTGTTGTACGCATGTGGTAGTTTTGGACAAAGATCCAGACATTTACTATGAGATTCCATTTACACAAGAAGAAAGAGAAGCCTATTATCTAGCGAGAAAAGAAGGAATACGGAATCGCGTATTCTTTGAGAGAGAACGAGAACGAGAGGTGAAGAAGAAAGAGGCTGTTCAAAATGAACGATTTGGTGTACAACCGATAGAGAATAAGAATGAAGTATTTCGGTCATTTATGACGATGACACAGGATACAGATGAACCGGTTAAAACGGAGCAAGAAGAAAAGCAAGAAGAAAAGCATGAAGAAGTGTCACCATATAGGAAATGCACAATCTGTGGAAAAGCAATCAAATCAGGTTCCTATTGCAAAGAATGTACCTTTGAACAGATCAAGAAGATGCAACGGAAAGATTTAATGCATGGAAGGAGTACCGATAATTATGGGAACATGCGGTACAAAGGGTATCGTGATTAATTGCTATAGAAAAAAATGGTTTAAAATGCTTGACAATTGCTACCAATATGGTAAAATAGCTTAGTAAAAGTAATGATAGAAATCTTATTACTATAATTTATGTTAATAGGATTGTATAAGAATGTAGGAGATACAGTATCGAAAAGAACATGTATCATCGTACATAAGAACGAAAGGAGATATGTAATTATGATGAATTTGATGAGAAAGAATAGAATGGTGAGCAGCAAATAATTGCATATAGACTCGATACGTATGTATCGATGAGAATCCTTTTTCGTGTCAATAAAAAGTGAAGGAAGCTTGTTTCAATTTGTGTTGGAGCAAAGCTTTTTTGAATATTGAAAAACACGTTAATAAGGCGTGTTTTTTTTGTACTCTTTTTTAGGCATCGTATTGAGAAAAAAGGCATTATTGCTGTATTAAATCGGTAAGAATTAAGGGAAAAAAGTATAATAAAAAAATGACAAGAGGGGAGAAGCATACTTAAATGAGAACGAGATTTAAGCAGATTTTCATAAGGAATCGAAACATTGGTATAACAAAAATAGTCGGGGTGAACGATGGAAACGAATTAAATAAATTAAAAAGCAAAACAAACAAAGAAAACGAATTAAGTGAAGTAAGTGAATCTAAAAGAGAATACGGATCAAGTAAATTATGTGAATCAAAAGGAGGAAACGTAGTAAGTAGAACAGGAAAAAGGGGAGACAGAATAATGACAGAATTTCTAGAGAATCCAGATATACACCAAAACGAAAAATTACAAGAAAATCAAATCATAAATAGGAAAGAGTGTGAACGAATGATGAGTACAATAACAATAAATGAAACAACAAATGCAATCATGAATTTTCAATATGGTTTTCGTAAAGAAGACAAAGAAGAAGCAATGCGTTACTTGAAAGAGGAACGGATTCAGGAAAAATTAATACCAGCAAGAGTAACCCAAGTTCATCGGGAAAGATACCTTATATTAAGTGAGTTCGGGGAAAGTGGAGCAAAATTGAAAGGCTCCGTATTCTATAATGGAGAGAATAATCCACAGTATCCTGCAGTAGGCGATTATGTAATGATTCAGTATAATCCACAGGGGGATTCGGTAATCTACACCGTATTACCACGGAGATCCTATTTCTCAAGACTTGATCCATCTACCCATCAGACAGAGCAGTTGATTGCAACGAACTTTGATTATGTATTTATCATGGTATCCTTAAATCATAATTTTAGCACGGGAAGGATTGAACGATATGTAACCGCTGCATGGCAAAGTGGTGCAACACCTGTAGTTGTATTAACCAAAGCAGATTTGGTGGAAGATGTGTGGAAGTACATTAGTCAGGCAAGTTTAGTAGCACCAGGTGTAGAAGTGGTCGCCATCAGTGCTCTAAAGAATCAAGGTATGGAAGATTTGAAACGCTTTGTGTGTATTGGGAAAACCATTGTGTTTCTTGGATCTTCAGGTATTGGTAAATCGACTTTAGTAAATGCCTTGGCAGGGGAAGAAATCATGAATACCAATGGAATCCGGGAAGAGGACAGCAAAGGATATCATACCACCACTCATCGTCAGATGATTGAGTTGAAAAATGGTGCCATGATTATTGATACGCCAGGAATGCGTGAATTAGGAATGTGGGAGGTCAAAGAAGGATTAAAAGAATCTTTTGCTGACGTGGAAGAATTAGTGGAACAATGTAGATTTCATGATTGTACCCATGGAAATGAACCAGGATGTGCTGTAAGAGTAGCATTAGAGGAGGGGACATTAAGTGAAAAACGATTTAAAAACTATGTGAAATTACAAAAAGAGTCAAAGATGCGGGAACAAAAGGAAGCATTAAGACAATCTCGGCTCGATCGAAGTCGTAGAAGAAAAATTTAGAAAATTAGTTAATTTCACGAAGTTTTCTAATGAATCATTAAGAAAATGTTAAAGTTTGCACACTTGGATTTCAGATACAACTATGATAAAATTGGGTTAGCTTATTGAGGATACGAGTGAATAAATCTTGTAGAAGTAACTTCAAGATTTGTGGATACTCGAATGAACCTGATATAAAATGTGTTTTGTATAAGGACATTCGAAAATGATTGAATAAGGAAGGGCTTATGAAATACAGTCAAGAAATGAACGTAACCAATGATTGGAAAGAAAAACGTAATCTTTTACAGGAAAAATTTCAGCGGTTTTGTGGAATTCTAATGCAGAAGGAAACAATCGCTTACATCATTGTAGGGACATTAACGACATGCGTGAATCTGGCTTCCTATTATTGGTTCTGCAATATATGTGGAATTCAGAATTTGGTTTCGAATGCATTTGCATGGATCGTTGCAATGGTGTTCGCATATTTTGCTAATGCAAAATATGTTTTTAAACCTGCGAAGAAAAGTTTCATAGGGGAAATTGTACAATTGGGGAAATTTTTTACAGCTCGATTTATCTCTTTCTTGGTAGAAGAAGCAGCGATGTTTGTGTTTGTGGATCTTCTTTGCGTTAATAATATGCTGATCAAAGGCATTATGAACGTAGTTGTAGTGATCATTAATTATTATTTCAGTAAATTACTTGTGTTTAAGGATTAGTATTATCGTCAGCAAATACCTTTCTGCATGAACCAGTAAAGTATTAATGTCGCTTATACTAGGCGTCACACATGAAAAGAGGAACTATGGAAATTGAAAAAAAGTATCGAGTAAAACAATTACCAAGTGATTTGGAACAGTACGAAAAAAAGGAACTGGAACAAGGATATTTGTGTACCAATCCAATTGTTCGAATTCGTCGTAGCAATGAGGATTATATTCTTACGTATAAATCCAAATTCGGACTAGAAGATAAGCGAGATAAAAACCTGTGTATCGCCAATGAAATTGAAGTTATGTTAGGACAGGAAGGATATGAACATCTACGTACAAAAGTAGATGGACAATTGATTACGAAGACAAGATATTGTATTCCTCTTGGTGAGGGGTTAACTGCTGAGTTGGACCTATTCAAAGGGCAACTTGCGGGATTATATTTTGTAGAAGTGGAGTTTCCTGATGAAGAAACAGCAGAACGTTTTACTCCACCAGATTGGTTCGGAACAGATGTAAGTAAGGATCGACGCTTTAAGAACAATTATTTATCGACTATTGATGGATATGAAAAATCGATGTTTGATTAAGAATCATTAAATGAAAACGAAAAAATCTTCAATGAAGGAAGATCACCATGTAGACAATCGAGCTCTTGGTGAATGTAACTTCATTGAAGATTTTTTTTACTCGGAGCAAAGAATCTTATTAGTAGATTCGCGGAAAACTAACAATGGCCTTGAAAAGGTCTCCATCAAGTACAATCGTAAAGGTACCATTTTGCAAACTTGCCAGGCTCTGTGCAATTGACAAACCTAAGCCGGTTCCTTCCGTGTTACGGGAGGTATCGCCGCGAACAAAACGTTCCATTAACTCATCAGCTGTTATATTAAGCTTGGTTGCAGAGATGTTCTTAACGGATACACTAACTTGTTCATCGGTTGCTTCTAAATCAACATAAACACGGGTTCCTTTTAACGCGTATTTATTTACATTGGAAAATACATTTTCAAGGATTCGGAAAGTACTACGACCATCTGCATAGATGTAGAGTGGGGTTTCTACATCGGAGAGATCAATTTCTAGATTACTTCCTGCCAATCGGTCTTCGAATTCCCCGATGGTTTGTTTGATCAATTCCACAAAATTTAATTTCTGCATATGAAGGGTGATTGAGCCACTAGAAGCTTTCGATGCCTCTACGAGGTCTTCAATCAAGGTCTTTAATCGCTGGGATTTGGAATCTAGTACCTCAATGTATTGATTTGCTGTATCATTGTTCAGTTCCTCTTTTTTTAGTAGATCAACATAATTAATAATGGAGGTTAACGGTGTTTTAATATCGTGGGAAACATTGGTGATCAGTTCCGTCTTAAAACGTTCACTTTTCAGTTTTTCATCTACGGCAGTAGATAATCCATTACTAATGTTATTGATGGAACGACTTAGAACACGCATACTTGGCATAACTTCATTCTCATTAATCTTGTGTGTCAGATCTCCATCACTGATCTTTCTGGTCTCCTCAATCAGATAGCTTAAGGAAGTGACCGCCCGCATTAAGTATTTACCAAAAACAAGAAACAGGATGATGAGAAGTAGAAAGCTTAGTAAAGTAAATCCTGGAATCTTAAATAAAAAGGCGGTAATTGAAGTCAATATAAAAAATGTAATCCAAACATAAGTGGCATGATACGTTAGTTCTTTATGAGAGAAGTAACGAACAGTCCAGCGAGAAAATTTAGCAAACATTTTTATAGTTAACATATTACTCCGAACGGTATTGCACTTAACTCGTCGAACGAAACTATAGAAATTATAGATAAAGATCGGGAATGTAGCAATATATACGCCGAATAGGCGGAGCAAGTATTCATACTCATCAGAAAACTTGGAGTTGATTAATTGAAACACATTATTCAGCAGAATGAAAAAGGAAACCATCATGATCAATGCGGCTGTTTCAGTATTTAATTTATCATAAGTTACAAGTTGTAACGATTGGGTACGATGACTATATCCTGCAAACTGAACACCAAGGATCAAAAATGCTAAGAAGATGATGAAGATAATCGGCAAGTACAGGATTGCTGTTTTGTAGGAACGATGCATGGTCTGAAAACTACGAAAAGCTTGTGCAAAATCATCTCCGTTGTAAGGGAAGTCTGCAATTGTAGCGGTGTAGAAGACGTAATCATCATTTATGTTACTGTCCGTATTGGTTAGGCTATTATCTACTACAGTAGAATCATTGCTTTCATTATTAGAAGATACGGAAGTTGATGATGAGGAATCAGCGTCTGTGGAGTCCAGGTCTGTTTTTACGCAGGCTGACATCCATTCCAATGTACGAGAGTCTAAAAGTCCCCATTTGGTTACGTTGGTATTATAGATGGTACTATTGGTATTGAGCACCAGATACGCATCGCATTTGGATATATTTTTCTGAAAATCAGAGATATTGTGCTGGAGGATGACGTCCTCACTTGCGTTGGATTCTTTTGTACTCTGGTTGTTCGTAGAATCTTGCATTCGATAGGCGCTGATATACTTATTTGATCCAAGATTGGGTGAGTAATACTCAGCACCAGTGGTAAGATTCTTCACGTAATAGATAAAATTACTATCTTTTACATTAAGAATCTGGTTGTAATAATCAAATTTGTCTTGGTCACTGACCAATTCATTTAAAAAGAAGGTTTCATTAATATGGGAAGTAGGAAAATCCTCACCTGACTGCAGAGCAGTTGTATAATTGTTCTCTCGATACATGACATAAGCTGCAACACGCTCATTATATTTGGCAAATGTTTTTTCAAAATAATACGTTTCTGTAAACTTTTCATCATTGCTTCCATAGTAATCTGGATAGTGAAAGATATGATAGATACACAGTAAAAGAAGAAAGCCAAATATGGCAAGCCCAATTTGAGTGAAACATTTCATTGATAGGGAATACTTTATTCGTTTCATGGAATCCTCCGTACTACAGGTCTTCAACCTTGTATCCAATACCCCATGCTACTTTTAGATATTTGGGGTCTTTTGGATTGATCTCAATCTTTTCTCGAATATGTCGGATATGCACTGCTACAATGTTATCCACACCAAAGGAAGGTTCATTCCAGATCTGTTCATAGATTTCTGAGATGGAGAAGACTTTCCCTTTATTTTTGACTAGTAATTTCAAAAGATTGTATTCAATTGGTGTGAGTTTGATCAGTTCATTATCAACCCATACTTCTTTCTTTTCATCATCAATAATCAAACCTCCGGTCTGGTAGATATTCTTGTTTTCAGGAATGCTGCCAAACTTCGTGTAGCGTCGCAGAGCAGATTTTACTCTTGCAGTTAGCTCCAAAGGGTTAAATGGTTTGGTAATATAGTCATCAGCGCCTAAATTAAGCCCTACAATCTTATCGGTATCTTCTGATTTGGCGGAGAGGAAGATGATTGGTAGGGGATTATCTTCTTCACGTAGTGTAATCATGGTATGAATCCCATCTAATATTGGCATCATGATATCCAATATTAGAAGATGTACTTCCTCATTGTGAATAATGTCTAACGCTTCTTTTCCATTATAAGATTTCCGTACCTGGTAATTTTCTTGTGTCAAATATATTGCAATTGCATCGACGATTGCTGCGTCATCGTCACAAATTAGTATTGTATACATAATAATCCTCCATATTTACTTTTGTGGGTATTCCTAGATATAAAGTAGGATGCCTCGGTACAATAGAAGTACTCCAAATAGTTCCTATTAAATGTTATACCATAAACAGCTCTTTTTGTAAGCAACTTTTTTTACCTATTGCGTTTAAACAGGAATATGTATACATATATCATTCATAAATTTGGTAATAACCTGTTTAGAGGTTCTAGTTGGGTAATGTATAGAATATGATGGTGATGGGAGGAAACAGTTAAAGTTTGGCACATTTCTTATATAGTTACACAAGAAAAATAAAAAAAACTAAAATTAATACTAAATTACATCTGATTAAAGGGTATTAGTTAAAAATTATACAAAGAAAAATGGAAAGTTAGAACAAATATGAAAAAAGAGTGAAAATAAAATGTTAAAATTATGTAAAAAGTATAAAAAGAAAGTGTTATTTCGACAAAACAATTTAAATTTTGCACAATTTGTATTGAATATACTGAAAAGTGTGTTATAATATAGACAATACAACAAAATAGTATTACATAATATTTAAGGAGGACATGCAGTATGATGAGATTTACATTACCAAGAGATATGTATTATGGAAAAGGTGCTCTTGAACAGCTGAAAAACTTAAAAGGTAAAAAAGCAATCCTTGTTATAGGTGGCGGTTCAATGAAACGTTTTGGTTTCGTTGATAAAGTGTTATCTTACTTAAAAGAAGCTGGAATTGAGACACAACTATTTGAAAATGTTGAGCCAGACCCATCTGTTGAAACTGTAATGAAAGGTGCAGCACAGATGAGAGAATTTGAACCAGATTGGATCATTGCAATGGGTGGCGGATCACCAATAGATGCAGCAAAGGCTATGTGGGTATTCTATGAGTATCCGAATACAACATTTGAAGAAATCATTCAACCATTCTCATTCCCAGAATTAAGACAAAAAGCAAAATTCTTAGCAATTCCTTCTACTTCTGGTACTGCAACAGAAGTAACAGCATTCTCAGTAATAACAGATTATGCAAAGGGTATTAAGTATCCTTTAGCTGATTTTAACATAACCCCAGATGTAGCCATCGTAGATCCTGAATTAGCAGAAACAATGCCAGCAAAATTAGTAGCACATACAGGTATGGATGCGTTGACTCATGCAATTGAAGCATATGTTTCAACTTTGAACTCACCATTCACTGATCCTCTTGCTATAAAAGCAATTCAGATGGTTATCAAGTACTTACCAGAATCTTATAAAGGAGATATGGAATGCAGAGAACAGATGCATTATGCACAATGTCTTGCAGGCCAAGCATTCTCTAATGCATTACTTGGAATTGTTCACTCTATGGCACATAAGACAGGAGCTGCATTCTCTACAGGACACATTCCTCATGGTTGTGCCAATGCAATCTATCTTCCATATGTAATTAAGTACAATGCAAAAGTTGCAGAAGGAAGATATGCAGACATCGCTCGTTCTATTGGTATTGAAGGAACAGATGCAGAATGTGTTAAAGCATTATGCGCAAAGATTGATGAATATAATGTAATATTAAACATTCCAAAGACATTAAAAGATTTTGGAATTAATGAAGACGAGTTCAAAGAAAAGATTGCTCAGATTTCTGTTAATGCAGTTGGTGATGCTTGTACAGGTTCAAATCCAAGACCAATTACTCCAGCTGAGATGGAAAAATTGTTTACTTGCATTTATTACGGAACAGAAGTTGATTTCTAATTCATTCGTAAGATAACAAAGTCTGTAGTAAAATTAGTATAGAATACGAAATGCAAAAAACAATCTTCAAGAAGGAAAGTCTTGACATAGATACCCTATGTCGGTGCAGGACATATTCGTTGAAGATTGTTTTTTGGATGAATCATTCCTTAACTGCATTGCTTCAATTTTAAATAGATTCAATTCTATTACGTATAGATCCTTGTATTTATTAATGAATTAAAGTGAAAAAGTGTAGGGAAGTACTAGATTTTTGTAAAATTATAAACTATAATTATGAATTAAGGGCAATTATGTCACGACAAGATTATAGGTATGGAGGAAAGTTATGTTTACAATACGTAAAAAGGAAGTTTTAGCAAACAATATCTATCTAATGGATATTGAAGCTCCAAGAGTAGCAAAATCATGTTACCCAGGTCAATTCATTATTGTAAAAATGGATGAAAAAGGAGAACGTATTCCATTAACAGTATGTGATTATGACAGAGAAGCGGGTACCGTTACGATTGTATTCCAAGTTGTTGGTGCGTCTACAGAAAGAATGGCTGCTTACGAAGTAGGCGATACATTCAGAGATTTTTCTGGCCCACTTGGTTGTAAATCAGAATTAATTGACGAAGATCCAGAAGTACTGAAAAAAAAGAAAATCTTATTCGTTGCAGGTGGAGTAGGTACTGCACCAGTTTATCCACAGGTTAAATGGATGCACGAACAAGGGTATGATGTTGATTGTATCATTGGTGCACGTAATAAAGACCTGATCATTCTTGAAGATGCAATGAAGAAAGTTGCAAAGAACGTGTATGTTGCTACCGATGATGGCTCATATGGCTTCAAAGGTAATGTAAATGATAAAATTAAAGATTTGGTTAATAATGAAGGAAAACAGTATGATCAAGTAATTGCCATCGGACCAGTTATCATGATGAAATTCGTATGTATCTTAACAAAAGAACTGGGTATACCAACAATCGTTAGTATGAACCCAATCATGGTTGATGGAACTGGAATGTGTGGTGCTTGCCGTCTGACTGTAGGTGGAGAAGTTAAATTCGCATGTGTTGATGGTCCTGAATTCGATGGACATCTTGTTGATTTCGATGAATCGATGAAGAGACAACAGATGTATAAGACAGAAGAAGGAAGAGCATTGTTGAGACAAAGAGAAGGAGCCACTCATAAAAATGGTGGTTGCGGATGCGGAGGTGACCACTAATGGATATGTTAACAAGAATCCCAGTTAGAGAACAAGAACCAAAAGTACGTGCTACAAACTTTGAAGAAGTATGTCTTGGATATAACCAAGAAGAAGCACAGATGGAAGCAACAAGATGTTTGAAGTGTAAAAATCCAAGATGTCAACAAGGTTGTCCAGTATCCATTGATATTCCAGGATTTATTCGCCAGGTTGAAGAAGGCAATATAGAAGAAGCCTATCATGTAATCAGCATGTATTCGGCACTTCCAGCAGTATGTGGTCGTGTATGTCCACAGGAATCACAATGTGAAGCAAAATGTGTTCGTGGTGTCAAAGGCGATGCAGTTTCAATTGGTAAATTGGAACGTTTCGTTGCTGACTGGGCAAGAGAAAACAATATCAAACCAAAGGCTGCAGAGACATTGAACGGTAAAAAAGTAGCGGTAATTGGATCTGGCCCTGCAGGACTTACATGTGCAGGAGATCTTGCAAAGCTTGGTTACGAAGTTCATATCTTCGAAGCACTTCATGAAGCTGGTGGTGTATTATCTTATGGTATTCCAGAATTCCGTCTACCAAAACAAACAGTTGTTCAAAGTGAAATTGAAAACGTGAAAGCGCTAGGTGTTAAGATTGAAACGAACGTTGTTATTGGTAAATCCACAACAGTAGATCAATTAATGGATGAAGAAGGATTTGATGCAGTATTCATCGGTTCTGGTGCTGGACTACCTAAATTCATGGGTATCGCTGGTGAGAATGCCAACGGTGTATTCTCTGCAAACGAATACTTAACTCGTAACAATTTAATGAAAGCATTTGATGAAACATATGATACACCAATTGTTGGTGGTAAGAAAGTTGCAGTTGTTGGTGGTGGTAATGTTGCAATGGATGCTGCAAGAACTGCATTAAGACTTGGAGCAGAAGTTCATATCGTATACAGAAGAAGTGAAGCAGAACTTCCAGCCAGAGTAGAAGAAGTACATCATGCAAAAGAAGAAGGAATCATTTTCGATCTACTTACGAATCCAAAAGAAATCCTTGTTGATGATAACGGTTGGGTGAAAGGTATGAAGTGTGTGAAGATGGAACTTGGTGAAGCAGATGCTTCTGGTAGAAGAAGACCAGTTGAGGTTCCAGGCTCTGAATTCGAACTTGAATTAGATACAGTAATCATGTCACTTGGTACAAGTCCTAATCCATTAATTTCTTCCACAACACATGGCTTGGATACAAACAAATACAGATGTATCGTTGCTGATGAAGAACATGGTAAGACTTCAAAAGAAGGTGTTTATGCAGGTGGAGATGCTGTAACAGGTGCTGCTACTGTAATTCTTGCGATGGGAGCTGGTAAAGCTGCTGCTAAGGGAATTGACGAATACCTTACCAATAAATAATTAATAGCAAAAGCGATCGAATAGTAAAACTAGTAAAACATAATTATAGTTTTAGACAAAAGCCCTATGTGAGGAATAGGAATAATACATATCCTACACATAGGGCTTTTTAACATTTCTTAACAATCACGTTTATCTCGAAATTCAATAATTGTTCCTTCTGGAGCCTGTAACTTGAAAAGTTTTCCACCATTTACTTCATATATATTCTGTCCGTGATGCAGGAGAAAGCTTTGTATTCCTTTCTTTTGCAAGAGCGATTGTTGCTTTTCAATATCATTTACCCAAAAACAGAGGTGCGAAATCCCTTCATGTTGTGAATCAGTGGGTTGAAATGTTTTTCCTCCAAGTGTTGTTGTTAAGTAAGATTTAATCATTCATATGTAGTTCGTATTTACTAAGAAGAGATCCTGCGAACATATTATCTATCATAGCAGATGGGAAAGAATCTGTCATTTCTTATTTCATTGTGTAGTGTCTGGTTATCGTGTATTCAAACCGTATATCCGTGCTTACCATCCAACATAGTCTGTATTACTTTAAATGTTTATAGTTTGGCACAGGGATTTAGGAATCCCACCAGTATAAAAAATATAGACCTTAACAAAAATTCACACCCTTTTATCTTGTAACAGTATTTTTATAATGGAAGTAGAAAGAAACATTCGAAGTAAGAAAGAAAAATTGACTTTTACAGGAATAGAAGATATAGGAGGAAATGAGATGGATATATGTAGATTTATTGATCAGACAGGGAGATTTCAATTGGCTGATCCAGAGATGGTTAGTGGATTGTATTTTCCCATTGCCAATGAACAGGGGTTGAAAAGTTGCACGTCCCCAATGCTTGGTGGAGACAGCAAGTTGGATCAGAATCATTTCCTATTGCAACCGGTTAGTATTGAAGACTTGCACAATAACAAATCCAGCCGGAACTTTTGGTGTAATGTGAAAGGAAAGGGATTGTGGTCAGCTACAGGTATGTCCTATGGGCAGTTAGGAAAACAAGGTACTCCTCAGAAGGAAAAGACACTTGTAGAAGGAGGTTTTCTTTATCAGAAGATGTATCGAGTTTCCATGGAATGGGGGATTGGGGCTCAGATTCTTAGTTATGTTTCTACAGAACAGAATGTAGAAATCATGAAAGTAGAGATCCGTAACCTTGGAAAAGAAGCCATCGAATTCGAGGCAACGGCAGCCATACCAATCTATGGTCGTTCAGCAGATAACATACGTGATCATAGACATGTAACGTCCTTGCTACATCAAATCGAAACAACAGAAGATGGAGTCTTTGTAAAACCAACCTTTTCCTTTGATGAGAGAGGTCATCAAAGAAATGAGATGAACTACTATGTGTCAGGTTGTCTGCTTGATGAGAAAAAACCGATCGGGTTTTACCCTACAATTGAAGAATATATTGGGGAAGGCGGGGATCTTCTGAGACCGGAAGCATTGTATACCAAGAAGGAGAAGACAGTGCGTGGTGTAAAGATCACAGGCTATGAGGCACTTGGAGGAATCTGTTTTGAAGAGGTACGTTTACTACCTAATGAGGAATGTAGTTTTCTGCTTCTTATCGGTGCAGATACGGATCGTAAACGAATTGTAGAGACAATAAACAAGTATCGCAGCGAGGTAGCTGTGAAACAAGATTTTGATCGTATGCAACAGTATTGGGCAAGTCAAAAGAGAATTCAGATACATTCGAAACAGACATCATTTGATCAAATGATGCAATGGGTAAGCTTTCAGCCAATACTTCGACGAATCTATGGTTGTTCCTTCTTGCCTCATCATGATTACGGAAAAGGCGGACGTGGATTCCGTGATCTCTGGCAAGACTGCTTGGCACTTACGCTGAGTGATCCGGAGAGTATAAGAGAGACAATCATTAACAATTATTCTGGCATACGATTTGATGGAAGTAATGCAACAATCATTGGATCGGGACTAGGAGAATTTCTTGCAGATCGGAATAACATAACGCGAATGTGGATGGATCATGGTTTTTGGCCGCTTCTTACCACCAATCTCTACATACAACAAACGGGTGATTTTGCAATTTTACAAGAGGAGACAACATATTTTAAAGATAAGCAAATCCATCGTGGAGAAGCAGTGGATGAAGATTGGAAGTTTAAGGAGGGCAATTTCCTACGAACGGAAGAAGGAACAATATATCGAGGGAATGTAATGGAACATATCCTCGTTGAAAATCTGGCAGCTTTTTATGATGTTGGAGAGCATAATCATATGCGTTTACGAGATGCAGATTGGAATGATGCGCTTGACATGGCTGGAACAAGAGGAGAAAGTGTTGCATTTACCGCAGCATATGCAGGGAATTTCCATATACTTCACGACTTGTTCGTACTTCTGGAGAAGAAGGGGATACATGAGATTGCAGTTGCACAGGAATTGCAGGTGTTACTTGAACCATCGGTAGCGATCTATGATGAAATAGAAGAGAAGAGACAACTATTAAAGAACTATTGTACATATACAAGTAAACGAATAAGTGGAATGAAGCGAAATCTTTGTTGCAAGCAAATTGCCAAGAAGATGACAGAGATGGAGCAGTGGATCAAGCAGCATATTCGCCAACAGGAGTGGATCAGTGATGGCGAAGCAGGCTGGTTCAACGGTTACTACGATAACGATGGAAAGCCTGTGGAGGGAGTAGCATTGACGGGAAACCGCATGATGCTTACAAGTCAGGTATTTACCATATGGTCGGAAACCGCAACGAAAGAACAAGTAAAGAAAATGGTGCAGGCAGCAGATCGGTACCTGTATCAGAAAGAATTAGGCGGTTATCGGCTTAATACGAATTTCCATGAGGTGAAAGAAAATCTAGGGCGAATGTTCGGATTTGCCTATGGGCATAAAGAAAATGGCGCGGTATTTTCCCATATGACTGTGATGTATGGGTATGTATTGTATCAGAGAGGATTTGTGAAGGAAGGATATAAAGCAATTGCAACCTTGTGTGAACATGCCAACACATTTAAAGTGAGTAAGATTTACCCTGGTATACCTGAATATTTTAATGAGAAAGGAAGAGGTATGTACCACTATCTGACGGGAGCGGCAAGTTGGATGACATTGACTGTTGTAACGCAGATGTTTGGTGTTCGGGGAGAAGAAGGAGACCTTGTATTAGAACCTAAATTGTTGCTAGAGCAATTTGATGAAAAGAAACAGGTAAGTATCCGTACCATGCTAAGTGGACATTTCATAGAAGTGATATATCGAAATCCAAAAGAAAAAGAATATGGCGATTATGAAATCAAAGAAGTTAAAGTAAATGAAGAAGATGTGCAGCAAGAAACTGCATGCCTGCTTAGAAAAGGCAGCAAGGTGCGTTTTCCAAAAAGTATAGTGGAGCAGTATCCAGTTGAAGCAACGATTCGGATTTCTATAACACTTGGGTAATAAAGCGAACAACACAGCAAACCGTAGGAAAGGAAGAACAGACATGCTAGACCAAAAGAGAAGATATGAGATAAAGAATTATGGAGAAAAAACAACCTTCGCCAGTTTTTTACCTGGAATTGCAGGAGAAAAAGGAATTCCAATCTGGTGTTATTACGTAAATCGTGGACAGGCAGTGACTAGCTTTGGTATCGACTGTAAAGACCGTGCAATCATGGAATTCTTTCCAGCACATCAGGCATATCAAAATGTAAAGGTACAGGGATTTCGAACATTTCTTAAGAAGAACGGTGTATATAGTGAGCCATTTCAAAATGATGAGAGGGACACCATAATGGCGATTGGGAAGAATGAGCTAGAAATCAGACAAGTGGATTTTATGCAGGAGTTAGAGACTACTGTTGTCTATTCCATTCTTCCTAATGAAAAAGTAGGTGCCCTGATGCGAAAATTGATGGTAACCAATCGTTCTAAGGAGAGTTGTGAGTTAGAAATCCTAGATGGTATGCCAGCAGTAATCCCTTATGGAGTCAATATGGGCTCAATGAAGGAGATGGGACAGACGACAAAAGCATGGATGCAGGTAGAAGATATTTCAACGAAAATACCGTATATTCGTGTTCGTGTTAGTATGGAGGATACGGCAAGTGTACAAGATGTAACGGGTGGTAATTTTGGATTCTGTATAACAGATCAGGGAAAACAACTTTCTCCTTTGGTAGATCCGGAGGTGGTATTCCAGTATGATACAGGATTGGAAAAGGCACGGGGGTTTATGGAGCAGTCCATCAATTCATTGCTTCAGATAAAACAAGTAACCCAAAATAATTTACCATGTTGCTTCTTTGGAGAGAAGAGAACACTAGCACCTGGAGAGACATTGACATTATATGAACTATATGGACAGGTTGAGGATAAGGAACGATTACAAGCTTGTAAAGAACATTTTTTACAGCCAGAGTACTATGAAAGAAAACGGAATGAAGGAAATGCGATCATTGAAGCAATCTGTGATTCCATCCATACGTGTACAGGAAATGCTTTGTTTGATGAGTATTGTAAACAAACCTATCTAGATAATGTCTTACGTGGAGGGTATCCTGTTTCTCTAACAAAGGACAAAGTATTCTATCTTTATTCAAGAAAACATGGAGATATTGAACGAGATTATAACTATTTCCGTATGTTGCCGGAGTACTATTCCCAGGGAAATGGTAATTACCGTGATGTCAATCAAAATCGAAGAGAAGATGTACGATTCCAGCCGAAGGTAGGAACTAGTAATATCAAAACATTCTACAATCTGATACAGGTTGATGGTTATAATCCTCTTTCTGTTGATCTGGTGCAGTATACGGTGGAGCCAGGAAGAAAAGAAAAACTATTGCGGAACCTTTCCAATGAAGAGAAGGAAGTTCTTAATGAGGTTTTAGAAACTGCTTTTACACCAGGAAGATTATATATGAAGTTGGAAGAAAAGCTGGAAAAAAGGAAGGAAAAAGTGCAAGAACTCTTTGAACATGTGCTGAATGAAGCAACACAGGACACTGCTGGAACCTTTGGAGAAGGATATTGGAGTGATCATTGGACGTATAATCTAGATCTAGTTGAGGAATACCTTCGCATCTATCCTGAGAAGGAAAAAGAGTTACTATTTGAAGATGATAGTTATACCTATTTTGACACGAAGGTTGTGGTATTGCCTAGAAGAAAACGATATGTGAAAACAGAGAAAGGTCTTCGACAATATCAATTTCTTGACCGTACGAGAAAACAGGAAATGCATAATGAGAAACTTCGTAGTGCATATGGAAATGGAGAAGTGGTAACAGGTACATTGGCAGAAAAGTTATTGTTATTAATCACCCTTAAGTTTGCTACACTGGATCCTTATGGTATGGGAATTGAGATGGAAGGTGGAAAGCCGGGCTGGTATGATGCTTTAAATGGTCTGCCAGGAATCTTTGGATCTTCCATGGCGGAAACGTATGAATTGAGCCGTATGATACATTTCGTTATTGAGGAATTAACAAAATATACCCAGTCTGTCATTGTAATGGAAGAGTTGGCGTTGCTAATGGAACAGCTTGAGGAGATAACGGATCAACAAAATACACAACAAAAACAACAGAATGTACAAGAGGATCAAATCCTTACATTTTGGAATGCGATCAATGACAGAAAAGAAGAATATCGGGAGAAAACGGTATTCGGTGTTTCGGGAAAGAAACGTGCTTTATCCAATGGATACCTGCTTCAATTACTACAAAAATGGTCTCTGTTTATCGAAGAGGGAATTCAAAAAGCGGTCCGATATGGCAATGGTTTATGCCCAACGTATTTTTCTTATGAGGTACGTACATATGAAGAGCAAGAGAATGGGATTCTTCCAACAAGCTTTGATGTGACTAAGATGCCTTACTTCTTAGAAGGACCAGTACGGTATATGAAGATTTTGAAAAAAGAAGAGGATAAGAAATCCTTATATCAGAAAGTTAAGAATAGTGAACTCTATGATCAACAGTTAGCAATGTATAAGATTAATGCTCCACTTAAGGAAGTTTCTTATGAGATTGGACGTTGCAAGGCATTTACCCCAGGGTGGTTAGAGAATGAATCAATTTGGCTCCATATGGAATACAAATATCTGTTGGAATTGTTGCGAGCTGGTTTATATGAGGAGTTTTTCTGTGATATGAAAACAGCATGTATCCCATTTTTACAGTATGAGAGTTATGGAAGAAGCGTCCTTGAGAATTCTTCTTTCTTGGCAAGTAGTGCAAATCCCAATGAAAAGATACATGGAAAAGGTTTTGTGGCTCGATTAAGTGGGTCTACAGCAGAATTCTTAACGATGTGGCAGATTATGATGTTTGGGGAACAACCTTTTGTTATGGAAGAAGGCACACTTGCTTTTCAATTGAAACCGGTGATTCCTGCTTATCTGTTACCTCCATCATTAGAAATTGAAGCTCGATTATTCGAAAAGACAACGGTACGCTATCAATTCTCAGAAAAGAAAGATCAGGTTCCAGGGGGATATGAGCAAACCCAGATTACGATTCTTTGGGAGAATGGAGAACAACAACAATGGAAGGAAAATCGGATTCTTGGTGATGCGGCAATTCGTGTTAGAAATGGTGAAGCGAGAGAGATTTCAATCGTGTGCTAAGAGAATTCAACAAATCCCCATAGGAGGTAAAACGAAATTGAAATATACAATGATCACAACGAATTATGCAGAACAACAATTTTTAGAGACCACAGGTGTAGTGAATTCTACACCTGTAGGAAACATGAATGTGGTGAACCTATATCCAGAGAAAACCAAACAATCCATGAAAGGGTTTGGAGGTGCATTTACCGAAGCAGCAGGGTATACCGTTTCACAGATGAGTGAAGAGCAGCAGAAGGAAATTGCAAAGGCATATTATGGAGAAGAAGGGATTGGCTATACATTAGGGAGAGTTTCCATTAATAGCTGTGATTTTGCATTAGGTAACTATGCGTATGTGGAAGAACCACAGGACTTCACGTTGGAGACTTTTTCAAGAGAGAGGGATCAACAATATGTGGTACCATTGATTCGTTTGGCACAGGAAGCAGCACCTGGCAAGATTGAATTTCTGGCATCTCCATGGAGCCCACCAGCATTTATGAAGACGAATGAAGAGATGAATCATGGTGGAAAATTAAAAAAGGAATATCGAAAACTTTGGGCAAAATACATCTGTCGTTATATAAAGGATTGCCATTCACAGCAGATTAATGTCACAAGAATCACCGTGCAGAATGAACCAGAAGCCGTACAGGAATGGGATTCCTGCCATTATAGTGGAGAGGAAGAGATGCAGTTCGTACGAGATTATTTGGGACCAACATTGAAAGAAGAAGGCTTAGAAAACATCAAGATCTTTATATGGGATCATAATAAGGAACTTCTATATGAACGAGCTGATGAGATTTTGTCAGATCAAAAAGCATCTCGTTATGTTGATGGAATTGGATTCCATTGGTATACCGGAGATCATTTTGAAGCGATTGAAATGGTAGGAGAACAGTATCCGGACCTGGAATTGTTCTTTACAGAGGGGTGTGTGGAATACAGTCGTTTTATGGATTCAGATGATGTATATAAAGCAGAGATGTATGGCCATGATATTCTTGGAAATCTGAATGCTGGCATGGAGGGATTCCTTGATTGGAATCTAGTTCTAGATGAAAAAGGTGGTCCCAATCATGTAGGCAATTATTGTGCAGCGCCTATTCACCTTAATGCAGCAAATGGAACATACGAGAAACGGTTGTCCTATTACTACATTGGACATTTTAGTAAGTTTATCAAGCCAGGAGCAAAACGATTCCTGGTGACCCGTTATACGGATCGTATCGAAGTAACTGCATGGATCAATCCAGATGGGGAACAAGTTGTTGTTTTATTAAACCGACAGTCAGAAGATCTTCCTGTAGTATTACGGCATTATGGAGATGGAGCGGAACTTGTAGTGAAGGCACATAGTATTGCTACAGTACGAATTACAAAGTAATAGTTATATGATTGGGATTTGCTGCGGCAGAAAAGAGGAGAAAGATGAAGAAAAAATATATGGGACTTGTAGGTGTGCTCCTTAGTCTTTTGATAGTAATAGGTGTTGGTACAATTCTGTTAAGAAAACCAAGTGAAAAAGACGTGTATGATGGCAGAAGTACCATTGTTCTTACTATTGATGATACGTCACTCTACCTTAATGAATTAATGTATCATGTCACTTTATCAAAGATGCAGGGGCAATTGTATGCATCCTTTATGAATGATAAAGAGTATATGCAACGAGATTATGGAGACGGAAGAACCATTGGGGAAGTAATGAAGCAAGAAGCTATGGACAACGCCATTCGATATGAATTGCTTTATAAGCAAGCTAGAATAGAGGGATATGAGTTAGAAGCGGAAGAAATCACTTCTAGTAAAGAAAAGGCAAGTAATATTCTGTTGACGATTCCTAAGGAAGAGCAGGAGAAGATGCAGCTATCGGAAGAAGAACTGGTTCAGATTCAGGAAAAGATTGCATTAGCCACACGGTATTACCAAGAAAACTATCAAACGAAGGACTTAACAGAAGAGAAAATCGATGAACAGATCAAGGAAGGACATAGGATTACCATTCAAAAGAAAGTTTGGAATTCGGTTTCTTTTTAAATAATAATGGTTGGAATGCCAATACCAACGATGTCATGCACGTACTCTTCATACGATGTCCAAACAGTTCCCCACTAAAAAAATGACACCTAATTAAAATTACGGTCATTAACTGAAAAAATGATACCAAGTATAATAATGGTATAAAGAAGACGGAGGGATGAAAATGGCGGATACAGCTATGATAGCAAAGCAACCGAAAGGAAGGCACAAAAGAAAAGGAAACTTCAAACAGCGTCTCCTTAATCAAAAATACTTACAGATCATGGCCTTGTTAGGTGTGCTATGGATGCTTGTATTTAACTACATACCTATGGGAGGCATCGTGATTGCATTTAAAAAGTTTAAGATTACGAAGACAATCGCGGAAGCTCCTTGGGTCGGATTAAGGTACTTTAAAGAATTCTTTGCAGATGATAATTTTGTAAACATCATGCAGAACACATTAGGAATCAGCTTATTAAAATTACTCATTGGTTTCCCATTACCAATCATATTTGCATTATTACTAAATGAGATTCGAAATGTTAAGTTTAAGAAATTGGCACAGACGATTTCGTATTTACCACATTTTCTATCCTGGGTTGTACTTGGTGGTATCTTAGTTACCTGGTTATCCAAAACAGGGGTGGTCAACGATTTCCTTGTTTCGGCACATATTCTGAAAGAACCAGTATCTTTTTTAGGTGATCCGAAGTATTTCTGGGGGTTATCCTTAATCTCGGATAGTTGGAAAGAACTTGGTTGGTCAGCCATTATCTATCTGGCGGCAATTGCAGGAGTTGACCAGCAGATGTATGAGGCAGCAACGGTAGATGGTGCAACGAAGATGCAGAAAATCTTAAAGATTACATTACCATCGATTACAGGAACCATCGCCTTGATGTTGATTCTACAAATCTCCGGATTGTTAAATTCGAATTTTGACCAGATTCTGATTCTTAAAAATCAAATTAATGTATCAAGAAGTCAGGTTATCGATACATATGTTTACCAAGTTGGTATGACAATGGGGAAATACTCCTTTGCTACAGCAGTCGGACTCTTTAAATCAGTCATTGCATTGATCTTGTTATTCCTCGCGAATAAGACAAGTAAAAAGTGCCTTGGCAGATCATTATACTAGGAGGGATTCGATGAAAATGAAAAGTAAAATTAAACGTTCCCGTGGAACAATCATATTCGATACATGCAATGTTATCTTCATGCTAATAATATGTTTCTTATGCTTATATCCAATTTGGTATGTCATTGTGAATTCATTGAATGATGCAACGGATGCATTGCAGGGGGGAATCTATTGGTGGCCAAGAAAATTTTCCTTAGCAAATTATAAGAGCGTATTCTCTAACAGTAGTGTGTTGCAGTCTTTTAAAGTGACGATTGCAAAAACGTTAATTGGTACAACGGTCAATGTATTATTTACCGCAATGGTAGCTTATCCATTATCGAAGGCAAATCTAATTGGACGGAAATACTATATGGCAATCGGTACAGTAACGATGTTCTTCTCAGGAGGATTGATACCAACATTCTTATTGTTTAAGAACATGCATTTACTCAATAACTTTTTAGTTTACATAATACCAGCAGCATTTAATTTCTTTAACTTGTTGATTTTTATCAATTTTTATAAAGAGATTCCCGCAGCACTGGAAGAATCAGCGAAGATCGATGGAGCAAATGATCTAACGATTTTCAGACGGATCATTATTCCATTATCGAAACCAGTGTTTGCTACAATTGCCCTCTTTTCAGGAGTAGGACAATGGAATGATTACTTTGGTGGATTGATGTATATGACCAATCGAACGGACCTAGAACCAATCCAAACTTTCTTATATCGTTTGGTTGCCCAAGTACAGTCCTCACAGATGGCAGGAAATATATCGGTACAGGTTCAGACGTCAGATACAACATCAACCTCAATCAAATTGGCCGCAATGGTCATCACTACTTTGCCTATCTGCTGTGTCTACCCATTCTTGCAGAAGTATTTTGTAAAAGGTATGATGGTAGGAGCAGTTAAGGAATAGATTTCAATCATAATGTAAAGGGAGGAAACACTATGAAAAAACAGTTCAAAAAAGGTATTGTTTTGTTACTAGCTGCAACGATGGTCCTTTCAAGTGTCGGCTGTAGTAAGAAGAAAAATGACAACAATTCCAAAGAAAATCAAACGGTAACAACAGAAGCAACGGAAACGGATGCTGCAACAACAGAAGCAACAGATACAGAGCAGACAGGAGAAGCTACACCAGGTTGGCAGGAACATGCAGATGAAAAAGTTGATTTCACTTGGTATATCAATTTCTCATGGTTTACCACTCCATGGGGAGAAAATCTGGTATCTAAGAAGATTACAGAAGAAACAGGTTGTAATATTGAGTTCATCGTACCAGCTGGTAATGAAGCTGAAAAATTAAACTCTTTAATCGCTTCTGATACATTACCTGATATCTTAACAATTGGTTGGTATGAAGGTCAGGTTAACCAAATTATTGAAGATGGTATGGTTTATGCACTTGATGAACTTGCTAAAGAATATGATCCATACTGGTTCACCGTAGCTGACGAAGGACGTGTTGGCTGGTTTACAAAAGAAGATGGACATATCTATGGTTATCCAAACTCCTCTTTCTCACCAGCTGATTATGAAAAATACGATAACATTTCTTCCAACCAGACATTCCTTGTAAGAAAAGATATCTATGAAGCAATTGGTAGCCCAGATATGACTACACCAGAGGGATTCAAAGCAGCAGTAAAGGCAGCCGCTGAAAAATTCCCAGAAGTAAATGGACAACCATTGATCCCTGTGGGAGCACATGAATTTGGTGCAACTGGTAATGTATCATTTGACCAGTATTTATGTAACTTCTTAGCAATCCCTTATGAAAAAGATGGACAATACTATGACCGTTACACAGATCCAGAACTTGTTCGTTGGTTGAAGACATTCCGTGAACTATGCCAAGACGGATATTTAGTAGATGATATCTTTATTGATAAGAGAGCACAGATGGAAGAAAAGATCGCACAAGGACGTTACTTCTGTATGTTATACCAAAGAACAGACTTACAAGATCAAGAAAAAATCTTATATGCCAATGACCCAGACAGTATCTACATTGCTGTAGATGGACCAAAGAATTCCAAAGGTGATGCTTATACATTACCAGGCACTGGTATTAATGGTTGGTGTGTGAATATGATTTCGAAAAACTGTAAGAATCCAGACCGTGCAATCCAATTATTCTCTTACCTTATGAGTGAACATGGACAACATATGACTTGGTTAGGTGTTGAAGGAGAAACATGGGATTACGATGCAAATGGTGTTGAAACCATGCATGATGATGTAAAAGAATTATGTAATACAGACCGTACAGCATATGATCAAAAATACGGTGCAGACTCAACATATTGGATGTTCCAAGATAACGCGATGGCATTAAAATGGGCACAACCTACTCCAGAACCACTTGGACAGATGGAACGTTGGACATATCCTTATGTAATGACAACTTCTCAGTATGATATTTCCTTAGTAGCTGATTCAGAAGAAGCAGATATAAAGGCTAAGATTGATAATGAATGGGGTGTTGTATTACCAAAATTATTGTTATCTGGATCAGAAGAGGAATTTGATAAGATTTGGAATGACTTCATCCAAAAGAGAAAGGATTATGGTTTAGATACATTAATAGAGAAACAAACAGAATTAATGAACGAAGCAAAAGGAAAATTAGGACTTCAATAATCCCTAGGATGCAAAGGGGATACCCTTTAACCCCCAACATCATTTCTTATAGAGTAGGCTATTCATAAAGAATTATGGATGGCCTGCTTTGTGTTGTTGAATAAGGTTAATTTATGTCGAAATAGATTGGAACAGAAGTCGTACTATGGTAAGATAAAAGAAAAGAAAAGAAAGGCATGAGAATACGATGACAAAGATACAAAAATCATTGAATCATATGAAGATTACAAAGAAAATATCAGTTACTGTATTTTGTTTTGCTTTTGTTCCTATTCTTGTATTGTTCCTTGTCATTTTAGGAAACATCGAATCCCGTGATACGAAAGACAAAAGTTTCTTAGTACAGTCCTCCGCAAATCAAGTGTATGCTAATGTACAAAAGAGCGTGGAATTGTGTAATATGTCAACACAGGTTTTTCTTAACAATGTGGGATTAACTTCTTTTATCGAACGTGTACTTTCAAAAGAGAAGATTCCGGTGGAAGACTTAATGCAGTACAATCGGGAAGATATTGTAAGCATGGAACGCCTTGTTAATAGTAATCCTTATCTCTATGCCATTCATGTTTATGTGGATAGTGAGGAGCTCATGGAGATGATGCCAATTCTATACCACACACGTAGAATGAAAAACCAGAAGATTCAACAAGAGGAACAGCTACAGTCTTCTTGGATTTTTAATTATGTAGATGATATGTTCCGAAATGCCTATGTGAAACCATCAGAACATATCATGTCTTTAACAACGAAGATACCAAGTTACACCTATGGGAATTTAGGATATGTGGAAGTTGCAGTTGAGATGGAGAATGTATTTCCTAATTTATTTGATACAAAACAAGAATCATGGGCTTGCTTTATTGATAAAGAAGGACATGCGTATTATGACGAGAATGAACAAAGCCGTTGGGTTCCCTACATAGATGCTGTTATGGATATAGCAAAAACGAAAGATGGAGAATATAAGGACAAGACACAGAAGATTTCCCTTCATGGAGATAATCTAATCTTGTGTGTGAAATCCATTCCGGAATTAGGTGGAACGTATATTGAAGTGCTATCACTTGATGTGTTGAGTGGTGCATTTTCCAAAATGATTTGGCATTATATTGGTATATTCCTAGCGATCATGGCACTGCTTGCACTTGTGATCAATTATGTTGTAAGAACCATGGTAAAACGATTCTATAAGATCTTCCAAGCACTGAAAGAAGTACAAGGTGGTAATCTGGATGTTGTTATGCCGAATTGTGGAACGGACGAACTTGGCGAGTTATCGGATCAGATTGGTATCATGTTAGATAAGATTCGCCAATTAATGAAGGATAATCTGAATCGGGAGATACTGGCAAAGAATTCAGAAATACGGGCATTGCAGAACCAGATCAATGCACATTTTATCTATAATGTACTGGAATCCGTTAAGATGATGGCAGAAATTGAAGAAAAATATGAGATAGCCGATGCAGTTACCTCCCTTGGAATCCTGCTTCGGTATAGCATGAAAGGGTTGGCAAAGAATGTAACCCTACGACAAGAAATCGAATATATACAAAATTACGTAGCATTGATGAACCTACGCTTTGATTATGAAATCTATCTATCCCTTAATATTCCTGATCTTTTGTGGGAACAGGAAATCCCAAAGATGTCCTTGCAACCTATTATAGAGAATGCAATTACACATGGGATTGAAGACTTAGCAGAGGATACAAACATTTATATTAAAGGAATCGTGGAAAAGGATGTATTCGTTATTGAGGTATCGGATCAAGGAAAGGGAATGACGGAAGAGGAAGTTAAACAGTTACGGGAAAGAATCCAACAGGATATCGATATTAATGTAGGAAAGGGAAAAGGAATTGGCTTAAAGAATGTACAGGATCGAATCCAGATTCATTTTGGAAAAGAGTATGGCATCCAAGTTGCATCGAAACTAGGGTGCTATACAAAAGTATCCGTGCGAATTCCGATTACGAAACGGTCCTTTGAACCAATTTTTGAACCGGTACAATAAGAACAGAAATATAGATAGCATAGGGGGGATTAGGCTGAATACATTGCTGATTGTTGAAGATGAAAAAATGATCCGACAGGGAATCAAAGCGATGGCGTTGCGTTCTGGCGTACCAATTGCAATGGTTATGGAGTGCAAGAATGGTATAGAAGCTTTGGATATTGCTCAGACGCAAGAAGTAGATGTGGTCATTACCGATATTCGAATGCCCAAAATGGACGGAATTACGTTGGTAAAAGAATTACAGAATTGTAAACATGTGCCGTTGGTGGTCGTTGTTAGTGGCTACGATGATTTTTCTTATGCAGTAGAATTGCTTCGATATGGGGTAAAGGATTATCTACTTAAACCAATTGAGAGAACCCAATTAGCGGAAATTCTGAATAAATTAGAAGAAGAACTACAAAAGAATCAGCAAACGAAAAATGCGATGCAGAACATTGGCTACCAACAGTTGAAAGAATTAATGCTTCATGATGCCAATGATACAGATTCCTGTAAATTGATTATAGAACAAGTCTCATCTAACTTTTTAAGCGGTTCCTATCAGCTCTATTGTACCAATTATGAAGGAGAGTATGAGAAACAGGAGGGCGTTTGGTATCTTCCCAATGTCAACCAACAGAGTATCTTTATCGTGGAAATAGAGCAGGGAGAACGTTTGCGAAAGACAGAACTTCGAGGATACTATGTGGGAAAAAGTCAAGAACACAGAGGCTTGGAAGAACTACATACGGCTTACAAGGAAGCCTATACTGCAAGATTGCATGCATTTCTTGCGGATAGTGAACTGATCGTTTATGAACCATGTATGGAAAAGGAAGGGATATATAAGGAACTAGAACAGGAAATTGAGCAGATCGTGCAGATGGTAGGTACGGATAAATGCCAGGAAGCATGTAAGAGTTTGGAGTATATCAGTTATCAGTTTCGAATGGGACAATTGGCAGCGGATCTTACAGAAAAAACCTTTGGTACGTTGCGAAAAAGAATCTATGAAACATACCGCAATGCATTCCAGGAATCTATTGACCAACAGATACCAAGTCCCGTTCTTTCCATAGACTGTTTATCAGATTATGTAAAAATACTTCGCTCTTGTATGGAAGAATTAAATCAATGTATTATGACACAGTATGATGATTTTCGTAATAAGCAGAAGATTCAAACGGCAATTTCTTATATTAAAGAACATTATACCGAAGATTTGAACATGGCAGTTGTGTCCAATCATATCTCTATGAATTACTCTTTGTTTTCTTTATTATTTAAGCAATATACAGGGAATAATTTTGTTCATTATCTGAAAGAAATTCGTGTGGAAGAAGCAAAACGGCTTTTGTCCAACACCGATATGAAAATTGCCGATGTGGGAAAAGCCGTTGGGTATGAGAATGATAAACATTTTATGAAGATTTTTAAAGGACAATGTGGAGTATCCCCTACGGAGTACCGTAAAAATGCATTACTGGGGTAGTAAGTGTTCTAAGTCCTCTATCGTCACGATTGCATAGTCATAAGTAAAGGGAAGCGTATACTCCTTTTTATGAATGTGCACATAGTTTTGTACATATTTTTCTATTTTATTCTGGAGGCTGATTGCCTCATCCTCTGATAGGTTAGGAAGGAGCAAGAGAAAGGTATCTGTATTGGTTTTGGAACAGAGTGCCCCCTCATCAAGATTACTCTTGATTCCTCTTGCAATTACACCGATACACAATTGAGCTTCTTCCTGCCCATATCGTTCTTTGATCTGTTGTAGTTCATGAAGTTGCAGATTGATCATGGTAATTCTTTGCACGGTTGTATCGGTTCTAGCTTTCAGAAGTTCATACTGTTTGCGTAGTCCTTTGGCATTCCAGAAGTTTGTTAATTCATCTCGAAGATAAAGGGTTTCTAATTGCTGTACCAAAGCCGTGCGTTCCTGATTGGTTACGATTGTTTGAAGCATATTATTGATGTTGCGAAGCCAAAGCATATAGCTGAAACTGTGTTTTACAGAGTTTCCTTCGTAGGAGAGCGCAACATAGCCAAAGGTTTTGGTTTTGTAGTACAATGGCAGATAGATATAAGCAGCTGTTGCATCTGAATAAAAAGGAAGTGGTAACACCATTTCACTTTTGAAGGTGCACTCTGGCACTCGTTTTTTGTTATGCAAGCCCATTTTAAGAAGAAGCAGATCCTGATTTGGTATTGGGTCTTCGGTTTCTGTCATGCTTCGAATGGAATCGGATAACGCATCCCAATCTGGGTAGAGACATAAACAAAAATCGCTTAGTCCGTCCATCTTTCGTAGGAATTCTTCTAAAATCTCCAAACCTTCATCCAAATCCGTTATGTTGACAAGAGAAGCTGATAAATTAATATCCATAAACATCTCTCGTTCCCTTTTCGATATGGTATCGATTAAAGTAAGATTGTAGTGATTAAAGGACTGTCTTTGCGTTTGATAGCAACCACAAGAGCTGCGAAGAACAGGGTGGGCTGGTACGATGGTATGTTTTGGTATCGTTTCTCCTGAATATAGTTGTAAGATTGCATCGACTGCCAACTCGCCTAACTGGGTGATAGGAAACTCAACGGAAGTGATGGAAGGAATGTTGAATTGAGCCGTTTCTAAGTTGTCATATCCCGTTATAGCAATATCATAAGGAATTCGATACCCTTGTTCTTCTAAAACTTTGGAAACGATCAGTGCGATGGAATCATTGTAGCATACAATTGCGTCAGGAACACCATGAGGATTTTCTAGTAACGAATGGATAGCTGTTTCTACGGAATTCAGTTCGGGTATGCACCAGGCAAGAAAAGAATCATAAGTGGGAAGCTGTTCTTGCTGAAGTACTTCCTGATAGGATTGGTAACGTTCCATGGAGAATTCTTTTTCTTGCAAATTCCCGAGGTAGGCAATCCGTTCATATTTATGGGAGTGAATTAAGTGGGTTACTAATTCCTTCATGGGTTCTTTGTTATCAATGGAAAAGGTATAGAACTCTCCAGGCTCTTGATTGATCTCTAAAATCGGACAGGAACAGGAAGCTTTAAGTGTTTCTGTAATCTGTTCTTTCAGATGAAGGTCAAGGTATGTTCCAGAAGCTACAATGACACCACAATAATCTTTGAAATGTGGAATCTTCAAGATGTTGCTTTCACCCTGTCCAAGTTCTTCTGGTGATTCACCGTCGTTTGTGGCAAAGATGTCAACCTGATAGTTGTACTCAGCGGCTTTGTTCATAATACCAGCATAGAGATTTCGCTGGTACTCACCGAATATGTGTGAGATGAATAACGCTATTTTTTTCTTAGTTATCATAGTTGTCTCTCCTGAATATGGTAAGTAATTGTGCATAATGACGAAAATGCATCAGTAAATTTCCTTTGAAATATCGTATTTCTTATAAAATTATACCATAAACCTGGCTTAATGCAAAAAGTTTTCGTAAAATTCGGAAGTTAACGTTAAAGAATAATAAGAAAATATGAAAAAAAGTTGGAAAGGTTTATAAACTATGGTATAATCAGTAAGAATCATTTTATAGTACATTGGTACTAATTTCTAGTTGGGGAGGTAAAAGTTGTGGCTATACAGACGGGTATACTAGTTAATGGAAGCCATATTTACGAAATCGATCGAACCTTGGGTAATATTATAATTGCTTTAATTATAGTATTAGTTATTGTAATCCTTGCACTAGCTATAGCAGTGAAACGACGAGCTATTGCGCAATATAAAACCAAATCAGCGGAAGAACGATTAAAAGAAAGTTATAGTGAACTAGAGAACGCTTATAAAAAAGTGTCAAAAACACAAAAAGAACTTTCTACGAAATATGAAGAGTTAAAACGTAGTGAAGAAAATAATAGAAAAATAGCATATACCGATTATTTAACGGAGATTCCAAACAGAACAGCATTTTCAGAAAAGTTGGATGATGTGATGAATACCCTTCGTAAAGAAGAAGTCGTTGCAGTGATGTATATTGATCTTGATAATTTTAAGAATATCAATGATGTTTTGGGACATTCCTATGGAGATGAGTTGTTAATCGATGTTAGTCATCGACTAAAACAAGCCATTGACGAGAATGATTACCTGGCACGTTTTGGTGGAGATGAATTTATTGTATTATCACAAAATATCGAAGATGTAGGACTATATGAAGAGAAAATTCGTAAGATACAGAAAGTATTTTCGTATCCATTTGTCTTATCCTTAAAGGAATTCTTCGTCACGATTAGTATTGGTGTTGCATATGCACCAAGAGATGGAAAAACGACGCAGAGCTTGATCAAGAATGTTGATTTGGCTATGTATACAGCAAAGGAAAAAGGAAAGAATACGTATTGTTTTTATGAAGAAAGCATCAATCAACGTTTGATGAATAAGATTGAATTGCAGTCAGAATTAAGACAAGCCATCGATTTTAATGAATTTGAAGTGTTCTATCAAGCCCAGATTGATTTGGATACCAATCGAATCGCTGGTTTTGAAGCACTGGTACGCTGGAATCACCCAACGAAAGGCATCATACTTCCAGGAGATTTTATCCCGATTGCAGAACAAACAGGTCTGATTGTACCAATTGGTAAGTGGGTTATGTTTGAAGCATGTAAACAATTGAAGAAGTGGGAAGAGGAAGGTTTTGATGATATTACGATGGCAGTGAATCTGTCAGGAAGACAGTTCTTTGATACCGATCTTGTTGCGATGGTAAGAGAAGCACTGGATACCACAGAAATCAATCCAGCGCATCTTGAACTTGAGATTACAGAAACCGTCGTGTTAGATAATATAGAATATTCCATTGATGTAATTGAGCAGATTAAAGCGTTTGGCGTACATTTTTCATTGGACGATTTTGGTACAGGATATTCCGCGATGAATTATCTGCGTATGTTGCCAGTAAGCAATCTTAAAATCGACAAGAGTTTCTTGGATCGTCTTATTGAAAACCAGTGTGATCAGAAAATCGTAGCCAGCATCATCAATCTGGCTAGAAATCTGGAGATGGATGTCATCGCAGAAGGTGTAGAATATGAAGCACAGGCAGACTTTCTACGCAGTGTTGATTGTAAATTGGCACAGGGATTTCTCTATAGTAAGCCAATTCCTAAAAAGGCTGCGAATGATCTTTTGGACCAATATAATAAAATGTAGAGGAGAGAAAGAATGCAAACGATCATATTCTTAGGATTGCAATTAGTGAATTATATTTCCTTTCTAATGATTGATCTATGTGATGGCACTGCTCATACGAGTTCCATCATCAAATATACAAGTATTCTTTTATGTTTCCTCTATGTTCTCTTAGGGAAAAAACAGAAGAGGTCTGTCTATATGTTGGCAGGTCTCTTTTTTACGTTGGTCTCTGATTACTTTCTTCTATTTACAGATGAATTTGCTTTTGGATTGGTAAGTTTTTCTGTTGTACAGACGATATATTCGATGTATTGTAGTGCGAAGAAGGAAGCATTTTTCAAAAAAGAAGTAGTACATCTTAGTGTTTTAGCGGTCTTACTGATAATGCTACAGTATGTGTTACACATACCACTTGATATCGTTCTTGTACTTTGTGGGTATTATGGGATTCATCTGATCAGCAATCTGATCATGGGGTGGAGACGCAAGAGAGAAAGCAGGGAACGTTGTTGGTTTGCTATTGGTATGACTGCTTTTGTACTGTGTGATATTCATGTGGCAATCATGAATGCGGGAGCCTATCTGACAGTTAGTTCTACGAACTGGTATCAGCAATTGTACAATCTTGCTGTAGTTGCTTGTTGGTTTTACTATTTGCCATCGCAGGTATGCTTGGCGATGATTGGACATGGAGATTTTAATAATGGAAAGGAGGATATGTGATGCTAACTTTTGGCTTGATTGGGATGGTGGCTGCTTTACTAGGGGTTAGTTAGAGAGTGGAATCGTCTTTCATCAATGCGAGAGGAGTTCCCTTCAATCGATTGATTGAAGGGGGGGATTACCGATGATCGGGCCTGCGGATTATCCATATGGTTTACATTCGTGTTTTGTAGCTAACCGGAGGGTAATTTGTTAAAATCGTTGCCTCGTTTGCTTAATAGACGAGGGCAGGCAGTAAAGAGGGGGAGATTTATGTATCTTTATCATTATTATGACAAAACAATTGGTCCATTTCGTAATCTATCGGACGTGACGGTAGAAGAAGCAAAAGAAATCTTGGCAAAAATCAAAGTGAATAAACCCCATGTTCAATGTGCGAAACGACAGGACACATATGTGGAAGATCGTCTCCATTATGAAGCAATCTTGCGTGAGAAGTTTCTGGAAAAGGGTGGTGTGATCAAACGGCAAGTTCCACATTATATGGTTGTAGAGCATAGTCCTTGGTTAAGTACTTGGTTCGAAAATTGTGCATACATTAAGATTCCGATAGAGGAATTCGATTTGTCTACCGTTTCCTTTACCTATGGGGATTCCCATCCGACATTCAGTCCACGTGTTACCGATCAGAAAGAATATCGGAAAAAGCTCTATCGTTACGAGGAGATATTAGATATTATCGACCGATATGGAATGCCTCAGGATTGGAATGATGATGGACGATTTGGACCAGAACGGTACATTGAGGCACATATATGGAGTGATGAAACGATAATGAGATATCGATAGGGGAGGAATTTTACATGAGAAGAAAAGATAGAGAAGTAACAGATTTTAAGAAGATTAAGGAGATCATTCAGAAATGCGACACCATTCGTCTTGGATTGTCAGATGGACTTTATCCGTATGTTGTACCGTTGAGTTTTGGGTATGAGTTTGTTGACGAGCAGATTTATTTTTACATACATGGTGCAATGGAAGGCAGAAAACTTGACTTGATGAAAAAGAATGGCGTTTGTTCTTTTGAGATGGACTGTGGGCATGTAATGGAGCTGATGCCCAAACTTAAGGATGTTACAATGCGATATAAGTGTTTAATGTGAAAAGCGAACATTAAAATTCTTGACACAGAAGAGAAACAAAGAGCCATTGATTTCTTAATGAATCGACAGGAAGAAACACGACATTTTGATTACAATCGGAATGTCATCGAACGTACGATGGTTGCCAAATTAACGGTAACCGAATATAGCGGGAAGATTAATGCAAGTATTGGTCAAACAGAGTAAGTAAGATGGATTGCTAATACTTCAAAATTAAACGGTCAGTAAAGCGTATAATAATTCTAAAACAAAAACAGAGGTGATAATTTTTTATATTGTCACCTCTGTTTTCTATGTTTATAAATGCCATAATAATAGGATTTGACAGGTTATGTAATGGTTATATATAGAATCCGCTTGATTCCCTAATCTTTTCTATGGCTTTTCTATGTCAGATATTTAGCTGTCAGATATCTAAGCCGCGTTGATAACCGTTATTCATATTTGATTTACAAAATATAGAAAATAGTATTGTAAAATAAGAGTATGATATGGTATAATTAGGAAATGATTGAGCGAGAAACCGTTTTTTCTCCCTTAATTGCCTCAAATCATTCTTAAGTTATTCATTTTCACTAGAAGAGAAGGTAGTTCTTTACATTCTCAATTCTTAATAATCTAAATCTCCCAATAAGAACTTCCATTTTAAGAGAATTACATAACCAATACGTCATGATTGCAAAGACTTTTTAAGTTGATTTGCATGTTTTGTTGAGTAGTCTTTGCGCTATTTCATTTAATTAGAGTAACAATAATTGTTTTGATGTACTATGAAAAGCAAGGGCAATATTTCATTTGGTTAGAAGTGAAAAAGTGAATAAAAAGGTTAAAAGGCATGAAAATACAAGTGAGCTTACATGGAGGAATTCGTTTGAAAAATAAGTGTAAAGGAAACATTGGAATTATTCTGTTACTTGTACTTACAATTCTGGTAATACCAAAACAAGTGGCAACTGCAACAACCAAAAACATTACAATCGAGCAGTATTTTGAACTACTGATCAAAGCTATGAACGTTACGGTTGATACGACACAAGATAAACCCTATATTACGGCAGCGATGAAAACAGGCTTATTAGAAACAGAAAATGAATTTACATATGAAAAAGAAATGACAAGAACAGAGTGTGCGGTACTTACAAATCGGGCGGACATATATCTTAATGGAAATGAAGTAACAAAACTATATGAGAATATTGTAAACCTTAAGAGAATATCGGATTTAAGTAACATAATGAAAAATTACCGAGATGATGTGGTACAAGTATTTGGGAAAGGAATCATCATAGGTTATACAAATGGAAAATGCACCCAGGATCGAGAATTTAGAGGAAACAATACAATAACCCATAGTGGTGCAAAAGCAGTTATTAAAAAACTTGTTAATAAGAAAAAAAGAAGTGTGATGTCACCAGATGGTCAACTAACAAGGACCACGAAGTTACCAGTGAATGCGAAGGAGTTTGATTATATATTGGCAAGTTTTCCGAATAGTTTTTATTTGATGAAGTTTAGATATGAAAGAGTGAAAAGTAATTCAAAATTTGTACTATATGAAACTTATTGTCCCCCAGTAGAAATGAAAAACGATAAAGCTTATAAAGGTACAGTACAAGAAAATAGGCAGATGTTAGATAAGTATTTATACTATTGGTGTGATATTGTAAAAAAGAATCTTACATACCGGCTAAATGTAAACTATAAGAAAATTAATGATAAATGGGTAGAGAAATTATGTGCTACTTATAAAAATGGTTCAGTTAGTGATATAAAAAGATATGTTAGTGACATGAAAAAAAATAAGGTTATTATAAAGTCAGAAATTATCTCAGTAGAGCCTTCATCGCTATATAGTAGTATGGGAACATATGTAAGAGCTTTTGTAAAGTTTAAAGTAACTAGTGCAAAAAATATAAAAGATAAACTTGTTTATGGTGACGTTTATTTTAAAAATCTTGAAATGGATCAATGGCATGAAGGTTATTATGATATTGAGATAAATGGCAATACATACGGAGATGGTAGTGAATATCGGGTTAGTTCAGATGCATTAAACGACTACTTTCAACAATATAAAACAAAAATATTAAAACCTACATTTAATAAAAATGGTGATGAAGATTTTCCCGATGGTTATTATTTTTGGAAGTAGGTGTTTATGTATTTTGAAATTAAAGTACCTATGTTTCAAATTGTCATGAATAGTAATGCGGAAGGGGTGTGATGATTAAAAATATGATTTAAGCAGTTATTTAATATCATAGTAAAAATGAAAAAAAGTATTTATAAATTAAATTACATGGAGGAATTTATTATATGAAAAATATGTGTAAAAGAAACATTGGAATTATTCTATTACTCGTAATGACAATTCTGTTAATACCCAAACAAGTGGTAACTGCAGCAACCAAAAACATTACAATCGAGCAGTATATTGAATTATTGATCAAAGCTATGAACGTTACGATTGATGCAACACAAGAAAAACCGTATATAGCAGCAGCAATCAAGACAGGCTTATTAGAAAAAGAGGATGAATTTGCTCATGAAAAAGAAATGACAAGAACAGAGTGTGCAGTGCTTACAAATCGGGCGGATGTATATCTTAATGGAAATGAAGTAACAAAACTATATGAGAATATCGTAAAACTTAAGAGAATATCGGATCTAAGTAACATAACGAAAAAATACCGAGATGATGTGGTACAAGTATTTGGGAAAGGAATCATCATAGGTTATACGAATGGAAAATGCACCCAGGATCGAGAGTTTAGAGGAAACAATACAATAACCCATAGTGGTGCAAAAGCAGTTATTAAAAAACTTGTTAATAAGAAAAAAAGAAGTGTGATGTCACCAGATGGTCAACTAACAAGGACCACGAAATTGCCAGTGAATGCGAAGGAGTTTGATTATGTATTGGCAAGTTTTCCGAATAGTTTTTATTTGATGAAGTTTGAGTATGAATTAGGAAAAATGAGTTATAAACCTAAATTAGGGGAAACTTATTGGACACCAGCAGAAGCTAAAAACAAACCAACATATAAAGGTACTGTTGCACAAAGAAGGGAGATGCTAGATAAATATCTTTACTATTGGTGTGATGTAATTAAAAAAAATCTTACATATCGTCTAAATGTGAATTATAAAACTATTGATGATACATGGTCAAAAGGTTTATGTGCTACTTTTCAAAATGAGTCATTAAGTAATATCAAAGAATATATAAAACAAATAAAACAAAATAAGGTAATAATAAAATCTTCTATAATTTCTGTTGAACCGTCAACATTATATTATGGTACAGGTGCATATATAAGAGTATATGTGAAATTCAAAGTTACTAATGCAAAGAACATGAATAATAACCTTATATATGGCCGTATTTATATGCCAAACCTTAAATTAAATAAGTGGCACGAGGGATATTATGATATTCAAATTAATGGACATACATATGGAGATGGAAGTGAATATTTAGTTAGTTCAAGTGATTTAAATGATTTTTGGGGGAAACAATATAAAACAAAAATACTAAAGCCTTCATTTAACAAAAAAGGGGATGAGGATTTTGTTGATGGATACTACTATTTTAAATAACGGAGGTAGTAATTGAAAAAAAAGTGTTTAATCTTTATTTGTATTATATTAATTATACTAATCAGCTGGACTAACATAATACCTGTAAGTGCTAATGATTCTAACAATGCAAATGTTTATTCTGAAGATGGTTACATACAGTACATAACACTCGATACAAAAGCGTTAGATCCAAGTAGACCAACGTGGGGAAATACAGGATTTGTAATACGATTAGATTATGTTACAAGTTGTAATCCACTAAAAGATAAAAAGTATGCAATTATACGGTTTAATGATGAGGGTGTAGACAAAAAAGTTGATGATTTGGGTGATGGAAAGAAAAGAAGCACCTACACCATCACCGAAAAAGCTCTACGCAAAGCACTACGAAACTCAAAATATGGGAATTTAGAAGAAGAGTTTGATGAATTGATTGAAAAAAACAAACCAATTTATTTAAACGGTATCTTTCAAGTTTACCACGGTGGAGTAAAGTATGGCCCAGAGATCTTTACGTATAATGGTGGCTATGACAGTAATGGTAAATATCGAAAAGGTATTTATACTGCTGAAGGTTGGCGAGATCCAACTACATTTGGTCAATATTTTAATATTAAGGTACAATATGAGCCTGGAACACATCCAGTAAGTATTGAATATCGAACGCAGTACAATGAGTTATTGTATTCCAAAGACTTGGAAAAAGTTAAAACCGGAACAGAAGTTAAAGCTCCAACATTTCAAAAAACATATAAAAAAAATGGATACACATATGAATTGTATCGGAGTTATTATATTAATTTATCAAGTCCTAATGAGACGAAAGGAAATAAAAAATTAAGCAAAGGGGATAGCATCGAAGCAGTAAGTAAAAGAACAGCGAAAGTTAAGAGCGGTGGGCTAAAATTTGTTGCCATGTATAAATTAAAAGGGGAAGAGTTGGAAGAAGTACCCGCGGATGAAAAAGAGGTTGAGTTTGAGGAACCAGAACCTACGGCAGTTATCAAAGCTGATCAAAGAGGAAGTGAACAGTTTAATGTAAGTGATGGAATCCCTACAACAGAGGATTTGTACGTTAATGTATTTACAACTGATTATCTTGTCAGTTATCGATTTATTAAGAAAGTTGGTATAAAAAAAGTACCTGTAAATGTTGAAAAAACTTATACATTAAAATGGGATAAGGAAATAAAAGAGAAAGATCCAGATACGGGAGAAGATGTGATTACGTATGAACCACAGTCAAGTACGGAAACTGTGAATGTTACAGTTGATTTAGAAAGGGCATATGGATACTGGAGAATTGAGCAATTAGATGTTTTTGCATTAACAAGTGCTGAGGTTATGAATAATGCATTTCCTGGAGATTGCATTACCATTAATGCGGAAGGAGTAACATTACCGGAGATAACGTATAAAGTAGATAAAGCGTTAGATCAGCATGTATTTCTACCGAAAGATATAAAAGATAAGTATGTTTTGCCGGCCGCTGAGATTATTGGAACTACATCAAAACCTGATATACCAGAGGAAGATTTGTCAGCATACGTTAATGGTGAAGTTGGTGAACTGATCGTACAGAATGATAAATTGGTCTATAATGGAAAGACAATTATGACTGATGAACAAACGGAAAAGGAAGGCATTGCCCCTGATAATATAGAACAAGGGAAAATGATTACGGAAAATACGCTATACAAATATAACATTACCATACCGAGAGAGAAGGCAAATGATTATTATCAATCGAAAGGGACAGTGAAATACACATCGGGGATACATATAGGAAAAACATCTACAATAAATGAAATTGTATATGATATTGGTGGCATAAATGATGTTGTCGTACATACACCCACAGTTTGTAATGCTCAACTAACGGATCTGAAACCATATAACCAAAGAGTAATTCCAGAAAAGACACGAGCGTCTTTAATCTTAGATAAAACATTTCAAATATATCTTCCTACAACAGGAAATCACAATGATTATCTAGGCTATGGTACCCGAGACTATGGAAAATACATGGCGGGAAGAGAGGTAAAGTTTCCATTTGACGTTTATTGTGGAACACAATATATAGCTGCCAATACATGGGTTAATATCAGTGCGGATACGACTGCATATTATTTACCAACGTGGGTAGCAGAAGGAAACTACACAATTGAATTTCGAGCACCAGCAATTAATAGTGAAGCCAATAATACGAATAGTGAAATGTATGCCAATTATACATTGTCGAATTACGTTGCTATAGATACGATTGATGTAAATGTCAGCGGCAGAATCTACAACTTACAAATCTACGACATCACTGATTATCCAACTTGGCAGGACGTATTTCGGAATAAGAACTCACTTACCCTGACAGGAAATACTTATACTGTTGGAACCAATGACCAGAATGGTTTGTTCACAGGGAGATTAGAGAAATATACATTTCCTTTAGTTAATGGAAGTCATCCTACGTATGAAACAATAGGCGCAGTAAAGCTAGGGTATGGTACGAGGTTTAAGTTTACAACCATCGGAGATTTGTATAACAACGACCAAGTCAAGATTGTTCCAAGGTTTTACTATGTTGATGCAAAGGGGCAGAACAGACAGGAGGTTGATCTGTATTATACGGAAACGTATGAGAATCAGAGAAACTATCTGGTCAAAGTCGGCAGCGCAAGAGATAAGCGGAATATGAAAATCGGGACCTTGGGAAGCAAATATTGGCAAGTGCCTGATATAGAAATCGCAGCAACTTGTTATGCAACAGGGAAAACAATGAAGGAGGTACGAGCGCAACAAGAGAAGCTATTTTCATTTGGAGGTATTACGATAAGCAGTGCATTTCGAACATTTTGTGGGACAAGCAATTATACCCCAACGAAGACGATACCAAGTACGGTTGACCCTAAGATCGTTATACAATCCGTACAGACTTGGTATGGGGAGTACTATTTACCAAGCGAGGTTCATGTGTTACCAAAAGGATATGATTTGGAGAAATATTTCATCACACATGATCGGGTGGATTTTACAGAAGATATGTGGTTGAAGAATGGCTATATTATTGTAAATTTTGAAATTATAACCTATCAGGAGGGAAAGGAGGAAGGACACTTAAGTTATATCAATAAAGAAAATGCGCTTGCTGGCTATTGTAATATGTGGGATTTGGAGGGGGCTCCTTTGCGTAAAGTAGATGTAGAAGGAAATGTCTTCGAGTTCAAATATGGGGATTACTTATTGTATTATACAGAACGATCAGCAGCGAAGGATTACAGGTCGGGAGGAACGCATTAGCAACCAATAAACTAGCAATAAACAACAGTATTTATTAAGCAGTAATTAACATTAGATATTTGTTGGCTATAACATTTAGCAGAAAGAATAGTTAGTAGCAACAACATTAGCAGTAACACATTAATAGCAATAACATTGACGGAATCAGAGACGAAATCAGAGACGGAATCAGAGACGGAATCAGAGACAGATTCAGAATCAACATAAGAAACAGCATAAGAAACAACAGTAGCAGCAACATAGTAGTCGCAATAATATTAATAGATATAGCAATATCTACAGAAATAACATTTATAGAGATGGAGGTCACATGGAATATAGTGAATTTATTAAGCAGGTCAAATCTTGCATAGAGCAAAGAGCTTCAATAGGGTATCAGGTACAATTACATACCATTATGAAGAATAATGATGTGGAACGGATTGGTTTGGTACTTGTGAAAGAAGGGGCGCGTGTAACCCCAACAATCTATCTGGATCGATATTATGGACGTTACAAAAGAGGAGAAACACTGGAGCAATTGTGTTCAGAGATGTACGATCTACGAATTATGACAGAGCAAGAGGAAACAATGGAAACGCTGACTGCTAACATGGATCTTGCAGCTTGGGAGGATAAGATTATTTATCGACTGGTCAATCGAAAGAAGAATCAAAAGCGTCTACAGAATGCACCATTTATGCAGTTCATGGATTTGGCAATCACCTTTCATTGCATAGTACGGAATTCCAATGATGAGATTGGATCATTTCAGATTACAAGAGAGTTGATGGAACGGTGGAATCTTACCGTAAAGGAATTGTATCAATACGCTGGTAGCAATACACCAAAATTCTTTCCTGCTAAGATTAATACGATGGAAGATGTGTTACAGGAGTTGATGAGTCCTGAGGAATATCGAATGATAGTAGAGGATGAAGAAACTAAAGATGTGCTATGGCAGCAGACAGAGGAGGAAGAAAGAAGTTCTCCGAAAATGTATATCCTGACAAACTCCAATGGAATCAATGGAGCAAGTGCTTTGTTGTATCCGAAAGTAATAGAAGAATTCTCAAATAAAATCGAAGCAAGTGTCTATATACTACCAAGTAGTATTCATGAAGTTATTCTAGTTCCCTTTCAAGAAGATATCGAAAAATCTCAATTAATCCAAATGGTAAATGAAGTGAATGAAACACAAGTAGAAAATGAGGAAGTTCTTTCGTCAAATGTGTATTTTTATGACATAAAACAGAAGGAATTAAGCTATTAATTGCCGAATTGAATGCACAACAACCATGATTTAGAAAGTGTAATTCGATTCCTGTTTGACAATATTGAAAAGTTAACTTTTACAAAAAGATTAGTGATACTATGACTACAGATGTTAGAAAAATAGATGTCAATGTTAAGAAAGTAGAAGTTTGGAGTAAGTTAGATTTGCAAAGTATAGCCTCTTGAATAAATAGAGTAAATATTTATTCAAGAGGCTATTTTTATGCAAGATAAAAAATAGCCCTAATGTCAGCATTGGTGTAGGTTCATCGCACCCCAATACTTGACACAGAGCCTATTTTATAAGAACAAAGCGTATGCACCTAACAGGATTCGAACCTGCGACCCTAGGCGTCGGAGGCCTATGCTCTATCCAGCTGAGCTACAAGTGCAAAACATTACATGTCCGTAACACAGATATTATACTTGATAAAACATCGATTGTAAAGTTCGGATTTAAAAATATTTTGTAAGCAACTAATATATGGAAGGCTGAAAAGTTTCATTTATTTCTTGTTAATACATAAGTAGATTTATCATTTGTAAACGAATAAATCCGAAACATTGGAAAACCGTACATTTGCGCTAAAAATAAATGTTTGACAGGTCAATCTGTCACGTTTTCTCAAGTGCGTTCTGACCGTTTTCTACGAAAATAGAAGTATCTCTAATTATATAGAAGTTATCCGCTCGATCTATTTTTTGAAACGCGAAGTTTAGGTAAATTATACGAGATTGACAGAGGGTATGTTACGTGTAGAGTTGAAAAAACACATCAAGAGGAAAAATATTAGTCACATTACAAATATGTAAAGAGTGTTACGGAAATGTAAAGCAATAAGAGGAGAATGTTACGAAAATACGAATTATTAGGTTGATTTTTAAGTATGTTTTTGCTAGAATGATAGTTGGATACTATAGATAAAAATGTAAATATATAGGAAAAGAATACGTAGACAAACCGAATGAATAGATGATTTTTGACTGCATTAGGCAGAAAAAGGAGAAAATAATGAAATTAAGATATAAAAAAATGGTATTAATCATATCAATGAGTGCAATGGGAATCGGAATGATCACCCTTTCTTTAAGTAAACCAAAGGACAAAAAGAAAGAGGCAACTCCTGTAACAGTTACAACAGATGTAACAGAAACACAAAATCCTACAGAACAAACAGCAGCCAATGTGATTGAATTAATAGGACAACCAGCTGATGGCGAGTTACGAATGGACGCTTATCCAGCAATTAGCGAATTGGTGCAAAAGTATATGACTGCAAAAGTAAATTGTGATTATGAAACAATTCGTACATTAGTAAGTGATGCAACTGTTATTAATGAAGATGATCTTCGTGCAAAATCGGAGTATATTGAAGATTATAAGAATATTGCATGTTATACATTGAATGGATTAACAGCAGATTCTTTTGTTGTTTATGTTTATGAAGATTTAAAGATTTTAAATGTGAATACTTTAGCGCCAGGAATGACAAGACTATATATTAAACTTGACGAATCTGGTAATCCTTATATATATCTAGGTGCAGTTGATGATGATACACAGAAATTCATTGAAGATACTGCTACGAATCAAGCAGTAATCGATTTGATTAACACAGTTAATACAAAATTAGACGAAGCTGTAACAAAAGATGCAGAATTGAAGAAATTTATCGAGGATCGTTCCAATGCAGATGCAGCAACTGATGATGCAAAAGCAGATAATACAAAATCAGAAGATAAGAAGAAGGAAGAAACAGACTCTAAGGATACTTCTTCAGACAAGAAATCAACGGATAAAGAAGAAAAAGATTCTTCGAATAATAACTAGTAGCTTGAGAAATTAGTTATTTAAAGAATTAGTATATAAATAGGAATTGGTAATTTTAGAAGAACTAGTTTTTGATAGTAATTATTAATTAAATTTATTTAAAAGAGATTTTTTAAAGTAATGAACTTAATTTGAAAGAAATATGAAAGAAATATTGAAAGAGATTTTGAAAGAGATTTCAAAAGTAGTTTGTTTATTTTAAGAAGATATATTTTAATGAATAGTAGAAAAGAATGAATCATTAAACAACTTTTTGCTATAAGAATGAGTAATTTAATGAGTAATGTAATTAGCAATTAGAAACGTATAGGTATAAGAATGAAAGAAAAACCAGTTATAGAGAAAGATGTACAGGAAGGAGTCCGCATCAACAAATACCTTAGTGATTGTGGAGTCTGTTCCAGAAGACAAGCGGACCGTTATGTGGAAGAAGGGCGTATCCAAATCAATGGCAAAGTTGCCGTTATGGGAACGAAAATCTTCGAAGGAGACGTTGTCAAAGTGGATAACAAGGTTATTCAAAAAGAAAAGGAGTTTATTCTTCTTGCAATGAACAAACCAAGAGGAATTACATGTACTGCACAAAAGGAAGATCCAGATAATATTGTGGATTTCTTGAATTATCCGAAACGGGTTTATCCTGTAGGGCGGCTAGATAAAGATTCTGAGGGTTTGATTTTACTGACGAATGATGGAAGTATTGTTAATAAGATTCTGAAAGCAAGTAATTATCATGAAAAAGAATATATTGTTACGGTGAACAAACCCATTACTCTTGATTTCTTAAAAGGTATGAGAGAAGGAGTTCCAATTCTTGATACCGTAACGAGAAGATGCGAGGTAAAACAGGTGAACAAATTTACCTTTACTATCATTCTTACCCAAGGGTTGAACCGACAGATCCGTCGCATGTGCGAGTATTTTGGATATCGTGTAGTGTCCTTACAGCGCGTACGAATTATGAATATCAAATTGGGCAAACTGAAAGTAGGCACATGGCGTAAAGTAACGGAACAAGAACTACAAGATTTGTATAAGCTTATATAAAATACCAAGCTGAATTGAAGAATAACCATTTAGCTTGGTTTTTTTCGCTTATGATTATGTATGGAGATTCATTTTGGGAGAGATTTTGAATAGCCAGACGCAGTTGATTCATAACGTTTTCAATGTGTGAAGTAGTTTTAAGGGCTTTTAAACCTTAACTAGTACTTACTATTAATGATAGATTGCGCGATGGGATGTAGACATTAAAAAAATCGCAGAAAGGTATGGTAGACCATGAGTGACAAATTACAGGAGATCAAACAACGTGTTGATTTACTAAATCAAGCAGCAAAGGCATATTATCAGGAAGACCAAGAAATTATGTCAAATTTTGAATATGACAAATTATATGATGAGTTAGTGGCATTAGAGAAAGAGACTGGAATCATATTGTCAAACAGTCCCACGCAGAATGTTGGGTATGAAGCCTTGAATGAATTACCAAAGGAACGTCACGAATCACCGATGCTGTCTCTTGATAAGACAAAAGATGTGGAAGTTTTACGGGATTGGCTTGGTGATCAGGAAGGTTTGTTATCATGGAAATTAGATGGATTGACTATTGTCCTTACTTACCAGGAAGGTAAACTTGTGAAAGCAGTCACCCGAGGAAATGGGGAAGTAGGGGAAGTTATTACGAACAATGCAAAAGTATTTCGTAACATACCACTTACGATTCAGTATAAGGGTACCTTGGTATTACGTGGAGAAGCCGTGATCAAATATTCTGATTTTGAAAAAATCAATGCGGAAATTGAAGAAGTAGAAGCCAAATACAAGAATCCAAGAAATCTATGTAGTGGTAGTGTTCGTCAATTGAATAATAAGATTACCGCCCAGAGAAATGTACATTTGTACGCATTTACCTTAGTAAGTGCGGAGGATGTTGACTTTAAGAATTCCAGAGAAGAACAGATGCTTTGGTTGAAAGAGCAAGGGTTTGAGACGGTAGAGAATAAAAGAGTTACAGCAGAGACAATCGCAGATACCGTAAAATGGTTCTCCGAACAGATCGTAACCAATGACGTCCCTTCCGATGGTCTTGTTCTTCGTTTGGATGACATCGCTTATGGAAGGTCTCTTGGAATGACTGCCAAATTCCCTCGTGATTCCATTGCATTCAAATGGCAGGATGAAGTGAAGGATACGAAGCTAATCGACATCGAGTGGAGTGCATCTCGAACAGGACTGATTAATCCAGTGGCAATCTTTGAACCTGTGGAATTGGAAGGAACGACGGTTAGCCGTGCCAGTGTTCATAATGTCAGTATCTTAGAAGCCTTGGAGCTTGGAATTGATGACACCATTCAGGTTTATAAAGCCAACATGATTATTCCACAGATTGCAGAGAACGTAACCAGAAGTGGAAATGTAGCGATACCGAAAGTCTGTCCAGTCTGTCATGGAGAGACGCAGATTAAGCAAGAAAATGGAGTGAAATCCCTCTACTGTATCAACCCAGAATGTTTGGCGAAGAAAATCAAATCCTTTACGCATTTTGTTGGACGTGATGCGATGAATATAGAAGGACTATCAGAGGCTACTATAGAGAAATTGATCGCCAAAGGAATGATTAAGGAATTAGCCGATCTGTTCCATGTGGAGAACTATCAGGAAGAAATCAAGACGATGGAGGGCTTCGGAGAAAAATCGTATACGAATCTGATCGCCTCCATCGATAAAGCAAGACATACTACGTTAGCCAAATTCATCTATAGTTTAGGTATCCTTAATGTAGGGCTATCCAATGCCAAGTTAATCTGTAAAGCATACAAGAATGATCTTGATGCAATTAGACAAGCAACTCCACAGGATCTTGTAGAGATTCAGGGAATTGGTGATGTAATTGCGGAAACATTTGTAGGATATTTTCGAAAAGAAGAGAATAAGAAAATTGTGGATGATTTGTTAGCAGAAGTAACATTTGAAGAGGAAGTGGTGGATGAATCCAGCCAGATCTTTGCAAATATGAACTTCGTTATCACTGGGTCGGTAGAGCATTTTGCAAATCGAAATGAAGTGAAGGAATTGATTGAACAAAAGGGTGGTAAGGTAACAGGATCGGTTACATCGAAAACGAATTATTTGATCAATAACGACAATATGTCCAATTCCTCCAAAAATAAAAAAGCAAAGCAATTGAATATACCAATCATCACGGAAGAAGATTTCATCCACATGTTAGGGAGGGAATAATACCATTCCCTATGTTGATTTTAATGGACAATCGTGTTAGAATTGTGGTTGTGGCTGTAAAAGATAAGTTGTTGAGAAACGAACACAGTCACAGTGAATAAAGGAAACCTGCATTTGCAGAAGGAGGTATATCATGCCTATCAAAGTACAGAAAAATCTTCCTGCTAAGAGAATCTTAGAGGATGAGAATATATTTATGATGGACGAGAATCGAGCTGTCTCTCAGGATATCAGACCACTTCGAATTGCAATTCTGAATCTAATGCCATTAAAAGAAGATACAGAAGTACAGTTATTACGATGTTTATCCAACACCCCATTACAAGTGGATGTGACTTTTTTAACGACCAAAACTTATGTAAGTAAGAACACGGCAGCAAGCCATCTAGATAAATTCTATCAGACATATGATCAGGTACAGGACCAACGATACGACGGACTGATCATCACAGGAGCACCTGTGGAACAATTAGACTTCGAAGAAGTCATCTACTGGAATGAATTAAAAGAAATCATGGAATGGTCCAAGACCAATGTAACGTCAACCCTACACATCTGTTGGGGTGCACAAGCTGGCCTTTACTACCATTACGGAATTCATAAACACATCCTGAATGAAAAATTATTTGGTGTTTTCAAACACCAAGTTTGCAACCGTAAAATACCATTAGTACGTGGATTTGACGACTATTTCTATGCACCACATTCCCGTTACACAGGTGTCAGCAAAGAAGACATCTTAGCATGTGGCGAGCTAGATATTCTGGCAGAATCCGAAGAAGCGGGAGTATTCATTCTCGTATCAAAAGATGGCAAGAATGTATTCATAACTGGTCACCCTGAATACGACCGCGTTACACTAGACAGTGAATACAAGCGTGACATCTTAAAAGGCATTGAAATCGACATGCCATTAAATTATTATCCAGACAACGATCCGAGTCAACGTCCAATTTTGTCTTGGAGAGGACATTCGAATGCGTTGTATACGAATTGGTTGAATTATTATGTATACCAAAACACTCCGTACGAATGGTAGTAAAGTGCTTGAAAACACTAGATTTACTGGGCATTTGATGGATTGTTGAAAATTTACAAACTATCGTAAATTATCGCAATTTGGTACAAAATATTATAAAAATGGTACATGAAATGGTACATGGATAGCAAAGAAATGGTACATGGAAACTTAATATAAGCCTACACAAAAAGAAGGCGAGTAACTTTGGATTTAGTTACTTGCCTTCTTTTATTTCGTTATACTTTTCTAGCAAATGTTCTTCAATCAATATAGCGACTGTATCGCTAACATTTCTTCTTTCTTTTTTTGAAACAGTCTGTATTATATCAATTTCTTTCTCAGTAAGAGAAATAGTAATCCGTCTTTTTCCGTCTGGTAATGCCATAATGATTCCTCCTATCTATAGAGGAATTATAACACTGATGTATAACTTGAGTAAAGTGGAATAGATACTACTACCATTATTTACATGTGTACACTAGTGTCACACCACGATATAATGCGATTGCTATATTGAGTGTCACACCAGTGATGCATCAACTGTATGCCGTAACAGTATAAAAACGTAAAAGGATTGGTCACCCACCGCAAAAATTAACAAGAGAACGTCGTGAGATGTTCTTGGACCCGGTTCACTTTATATTACACTTATATAAAGTGATGACGTAAGTCCTATTGAAAGAGCCTGAGGATGTTGAATCTGCGGATATGTTATATCTTAGCCTGAAAGGGTAGTAGACCGCTGAGTAATTATCTCACGTCTATGGATAAAGAGGTTGGTGTTAGGTTTGTAATTATTTGTTTTACTAAAGGATATGTATAGAAAGTACGAAAGTATTGACTGGAAGGGCAAAGAATCCAGTTTTGATATGCAATGTAGCTGAATTTCTACATACTAAAGTGTTGTGTGCGTTGTCGTGTCGTAAACGTCAGTCTGAAAGCGGTAATGAGCATATGTTATTTTAGAGAAATTTAAGCATAACTCTATCTTTTTTTGCATTTTCTCTAGGATAACTATATGAATTTTAGAACTGAGACGGTAATTATGCTTCGTCTTTTGTTCTATAGTCAATATAAAATATGAATGTTACAAATATAGTAAAAATATCGAAAAGTACGCTTATATTGTAACAACATAAACAATGTTAAGAATATGTAATGGAATTAGAATGAGCAGTATAGTGAAATATTTATTAGATAATGGTAAAAATGCTGTTTGGCAAAAAAAAAATTTACTTAAAGAAATGTATATGATAAAATAAATGTAAAATTGACATTAGGAGGAGCTATGGGGTATTCATATAATAAACTTTGGAAGAGGCTGATTGATTATAATATGAACAAGGTGACACTTCGTGAGAAGGCGGGGCTAAGCACAACCACATTAGCTAGGTTGAGTAAGAATGAAAAAGTTTCACTCGATGCTATAGCTAAAATATGTGATACGCTTGAGTGTAATATTGGTGATATAATGGATTATGTAAGAGAGGATAAACATGACAACAAGTAAAGAAAATAATCAGGAATATAATATTATTGATTTGTTTAGCGGTGCTGGTGGATTTCATATTGGTTTTGAACAAGCAAATTATAATGTGAGACTATGTATTGATAATAATGACTTAGTTGAAAGAACACATAACAGAAATTTTCCATATATACCTTTCATTAATAAAGATATAAGGGAAGTAACATCCGAGCAAATTAAGAAGTATTATCAAGGTGAATTGGATATTATTATAGGAGGACCACCATGTCAGGGGTTTTCTACCATAGGAAAACGAGTGTCTTCTGATCCAACGAAACGAGAAAAACATGATCCCAGAAATGAGCTTGTTTTAACGTATTCAAGATTAATTAATGAATTAAAACCAAAGTTTATTGTCATGGAAAATGTAAAAGGAATACTTACTTTAGATGGTGGAAAATATTTGGAGAATGTTCTTTCTGAATTAAGAAAAGCAGGGTATAACGTTGATTATAGACTAATTAATATGGCTGATTATGGTGTGCCACAAGTCAGAGAGAGAGTAATAATTCTAGGTAATCGAGTAGGTTTACCAGTCGAGTTTCCGAAACCAGATCATTCTAATGATCCAAATGATGATTTGCCAATGTGGAATGGGTGTTGGGGAGTTATTAGTGATCTTGCCAATATGGGTGACAAACGCGAATTCAATCATGTTGCATTAAAGCATACTGAAAAAAACATTCAACGTTATAAACTTATTCCAGAAGGTGGAAGATTACCAGAGAATGATTTGCCACCAGAATTGTATAGAAAGAATTTTGGTAATACCTATAAACGTCTTGATAGAAAGAGACCAGCATTAACAATGGTTCCTGGAAATGATGCATTTCCTATTCACCCGACTTTGAATAGAAGTCTTACCGTAAGAGAAGCTGCTAGAATTCAAACGTTTCCAGATAAAATAATATTTGAAGGAAACAGAAGGCAACAAGGTCATCAAGTCGGAAATGCTGTACCACCAATGTTTTCTAAAAAACTAGCAGAGTTTTTGAAAGAACAGCTCAATAAAATGAAATAGGAGTAAAATTGATGAACGCAATAGATTTATTTTCAGGTGCTGGAGGATTGTTGTTAGCATTGAAAGATGCGGGGTTCAAGGTGCTTTTTTCGAATGAAGTTAATAATAAATTTGTAGGAACGCATTATTATAATTTCCCGGATATACCTTTGGTTGAAAAAGATATTAGAGAGTTTACTAATGAAGAAATTAGAGAGAGATTAAATTCGAAAACGGTTGATTTGGTAGTAGGTGGGCCGCCTTGTCAAGGATTTTCAATGTTTGGAAAACGTCGTTTTGTAAATACTCAGGGATATAATCCTCAAGATGATCCAAGAAATCATCTAGTATATGAATATATACGTGTTGTTGAAGAAACGAAACCTAAATTCTTCTTTATGGAGAATGTAAAGGGATTTATGTCATTAGATAAAGGTCTTTTTGTAAAAGAAGTAATCCATAAATTTGAAGAGTTGGGATATAAGAATATATGGGTGGATGTAGTTTGTGCTGCTGATTATGGGGTGCCTCAAGAACGATATAGAATGTTTATGATAGGAAATCGTATGGGCATTGACTTTGTCCCGCCTGAAAAAACTCATTTTCCTCCTTCGGAGGATAGATATCCTCATTATATGACAGTAGGAGATGCAATTATGGATTTGGCTGACGTTGAACCAAATTCTGTACCTAATCATATTCCATTGAATCACAAGCCAGTTGTTGCAGAGAGAATGAGTTATGTCAAAGAAGGAGAAAAACTTGATATTGATACATTACCACCTGAACTATTAGCAGTTACTAGGAGTGGATCAAAAACAGGAAAAGTTTCAAATTATAGTCATGTTTATAAGAGACTTGACAGAAATAAACCATCTATAACAATGGTTCCTGGACATAATGCTTTTCCAATACACCCGACTTTGAACAGAACATTAACCGCCAGAGAGGCGGCAAGAATACAAACATTTCCAGATAATCATGTGTTTTTTGGAAATAGACAAGATCAATGTATTCAAGTTGGAAATGCTGTTCCACCTAAGATGGCGGAACCTTTTTTGAAGAAAATTTATGAATATATTGAAAAAGGGGGAATCATAGATGAGTCATGATACTCATGCAGCATGGGCTTGTGCTGAAGTTGCAGAATTAATTATGGATTCCCAGGCTTCCTATTTTGGAAGCTTGGGAACACCTCTTGGGTGGTCCGTATACGCAGGTAGAGAAGGTAATAGACAATGGCCATTAGCAGATGGTGTGATATTAGCTGAAAATACCACTGCAACTGATGTAAAAATTGCATTGGAATTTAAAAGACCAAATGAAGGGGTACATGGTGTCCTTACAGCATTAGGACAATCATTAGCTTATTTAGAGAAGGGCTATGATGCATCTGTCGTTGTTATACCAGAAATGTATACTTCACATAAAACTCCGGGACAACATTTAAAGAGGATATTAGATTCTACTGCATCAGATTGTGCTGTAAGTGTATATACATATTCAGAGCCAGATACATCAGCACTTAAACCATTTCATGGAAAGATAAATTGTGTTAGAGATATTTCTATTCCTTCCTGTAAAAAAGTGACTTCAACAGGTGGGGTAAGCAGTGGTAATGTATCTACATTATGGGCTCATGTTAGAGAAGGAATGAGTTATCCAGATGCTTTCTACAAATATTGCCTAAGTGTGCGTAAAGTATGTATAAATGGTGAAGATTTAAGTAATATACATGTTCCAAAAGATCTAGTAGATGCAGTTAAAAGAATAGATCCAAGTGCTGATCTGTACAAATACTTATCCAATACACCTGGGGACACTTATTCAGATATGACATGGAGAAATACATGGTTTAACTATTATTTTTGGAATGACTTAATGCCATTATATTCAACTAAGGTACCATATGTAGTTAATGCTAAGAGTACTCAAATACTAAAAAATGATACTGAGTATGCAAATTTGTTCTCGGGTCGAGCTGATTCTATCAAGGAAAAGTTAGTAGATAAATTAAACAAAGGAACAATTACTGAAGATGAAGCATGGGAAGAATATGCTAAAAAGATTAGAAAAGATGCTCATAGCTACAGAGAGGTTATTGATTCAGGATTATTCCACATTGGTTTTCTGCAAGATGATGGATCTTTAACAACTTTAGGATTTAAGTATTTAGAAGCTTGTGAAAGAGTATCTTCATCAAATAAGGGGATACCACTTGAAATATTAAGAGCATCAGTACTTGAAAATGGTCAATTTGCAGCATTCTTTCATTATATTTATCAATTATCAAGTGAAGAGTTTAGTACAAATAATTTTGCGTTTACAACTATAAATTCTGCAGGCAAATATGTCTTTGATTCCAAGCAGTATTTAAGTTGGATTGATGATAAGTTTAGAAATGATTTACATATCTCGAAAAGTTCTACATTGAGAGCTGGTGGAACGAGAACACCATTTCAGGCTGAGATTTCTTTTTTAAAGAAATTAGGATTCATTAAAGGAAGTGGCAAGAGAACTGATTTTCGTATTGGTTTAGGTTTAGATATTGATTGGCCTAAAATACAAAATAGTCTATTGTATTTTCAGAGTATCTAAAAAATCCCCATAGACCTGATATGTACCCCCTTTACTGGACAACACCAGTGATAGTGTCAAATGATTTATGAAAAAAATGAGCAAAGAAAAAAGGCTCAGATGAACCTTGAAAATTGCAGATATTATAGGTTGTGGTAGCTTGCCGCCACCCTTGACAGCACGAAAAAGAACTGCT
>NZ_JAAQRO010000005.1 GCF_012070565.1 Anaerosporobacter faecicola
AAACATGAGAAAGTAGCCCTTTTGGGGCGGATTTCGAATGTTTTTTCGGATTGTGGGAGCACCTAGTGCGGAACAATCCGATAGGTTTAACACTTCACAAGGTCATGTTTTTCATGCTTGCATGAAAAGACATGACTTTGTGACCCGCTAAAACATGAGAAAGTAGCCCTTTTGGGGCGGATTTCGAATGTTTTTTCGGATTGTGGGAGCACCTAGTGCGGAACAATCCGATAGGTTTAACACTTCACAAGGTCATGTTTTTCATGCTTGCATGAAAGAACATGACTTTGTGACCCGCTAAAACATGAGAAAGTAGCCCTTTTGGGGCGGATTTCGAATGTTTTTTCGTATTGTGAGAGCACCTAGTGCGGAACAATTTTACCCTAAGTTTCCTTCCCTATAATGCTTTCTACATAAAGCGATATATTTATCGTTTCCACCTAATACTACCTGATCACCAGAGCGAACAATCTTTCCATTCTCTCCTATTCTTGCATTACAAGTAGCACCTTTTCCACACCAACATACGGTTTTAATTTCCTCAATTCGATCTGCCCATGCCATGAGCCATAAACTTCCTTCAAATGGTTCATTTCTGAAATCAGCACGCAATCCATAACAAATAACCGGAATTCCAAGGTCATCTACAATATGGACAAGAAATTCAATCTGCTGTTTTGTTGCAAATTGAGCTTCATCAACAATGATGCAATCATACTTTGTAATGTCTTCGTCATTCATCGTTACCAGATTTTCTAGGAAATCGCATTTCTTCTCTAATCCCATTCTAGAACGGATAATGACCTCTCCATCTCGATTGTCGATTCTTGGTTTCACTAATAATGCTTTCTTACCTCTCTCATAATAATTATAGTCCACCATCAATGCATTCGCTGTTTTCGAGCTCCCCATTGCTCCATAACGATAGTATAATTTTGCCATTGTATTTACCATGCCCTTTCACAAAACATCTATTTCTAAATTTACATCTTTTCTAGTAAGATTTCCTTACTCCTGTTCTTCACAGCTCAACAGATTCCTCATATTTACTTCCGTTAGGCCTTTCATCTTTCGTGTAACTAGCAACTCATCTTCCGTTAATAGCTGGCTTCTAACCGTAAAGATATCCGTATCTTTTTCATTTTTCGTGATCCAGATCGTGAACGCTGACCAATTTGCATCATTGTTTGCTATTATAGCATATTGTCGAACATATTGCCCTGTATACGCCCCATTTTCCAATTTCGTAACATCTGTATAGGTATTTTCTTGGAAGATTTTATACATAATCTGAATGGTGTTTGTATCACTGATCGTTTGTAACGCCATTCCCTTTTCATCGTAAATAATAATCTGTGCAATTTGATCTTCTGTGATTTGATACGTATTCTCTTTCTGCTCTATCGTAAATAGTTCTCCCACATCCTCTATCTCTCCAGAGGAAGTAGCCGTATTATCACTTCCATCACCGTTGTCTTCATCAATTATTACACTTTCCGATTTGTCACTGCCTTCCGTCAACATGCTATTATCCACTGCTGCCTCTTCATTACTGTCCATCATTGCATCTTCATTCATATCAGCTGCAGTTGTTTCCTCACTAGCTGATTCAGCGTTAACACTTGTATTATTCTTTGAAATTTCTGTTGCTGTATCCTTTTTACTACCCAGACTATCAATCATGCTATAGCCTGCTATAGCCAATATACAGGCACTTGCTGCTAATAAGCCATACTGTATCCTGTGATATTTTTTGTTTTTCGGGTATTTTTTATCGTATATCCTCTGTTCTACCGTATTCGCTTCCTGTCCCTCGTGTCGTTCCTGTTCCCTTATGTTTTCTTCTTTTGTTGCTGTTATTTCATCTAAACCTTCTACTCTTTGTGCTTCCTTTGCTCTTAATAACGTTGCTTGTATTAATGTTTCTGAAACAGTAACCTGTTCTAGACTCAGCACATCATTAAGATCCATCTTTAAATTGGAGAAGTCATATTGTTCCTTATCTACTGTTGTGTCTATTTCTTTCCATTCTTGTTGATTCTGTATCTGTTTGTTTTCATTTTTTTTCATATGAACCCCTCCTTTCCAATAGCTCTTTCATCTTTTGTCTTGCCCGACTTAACCTGCTTTTCACTGTTCCAGCTGCAATCTGCAGTGCCACCGCCGTCTCTTCTATGCTCATCTCCTGATAGTACACACATAAAATAACTTCCTTGTACTTATTTGGCAAATCCATTACCGCTTTTTTTACTACCTTTTGATCTTCTTTCTTTTCAATCCGATCGTATCCCTCTTCCATAAATTGCTGTGTCTGAAATTCTTCTGTTGGCTCTACTCGCTGATTCCAAGCACTTTTCAGATAGTCCTTACAAGTATTAATGGTGATCTGCAGTAACCAAGTCTTAATCGAACAATCCCCTCGAAATTGCCCATAATGTAGACTCACTTTGATAAACACTTCCTGGAAGATATCTTCTGCCAAATGTAAATCCTTTACATAGAGATATGCTGTTCGTAAAACATCATTCCCATATGTACGCATTAGAACCTCTAGATTAAGAGGTTCTATACTCCTAGCAACCATATCTGCTCCCCTTTCCGATCTGTTACCTTGTAATATTATGATGCAAGGGTCAAAAGGTCATTTCACTTTGTACTCGCACAAAAGTAAATATGACAACATGTTAAACCTGCGTTTGACTCTTACGAAATGTCATTTGATACAATTCCGCATAGATTCCATTCTTCTGGATCAATTCTTCGTGTGTTCCTTTTTCACTAATTCCATCTTCTGTTAGAACAATTATATTTTCCGCATTTCGTATTGTGGAAAGACGATGTGCGATTACAAATGTGGTTCGATTCTTCGCTAATTTCTCAAGGGATTCTTGTACTACTTTTTCTGATTCATTATCCAAAGCGGATGTAGCTTCATCAAATATAAGAATTGGTGGATTTTTCAAAAATACCCGTGCGATGCTTAATCGTTGTTTCTGCCCACCTGACAACTTAATTCCACGCTGTCCAATATACGTATTATATCCATCTGGCAATTCCATTATAAACTCATGGGCATTGGCATTCTTGGCAGCCTCCATGATTTCTTCGTCGGTTGCATCCATTTTACCATAACGAATATTGTCCATAACGGTTCCAGCAAATAAATACACATCTTGTTGTACAATACCAATATTCTTCCGTAGGGAGTATAGAGAAATATCTCGAATATCCACCCCATCTAAGGTAATACTTCCATTGGTAACATCGTAAAATCGAGGGATCAAACTACACATAGTTGTCTTTCCCACTCCAGATGGTCCCACAAGTGCCACATACTCTCCTGGTTTCACATGAAGATCAATATGATGAAATACTTCGCTAATGGTATCATTATATTGATAGGCAACATCTTTGAATTCGATTTCCCCTTTTACATTCTCCAGATCCACAGCATCTGGTTTATCAACGATATCCGGTTTAACATGAATGATTTCCAAGAAACGATCAAACCCTGTTATACCATTCTGAAACTGTTCCGTAAAATTAATCAGCTGTTTCACAGGATCCACTAAGTTATTGATATACAAAAGATAGGTTACCAGATCTGATAATTGAATAATATCTTTTACGATAAATACACCACCACCGATGATTACTGCCACATTAATTAATGTAGTAAATGCCCCTAGACCAGAATGGAAGATCGACATAACAAAATAACTATGTCTTTTTGCATCAACAAAATGTGCATTGCTGGCAAGGAATTTATTCATCTCTTCTTCCTCATTGGCAAATGATTTAACTACCCGAATTCCAGAGAGATTATCCTCAATCTGTGCATTAATATCAGCAACTCTTTCACGGTTTCTCTTAAATGCTGCATGCATCTTTCCCTTTAGTTTATATGCAAATACAAACATAATTGGAATGATAGAGAACACAATCAACGTTAATGGTACATTAATAAACAATAGAATGACAAAGGCTCCTACAAACTTGATTACGGAGATCACAATATCCTCTGGACCATGATGACAAAGTTCTGTTAGATCAAACAGGTCATTGGTAACACGTGACATTAACTGTCCTGTTTTTTGATTGTCATAAAAGTTAAAGGATAACTTTTGATAGTGTTCAAAGATTTCATTTCGCATATCATACTCCATCTTTGCCCCCATCATATGACCTTGATAATTGATAAAGAACTTACAGCCACATTCAATTATGATCAGTCCAATCATTACCAATGTCAACTTAATAATAATCTGCAACGCTTCATGCACCTCATACTGTACCAATACTGTATTGGTAATATAGCGCACGATCATTGGATATACCAATGTTATTGCGGCAGCCATTAAAGCAAAGAACATATCAGCAAAGAATAAACCTTTATATGGCTTGTAATACGATATAAACTTTTTTGCTTTTGAACTCATTGATTCCTCCTTCTTTCTGCCACTATTTCCCCATAAATAATTACAAGAAACACTCCAGGACATAGTTTAATGAGCAACTGTATGAAGTCGTTGGTACTTTGGCTCTGTAGTTTAGAGCCTAATATTAAAAAAGCTATCAAGCGCTGGAAATATTCTCACGCTTGATAGCTCCCTAAAAACCAGCCAGTTACCTTGTATCCGGCATAACTCTAGTTGTTATCTCGATCACAGACAGTTTCCTGACCATAATGATTATCTTGATAATTTTTTAGAAATATCAAACAAATATTGATCAATGTCTTTCTTCATGTTCAATGCTTCTTCAATATCATAGTCTACAAATTCACCTTTACGGTATCCAACAACACGATTCGTCGCTCCAGCACATAATAAATCTACTGCTTTTGCACCCATTGCAGACGCATACACACGGTCTTTACAAGTTGGACTACCACCACGTTGAATATGTCCAATGATTGTCGCTCTTGTTTCCATGCCAGTAGCCGCTTCAATTCTCTTAGCCATTGCATAAGAATCTCCAATGCCTTCTGCATTAATAATGATATGATGTTTCTTACCGATTTTTCTCTTTTCAATGATATTATTGATAATTCTATTTTCATTGTGATCATAACGTTCTGTAATAAGAATATCCTCTGCTCCATTGGCAATACCACACCATAAAGCAATATAGCCAGCGTTTCTTCCCATTACTTCAATGATACTACATCTCTCATGAGAGGTTGAAGTATCTCTTACTTTATCAATTGCTTCCATTGCAGTATTAACTGCAGTATCAAAACCGATTGTATAGTCAGTACAAGCGATATCTAGATCGATCGTTCCAGGAAGTGCGATTGTATTGATTCCTAATGCAGCTAATTTTCTAGCACCTTGGAATGAACCGTCTCCACCGATTACAACAATTCCATCGATGCCATGTTTCTTGCAGATCTCTGCACCTTTCTTTTGTCCTTCTTCTGTTCTGAACTCCGCACAACGAGCTGTATATAAGATTGTACCACCACGTTGGATGATATCTGCAACACTCTTTGCATCCATATCAAAAATATCTTCTTCTAGCAGACCACTGTATCCTCTACGAATACCTTTTACTTTTTTGCCTGCTGCCAAAGCAGTTCTAACAACCGCACGGATCGCAGCGTTCATTCCAGGAGCATCTCCACCACTTGTTAATACACCAATTGTATTGATTTCTTTTGCCATAAACTAAAAACCTCCATGGGATATTTATATTAAATAACGTAACTGTTCAGAGTTGATCTAGAAAATATACTGTATGTTTGCTCTGTACAGTTACAAAATACCGATTAAAAGTGCGTTGTCTGAACGTTTCATTATCATTACCAAACATGACACATGTTCCACTTTACGAGAAAGTGTTTTCTTACAGTTTATACACATAAAAAGCGGGTCGATACAATGTATAATCTTCTACATTTTAATCTATTTTCCTACGTTTTTCAATACTCTTTTCTATTATTTTAACATTGTCAATTCCATATCTTTCTTGAAGTTTTTGCATTATATCTAGATTTGCATGGATTGTACGATTTTTTGGTAGCAATTTTTTCGCTTTTTCTTCTTCACAATAGATGATTACTTGATCCCGTCCGTCACTTTCACTTAATAATCCATAGAGTTTTGCTTCTTCCGCCTGAAAAGCTTCTATACTTCTGAACTTAATCCACACGTCTTTTGGCAATGAATCAAATGGTATGATTTCTGAACAGATGAGTTTTCCCGGTTTGTCTTCCTCTACAGTAATTTTACCTTTGATGAATACTTTCTCATCTTCAAGTAGATGCTCCTTATACCGTTCATAATCTCTTGGAAAAATAATCACTTCCACCGTACCAAATAGATCTTCAATGGTTATGAACGCCATCATGGTATTATTTCTTGTTGCTTTTACCGTTTTAGATGTAATCATTCCTCCAATTACCGCAAAATCTCCATCCCGCACCTTTACTGCATTGACCTCTTCATCCAGTATAAAATCCGTTGATGTTGCTGTAATGTTTTTACGCCACAAACTTTCATATTCCTGCATTGGATGACCACTTACATAGATGCCAAGTACTTCTTTTTCAAAACCAAGGAGCATATCCATTGTGTATTCACCTACATCCGGCATCTGCACTTCCTCTACCTTTTCATCTGCTCCCATGAAATCAAACAAGGAAAACTGTCCCGAAATAGAGTCCTTCTTTTCACGGTTTACATCATCTAAAACCTTTACATAAACCATCATCTTCTGTCTTCTTGTTCCAGGAAGACTATCTACTGCTCCCGATTTAATAAAACTCTCAATCGTACGTTTATTGATTTCTTTCCCTGTCAAACGTTTTGCAAAGTCTTTTAGATTCAGGAATTTTCCATTGGCATCCCGTTCTGCTACAATTGCATCAATTACCGGTCTACCAAGTCCTTTGATTGCGCTAAGTCCATAGCGGATCCGATTTCCAGACACAGAGAAATTACCTTCTCCCTCATTAATATCCGGTGGTAAGATTTCAATTCCCATCTGCCTACAACTATAGATATATTCTGATACCTTTGATGGATTATCCATAACAGAAGTCATTAATGCAGCCATGAACTCTACCGGGTAGTATAATTTTAGATAAGCAGTCTGGTAAGATACTACTGCATACGCTGCCGCATGGGATTTATTAAATGCATACTTGGCAAAGTCCGTCATTTCATCATAGATATGATTGGCAATCTCCTCTGATATTCCATTCTGAATGCAGCCTTTTACCCCTTCTTCTTCATTTCCATAGACAAAGTTCTTTCGTTCCTTCTCCATAACAGAAGCTTTCTTCTTTGACATAGCACGACGCACCAAATCACTTCGCCCATAACTGTACCCTGCCAAATCACGTACGATTTGCATAACCTGTTCCTGATAGACAATACAACCGTAAGTAGGAGAAAGAATTGGCTCTAACTGTGGACATTCATATTGAATGGAATTTTGCTCATTCTTACCTCGAATGTACTTTGGTATAAAATCCATTGGACCTGGTCGATAGAGAGAGATTCCCGCTATGATATCCTCTAGATTTTGAGGTTTTAGTTCCTTCATAAAGTTCTTCATTCCAGCACTTTCTAGCTGGAAGATCCCGTCCGTCTTACCAGAGGATATTAATTCAAATACACCTTTATCCCCATAATCAATCTGGTCAATATTAATCTGCTTATCTTTTGGCAGATTTCGATTTACTATACGAACAGCATTTTGAATTACGGTAAGGGTACGTAACCCTAAGAAGTCCATCTTTAATAGTCCCAGTTCCTCTAAGGTTGTCATGGTAAACTGCGTAGTGATCGTATCATCAGAGGCTCTGGATAACGGTACATATTCATCCACGGCTGCCTTACTGATTACAACCCCCGCAGCATGCATGGAGGTATGTCTTGGTAACCCTTCCAGTTTCATTGACATATCCAACAAGTATTTGGCTTGCTCATCGGATTGATACAAACTCTTTAACTCAGGGTTCATATCAATGGCTTTTTTTATGGTGATTCCAATCTCCGTTGGTATCATCTTAGCAATACTATCTACATAAGCATACGGAAGGTCCAATGCACGTCCAATATCTCGTATTACCATCTTCGCTGCCATTGTTCCGAATGTAACGATCTGAACCACACGGTCTTTTCCATATTTCCGAACAACATAATCGATTACTTCCTGCCTACGTTCGAAACAGAAATCGATATCAATATCGGGCATGGTCAAACGTTCTGGGTTAAGGAAACGTTCGAATAATAGATTGTATTTGATTGGATCAATATTCGTAATACCCAATGTGTAGGAAACGATACTTCCTGCTGCTGAACCACGCCCTGGACCTACCATAATCTCATGATCTCTGGCGTATTTGATAAAGTCCCATACAATCAGGAAGTAATCTACAAACCCCATACTATGAATGGTTTCTAGTTCATAGGCCAATCGTTCTTGAAGTTCCTTTGAAGGATTTGGATACCGTTTCTCTAACCCCTGTTTACAGAGTAATTGTAGATAATCCCACGCTGAGTAGCCTTCTGGAACATCATAACGTGGCAATTTATATTCTCCAAATACAATCTCTACATTGCATCGTTGCGCAATCTTACCTGTGTTCTCCAAGGCTTCCTTGGCATATGGGAATAGTTCTGCCATCTCTTCTGGGGACTTCACATAGTACTGTCCTCCTTCATAGCGCATACGATTCTCATCCGATACCTTCTTCTGTGTCTGTATACATAACAAGATATCATGGGCTTGCTCATCACTTGCTAATGTATAATGAATATCATTGGTGGCTACAAGTGGTATGTTTGTATCCCGATTCAAACGTAACAAACCTTGATTTACCGTCTTCTGTTCTGGAATTCCATGGTCTTGCAATTCTAAAAAGAAGTTATTCTCTCCAAAGATTTCTTGCAGACGAAGTGCTTCTTTCTTTGCTTCTTCATAAAATCCTTTTCGAAGATCACTTGCTACAATTCCTGCCAGACATGCACTAAGTGCAATCACACCTTCATGAAACTGTTCTAGAATCTCATAATCCACACGTGGTTTGTAGTAAAATCCTTCTGTAAATCCTCTTGAAACAATTTTCATCAAGTTATGGAATCCAATATCATTCTCTGCCAATAACACCAAGTGATTGTATCTAGCTTCTGATGTATTATGCTCTCTGTCCAATCTTGAACCAGCCGTTACGTATACTTCACAACCTATAATTGGCTTAATTCCCTGTGCTTTCGCAGCTCGATAAAAATCAACCACACCATACATAACTCCATGATCGGTAATAGCAACGCTATCCATGCCAAGTTCTTTTACTCTTGCTACTAATTCTGTGATCTTATTGGAACCATCCAGTAAGCTGTATTCTGTATGGACATGTAAATGTGTAAAACTCATGATCTTCCTCCTCTGCAAAGCCTTTTTACGCTATGTATTCCGACAAATTTCTCTATTCATCATACCATCTTTTCCTTATGATTACCAGTACAAATGTTCTCCAATTCTAAATTATAAAACCCGTTGAAATAGATGTAATCTCATATCTTTTATTGGTATTTTTATTCCATTATTGCAATCAATGGTGACTGTTGACGTTTTTCCTTCTGCCACCCATTCAAGTAACAGATCCCCTGGTCGTATATATTCCACATCATCAAGTGCTATCCAAAGATCACTTTGGACTGGAATCATCTCCTCTTGGTTAAGTTCTAATACCAGATACTCTGCTTGTTGATTGTTTTCTTCTGTTGTAAGCTTTGTAATAATTTGTTTTTCTGTATTTGTAGTCTTCCTAATCTTTACTAGAAGATTGAAGTCATTCTTTTTCACACTTTTTTCCGCGTTATTTTCTAAACCAAGCTCCGAACCATAATCCAAGTCACTCGTTGCTTCCCCAGAAACTGTCCAGACAAATCGTTTTATTCCTTTCTCATCAAGAACCTGATACACCAATTGTTTCCCTGTACTTCTTACTAGTTCCCATACTTCCTTTTCTAGTTCAATGCTTTTCCATTCCACACTTGCACTATTCCAGATTACATCAGAAAGAGTAAGGGAGACGATCAGCGCATCTACTCCGTTGTATTTTAGATATGTTGTAATCACAGAAGTGGGCGATTCCACATAAATCTGTGGCTTTGCTTTTGATTCTATGCTTTTTGCTTCATTTAATATCTTTTTATCATTTATCTGCATATTCAATGTTACACGATGCTTCCCAATCGCATCCTCTTCTGTTGTAATACTTGTGCCCGGATATATAGTAAAACGTGATAGAATCACTTGATCCTTCCCATCCTTTACAACAACTGTATCCATCTTCTCTTTGGTAATCACTTGTTGTTTCGTTTGATTCGTCATCTCTGCCTTTGTTTCTCTCCCCACGTCAGTTATTCCACTCATACACAACATACAACATCCCATTAATACCACACAATGCCTAATCATTCTCAATTTATTCGACTCTCCTTTTCTTCGATATGCTTCCAATTGCTGGAGTAACACATCTATCTCTTTCTATTTTCCAACGTATCATCACAATAGCGTCGAGTCAAATGAGAGTGCATTATGAAGGGTATTAAGTTTTTTTGTTTATGGTTCCAGACTCTGCAACCACCATTTTTTGTGAAAGATGACAAGGGCTATTGCAAAACGTACACACTCTTCCAAAGACAAGATAAAGTAGACATAAGGAATGGACAATTTCCAAACAAAAGCTGCTAACAACCCCAAAGGAACTCCAAAGATCCACGTACCAATCAAGTCCACGATCATAACATAGTTCGTTTTACCACCACTTCGAATGATTCCTCCTGCCAAAATCATATTTGCCACCTTAAATGGAGCAATTATTGCATAAGCAATCAAAATCTGATTTGTTAATTGTTTTACGGATGCCTCTACCTCATAAAGCGTTATGTAATAAGACTTTGTCAATATAATAATTATAGACAGAAGGAAGGAACCCACAAATCCATAGTAAATTAATTTCTTAGAAGCCCAATATGCTTCTTCATATTCCTTGTTTCCCAATTTCTTTCCTACGATCACTCCTGCTGCTTGTGCAATACCACACAAAGCTCCAATCATAATTCCCTGAATGGGATTAATGAGGTTCATTGCAGCGCAGCTTTCTGTACCTAGATTTCCGTATATTCCAGCATATACATTTTCCCCAAGACTCCACATAAATTCACACACTAATATAGGAAGCAGCATCCCCACATATTGATTCCAGTGAAAAGCAGTATGTTCCTTACCCTCTACTTCTTCCCCATCGATGTTTTTCTTATACTTAAGGAACAGTATGAACATGATGAAGAAATTAGCAAATTGGGATATGACCGTGGCAATCGCAGCACCTTCTGCCTTCATTTGAGGGAATCCCCATTTTCCAAAGATAAGAACATAATTCAGTCCTGTATTCAATAGAGCGGCAACAATACTTGCATACAAAGGGAGCGTTGCTTTTTCCATGCAACGAAACATAGTTGATAACATGGTTGCTCCTGCAGCAGGTAGGAAAGTAATTGCTAAGATTCGTAGATACTTTGATGCCATACTTCTTGTAAGTGCATCTTTTGTGTACACTCCCATTATCTGATCTGGAAGCAAGATACATAACAGGGTAAAGATAACAGCCAACACAATTGATACAATTATATTAACGTGAAAGCTTCTTCGTACCTCTTGTTTATTCTTCTGCCCAATGTATTGAGCAATCATAATTCCTGCTACGGTACCTATGGCAGAAACCATTACGGAAAAGATTGATGAAAACTTACCAGCCAGCCCTACCCCCGCAATACTGACACTCCCAAGTTTACCAATCATGATTTGGTCAACAATACTAAATGAAGCTTGCAGCATGGACTGTAGCGCAACAGGGATTGCCAAACTGCAAACCATTTGAAAAAAAGTATTTTTTCGCTTCATTATAAATAATCCTCCTTTGCTTCTTCTCAGTTTTATTGTAATGCTATCCCCTGCATTCCTCAAAGGTTAAACGCATAACCACAAACAAAAAAAGTAAGGAGAATTTGTAGATTATATACAAATAGCCCTGTATCTCCTATTGGCGTAGATATATATCATACTCCAATCCTTAATACAGAGCCATAATTATTTCGTGTGCTCCCCTCAGCAAGAGCTTTCACGTTCGATCAAAGAAACAGAGAGTCGAATTACTGTCTCCGTCTGCTTGCTTTCCTTTAATTCCTGTAATTTTTTTATTGCAATCTTTGCACGTTGGCTTACGTCCTGTCGAACGGATGTTACCGTTGGAGAAACAAGCTCACACATAGGTGTATCATCAAATCCCACAACGGAGATCTCATTCGGAACTTCAATTCCCTGTTCCTGAAGAAAATGAATTAACTCAATGGCATAATAATCCGAAACGGCAAAGATAGCTGTATAACTACGGATTTTTTCTATTTGTTCTATATAAAATGTTTTTCGCTTCTCCTTTTCCATAGGAATCAGCATAAAATCAGCACCAGTACCAAATCCCTCTCGAAATCCATCGTAACGTTCTTTATCAACACAGATTTGATTATCGGAAATACACAACACATTCTGATGCCCCTTTTGTTTCAGATAATTTCCAACCTGTCTCCCACCATCATAATTATCAATGGTGATATTATAGATTCGTTCCGCATGATCACAATAGCCATCATATACGACAAAAGGAATGTGCATACGATTTCTTAAGTACATATAATCTTGATCACAAAAACCAATCAAAACCAGCCCCGCCATATTCCACATTGAAGCGAATTTGATAATATCCTCTGGCACCGTCGTCTTTTTCAGCATCATAAATTGCCCACTTTTTTCAATTTCTGTAGATAGATGATTCAATGAAGTCGCAATAAATACATCTTCCAGCGTTCGTCCTTCATACTTTATATGGTCATTTACCACGACACCTATAATCTTTGAATCATTCTGCGCCAGAAGAATCCCCGCCATACTTGGTATATACTGGCGATCTTCCAATAATTTTTCTACACGTTTTATCGTTTCTTCCGAAACCTTTTTTGTCTTTCCATGTAATACATTTGACACGGTAGCCGTACTTAATCCTAATTCCTCCGCTATATCCCGAATTCGTACCCGTTCTTCGTCCATTTGGTTCACCTCTTACTTGATACACCCCACTAGCATTATTATTTGCTTGTTGTACTCGTTTATTGTATCTTCTTTATCGGTACCCACATACGGAATCCATCTGGAAAGCCACCTTCCTGAAACCATCTTTCAGAAAAGATATGCTCTTCATAAAAGATTCCTTGTTCATAATCAAAATCATACCCCTTCATATTCTTCATGAACTCCATAAATGCTTCGGAAGCTTTCATCATACTCCTTGCCATATCTAGATTTCCATATTCGTCGTATTGGTTCAGTAACACTTCATTTACCAAAAACAGTCCATTTGGGGCATCTTCAACCTTTTTCCCACAATATGTATCCTGTTGTCCTTCCTCTCCAAGAAGAACCATCATCGCACTGTATGGGTGACTTACATGTTCCTCTGCATTTTCATGTTCTTTCCCATCCGGATGGTGCCCTTTTGGTGCAAGTCCCAGGTATCGTCTCCCCACTCGATCGGTTACATTCTCTCTACACCACTCGCTCATAAGTTTCCAAGCTTCGGTCTCTGGCTCCATACAATCCACATCAAAACGAATAACTTTTTCTCCGTAATGCTCTTCAATCCTTACGATTGTCTTATCGTTCATACTCATCTTACCCTCCTTCATAACCATTTCAAATTGAATTCTAGGGAAATGTACTTGGGTTTTTCTCTTACGAATTTCACTTGGTGTCTGGTTCGTAAAACTTCTGATTGCTCTAGTAAATGAAGCTGCAGAATCATAGCCATATTTCATTGCAATGGTAATGACTTGATCTGTGGTTTCTACAAGATCCATTATCGCACACTGTAATCTTCGTTTTCGTATGTACTCAGATATGGTCATATCCGTCATTACTAGGAACATACGTTGAAAGCTTGACTTTTCTAAGCAAGCTATTTTACTTATGATATCGTAATCTATATCCCCAGTCAAATGCTCTTCTACGTATTGAATGGCATCATTCATTTTCTCTAAATATCCCAAGCTTATCATCTCCTCTTATTCATTCTACACGAATATAAAAATGGTTCTTTGCAGGGAACAGATTGTTCTGCATATAATGTCGGTTTTGGCGAGGGTTGCCGTGCATCTAGCACCCCAACACTTGACATAGAGCCATATAAGAAACACAAAAAGACTGAACATGTATTTGATCCCATACCGTATTCAAAACGGATTCTCACCATACAATTTCAGCCTTTTTTGTTTTTAATCTTACACAACCCAATTATTATTATAATGAATCGTATTATTTCTTCTTATTTCTTATTTCTTATTCTTTACTACTTAAATACTTCTCGATATTCTCTATTGCAGCTTCTTCATCTGTACCATTTGCTGAAACAGTAACTGATTCACCAGCTGCAATTGCAAGGCTCATCATCCCCATGATACTCTTCGCATTAACTTTTTTGTCTTCACTCTCTACATAGATACTACTTTCGTATTGACTAGCCACTTGAACAAGTAATGCGATTGGTCTTGCTTCTAAACCTGTTGGAATCTTAATTGTTATTTGCTTTGTAATCATAACTTCTCCTCCTTATGTTCCCTTAAGTTATCTGCAATAATACTTAATTTTCTTAATCTATGATTAACTCCTGATTTACCAATTGGCGTTTCCAGCATAAGACCTAACTCCTTCAATGACGCTTCTGGGTGTTCTAATCGAAGAACTGCAACTTCTTTTAACCCTTCATCTAAATCACCAAATCCAATTAGCTCCTTGATAAATAGGATATCTTCCGCTTGTTTGCTTGCTGCTGCTACTGTTTTATTAATGTTGGCAGTTTCGCAGTTTACTTGTCTGTTAATTGAATTTCTCATCTCTTTTAGTATTCGCACATTTTCTAGATTCATTAAGGCAATATGTGCCTCCATAACATTCAGCACGTCTACAATCTGCGAGCCTTCTTTTACATAAACGATAAAATATCGTTTTCGCTGTACAATTTTCGCATCAATTTGAAATACATGAAGCATATCCCGTAATTGTACTGCTTTTGCTCTTGTAGGTAACGCAATTTCAAAATGATACGCTTTACTCGGATCGCTCATGGAACCTGCCGCAATAAACGCTCCACGAATAAATGCCCGCTTGCAACAGGTATTCTGTACAACAATGTTATCAACAATGGATAGATTCTCTCGGATATCTCCGTCCTCTGCAATCAAACGAGTTGCACGCAATATCTTCTTTGCAACCTGTGGACTCTTTACAAGAATAATATAAATCAACGATTCACGGTCTTGTTTTTTCCTTCGTAAGGACACCTCAGGCTTTACCTGAAATGTAGCTATTAATAAATTTTGGAACTTTCTTGCTACCGTAAGATTCTCCGTGTGGATCTTAATACGGTATTCATCATTTACGGATATTGTTATCCTGCCACATAAACTGATAATCGCTGCAATTTCTGCGATCTGACAATGTCTAGCAGAAGTAATGTGATTGGACAATTCTTCTTTTATTTCTTTTGAAAAGGACATTGTTTTTCACCTCAGATTTGCTTCTTTTGTAATGCATCTTTTTTAATATCTCTATGTTCCACTTTGTGTCCATATTCCAATTTAGACAGTCTCTTGCATAATGCATTGGCAATGGTTACGGAACGATGCTTTCCTCCGGTACAACCAATACCAACTACCAGTTGGTTCTTTCCTTCTTCAATATAATTAGGAATAAGGAATTCTAACATATCTGATAACTTGTCCAAAAAGGTTATTGCTTTTGGCGACTGCATTACATAGTCATACACCGGTTGATCATTGCCTGTCTGCGGCTTCAATTCTGCTATATAGTATGGATTCGGAAGGAATCGAACATCAAAGACAAGATCACAGTCTGTAGGGATTCCATACTTAAATCCAAAGGAAAGAATGGTTATATAGAAGTTCCCGTAATCTCCATTTTGAACAAAGATCTTATCGATCTCACTTTTCAGTTCCCGAATCAATAATTGACTGGTATCAATTATAAAATCAGCCTGTTTTTTTAGAAATTGTAAGCGTTCCCGCTCGATTTCTATTCCAGAATCCACCCTACCACTACCTGATAATGGATGGTTTCTTCTTGTTTCCTTAAAACGTTTTACCAATACTTCATTTCCAGCATCGAGATAAAGGATTTCATAGCAATAGCCTTTGTTCCTTGCCTCCACCAGTATTTCATTCAGCCCATCAAGGGATTGTCCACTTCGTATGTCAATTCCCAGAGCGACTTTGTCAATCTGGGAACTTTGTTCATGCGCAAGTTGCGCAAATTTTAGTATAAGCTGTATCGGCAGATTATCTACGCAAAAATAACCGATATCTTCTAACATCTTTAAAACAGAGCTTTTTCCTGCTCCCGACATTCCTGTAACGATTACAAATCTCAAGATAAAACCTCCCAATACAATTTGCTTCAATCCAGTATACTAGAAGTCCCCAAGAAATCGAACTTCTGGTTCTAACCTTACTTGATTCTTCTCATATACGATTCTCTGTACATCTTCAATTAATTGTCTCACTTGTGCTGCCGTTCCATTCCCTACATTCACTACAAAACCACAATGCTTATCAGATACCATAATATCACCAACACGATATCCTGCTAATCCTGCATCCATAATTAATTTTCCTGCAAAATACCCTTCTGGACGCTTAAATGTACTTCCTGCACTTGGATACTCCAATGGCTGTTTATCAGCTCTTCTTTGGTTTAGCTCCTTCATTGTCTCCAAGATTTCTTCTTTCTTACCCGGAGATAATTGGAATGTTGCTTCTATAGCAACGAAGCCCTCTTTCTGTATAATACTGTTTCGATATCCCAGTTGTAATTCTGACTTATCCAATACCTGAAATTCACCATCTTGACGTAATACAGTTGCCGATATAATATGATCTTTTATCTCATATCCATAAGCACCTGCATTCATCGTTACAGCACCACCTAATGTACCAGGTATTCCTGATTCACCTTCCAAACCACTCAAACCATATTCTGCGGCTTCCTTTGCAAGACGAGCTAACATAACGCCTGCCTCAGCCGTTATCTGGTTCCCATTTATCTCTATCCTATTAAAGTTCTTATAAATCTGAATGATTACTCCGCGATATCCCTGATCTCCTACAAGAAGGTTACTACCCTTCCCAATTACATAGAAAGGAACATCACATTCCTTACAGATCTCAATTACCTGCTTCACCTGTTCTTTATTCGTTGGCGTAACCAAATATGCTGCAGGTCCACCTATTTTGAATGTCGTATGCTTTGCAAGCGGTTCATTTCGTAGTATATGTTCTTCAGACAAAATGGCCATTAACTTTTGATTTATATCATTCAAAATAATACCTCATTACTCATTTTCTATATTAATATATGAAGCAACTTCTAATCTTTATAACTAAGAATCTGCTTCATTTCTCTTGTTTTGCTTATTCAATACTAATTTATAATGTCCTAAGTACATTGTTATAATACAATACTTAATTCTTTATTTCAACTAAAATTCTATTTTTTTATTCACGATTTAAAAAATTTGGTAATTCTACCATCTTTCTTTTTCATTCCAAGTTCTTACTTGTAAATGTACACAATTCTATCCTTTTCTTTAGGCATTACTCCGTAAATTTCACAAGAAATTCATAACATTCTTTTGCTTTAAACGAAACTAAGTGTACTTCGTACACTTTCGCGTTAATAACAACTTCAAAGTTTAGAGCCTTATGTACTATACAAGGAAAGTCGGAGGACTTTCCTTGTATAGTACACATGCTGATAAGGATACAATTCATCCTTATCAGCATGTTTTTTTCTACGCAAATTATTTAATTACTAATTTCGCTGCTCCTACGATTCCTGCATCATTTCCTAATTCAGCTAGCTTGAATTCTTTATCTTTGTGTGGGTTAAATGCGTATTTTTCATAATGTCTTTGAATTACATCTAACAAGATTGCTCCTGCTTTGGATACGCCGCCACCGATTACGAATACATCTGGTTCCACAACAGCTGCAATGTTTGCACATGCAGTTCCAAGATACCAGCCTAATTGCTCTACACATTCCATTGCAAGAGCATCTCCCTCTTTTGCAGCATCAAATATATTCTTTGCAGATAGATTTTCTTTATTTCGAATCGTAGATTCTGCTTCAGATTTAGCTAACATACGTTTTGCAACTTTCACGATTCCTGTCGCTGAAGCGTACTGTTCCAAACAACCTTTCTTTCCACAGTTACAGCTATCTTCTTCTTCGTAATTGACAACCATATGTCCAATTTCGCCTGCTGCTCCTTTGGTTCCTGTTATGATCTTTCCATCATGGATGACACCACCACCTACACCAGTTCCTAGTGTAATCATGATCATGTCTTGATACCCTTTTCCACCACCAAGCCACATCTCACCTAAAGCGGCAACATTTGCATCATTTCCTGCTTTTACATTGGTTATACCAGTTAATTTTGTTACTTCTTCGGCTACATTGAATACACCCCAACCCAAATTAACACAGTTCAGAACAGTTCCTTTGGCATCTACTGGTCCTGGAACACCAATTCCTATTCCTTCGATTTCACCTTTGGATATGGACTTTTCGGTTAACTTATCTGCTAACGATGCACTAATCTCCGATAAAATCTTCTCTCCACCGTTCTCCTTATTGGTTTTAATCTCCCATTTGTCTACAATTGTTCCTTCTGTTGTAAATAGTCCAATTTTAACTGTTGTTCCTCCAATATCAACACCAAAGCAATATTTATTCATTCTTCTCGTTCCTTTCTATTCCGCCTTCTATGTATTCATATATTCTAATCCCATTGCTTTTCCCTTTTGCAGGAACCTATTCCCCCTCTTTGGACCGGCAATGTGCGATTTTCCTAATTTTGTTCGACTACATGTTGCGTTCTCGCATTACGCTCCTACCATTTAAACACATTCTTGCTGGTGTCCAATGACTACGAATGACAAGGAAGCTTCTTTATCATCCTTTGGTATAACATGGTTTTGTTACTGCACCAGCAAGGGTGCTTATTAGAATCTATTATTTCTTCATTAAATTATTCGTTACACGGTTATATAATTCTCTTGCTGCATTATAGCCCATCTTTTTCTGTCTGTAGTTTACAGCTGCAGATTCCACGATGATTGCTAGGTTTCTACCTGGACGAATTGGAATCTGATGACATACCACCTTATTACCTAGGAATTCTGTATACTGTTCATCCAATCCAAGGCGATCGTATTCCTGATCTTTGTTCCACTCTTCTAATTTGATGACTAAGTCGATTGATTGTGTATTCTTAACACTTTCAACACCAAACAATGTCTTTACATCAATAATTCCGATACCACGTAATTCAATAAAATGTCGGGTAATATCTGGCGCCGTACCGATCAATGTTGCATCACTTACTTTTTTGATTTCTACTACATCATCGGTTACAAGACGATGTCCTCTCTTGATTAATTCAAGAGCTGCTTCACTTTTACCAATTCCACTTTCACCCATGATTAAAACACCTTCACCATATACATCCACAAGCACTCCATGAATGGATATTCTAGGTGCTAATTCTACTTTAAGCCAACGTATTACTTCTGCCATGAATGCAGAGGTTGGTTGCTCTGTTTGGAATATTGGAACCCCTTTTTGTGTTGCTAAATCAATTAAGCTTGGCTCAATTTCAATATTACGGCAGAAGACGATGCATGGAACCTTGTAATCAAGTAAACGTGTCATGATACCTACTCCATGATCTTTCTCCATCTTTTGCATATAAGCATGTTCCACATTACCAATAACTTGTACGCGATCCGAATCAAAGTAATCAAAGAAGCCTGCTAATTGTAATGCTGGTCGGTTCACGTCCGTTTGTGTAATCATTATTTCATCGATATTAATATCTGGCGTACAATTAACAAGTTTCATCTTCTCTACTAACTTTTTCAGTTCTACTGTATACATATCAAAATCTCCTTCGCCATCTAATATTCCTTTATCTATTCTTGTAATCTCCAGAGCAGAAAACGGACTTTTATAAGCATATATTACCATAATCTATGTGGAGTGTCAAAAATCAATCGTTCTTTTCATTCTCTTCTTTATGAAAGAAATCATACACTTGTTTAGCCGCTTTTTCATTCATCGTTGGTATGATTGCTAACTCCGATAACTCTGCTGCCTTTATTGCGTCCAGTGACATAAAATGTTTCATTAACTCAATTCTTCTCTTCTGACCAATTCCCGGAATATCATCAAGAATAGAATGTACCTGTTCTTTGCTTCGTAAGGAACGGTGATACTCAATGGCAAAACGGTGGGTCTCATCCTGAATTCTTGTAATTAGTTTGAAAGCTTCACTATTACGATCAATAGGAATTTCTACATTATTATAATACAATCCTCTTGTTCTATGATTATCATCTTTGACCATACCGCACACAGGTATGTTCAAATGTAATTCTTCCATAACTTTTAATGCAATATTGACTTGGCCTCGTCCACCATCCATCATAATCAGATCAGGGAAACGTGTGAAGCTTCCATGTTCCAGGTCCATATTTTTCTCCAATAATTCTGCTTTTTCCTGTTTTCCATGGGTAAACCGTCTTGTAAGAACCTCATTCATACTTGCATAATCATCACTGCCTGTAACCCATTTGATCTTAAATTTTCGATAATCATTTCTCTTCGGCTTTCCATTCTCATATACCACCATGGAACCTACTGACTCAAATCCATTAATATTGGAGATATCATAGGATTCTACTCTCTTTAGGTTCTGTAGATCCAGTAAATCCATGATCTCCATCATTGCTCCTCGAGTTCGTTGCTCTTCCCTCTTAATCTTTTCTGCATCCTGCTGCAAAACAAGAGAAGCATTTTTTTCCGCTAATTCCACCAGCTTCTCTTTTTCACCCTTTTTCGGATTGGTGATGTACACCTTTTGTCCCCTTTTCGCCGTAAGCCATTCACTGATCAATTCTGGTTCTTCTAATTCCTCTTGCAGCAATAATTCTCTTGGGATAAATGGTGTTCCCGCATAAAACTGCTTTACAAAGCTTGTCATAACCCCGGACCGTGTATCATTTTCAACACCTGTGAGATGATAATGCTCTCTTCCAATCAATTTTCCATTTCGAATAAAGAATACCTGAACAACCGCTTCATCTCCAGCCCGTGCAAAGGCGATGACATCCTTATCCTCTTGATTAGACGTACTGGTAATCTTCTGCTTTTGTGCCATATGCCTTACACTATTCATTAGGTCTCGATATCCGGCAGCTTCTTCAAATTCCATATTCTCCGAAGCAGTTAGCATCTTCTTCTCAAGCATCGCCAATACCTCAGAAAAGTTTCCATTCAGAAAATCCATAATCTGATCTACTGATTTTCGATATTCCGCCTCTGTAATATACCCTTGGCATGGACCACTGCACTGCTTAATATGATAAAACAAACACGCCCGTTCCTTCCCAATGTCTCTTGGTAACACCCGGTTGCAGGTACGAATCTGGTAGATTTTCCGAATGAGATCCAAGGTATCTTTGACCGCTGTTCCACTTGTATACGGACCAAAATATTTGGCTTTATCCTTCTTCACCTGTCTAGCGATCATTACTCTTGGATATGCTTCCTGTATTGTAACCTTGATATACGGATAATTTTTATCATCTTTAAGCATTGTATTATATCTTGGCATATGTTCTTTAATCAAATTACTTTCTAAAACAAGTGCCTCAACTTCAGAGTCTGTAATGATATATTCAAAATGATCGATTCGGGACACCATCTTAACAATTTTCGGGGTTAGATTTCGACTACTTTGAAAATACTGCCTAACTCGATTTTTTAAACTGATGGCTTTCCCAACATAGATAATAGTATCATGCTTATCACGCATGATATAAACTCCTGGTTTTGCAGGAAGTTTCTTTAATTCTTCTTCAATATTAAACATGAACTTCCCCTTTCTAGCAATTGATTTTCTATATACTCACTTGTACTATTTCTTTCATATTAATAATCCACAAAAGACCGATTATATATGAACGGAAGAATATTTGCTATCATAGCATATATTCTTCTATTATATGAGCAACCCCATCTTCCTCATTGGATTTGGTAATTAGATCGGCATGTTCTTTTACGATATCCTGTGCATTATCCATTGCTACCCCAAGTCCTGCATATTGAATCATGGATAAATCATTAAAACCATCTCCCATAGCGATTAGTTCCTCTTTTGTCAATCCAAGAATCTCAAGTAAGTGGGATAAAGAATTCGCTTTATCCACATTAAGTGGCATGAATTCTAGAAAATACGGTTCTGATCGGTAGATACTTAGCTGATCCCCATACTTCTGTTGCATCTCTTTTTCTAGTATTGCTAATTTCTCTGGTTCTCCTGTCATTAAACATTTATTCACATCAAATGTAATGTACTGATCGAAATTCTCAATATCCCGTACCTTAATCTTATTGATCTTCGCTTCGATATCTACATACGAATCATGATTACATCCACAGATTACATCATCTCCCTCGTATGTAATAATACTAACCTGATGTTCTTTTGCTTCATTATATAATACCGGAACGATTTCCCTTGGCATTACATTTTGATAGATAATCTCTCCTGTTTTACAATCCTTTATCCTAGCACCGTTGAATGCTAAGATATATCCACCTTTCGTCTCCAGTTCCAATGTATCTTCTATTCCACGAATTCCAGCTATTGGTCTTCCTGATGCAACAATAATAATTTTGCCTTCTTCTTGCGCCCTTGTTATCGCTTTCTTCGTACGACTTGTCACTTCTTTTTTTGTATTCGTTAATGTTCCGTCAATATCCAATGCAATTGCTTTATATTCTTTCATTATAAACTCCTTTTCAGTAAAAAAGCTGTCACATCCACTATGCGACAGCTTTTTTAATTTTTCGATTATTCACCGATCTTCTTCACGCTCACTAAACCATCTGCGTTATTCGATTTTTATTTAAAGATACCTATCTTGTACCTTAATCCTCTTTGTTTCTTCCACTTTTGTCAATTTCATTTTGCTCTATTTTTTTCGTTTCTTCCGTTATCTCAGACTCATTCGAAAGTTCTTTCCCTTCCTCGCTTGTCTCTGCCACACTTAAAAGGTCCTTTCCTTCACCAGATGCTTCTGCTTTATTAGGAAGTTCCATTCCTTCTTCTTCCTCTTCTGGGATTCCTTTTACTTCACGATAAATCTTCATGAACTCTTTCCCCGTAATGGTTTCTTTCTCCATAAGGAATTCTGCTATACGGTCTAAGGTTTCACGATTTGCTTCTAGTAACTCTACTGCTTTATCGTAACATTCCTTTAGAATCTTAATGATCTCATTATCGATTTCACCTGCTGTAGCATCTCCACAATTCAATACAGGTCTTCCATCTAAATAACGATTCTCTACCGATTCCAATCCCATTAGTCCAAATCGTTCTGTCATACCAAATTGGGTAACCATTGCTCTTGCAATCTGTGTTGCTTTCTCAATATCATTGGAAGCACCAGTGGTAATTGAATGAAATACGATCTCTTCTGCAGCTCGTCCTCCATATAACGTCGTGATTCTCGTTAATAATTCATCTTTGGTATTCAGATATTTTTCTTCCTCTGGTACTTGCATCACATAACCAAGAGAACCCATTGTTCTAGGGACAATGGTAATCTTTTGAACAGGTTCTGCCTCTTTCATCAATGCAGTAACGAGTGCATGTCCTACTTCGTGATATGCTACCACTTTCTTTTCTTCTTTTCCAAGAATTCGATCTTTTTTCTCTTTACCTGCTATAACAACTTCAACTGATTCAAATAAATCTTCCTGTGTTACAACCGTTCTACCTGCTTTTACAGCTGTGATCGCTGCTTCATTAATCATGTTCGCAAGGTCAGAACCTACGGCACCTGAAGTTGCCAAAGCAATTGCTTCTAAATCAACGGAATCATGCATCAAAACATCTTTTGCATGAACCTTCAGAATATCAATTCTTCCTTTTAAATCCGGTTTATCTACAATTACACGTCGATCAAAACGTCCCGGACGTAATAATGCTTTATCCAATACTTCCGGCCGATTTGTTGCAGCTAAGATTACCAGTCCTTTTGATGTATCAAAACCATCCATCTCTGATAGTAACTGGTTTAATGTCTGCTCTCTTTCATCATTACCGCCGCCATAATGGTTATCACGGCTCTTACCAATTGCATCAATTTCATCGATAAATATAATACAAGGTGCCTGCTGTTGTGCCTGTTTGAATAAATCCCTTACACGAGATGCACCAACACCAACAAACATCTCCACAAAGTCAGAACCTGATAATGAGAAAAATGGCACTTTTGCTTCTCCTGCTACGGCTTTCGCAAGTAATGTTTTTCCTGTTCCTGGTGGTCCAACTAAAAGCGCACCTTTCGGTAATTTTGCACCAATCCTCGTGTATTTTCCTGGATTATGAAGAAAATCCACAAGTTCCTTTAATGACTCTTTCGCTTCTTCCTGTCCCGCAACATCTTTAAATGTTACACCTGTTTCCTTTTCTACATAGACCTTAGCATTGCTCTTGCCAACGCCCATCATTCCACCGCCACCTTTACTGATCATACGGTACACCATGCTCATAACAATTCCAATTAGTAAAAATGGCAGAAAGTAAATTGTAATAAATTCCAAAATACCTGTACTTGTATCATGAACCGTTCCACTATACGTTACTTTTGCTGCATCAAGTGCATCATACAACCCAGGCTCATTCAAATACCCTGTATAATAGGTTATATTAAAAAGTCCATTGGACTTCTCTTCTTTAGGTATAATCGTAATCTTATTGGAGTCAATCTTAACGGATTTTACTTTCCCTTCCTCCAACATAGTCATGAATTCTGTATAGCTTACTTCTACTTTTGCACTTTCCTTCAGTTGATTTGTCATAAAATAAAATAGCACAAATGCACAGAGTGTAGCAACGATACAGAAGATGAGACCTGATTTATTTCCATTCTTTTTGTTATTGTTCTTTTTATCCAATATTCTACCTCCGTATGCATTGATTCCATATTATGTTCATTATAATGTTAGTATTTCCATAAATCAATAGAATAATGTCTAAAATTTTTGTGTCCTAAAAGCGAAAAATATATGAATTAAGACTTGTAAACCATCTTTATATTTGGCATATTATAGTATTGTAGGAACACTTATGGAAATACAAATTAAGTGGTCACCTTACCAAATGTTGCGTTACAAGACCAAGTTGAAATTTGTTCCAATTGGTTCTGTCATCCTACGAAAAGAGGTCTTTCAGAAAGGAATTTCTTATGAAAATATTAGTCGATGCTGATGCATGCCCGGTCAGGCTGATCATTGAAAAAGTAGCAAAAGAATTATCGATCCCCGTGATCATGATCATAGATACCAGTCATATACTGGAATCCGATTATTCCGAGATTGTTCATGTCAGCAAAGCCCCTGATGCTGTTGATATAGCATTGATCAACCGAACAAATGAAGGAGATATCGCCGTAACACAGGATTACGGTGTTGCTACTATGGTTCTTGGAAAAAAGGGGTATGCCATCAATCAGAATGGTCGAGTCTATACCAATGAAAATATTGATCTTTTAATGTTTGAACGGCATATTGCCAAGAAACAACGCCGTGCTGGTGTTCGTACTTCAAGTATACGAAAACGTACAAAAGAAGATAATGACCGCTTTGAATATTCCTTCCGCAAACTATGTAAACTTGCGCTAAGCCGTCAATCTGATTCATCGAATTCCTAAATGATGAATAGCACCCTGGCATAAGACAACTTGCTATAATCCCGTTAAACGATTACAGCTAATGCCTTATTCTAAGGTGCTATTTTTTCAGTTAAGTATAATTCTTACTCCTATAGAAGATTCATTTTGATCAGGTCATTGACTCCTTCTCTTTTCGCTTTTGACTTTCCCTTTATACTCTTTATATATGGAATTTTTGAATAATTTCTTCCAAATCCTTTGCTCCTACTTTATTCTCCTCCAAGCACGTATATCCTTCCTGCGTTTTCATAACTGCATCACTGGATTTTTCTGCAATGACATAGATTCCCTGTGAAGACTGGGTAACCGTAGCATTAATGGCAACAAGAATATCTGTGATTTCATTCATATCCTGTGATAACTTTTCTACCGCTTCATCCGTTCCGCTCATTACGGTACGGAACGTATTGGCATCATTTTCATATTGTTCACTAACATGTTGGAAGTTATCATAATCACCTGCTACATTATTCTGGATAAAATTCATTGTAACATTCATACAGGCGGCCATATTCGTAACAGCAGTCGTCACCTCGTCAACAATGCCATTGATTCCGTCCAAGGTTTTCATGGTCTCAGAAGCTAGATTTCCTATCTCCGTTGCTACAACTGCAAATCCTCTACCTGCTTCACCCGCTCTTGCCGCTTCGATACTCGCATTTAATGCTAGTAAGTTTGTCTGTGAAGAAATTCCCTTGATTTCCTCCGTCAATTCACTGATCTTATGTACTGCTTTGGAATTATCCATTGCTTCCTTCGCTTTACTTGCAATATCCTCATATATTGTCTGTGCTTTTTCATTAGAGTCTTTTGCTTTCATCCGTAAAGCAAGTGCTCTGTCCAAGATATTTCCTGATTCTTTTAACGCCTCTTTTGTAACACCCGAGATCTCTTGTGCATTATCTTTTGCCGTTCTCAACCGTTCTGATATGGATTCCGTATTAGAGGCAGTCTCTTCCATTCCTGATGCCAACTCTTCCGTCGTTGAGGAGTTATCCTCTGCCATATCATAATACTGTTTCATCACTTCATCTAGTCGTGTTACATTGGACAGGATATTCTCTTTAACATGGTTCATATTAATGACCGTATTCTGCAAAGCACTTCGCATCGTAAGTACCGCTTTTGCCATTTGTCCCGTTTCATCATGTCTCTTGGACAATGTATTCATATCTTCACTTGCTGCAAAGTTTAATTTTGCTGTTTCATTGATCACTTTGGTAATTCTCTTTATTGGTTTTGCCAGTCCGGTTCCAAGGAAAATACCCGAAATAATAACAATAAGTTCTAACACTACCACTACCACTGCTATTTTCTTTTTCATTACCATGGCATTTTTCTGAATATCCACTTTTGGAACTGTCAAAACATAACGCATGCCATTATCTAACTTATGGAGTGTGAGATACTTATCCTTTCCCTGATAGCTATAGGAAATTAACTGATCTTCCTGCTCTCCGTTATTGATCTTCTCTATTGCTTTTTGAAGAGACTCTCCACCGATCTCTGAAAGATCGCATCCAAAATCCAAATCCTTATGAAACATAATCTTATTATCGTCACCTAGTAGAAATGAATACCCATTCTCATAACTAACTGGTTTCGATACAATATCGGTTAATTTTCTATAATCAATATCCATTCCTACAATTCCCACTGATTCCCCGTTTATATACAGTGGTACGACGTAAGAGATCATATAGATATTAATATTTGCATTCTGATAAGGTTCCATCCACATTGGAGCTTTATTGTTTACCGGAAGATAGTACCAGCCAACGTGCTCTAGATCATCCTTCTCATATGTACTAAAATCAGTCGGTGTAACACTTTGAAACGCTTCGTCAACCGAATTTCTACTTAAGAATATACCTGACGTTGGTTCTGTAAAATCAGGATTGTATCTTATGTATGCAGTAATAGCTCCTTTCGTATTATTGGCGAATTCCACAACGTCATCTGCAACTGAACTTGTAAAAGACGAAACATATGTATAATTATTCTTAAACTGACTTATATCCAGTTTACTTAATACAATAGCACTTAACGTGTCCACGGACTGTTCAATTTGTGAAATCAGTGCATTCATCTCTGAACTACGATTTGTACTGGTAAGTGACATGTAGTCTTTTGCGTTGCGATTTGCCATTTTACTAGACTCTGTCACGCTTATGAAACTTAGTATGATTGACAGTGTCATCGTGCAAAGTATGTAACTTAAAATGATCTTACTTCTTATCGTCCTCATAAAACGACCTCCCTTTTCCTCTAAAGTGTTTCTCTTTTGTGCTGTGTATGATACCAAGATTATGGATCAAACGAAAAGTACCAATTAATTCATACTTACTATAATGGGTATTTTTCATAACTAGTATCGATTTATTATACCAATTTTTCTTTATTTATTCACTTCTTTTTCTCTATAAATTGATTTATTTTTATCATAAATCATACAAAAATTTTTCCTATATACTATTTATTGCAGCTTTTGTATAAATTGATTTAAAAAAGGACAAAATAGAAAAATTCAACCATAATTTTTCTACTTTGTCCACTCATAAAACCTATAATACTGCTTCTAAAAGCTTCTTGGTATATGCAGCCTTTGGAGAAGCAAAAACATCTTCGGTTTCTCCCTGCTCAACAATCCTGCCATTATGCATAACCAAAACTCGATCACAAATTTCGTGAATCACGTTCATATCATGAGAAATGAATAAATATGTTAGATTATGTTTTCTCTTTAGATTCATTAACAAGGTAAGAATCTGCCGTTGTATGGTTACATCCAACGCCGACACCGCTTCATCGAGTACCACGAAACGGGATTGCAACATTAGGGCTGCTGCTATGCATACCCTTTGTCTTTGTCCACCACTTAATTGATGAATATAGCGTTTGCCAATCTCCTCGGATAACCCTACTTCCTGCAGTCGTTCCCGAACCAATTGCTTTCTCTCTTTCTTTTTGAACCCACCTTGGATTTTCAGAGGCTCTTCCAAAATCCATTCAATCCTCTTAGCCTGATTTAAGCTGCTATACGGATCTTGGAATACCATCTGTGGTCTCGCTTCTTCACACTGTACATGACCTTCATAGGTAGATAACAGCCCAACAATTGCTTTGGCTAGGGTGGATTTTCCACTCCCACTTTCTCCTACAATCCCCACAACTTCTCCTGTATTAATATAGAAAGAAGCCTCTTGTACAATTTCTTTTCTCTCTCCTCGATGGATTCGTCCATTCTTATAATAGGAAACAGACAAATTCGACACCGTAAGCATCTTATCTGTAGACACATTCCCTATACCATTTGCATGATTGGATAATTCTTGTACGTTAACCGTCTGTTTATCCGCACTTTCCTTCTCATTCTCCTTGTTATGTTGCTTCTGCATTCTATTACGGTGAATGGAAGGAATCGCTTCTAATAATTTTATCGTATATTCCTGCTTTGGATGATAGAGAATGTCCTCCACCTGTCCCTGTTCTACGATATTTCCTTCTGCCATAACGATTACTTGTTTACACATCGTTCGGATTACACCAAGATCATGGGAAATAAGAATGATACTGACACCGTATTCTTCATTCATTTTCTTTAATAGTTCTAAGATCTGTGCCTGTACAGATACATCAAGCGCCGTTGTCGGTTCATCAGCAATCAATACTTTAGGTTTGCAAATCATTGCCATTGCGATCATGACTCTTTGTCTCATACCACCAGATAGTTCAAATGGATACTTGTCATATAACTCCTTCGGATTGCTTAACCCCACCTCTTCAAATGATTGATATGTCTTTTCCAGTCGTTCCTGTTTTGACAAATTCGTGTGTAATTTCAGCATCTCGCTTACTTGATCACCAATCTTCATTACGGGGTTCAAACTGGTCATTGGTTCTTGAAAAACCATTGCTATTTCTTTCCCTAGATACGCTCTTCGCTCTTTTTCTGACATCCCAAGAAGATTTTTTCCTTCCAAGTTGATCTCTCCACTTGTAATACGGGCAGAATCTTTCTGCAATCCCATAATGGATAATGCGGTCATGGATTTTCCTGAACCAGACTCTCCTACTATGCCAAGAATCTCTCCTTTGTTAATATGAAAGGATATTTGATTGACTACTTGTTGCGTTGGTTTTGTATCAACAAACCCAATGGTTAAATTCTTAACTTCCAATAACATCGGATGAACTCCTTTCTTGGGCACGGTCAGCCTTCATTTACTAAACTTAATCCTAACACGGTAATCACAATCATCACACCTGGTGCAATCGCATACCAAGGTGCGGAAAATAGATATGCTTGTGCTTCAGAAAGCATTCGTCCTAAACTGGCATCAGGTGGTTGCACACCTAGTCCAAGATAACTCATTCCTGCTTCTGCTAACACTGCATTATTAAAACCAATGGTAATCGTAGATACGAGAATCGGGCGAATATTTGGTAATATATGAAGAAATAGAATTCGAACATCACTCGCTCCCATTAATTTTGCTGTTTTTACATAATCCATCTCTTTTTGTACCATGTACTCACTTCGAACAACACGAACAAAACTAGGAATGAAGACAATTCCAAGTGCCCATATGATTTTGTATTTTCCTATTCCAAACACACTTATGATGACCAAGGTTAACAGGATACTCGGGAAAGAAGTAATTCCATCATTAATTCTCATAATGATTTGATCAATTCTTCCACCATAAAAACCTGTTAATGCACCTACCAATGTACCAATCGTTCCACCAATGGCCACGGTAGCAATGGCAACAAAGAAGGTTGTCCTACTTCCTTCCATCACACGGCTTAATAAGTCTCTACCAAAATTATCGGTTCCTAACCAATGAAGCAAACTTGGAGCTTGGCTCTTTGCTGCTCCATTCATCGCATTAGGATCGTACGGTGTGTAGAATACGCCTATGATAACAAATAGTAGGACAATGCCAACCAATATTGCACCAATTATTCGGTTCCAACTGACTTTCATCACCTTGCACCTCCTTCTTTGCTGATCCGCGGATCAATAACCCGATAGAGGATATCTACAAGTAAATTAATCACCACAACAATGGTAGCAATATAGAGCACCACTGCTTGGACAACCGCATAATCTCGATTAGCAATTGCTACTACCAACAAACGTCCCATTCCAGGCAAGTTGAATACCTGCTCAATAATAATACTTCCCGCAAGAACATCTGCAATGATCATTCCAAGGAATGTAATAACAGGAATACACGCATTTTTTAAAACATGCTTCACAAGGATTCCCCTCTTGGAGTTTCCTTTACTCTTCGCCGTTCTTACATATTCAAAATGCATCTGTCTGCGAATCGAACTTCGTAAGAACTTTACTGTCATTGCGATCTTTGGAATTGCCATTGCAATGGCTGGATAAATCAAATATGCAAAGAATTTTCCTTTATCTTCTTGAAAGCTTACATAATTGCCCGGTATAAACCATTTCAAACATACACCAAATACCAAGGTTAAGATCATTCCTAAGAAAAATGGTGGAATTGCCATAAATGTCTGTGTTAAGAATACCATCAAACGATCAAAGAACCCATCTTCCTTTTTTGCGGATAAGATTCCAATGGGAAAGGAAAATAAAAAAATCAATACGATGGAGATTGCCGCTAACCAGATCGTAACGGTTAATCTTGTGGATAGTAGATTCCAAACAGGCATATTATACTGCGTCGATTCACCAAAATCGCCTTTTAGAACGCCTCCTAACCATCTTCCATAACGAATAACGAGTGGATCATCTAAGCCTCTCTCATGGCGCAAGGCCTGAATTGCTTCAGGACTTGCATCCATACCGAGAGTACTCGATACACTATCTCCAGGTATTACTTGGAAGGCAGTGAACGTGAATATTGTGACAAGGAACAATGTTATAATGAGAGTACTTATTTTTTTAAGAATATATTTCATCGTTGCACCACCTTTCCTTCCTATTCTGAGATATAGTATACTTTCGCCATATCCTGTACATAAACTGGATAGAACGTATAACCTGCTAACTTCTTATTCACCGCAACTAATAGAGGTGGATCCTGAATGTATGCAGATGCCGCATCCTGTGTGAGATATGCTTGTAATTGTTTATAATATTCTACTTTTTCTTCATCAACTGTACTTGCAATTGCTTTTGCAAATGTTTCATCAAATTGTTCGTTTTTGTAGTTGATGAAATTATTCTTTGCAGTTGACACGAAGCGTTCTACGGAATCTCTTGGTGCTAAATTGGAATCCAGACCAATGATTGTTGCTTCATAATTTCTTCCATTGTATACATCTTCTAACCAGCCGTTCCACTCTACCTGCTGAATCTTCGCTGTGATTCCAACTGCTTTTAGTTGTTCCACAAGAATCTGTGCGGTATCCACATGGTACTGATAATTGGAAGGAACCGTAATAGTAAAGGTAAATCCATTCCCATAACCAGCTTCTGCTAATAATTCTTTTGCTTTGTCTACATTGTAATCATACGTACCTGTAAGATCCGTATTGTAGTACTTTGTAAATGCAGGGAACATGTTGGTATCTATGATCGTACCTCTTCCCCCCGCTACCATATCTAGAATTGCTTGACGATCCAATGCATAGCATACTGCCTGACGAACCTTTTCATCTGTAAATGGTTCTGCTGCATTATTTAGAAATAATGCTTGTACCAGATTCATATTTCCTTCTGCTATGTTATACGTATCTGGTAATTGATTCGCTTGGTCGTCTGTCAAATATGGGAAGATATCAATGGAACCAGCCATTAATTCCATAAATGCAGAATCGGTATTGGCAGAGATTTTAAAGGTAACCTGATCAAGGTATGCTTGTTCTCCCCAATATGCTTCGTTCTTTTCGATTATGAAACTTTCCAATGGTGCATAAGAAACGAATTTGAATGGTCCCGTTCCCATTGGCTGTGTATCCAGTTTATCGTAATTCGCTGGAACAATTGCACAAGTTAGGTAAGGAAGAATTTCTGTATCTCCCTTCTCTAATTTTAATTGAACGGTTTTCTCATCAAGTATATTCACTTCTTTTACATTAGAAAGCGCCGATTCCACTTTAACAGACGGATCCGTCTCCTCAAGCAAACCAGCGCAACGTTCGATCGAATATTTTATATCCTCTGCTGTTACTGCATCACCATTATGGAATGTAATTCCTTCGCGGATGGAAAAGGTATATTCCTTTCCATCTTCTGATACTTGGTAATCGCTTGCAACAGCTGGAACTAAATCACCATTTTCATTCGGTTTAACTAAACCTTCATAAACATTGAATAAGACTTCATTAGTTCCTGCCGCAACTGCTTTGTGTGGGTCAAGACTATCTAGATCCTGTGTAATTCCTACTACAATAGAGCCGCCATAGATTGGTGTAACTTCACCATCTGCATCCTGTCCAGACTCCTTAGAAGATGTATCATCTGTAGTCGGCGCCTTGTTTGTATTCTCCTGTGACTTATCGCCTTTGCATCCAGAAAGTGCAACAGTACATACGAGAATGACGAACATTACTAGGTATTTTGAAAAATGTTTGTTTTTCACATTAGCCTCCTTGTTTGCCGAAGCAAACCTTTCGATAATATTCTCCCATTATTCATTTGTCGATACTATCATATATTTTTTTTTAACAAGAATCAAGTAAATTTGTAGAGGTACGCAAAAAAATGCAATTACTGCTTACTATTATATTCCATAACATACCCAATTAACAGCTGCGCAGACACCAAAACTGCACGTTCATCAATATTAAAACACTCATGATGATTTGGATATGCTCTGCCTAATTCTTCATTACCCCCACCAACAAATGCAAATGCTCCTGGGATATGTTGCTGATAGATGGAAAAGTCCTCGCCTAACATCATCTTAGGAACGGAAATAATTTCTGTCGAATTAAATAACTTCTTGGCAGCATTCAAGGCTGTCGCCGTTACATTCCTATCGTTCATAACAACTGGATGCAAGGAACGTAGGTATTCTACATGTGCGGTTGCACTATAAGCCGATGCAGTATTATAAGCAATTCGCTTAACAGATTGTTCAATGTGTTTGCAGTCTACTGTAGAAAATGTTCTAGCAGTTCCTTCTATATATGCTTCTCCAGAAATTACATTATGCTGGGTGCCAGAAACAAAATGTCCTACCGTAACCACCGCACTATTCACAGGATCAAATTCCCTACTAATAATAGATTGCAGATTGATTACGGTAGCCGCACCTGCAACTGTTGCATCCACACATTGTTGTGGTTTCCCTGCATGTCCTGATTTTCCTGTTATTCGAATTCGAAAGATATCCGATGCTGCCATTCTTGGACCTTCCTCTATAGATATTTTGCCACAAGGTATGTCACCAAATACATGCAATCCAAAGATTTCTTCGACATCATCAAGATGACCGCCATCACAGATTGCTTTTGCTCCCAGACAGTTCTCTTCCGAGGGTTGAAAAATCAATTTTACCGTACATTTTAGGGTATCTTCATATTTTTTAAGAATTTCAGCAGCTCCTAACATGGCTGCCATATGTGCATCATGCCCACAGGCATGCATGAGTCCTTCTGTTTTGGACTTATATGTAACACCGGTCTTCTCGGTAATCCGTAATGCATCCATATCACACCGTAATGCAATTACATGTGGTCCATGACCAACAAATCCGATTACACCTGTTTGTGCTGCTGTCACGAAGGGAATCTCCATGACAGTCAGTTCTTCTTTAATTCGTTTTGACGTTTCATATTCCTGCATCCCGAGTTCGGGATTCATATGAAAATGCTTTCTTAATCGGATCATGTAATTGCTGATGAGATCGACTTCCTTTTTTATCTCCATCTCTCCAACTCCTCTTTATGATAGATTGGGGTAAAATCATCACTATCTGTACAGAAGAAACCGCCATTTTCCTGTATCATGGAAAGGAACCAGTCTACTGCTTGTGATTTGCACTCTTCTAACATCATTACTTCATATATAACTTTAACATCCATTTCTTCAAGAAATTCTCGATCACTTTCCGAATCAAATGACTCGTATTCACATTCTTGAAAGTCAATACTTTTTCCTTCACCAAATTCAATGGAGGATATACCAAGTTCTGGCCAAACTTGAATCTCCATTCCCTTTTCTTCTTGAATCGGAGCAAGGATCTGTTTGCAATCCAATTCTTTTGTTGCCATATAGAACAGATTCATCTCCACTGGTTTTTTCAGCTTTCCAATGATCTTTCCTTTTTTCTCTGCAGTATTCTTCTGTACATTGGTCTTTTTTATAAAACTGTTTGTATTCTTATTGTTTGTAGACTTACCATTTGTATTTTTACTGTTTGTACTTTTATTTACAGTCTTTCCATTAGCACTTTTACTACTCGCATTCTTGTTGTTTTCGTTTTTGTTACTAGTACTCTTTTTCTTCTTCCCATCAGTAATATAACGATCCCAATCAATCTGTTTTCCTTTCATTATCCCTTGTTTGCTTGTATTTTGTTTATTTGTACTTTGTTTCATTCTTTCTCCATTCTTCCTGTTATTATACTCAAATTTGATAAACCTACGAATCTAGTTGCTCCTACCATTTACTGATTCGGGTGTCAAAAGCCCTACATAAAAATTACTTACGTCAATTTGTACAAACAACAACCTATTGCATGTAATGTAGGACATAGTATTAAATTCAGGCTTTTGACACCCAAACCAAAAATTTATTCTTTTACCATCATAACACACTCCGAAAACCTTGCCTAGGTATGGCTTTATTAATCAACGAAAATTTAATTCATAATTATTTTAAAAAACTATTTGACAAAACATGCTTTTGATGTATAATAAGACACATAAAAAGCGAAGGCGTTTCTTATATGACATAAGAAGCGCTTTTTTTATTTGTTAGGGATATCCTTACATTCCTAGATTGCATCATGTATGTTAATAAAATGAGGAGGTAGTTTTATGAAAAAACTTGAGATGATTATTAAGCCAGAAAAACTGGAAGACTTGAAAACAATACTTGATGAATGTCATGCAAGTGGTATTATGATCACAAATATCATGGGATATGGTAATCAAAAAGGTTACAAACAGGTATATCGTGGTGCAGAATACAATGTGAACCTTTTACCAAAAGTAAAAGTCGAAACCGTTGTTACGGATGACATCGCTGAACATATCGTAGAAAAAGTAGTAAAAGAGATTAACACTGGTAATTACGGAGATGGTAAGATCTTTATTTATGATGTAGAGGATGCCGTTCGTATTCGTACTGGTGAACGTGGTACAGAGGCTCTTTAGTATCATTTCAAATTGTTAATAACCTTACATATTAATATATATTCGTATGCATGAATTGTTTCGTTGCCTTGCAACTCTCACAATTCTGAAACATTTGCAATCCGCGCAGCTACGCTACTGTTCATGTTTCATAAGTTAACACGTCATATCGTTTATCAAAGGAGATAACGAATCGTCACTTAGGTGGCGACTAGTTATCTCCTTTTTTGTAGGGTCTAGAACAGATCAAATTAAGGGAGGATTTATTATGGAAGATACACAATTATTGATGGATATTATTTGGACTATGCTAGCAGCATTCCTTGTATTCTTTATGCAAGCTGGTTTCGCTATGGTAGAAACAGGATTTACGCGTGCAAAAAATGCAGGTAACATTCTTATGAAAAACCTTATGGACTTTGTTCTTGGAACCATTTTCTTCTTTATGATTGGTTTCGCATTAATGTTTGGTGATGATGCCGGTGGTATTATCGGTACTTCCGGTTTCTTCAATCCACAATCGTTAACAGATGTAACACCTTTACCAATTGGTGTATTTATGATTTTCCACACGGTATTCTGTGCTACTGCAGCTACAATCGTATCTGGAGCAATGGCAGAAAGAACAAAATTCAAAGCTTACCTAATCTACAGTGCCTGTATCAGTGTTTTCATCTATCCAATCACAGGTCACTGGATCTGGGGTGGTGGCTGGTTAGCTGATCTTGGTTTCCATGATTTTGCTGGATCGACTGCTGTTCACTCTGTTGGTGGTTGGTGTGCCTTAATTGGTGCCAAGATTCTTGGACCTCGTATTGGTAAATATTCAAAAGATGGTAAAGTGAATGCAATACCTGGTCATAATCTTCCTTTAGGTGCATTAGGTGTATTCATTCTTTGGTTCTGTTGGTTTGGTTTCAACTGTGGTTCTACAACTGCTGCTACAACAAGTGTTGGTGATATTGCGATGACAACTAACCTTGCAGCTGCTACTGCAACATTAGCTACATTAATTCTTACCTGGATTCGTTACGGTAAACCAGATATTTCAATGTCATTCAATGGAACATTAGCTGGTTTAGTTGCCATTACCGCTGGTTGTGACGTTGTTTCCTATTGGGGAGCATTTATTATTGGCTTAATCGCTGGTATCGCTGTTGTATTCGTTATTGAATTCGTTGATAAGAAATTAAGAATTGACGATCCTGTTGGTGCAACTGGTGTTCACTGGGCTTGTGGTATTCTTGGAACACTCTTAACTGGATTATTCTCTACAAGCGATGAAATTGGTCTTGGCTTATTCTATGGTGGTGGTTTTGAATTCCTAGGAAAACAATTAATTGGTATATTAGCTGTTGGTGCATATACTGCAATTCTAGCATTTATTATATTCAAAGTAATTGATAAAACAGTTGGTTTACGTGTAAGTAAACAAGAAGAGGAAGATGGTCTTGATGTCCATGAACATGGTGCAAGCGGCTATGCAGACTTCCAATTCAAATTATAAGTATACACAATTCTACTTATCCGAATAGACTTTATCTAACACCCTCGTGCCTCTAATCGTCACCCTAACGATCGGAGGCACATATTACCTTTACGATCTTATTCTTACCCACTGCAATAATCCATTCCTTCTTCTGTAGTGGAAGGAATAGCTTCGTTTCTTTTTCTCCATCTACCTTCACCGCATTTTGCATAAGCAATCTACGCGCATCACTCTTACTTTTAGCAAATCCAATCTCACAAAGAAGTGCTGGAAGATCGATTTTTACTTGATCTTGTTCTACTATTTCACAACACCCTTTTTTTACTACAATTTCTTTTATATCATCTGGTATTTCTTTTTTCTGGTACATCTCTTGAAAATATTTCTCTGCTTTCTCTGCCTTGTCTATTCCATGGTACAAACTTACGATTTCACATGCCAGACTCATCTTTACGTCTCTTGGATTGACTTCCTGATTCTCAAGTTCAAGAGCAAATCGTTCGATTTCGTCTGGTAAAAGATCCGTTACTAATTCAAAGTACCGAATGATTCGTTCATCTGGGATGGTCATGACTTTTCGGTACATGATCTCAGGGGCTTCATCAATTCCAATATAGTTTCCAAGACTCTTACTCATCTTTTGAATCCCATCTGTTCCTTCCAGAATTGGTACGAACATTGCCACCTGACTCTCTAGACCATAATCTTTTTGTAATGCCCTTCCCATTAAAATATTAAATGTCTGATCCGTTCCTCCAAGCTCAATGTCTGCCTTAATCTGTACCGAATCATATGCCTGCATTAACGGATAGAAGAACTCATGTAAACCAATTGGTTGTTGTTTTTTATATCGGTTTGAGAAGTCATCTCGTTCAAGAAGTCTTGCTACCGTTACTTTACTAGCTAGCCCAAGTACCTCTTCAAAGTTAAGCCTTTTCAACCATTCACTATTAAAATGAATCTCTGTTTTTTCAGGATCGAGAATCTTCATTACTTGCTCCGTATAGGTACGTGCATTCTCCCGCACTTCTTCTTCTGACATTTGCTTTCTTCCTTTGGTTTTTCCCGTTGGATCACCAATCCGTCCTGTAAAATCTCCAATAATTATTACCGCACGATGTCCAAGATCCTGCATTTGTTTGATCTTTCGAAGGACAACTGTATGCCCCAGATGAATATCAGGAGCAGAAGGATCAAGACCTAACTTCACTACCAGGGGAGTTTGTTCCTCATAGCTTTTTTTCAACTTTTTGAGCAAGTCTTCTTCATTGATCATTTCCAAAAGACCTTTTTTAATAATTCGCAATTGTTCTTCTGGGGATTTTGATATCCGTACTTTGGTTGCCTTGTTACATAATTCTTTGTTTGTCATAGAAATCTTCCTTTCCAAGACATTGGCTAAAGAGCGTTAATTCAATGATACCAAACGAGATATATTGCTCCATCCTTGCATAACCAAGTGTGTATTCCACACTCTCTCGCACATAAAAAAACCCGTCCTTTACGCATATTCATACGCAAAGGACGGGAGCATCTATCTCACGTGTTACCACCTTTATTCACCATTGTATTACTACTTTGGTCTCATCAGGTACGCCATCTCCTCTATTTCATTCGATTCATGGATTATACCTTATCAATATAACGGTCGAACCCGTCACAGCCTACTTCATAATCATATGGTTCAGTGTGAAACTCCGAGATGTATTTCAAGATGACCTTCTTGCGCCTCTCATCAACCGGCTACTTTCTGTTAAAAGATACGATTCTCTACTTCTTCTCTTCCATGTCTTTCTAACATATTCATTTCAAGTGTTTCTTCACTTGTTTTGGTTTATCATAAACCTCTTCTTACCGTCTGTCAACCCCTATAATTTATTTATTCACACAAATTTTAGATTCTCATTATTTCTTTCTGGATAGACTTATGTTACACTTAATAAAGCAAAAGTTATACGAGATAGGTTACTATCTACGTAAGGAAGAAGCATCCGTTGTTCTTCCATTATCACCATATGGAAAAGGGGATTTAATCGTGGCAAAAGAAACGAGATTAGATGATTCTGCAGGAATCTACGAAAAACGTGAGAAACAAACGGAACGTCAAAAGATGCAGGATATGACGTTTAAAGAAAAAGTTCAGTACTTTAACATGTACTACTTGAAGAAAGTAATCTTTGGCGTCATTGCATTGGTATTTGTTAGCTACTTACTATTCGAAACTTTATCACCAAAACCAGATGAACTATTAAACATTGCCGTTGTTAATGATTACTTTGATCAAACAAAGGTAAAAGAATTCTTAAAGGATCTAGATACACATTTTGATGTTGATCCAGATAAAGAAGTGATTAATTTTGACTACAGCTATTACATTGCGGAAAATGACGTTTCTGAAAACTCTGTCAGTTCCATTCAGAAACTATCCACTTATATCGCCGCCAAACAAATAGATGTAATTATTGCTGATGAGACAAACTTTAAACAGTTGGCAGCTAATGGATATTTTTATAATCTTTCTGATCTATTACCTGCAGATCAATTCTCCAAATTAACAGAATCATTCTGTATGGGTACGATTTCAGAGAATAACTTACCAAAAGGAGAACTTTCCGCTGGCGAATGCCCATATGGAATCTACTTGACCGATAGTTCCGTTTATAAAAACAGTGGTTCAACAATAACAAAACCTATTTTAGGAGTCGTATGTAATACGCCAAATAAAGAGCATGTGTTAGAACTTATCTCGTACTTATTGAATCTTGATTAGACTATGATAAACACGCTTTGCGAGTTTATCAAGTTCTCGCGGCAATCTCCAAGGTCTTAAGAAAACTTGGACTTTGGCTCGTTGCTCGCGTAAATAAAAAGGAGTGTTGCAAAACAACACTCCTTTTTATTTTAATTTTTCATTTATTTTGCTGTAATATATCCCTTCGCTTTTAATAATTCTGCGCTTAATACACCGCCGCCTGCTGCACCACGAATTGTATTATGAGATAAGCCTACGAATTTGTAATCATATACGGTATCTTCTCTTAAACGTCCGATTGAAACGCCCATACCGTTTTCATAATCTACATCCAAACTTACTTGAGGTCGATTATCCTCTTCTAAGTATTGAATGAATTGTTTTGGAGCACTTGGAAGATTTAACTCTTGAGGTAAACCTTTGAAGTTTCTCCATGCTTCGATCATCTGTTCTTTTGTAGGTTTCTTTTCAAAACTAACAAATACAGCTGCTGTATGTCCATTTAATACTGGTACACGAATACATTGTGTTGTAATGATTGGACTATCTGCTTTTACAATCTTACCATCAACAACTTTACCCCAGATACGAAGTGGTTCTTGTTCACTCTTTTCTTCTTCTCCACCGATATATGGAATGATATTTCCTTCCATTTCCGGCCATTCTTTAAAGGTTTTACCTGCACCTGAGATTGCTTGGTAAGTTGTTGCTACTACAACCTTTGGTCCAAATTCTCTTAATGCATGTAACGCTGGTGTATAACTTTGAATTGAACAGTTTGGTTTTACAGCAATAAAACCTCTCTTTGTTCCTAAACGTTTCTTCTGTGACTCAATAACTTCTAAATGTTCTGGATTTAATTCAGGTACTACCATAGGTACATCAGGTGTCCATCTATGTGCACTGTTGTTTGATACAACTGGAGTTTCTGCTTTTGCATATGCTTCTTCAATTGCTTTGATTTCATCTTTTGTCATATCAACAGCACTAAAAACAAAGTCAACTTTACTAGAAACTTCTTCTACATCATTAACATTCATTACAATCATTTTCTTAACAGCTTCAGGCATAGGTGTTGTCATCTTCCAACGTCCACCAATAGCTTCTTCATATGTTTTACCTGCACTTCTTGGGCTTGCAGCAACAGCTACTACTTCAAACCAAGGGTGATTCTCTAATAAAGTGATAAAACGTTGTCCAACCATTCCTGTTGCTCCAAGAATACCTACTCTTAATTTACTACTCATCTTAAACCCTCCATCTTTCTATATTGACCAATTCAGTCACATAACGACATGTATGTCTTTCTGTTACGTACATTTGTCTTTACTAATAAGTATCGTACACTGTTTTGCATAAAAATGCAACCGTTTTTTGGTGTTTCTACTTTTTTTCGTTACTTTGTTGAATTGTTCATTTCATTTTCTGCTTTATTTGGTAATAATTTTTAGGAACACAATCCAAGATTCTTTGATCTGCCCCAACCGATTTGATCTCTTCCTATATATATTCTCTATTACTCATACATTACACCTTACCTGTTTTGGTTAACCCAAATTGCACCAACGTTATCCGTCTTACCAATTTCACACACTTCTTTTCTAACTTTTCTTCTGTATCTTCTCCTCTCTTATGTCTATTCTCTAATGGCTATTTCTCTTAGCGCACATACTATTCTCTTATACAAACCTACTCAGACATGTGTATATCCCTTTCCTTATCATCGTTTCCCTTATCATTATACAATCATATATCGAAATTTTCTTATATAAAAGGATGGAAGTTTCAACTCATACTCCTCATTATATAAAAATAACCACCATGAAGAAGGCATACACGTATATGCCAATTTCTGGTAGCTATCCTTTTTTGCAACAATAATTTTTGTTTCTTTTATGTTTATATGGAATTTTATAGTATAAATATTCATTTTATGAATATTTACGATTGCTGACTTATTTATTTATCTTCTAACTTTATCTTATTCTTTGTATCTATAATCTGCACACGATCTTCTCGAACGAACTGCATGATGATCTTGAGACCTACTCCTGTGGCTTGAGAGACCTCAAACACAGATGTATTCACATGGGATTGTATGTATTCCTTCACTTTACGATAATCCTCTTTGTCTTTATCAATACAATCCGGACATAAAGATACACCGCCGTAATCATTATTTAATAATTTATGACATCTTTGGCAAGTTCTAATCGTAGGGAAATTGCTGTTTGGTAATGACGAATCCAAGAAAATCAACCCTTTCTTCTAGTTTTACAATCTAACCGGTAGTAAAACGGGAGATACTACGCACATTATCTCATATGATATCATTATGCATCAATTTTTTTTAATTTGCAATACTCTGAATTTCCCACCCCCCTCTTCTGCTTTAATTTAGTAACTAAATTAAATGGTTTCGGTTGAAAACTTAATATCTTTCTGCTATTATATGTCTGCTTACAGAATTTTTCAGGAGGTTTTAAAATATTATGTCGTTGAAGATAAACTGTCTTATTGCTCAATCTGGTGGTCCTACTACAGCAATTAATTCTAGCTTAGCAGGAGTCATTCATCAAGCTATACAAGCAACTAATGTTGATCAAATATATGGTTCTCTTAATGGAATACAAGGTGTATTAAAAGATGATTTAGTCAATCTCACATCTTCTTTTGAAGATAGTTCGAAGAAATTAATGACCTTAATTCATACACCATCCATGTTCTTAGGTTCTTGCCGTTATAAGCTTGCAGACCCTCTTGATGACGATTCTGATTATCATACGATTTTTCAACAATTCTTAAAATATAACATCAAATATTTCTTCTATATCGGTGGAAATGACTCCATGGATACCGTAGATAAATTATCCGCATTTGCACTACAGCATCATATTGACATTCAAATCATTGGAATTCCAAAAACAATTGATAACGATCTTAGCTGCATCGATCATACTCCTGGGTTTGGCTCAGCTGCCAAATACATCGCCTCTTCCATGCTCGAAATTGCTCATGATACGTATATATATGATACCAAAAGTGTTACAATCGTAGAAATCATGGGAAGAAATGCAGGTTGGTTAACCGCTGCATCTGCACTTGCCCGTACTGAATATAGTGATGCACCACACCTCATCTATCTTCCAGAAACACCTTTCTCTACTTCTGCTTTTGTTCAAGATGTACGAAATAAACTGAAAGATAGAAAGCATGTGATTGTGGCTGTTTCAGAGGGAATCAAAGATCTCGATGGACAATATATCTCTGCAAACTCCACTGGTACCGATCAGTTTGGACATGTTATGCTTAGTGGAACAGGAAAATATCTTGAAATCCTGATTCGTGATACCATTGGCTGTAAAGTCCGTTCCATTGAATTAAACGTACTCCAACGTTGTGCTTCCCATATTTCCTCCCAAACAGATCTTGATGAGGCATACACACTTGGCAAAGAAGCATTCTTATTAGCAGCAAAAGGGGAAACTGCCAAAATGGTTACCCTTACCCGTACAAGCAATGATCCGTATACGGTATCATACTCCAATACAGATGTTTCCAATGTAGCTAATGTGGAGAAACAGATACCAAAAGAGTGGATCACCAGTTCTGGTAACGATATTACAAAAGAGTTATTGGATTATCTCTACCCATTGATTCAGGGTGAAGTACCTGTTACCTACAAAGATGGTGTACCAGCATACCTGCCTGTTACTCATCTATTCCGTTAACCGTTAAAAAGCCGATAGCAATTGATCTATAACAATTGCTATCGGCTTTTCCTGTTTATAAGTATAGGCATATGTCTATTTTAGCATATCCCTATACTGCATCATTAATCTCTCTAAATCTTCCATGCTTTCAATTTCATTCACTAAATTTCTTAATTTCGCAGATTGTGGATACCCAGTGGTATACCAAGCTACATGTTTCCGCATTTCGCGAATACCAACATAATCTCCTTTGAATGCAATCTGCATCTTTGCATGTCGTAAAATCATCTGTATTACATCATCAACGGATGGCTTTTCCGGAATAATTCCCGTTTCTATATAACTCTTAATCTGAGAAAACAACCATGGGTTTCCACGTACCCCTCTGGCAATCATGATGCCATCGCATCCTGTCTCCTTAAGCATTCTGGCAGCGTCCTCTACGGAGGCAACATCTCCATTCCCAATTACCGGAATCGACACAGCTTCTTTTACCTGACGAATACAATCCCAATCTGCCTTTCCACTATAATATTGTGCTCTTGTACGTCCATGAACCGCTACTGCTGCTGCACCATTTTGTTCTGCAATCTTTGCAATCTCCACTGCATTCAAATTGGTATCATCAAATCCCTTTCGGATCTTCACCGTAAGTGGCTTTTGAATCGCATGGGATACTTTGTAGACAATCTCTCCTACCAACTTTGGATTTTTTAGCAATGCAGAACCTTCTCCATTGTTTACAACTTTCGGAACAGGACACCCCATATTGATATCAAGAATATCAAAATTACGATGTTCGATTTTTTTTGCCATCTCACTTAGAATATCTGGATCTGCTCCAAACAATTGCAACGCAACAGGGCGTTCTTTTTCTTCCACTTCCAACAAAATTTCCGTATTCTTATTATTATATAGAATTCCCTTGGCACTGACCATCTCTGTATAGATCAAATCTGCACCTTGTTCTTTGCATAGCAAACGAAAAGGCAGGTCAGTTACTCCTGCCATTGGACCTAATATTAAATTACCAGCTACTTTTACATTTCCTATCTGTAAGCTCATAACACGTTTTGTGCCTTTCTAATAAATCAATCTATTTCTTCTTACTTGTCTTACATTTCTCATATATGATGCGCAGACCATTCATTGTTAATGCAGGATCATAGAATTGAATCTCTTCCGTTGCATCTGCAATAATCTTACCCAATCCACCGGTAGCAACTACTTTAATGTCATCGCGTCCCGTCTCTTCTTTGATTTTCCTAATAATGTACTCTGTCTGTCCAATATATCCATATACAAGTCCAGCCTGCATACTCGAAATTGTATCCTTTGCTAAAATTGAATTTGGCTTTTTAATTTCTACTTCTGGTAGAGCTGCCGTATCTGACCATAAGGCATTGGCACATATTCGGATTCCCGGACTTGTTATACCTGCTACAAAAGAGCCATCTTCTAACACCAAATCATATGTGGTTGCTGTACCGAAATCAATGACGATCACTGGTCCACCGTAGGTTTCATAGGCTGCAACTAGATCAACGATTCGGTCCGCACCAACTTCTCTTGGATTCGCTGTTGCAATCTTGATTCCTGTCTTCGTCCCTGCACCAACAATGATGGGATTCGTATTCAGATATTTTATGATACCATTCTTAAAGGAGTGCATCATATTCGGTACTACGGAAGATATAATTACATCCTCTACACATTCCGGCTCAATTCCTCGTGCCAATAACAACTGACGTAAAAAGATTCCGTATTCATCTGATGTACGGGCGATCTTTGTCATCATACGAAACGTTCCCAATAACGTTTCTCCGTCAAATATTCCAAGTGTTATATTCGTATTTCCAACATCTACTGCCAGTAACATATCTGTATCCTTCCTACAACTCGTAATCCACACAAGCACGACTTAGTCGAACACGACTAATAAATGCTCCAACTTTTAAATGTTCTGGGTTTACCGCATAACGATTTAAATCCTCTAAAGAATCAAAATCACATGTAAGACATAATGTATAATTTGTCTCATCTGCATCCGAATCATTAATTCCAACTTCCATACGTCGAATAAAATCTAATTTTTCTGTTAATTCTAACAATTGGTTTTTAGCAATCACCGCATTTTCTATTGCTGTTCTTCCCTCTGCTTCTTTTGCAAATTCAAACATAACGATATGTCTAATCATGACTTTCATCCTTTCTATCACATACTTATACCCAACCTAGAGTACTGACACAATTAGAACTATGATAAACACGCTTTGCGAGTTTATCAAGTGATCGCGGCAATCTCCAAGGTCTTAAGAAAACTTGGACTTTGGCTCGTTGCTCGCGTAAATAAAAAGGAGTGTTGCAAAACAACACTCCTTTTTATTTTAATTTTTCATTTATTTTGCTGTAATATATCCCTTCGCTTTTAATAATTCTGCGCTTAATACACCGCCGCCTGCTGCACCACGAATTGTATTATGAGATAAGCCTACGAATTTGTAATCATATACGGTATCTTCTCTTAAACGTCCGATTGAAACGCCCATACCGTTTTCATAATCTACATCCAAACTTACTTGAGGTCGATTATCCTCTTCTAAGTATTGAATGAATTGTTTTGGAGCACTTGGAAGATTTAACTCTTGAGGTAAACCTTTGAAGTTTCTCCATGCTTCGATCATCTGTTCTTTTGTAGGTTTCTTTTCAAAACTAACAAATACAGCTGCTGTATGTCCATTTAATACTGGTACACGAATACATTGTGTTGTAATGATTGGACTATCTGCTTTTACAATCTTACCATCAACAACTTTACCCCAGATACGAAGTGGTTCTTGTTCACTCTTTTCTTCTTCTCCACCGATATATGGAATGATATTTCCTTCCATTTCCGGCCATTCTTTAAAGGTTTTACCTGCACCTGAGATTGCTTGGTAAGTTGTTGCTACTACAACCTTTGGTCCAAATTCTCTTAATGCNTGTAACGCTGGTGTATAACTTTGAATTGAACAGTTTGGTTTTACAGCAATAAAACCTCTCTTTGTTCCTAAACGTTTCTTCTGTGACTCAATAACTTCTAAATGTTCTGGATTTAATTCAGGTACTACCATAGGTACATCAGGTGTCCATCTATGTGCACTGTTGTTTGATACAACTGGAGTTTCTGCTTTTGCATATGCTTCTTCAATTGCTTTGATTTCATCTTTTGTCATATCAACAGCACTAAAAACAAAGTCAACTTTACTAGAAACTTCTTCTACATCATTAACATTCATTACAATCATTTTCTTAACAGCTTCAGGCATAGGTGTTGTCATCTTCCAACGTCCACCAATAGCTTCTTCATATGTTTTACCTGCACTTCTTGGGCTTGCAGCAACAGCTACTACTTCAAACCAAGGGTGATTCTCTAATAAAGTGATAAAACGTTGTCCAACCATTCCTGTTGCTCCAAGAATACCTACTCTTAATTTACTACTCATCTTAAACCCTCCATCTTTCTATATTGACCAATTCAGTCACATAACGACATGTATGTCTTTCTGTTACGTACATTTGTCTTTACTAATAAGTATCGTACACTGTTTTGCATAAAAATGCAACCGTTTTTTGGTGTTTCTACTTTTTTTCGTTACTTTGTTGAATTGTTCATTTCATTTTCTGCTTTATTTGGTAATAATTTTTAGGAACACAATCCAAGATTCTTTGATCTGCCCCAACCGATTTGATCTCTTCCTATATATATTCTCTATTACTCATACATTACACCTTACCTGTTTTGGTTAACCCAAATTGCACCAACGTTATCCGTCTTACCAATTTCACACACTTCTTTTCTAACTTTTCTTCTGTATCTTCTCCTCTCTTATGTCTATTCTCTAATGGCTATTTCTCTTAGCGCACATACTATTCTCTTATACAAACCTACTCAGACATGTGTATATCCCTTTCCTTATCATCGTTTCCCTTATCATTATACAATCATATATCGAAATTTTCTTATATAAAAGGATGGAAGTTTCAACTCATACTCCTCATTATATAAAAATAACCACCATGAAGAAGGCATACACGTATATGCCAATTTCTGGTAGCTATCCTTTTTTGCAACAATAATTTTTGTTTCTTTTATGTTTATATGGAATTTTATAGTATAAATATTCATTTTATGAATATTTACGATTGCTGACTTATTTATTTATCTTCTAACTTTATCTTATTCTTTGTATCTATAATCTGCACACGATCTTCTCGAACGAACTGCATGATGATCTTGAGACCTACTCCTGTGGCTTGAGAGACCTCAAACACAGATGTATTCACATGGGATTGTATGTATTCCTTCACTTTACGATAATCCTCTTTGTCTTTATCAATACAATCCGGACATAAAGATACACCGCCGTAATCATTATTTAATAATTTATGACATCTTTGGCAAGTTCTAATCGTAGGGAAATTGCTGTTTGGTAATGACGAATCCAAGAAAATCAACCCTTTCTTCTAGTTTTACAATCTAACCGGTAGTAAAACGGGAGATACTACGCACATTATCTCATATGATATCATTATGCATCAATTTTTTTTAATTTGCAATACTCTGAATTTCCCACCCCCCTCTTCTGCTTTAATTTAGTAACTAAATTAAATGGTTTCGGTTGAAAACTTAATATCTTTCTGCTATTATATGTCTGCTTACAGAATTTTTCAGGAGGTTTTAAAATATTATGTCGTTGAAGATAAACTGTCTTATTGCTCAATCTGGTGGTCCTACTACAGCAATTAATTCTAGCTTAGCAGGAGTCATTCATCAAGCTATACAAGCAACTAATGTTGATCAAATATATGGTTCTCTTAATGGAATACAAGGTGTATTAAAAGATGATTTAGTCAATCTCACATCTTCTTTTGAAGATAGTTCGAAGAAATTAATGACCTTAATTCATACACCATCCATGTTCTTAGGTTCTTGCCGTTATAAGCTTGCAGACCCTCTTGATGACGATTCTGATTATCATACGATTTTTCAACAATTCTTAAAATATAACATCAAATATTTCTTCTATATCGGTGGAAATGACTCCATGGATACCGTAGATAAATTATCCGCATTTGCACTACAGCATCATATTGACATTCAAATCATTGGAATTCCAAAAACAATTGATAACGATCTTAGCTGCATCGATCATACTCCTGGGTTTGGCTCAGCTGCCAAATACATCGCCTCTTCCATGCTCGAAATTGCTCATGATACGTATATATATGATACCAAAAGTGTTACAATCGTAGAAATCATGGGAAGAAATGCAGGTTGGTTAACCGCTGCATCTGCACTTGCCCGTACTGAATATAGTGATGCACCACACCTCATCTATCTTCCAGAAACACCTTTCTCTACTTCTGCTTTTGTTCAAGATGTACGAAATAAACTGAAAGATAGAAAGCATGTGATTGTGGCTGTTTCAGAGGGAATCAAAGATCTCGATGGACAATATATCTCTGCAAACTCCACTGGTACCGATCAGTTTGGACATGTTATGCTTAGTGGAACAGGAAAATATCTTGAAATCCTGATTCGTGATACCATTGGCTGTAAAGTCCGTTCCATTGAATTAAACGTACTCCAACGTTGTGCTTCCCATATTTCCTCCCAAACAGATCTTGATGAGGCATACACACTTGGCAAAGAAGCATTCTTATTAGCAGCAAAAGGGGAAACTGCCAAAATGGTTACCCTTACCCGTACAAGCAATGATCCGTATACGGTATCATACTCCAATACAGATGTTTCCAATGTAGCTAATGTGGAGAAACAGATACCAAAAGAGTGGATCACCAGTTCTGGTAACGATATTACAAAAGAGTTATTGGATTATCTCTACCCATTGATTCAGGGTGAAGTACCTGTTACCTACAAAGATGGTGTACCAGCATACCTGCCTGTTACTCATCTATTCCGTTAACCGTTAAAAAGCCGATAGCAATTGATCTATAACAATTGCTATCGGCTTTTCCTGTTTATAAGTATAGGCATATGTCTATTTTAGCATATCCCTATACTGCATCATTAATCTCTCTAAATCTTCCATGCTTTCAATTTCATTCACTAAATTTCTTAATTTCGCAGATTGTGGATACCCAGTGGTATACCAAGCTACATGTTTCCGCATTTCGCGAATACCAACATAATCTCCTTTGAATGCAATCTGCATCTTTGCATGTCGTAAAATCATCTGTATTACATCATCAACGGATGGCTTTTCCGGAATAATTCCCGTTTCTATATAACTCTTAATCTGAGAAAACAACCATGGGTTTCCACGTACCCCTCTGGCAATCATGATGCCATCGCATCCTGTCTCCTTAAGCATTCTGGCAGCGTCCTCTACGGAGGCAACATCTCCATTCCCAATTACCGGAATCGACACAGCTTCTTTTACCTGACGAATACAATCCCAATCTGCCTTTCCACTATAATATTGTGCTCTTGTACGTCCATGAACCGCTACTGCTGCTGCACCATTTTGTTCTGCAATCTTTGCAATCTCCACTGCATTCAAATTGGTATCATCAAATCCCTTTCGGATCTTCACCGTAAGTGGCTTTTGAATCGCATGGGATACTTTGTAGACAATCTCTCCTACCAACTTTGGATTTTTTAGCAATGCAGAACCTTCTCCATTGTTTACAACTTTCGGAACAGGACACCCCATATTGATATCAAGAATATCAAAATTACGATGTTCGATTTTTTTTGCCATCTCACTTAGAATATCTGGATCTGCTCCAAACAATTGCAACGCAACAGGGCGTTCTTTTTCTTCCACTTCCAACAAAATTTCCGTATTCTTATTATTATATAGAATTCCCTTGGCACTGACCATCTCTGTATAGATCAAATCTGCACCTTGTTCTTTGCATAGCAAACGAAAAGGCAGGTCAGTTACTCCTGCCATTGGACCTAATATTAAATTACCAGCTACTTTTACATTTCCTATCTGTAAGCTCATAACACGTTTTGTGCCTTTCTAATAAATCAATCTATTTCTTCTTACTTGTCTTACATTTCTCATATATGATGCGCAGACCATTCATTGTTAATGCAGGATCATAGAATTGAATCTCTTCCGTTGCATCTGCAATAATCTTACCCAATCCACCGGTAGCAACTACTTTAATGTCATCGCGTCCCGTCTCTTCTTTGATTTTCCTAATAATGTACTCTGTCTGTCCAATATATCCATATACAAGTCCAGCCTGCATACTCGAAATTGTATCCTTTGCTAAAATTGAATTTGGCTTTTTAATTTCTACTTCTGGTAGAGCTGCCGTATCTGACCATAAGGCATTGGCACATATTCGGATTCCCGGACTTGTTATACCTGCTACAAAAGAGCCATCTTCTAACACCAAATCATATGTGGTTGCTGTACCGAAATCAATGACGATCACTGGTCCACCGTAGGTTTCATCGGCTGCAACTAGATCAACGATTCGGTCCGCACCAACTTCTCTTGGATTCGCTGTTGCAATCTTGATTCCTGTCTTCGTCCCTGCACCAACAATGATGGGATTCGTATTCAGATATTTTATGATACCATTCTTAAAGGAGTGCATCATATTCGGTACTACGGAAGATATAATTACATCCTCTACACATTCCGGCTCAATTCCTCGTGCCAATAACAACTGACGTAAAAAGATTCCGTATTCATCTGATGTACGGGCGATCTTTGTCATCATACGAAACGTTCCCAATAACGTTTCTCCGTCAAATATTCCAAGTGTTATATTCGTATTTCCAACATCTACTGCCAGTAACATATCTGTATCCTTCCTACAACTCGTAATCCACACAAGCACGACTTAGTCGAACACGACTAATAAATGCTCCAACTTTTAAATGTTCTGGGTTTACCGCATAACGATTTAAATCCTCTAAAGAATCAAAATCACATGTAAGACATAATGTATAATTTGTCTCATCTGCATCCGAATCATTAATTCCAACTTCCATACGTCGAATAAAATCTAATTTTTCTGTTAATTCTAACAATTGGTTTTTAGCAATCACCGCATTTTCTATTGCTGTTCTTCCCTCTGCTTCTTTTGCAAATTCAAACATAACGATATGTCTAATCATGACTTTCATCCTTTCTATCACATACTTATACCCAACCTAGAGTACTGACACAATTAGAACTATGATAAACACGCTTTGCGAGTTTATCAAGTGATCGCGGCAGTCGCCAAGGTCTCAAGCAAACTTGGACTTTGGCTCGTTGCATGCGTAAATTAGACGAACCACACTAAATTCATAAATTTAGTAAGTAATTCGTCTAGATATCTGTGTGTTAATCCCCTAAAAGTTCTGAAGCATCCTCATTTAAGAAGAATACTTTATAATATAACTCAAGCGCTTCTAACAAATCCGCTTTTGTTCTTTGAAGTTCCTTAATCTTTAATACACTTCCTACTTCATCAAACAGTAGATCGCCTTCGTCAGCTTCTACATGAAAGATTAAGGTTCCATCTTCTTCATATTGTAATGTAAGGATTCCTCCTACATCTTCTGTATAGAGAACGCACATGATCTGCAATTCTTCTTTGATTGAATCTGGTAATGCTTTAAAATCATCATTTAAATAATATTTCTGCTCGTATGCACTCGATGCACACAAAGTCACATTCTCTTGATACATAATTACTCCCGTCTATAAAGTTGAGATTTTTTGCATCTCTTGTCTATTCCGTTGCGAGACTATTTTATATCAACTCCACCAAAAATACAAGCACCATTTACATAAACGGTTGGCATATTCATTCCATCTGTCATAGCAGCAGAACAAGTTTTGTTATCCACACCACCAAGTATTGGTGTACAGTTTGTTACCACTCTTACATTAGTAGGTACATAGATATCAATTCCACCAAATACAGCTGTCACATCAATAATTACATCTTTATCAATGATTGCATTACGAAGATTAACGTCTATTCCACCAAAGATGGCAGTAACAGCAACTCCACCAAAATATTGGTTACTGAAATCCAAACTTTTTCCAGAGAAGATTGCACTCACATTTGTATTATAATTTGTCTTAAATGCTTCACCATTACTGCCTTGATTAAAATTTGCGTTTGTATTGTTATTGTTGTTATCTGTTGTATTACTGTAAGTATTATTTGTTGAATAATCGTTGTTATTTACGTTTGAACCATTGTTAGAATTTGATTCATTGTACGTGTACGTATATGTGTTATCTGATGTCGTATTTCCTTGATGGAATTCAATGGTTTTGTTTTTATGGCCACCATCAAAGATTAAACGAATACCAATAATAACAAAGATAAATGCTACAATTAATTTACCAAACATATTCCATGGAATAAAATCCTGTGCTGCTAATAATAACATAACACCAATTCCAAGACCAATTAAACTTCCTGTTCGATCCCCATGTTCAAATAATCCTACGGCACATGGAACAATGATAAATAATGTCCACCAACCATCAAAGAAAATATCAAAATCGGCTCCAAATGCTTTTGCTCCTATTAATACTCCTAAAGCAATAATAATTAATCCCCAGATATAACCTGTTGCATTACGTTTCATACTCTTTCCTCCATTCTTGCTCAGGTAGTGTCAAATTTTACTACCTTTTTTATTGTATAAACCTCGATTTTATGGGAGTTTGCAATAAAAAGAGCAATGACCTCCCTTTTTGAAGTATAATGTAGTCACCACAACAAACAAAATACGA
>NZ_JAAQRO010000050.1 GCF_012070565.1 Anaerosporobacter faecicola
ATAGATTACTATAATAACAAAAGAATTCAGGCAAAAACAAAATGGATGCCTCCTGTAGAATACAGGAAAGCATCCATGATCTCCGCCTAGTTTATAAATATGTGTCCAGGATTCTGGGTACATATCAGACCAAAATCTAACGATGGGAGGTCGGTATTTTTATGGCTAAATATAGTTTTAATCTTAATGCTAGAATATAAATAGTACAAAATAAACATAACCATTTTCAATAAATATTATATAATAGACTGAGTAATCTTGTAAACGTCAAACCACTCGCCTTGTCTGACTGAGCTTTTTATGGCAAACTTTAGAAAATACAAAAACATTAGTTTTTTAAAGGAGGCCATTAACTATGGATCAAATAACACACACTGTTCGATACTCCATGTGGAAAGACATTATACTCAAATGTCAGAACAGACCAGTTGGAATGAATGTAAAACAATGGCTGGCTGAAAATCACATTAGTGAGAAATCTTATTATTACTGGCAACGTAAGTTTCGAAAAGAAGCTTATGACCAGATTCAATACCGAGATTCTTGGCATATTGAGTTCCTCCTTTTGGTATTATACATCATTTCAGGGAATATCTCATTTTGTTTTGTACTAATTAGATGCTAACATCAATTATATTGTAGGTACGAATAGAGTTTGGTATAATAAGGGTATTTAATTGAGACAGTAGTAAATATTATAGTATACAATCAGAAGGAAAAAGATAAATTTGTGGGGGGATTAAGAATGGCAATAGATAATGCAAATGTAGTTGATGGTATTGGAATAGGGAAGGAGGGAAAGGTATTATGTATGTTATTGACAGACCACTTTCCTTGGATGGTGGATGATGAAAATACATTGAGTGAATATGATCATTTAATGCTTTTACAAAACAAGATTAACGGATATATATCCTATCTTGAATCAAAGCAGTATGAAGAAATATACCCGAATGAGGATTTTAATATTGCTGTTATAAAAATTCATTTCAAATATGATATAACAGATACTTGTGAAAAGTTCTTAAATAGTGTTCAAAATCAAATCGGACAGTGTGGAATAAAATTAGAAGCATATATTGGATAATAAAATTCCAGTTTGTCAAAAGACATTAAGTCGCATGAGAAGATACAAACCCCTAAAGTAATGATTCGTATTATGAATAATACTAGTAATATATGCTATCGGAATGTGATTTTCAATGGATTTGGGCAGTCTTTTCTGCTATTCCAGAGAAAATTAGTAATGAAGAAGTCCTAAAATATTCATTACCTTATGCAGCAGAAAATGAAGAGATATATAAAGATGATGTTGCAATCATTCAACATCCGTTAGCTGATTTTGAGATTGTGGCAGAAGATTCAAGTTCTGTTTTTATTGTATCGAAGGACAAACAAATTCTTTCAAATAAAATAAAAAGCAAAAGGGTTTTTTTGATTGTAGCAAAGGAACTTTCTACAATACTTTTAAAGCTTATACTTATACCAAATAGATAAAATCCACTAAATACAGTAATGTAAAGTTATGTTGCGGGATTGTAAAGTACGTGTGGTGGAAAAAATGTTTGATTATTATATAATCAATTCATTCAATCAAGGGAGGATTTACATGAATTTAGCAAAGAAAATCTTATATCTAAGAAAAAGGGAAGGAATGTCGCAAGAGGAACTAGCTGAAAAATTAAATATCTCAAGGCAATCTGTATCTAGATGGGAAGTAGGAACAGCACAACCAGATGCATCGAATATTCTACAACTGAGTAAGATTTTCGATGTAACAACGGATTATCTACTACATGAAGAGTATGAAAGTGATGAAGATATTCCACGCGTCAAAGAAGCACAAGTCAATTTCGATGATCAAAAGAGAAGATATAAAATATTGGTGTTGATTGCAGCTATATCATTTACGATTGCTACCGTGACTTTTTGGATGTCAACCGTTTGTTATGATCTTACGCAAAATTATATGTTGGCTATTTTGAATGCGGTAAGTGCAGTGCTATCCTATTATCGACTCTTTAAGCTTAATAAGAAGATTTCGTAATGCTATGAAGTGCGAAGTTTTAAGTCTATATCTAAAAACCTCCTATAAGTTGAGTTGATCGAACTTATAGGAGGTTTTTGACTGTAATCATGTTTCAGTTATGTAATTGCAAAGAATTAAAGATTAATTAGATATTAAACCGATATCCAGCTCCCCAGATTGTTTCAATATACGCTGGCTTCGATGGATTTTTTTCTATCTTTTCACGAATCCGATTAATATGAACTGCGACAGTAGCACTATCTCCACAATAATCAAACCCCCATATCTGTTCAAATAGTTGCTCTTTGGAGAATACAATATTTGGATTCTCTGCAAGAAAAACAAGTAATTCAAATTCTCTGTTTGCCATCTTGATCTCTTTCTCGTTCAGATAAACTTTCCATGCTTTTTTATGTATGCTAAGCTCATTGATGTTTAGAACATCTTGATTAGATGGTTGTACAGTTTGATTGGTTAGGCGATCATATCGAGATAGATGAGACTTAACTCGTGCTACTAATTCTGCAGGATCAAATGGTTTGGTCAGGTAATCATCTGCTCCGAAACCAAGTCCTCTTATCTTATCTACCGTTTCATTCTTAGCAGTCACCATAAGGATTGGAATGCTAATACGATCTCGAATCTCCTTTAGAAGCTGAAACCCATTTATTCCAGGTAACATGATATCAAGAATGACAAGGTCAAAGGATTGCTCATTTAGAAGTTTTCGACCAGTTAATCCATCAGAAGCAATCGTTGTTTGATATTGATTGATCTCTAGGTAATCTTGTTCAATTTCTGCGATATCTTCATCATCTTCAATGATCAGTATGTGTTGCATATTCAGCCTCCTTAAGAGTAATGATAATACATAAACCGTCGTTATTTTTGGCGGTGATGCTACCAGATAGTTTTTCAATGATATGTTTTGTAATAGCCAATCCCAAGCCAGTACCATTCGTAGATTGATTTCTAGAATCATCCGCGCGATAGAAGGTATCAAAGATATGAGAAAGTTTATCGTTAGCTACACCATAACCATTATCTTTGATCGTGATTTCAACGGAGTTGCCTCGTTTTCTTGTACTTACTGTAACAATTGTATGCTCTTTACAAGCGTATTTTTTGCTATTTTCTATTATGTTGTCAAGGACACGATTGAACTGAAGAGGATCAAGACGAACAATTGATGAAGGTGCATTCGGTTTGAATTCGATCGAAAGGAGTTGTTCATCATTATCTTCTTGCATGATAGCTAAGACCTCTTGTAGGTAAGTATCGATCGTGACATTGGTTGAATTGAATGCAATCTTATTTCTTGTAAGACGAGAGTAGATCAATATCTCATCGATCAGATGAGACATATCATCTGTTTTTTTCCTAATCTTCATAAGATAATGCGCTTGTTTCTCAGGCGTACTTGCAACGCCATCCTCAAGTCCTTTCACGTAACCCTTGATCGAGGTGAGAGGAGTCTTAAGATCATGACTGATTTCTGCAATCATTTCTTGTTGTTCTTTTTCACGATCGATTCGAAGTAAGATACTTTCTTTTAATCTTGTCTGCATCTCGTTAAAGGAGTCGAAGACTGGTTCGAATTCATCTTTCGTTGTATAGTCGAGATTCACATCAAGATTTCCTTCTTGAATTCGTTTCGCGCCTTCTCCAAGTTGTTTTATTGGTAACATTAACTGTTTGGTCAATCGCTTTGAATACTTTTGGCATAATTTAAATATGAAAAAGATCAATAGGATCAGGAAGAAAACAAATGTATAGAAGAATGCATCGGTGCCTAATAGAGAAGATAGCTTGGTGCTAGTACTTCTAACGATGATATAGTAATCGCTCTCTCCCAATGATCGATGTAACAGAATCTGTCGTTTCCTATTCAGTGTAGTGACAACAGGAGTATCCTGAAGTTTTGCAATATCTGTTTTGATATAGGAGGAAAGATAGGAAGTTTCCCCATGGAAATTAGTGTGGAGTAATTGGTTATCCTTAAATATGGCAACTGAAAATCCTAGGGTATCAAAGGTAGCATCATAACTACTATAATCAACTGTTGAATTGGCAATATCGGCAAGATTGGTCTGTTCCATCAAAGAAATCACTTTGTCCATATCGGAATCAGTTAGATCAGAAGTTGATAGTGAGTTATAGAATGCATGGCGAAACAAACCAAGTAAAAATAATATCATAAAAACAAATGTAATCATAGGAATAATTGCAACCTTAAGATTCATTTTAAATAATTTATTTTGAAAGGACAATTCATATCACCTCCTATCCTCAATCATATAATTCAATACGAAGAATGTCAATCAGTCAGACTTTAACACCGTAATTGTTATTTTGTTAAGCAATCGTACGATGATGCTGTTGTCTGATCAATGCAATAGCAGATACAATAGCTAAAACGAGGAATACAACAATACATAATAACCAATATGGAACCGAGAAGCCCAATATATTGTAAGATGCAATCCCACCAAACATTGTCGATACAGAGATGGTATTCGTAAAGCAGAAGTCAACGATCAATTGGACTTTTTCAACAATGCTACTTCCTAATGCTTCAAAAACGATACCAAGTAAAAGGACGAGGATACTTAATCCAAATACAGTAGCATGATTTTTTAATAAACTAGAGATAAGTGTAATGATCGCAGTGAAAACTAAGGCAGCAAGTAATACCCAAAGAACTGTTAATAATGCAAAGGATAGGATACTCATATCAAAGGTAGCACCTGACATGAAGTTTAGTGATCGAACGGAGGCTGTAGCCCCTTTTAAACTCATATATGGTAAGAAGTTACCAACAAAAGTAGCTATAAAGTAAAGGAAAGTTACAACAACACAACAAATGCTTGCAGCACCGAGTTTAGCAAATACCATTGCGGTACGGCCTTTTACTGATGATAAGATTAGATTATCCATACCAGTTGACACTTCCTTAGTAAATACAGAAGATATAAGGAAAGCGAGTGGAATGAACAGTAGGAATAAGATCAAGAGGCCATTCCAACCTTCATATAAAGTATTCCATAATACCACATTTTCGAATTCTGGTGCACCAAGAGCAAGCATTTTGTTCAATCGCTTATCTAGTTTTTTGTATTGATAAGTATCCGTTTTGCCAGCATCCTCTAATTCCTTTAATTTAGCTTTTAGCGGCTCGATTCCTGTTGGATCTTCCTTGTCATCGTTTGAAGTTCCGTTATAGTAGGCATTTACACGATTCGCAAATTGCGTATATTCAAAATCTAGTTTCGTGTTGCTATCTTTTGCGCTTCTACGTTTTACGGAATGTTCACTTCCGAAAATCTTCATTAATTGATCAATGTTAGTAGAACAAGAACTTGCAACAGTTTCATCGAGTGGTCCAGTAACCTTATCGGCTAACATGCTATATTCAGAAAATGAACTATCTTCTTGAAAGGTAAAGATGCTATTACCAATACCGATTCCTAGATAAAATAGTGTTAATAATGCAATAAAGATGATCGAACGTTTGTTAAGTAGTAGTTTTCTTAATTCATAACGAAATAGTTTCATGATAATCCCCCTAATTATTTGATATTAAATTCATATAGATATGCATCTTCTAGATCAGGATCAATATGAAATGCATGAGCAGCAGGTTTCTCCCGGTCGACGACGCGAAGGTAAGCGACATCATCAACTGTTCGGATGTTGCTGATAATGTGATTATTTTGAAAGCTGATCAGTTGTTGTATTGGTAATTCAACTTCCCATACGTAATCCTCGATTTTAGTGATCATTTCATCGGCAGATGTCATTGGGCATGTTGTTTTATCTTTTACCATGATGATAGACTTTGATATGTTGGATATGTCAGAGACGATATGGGTGGATAGGATTACTGTGCGGTCTTTTGAAAATGATGAAATGATGTTACGGAACTTTATTCTCTCATATGGATCAAGACCAGCAGTAGGTTCATCAAGTATCAGTATTTCTGGATCATTTAGTAAGGCTTGGGCGATACCTAGACGTTTTTTCATACCTCCAGAATACTTCACACATTTTCGGTGGATATCATTAGTTAGATTGACTTGATCAACTAAATGCGTGATCTTATCTCCAACCTTTTCGTCCGGAATATTTTTGAGTGTTGCAATATAGCGAAGATATTCTAATCCTGTGAAGTCGTGATAAAAATCGACATCTTGTGGTAGATATCCAATCTTGTTGTAATAATTGACACCACAATTTTTCTTGGAAGTGCCATTCATAAAGATTTCTCCAGCATCGGGTGTTATGACACCTGCTAGCATTCTGATTAGTGTTGTTTTACCAGCACCATTTGGACCAAGAAGACCGTAAACGCCATTCTCAATCGTTAGATTGACACCACTCAATACTTGTTTTTTCCCAAAGTGTTTCCCCAAATCTTTGATTTCTAACTTCATATTAACTCCCTTTCCAATTATTGATAATTTTGAATATTGTTTTTATCATCACAGGAATGCGCTCCCTGTGTTTTATGATGTTTTTAGTATAAGGGTGGGAATTAAACAAAAAAGGTAAGATAGTTAAACAATTTTTAAACTTATATTATAAGCTTGAACAAAATGTATATGCTTAGTGGACGAAGAACGGAAAGAGAGCTTATAAAAATGTAAACGATCCTGTTGTGTTTACAAATTTTACAGTAGAAACGAAAAGAAAGAGGAAAGAAGTATGGATTTTTCTGTACAAAACGGGATTTACAAATGGGACACATGTTTTACAATTCACCAAAATATCCAAATAAAATTGATTCTCATGATTAAAATGGGACTTATGTTCTGCAATTCGATTGTATAGCATAAAGTTTGTGAAAAAAGTACAAAAAAGTGGTAATAAATCTATTAAAATATATTAACTGATAAAAAATGTTGAAAAACAAAACCAAATATTGTATAATATCAACCATAAATAGTTACAAATGATAACATAAACAAAAGATATATGAGGACAATTTTAACAAAGTATAATACAAATACGACAAAAGGAGGTGGGTGTTATGGCAAAAGGTATGACAAAGAAGGTGAAGACGACAGAGGAGAAGAGCCAAGTAAAAGCTATCAGTGGAAGAAGAAAGCTACTTAATTCGGTACAGATGAAATTAATAATTCCACTTGTGGCAGTCTTTATTTTCTTTATGACGTATATGGTATTCGACTATATGAACCTTGGCGTGGCACAAAAAGAAGTAACAAGAATGAAAGAGGAAAGTATCAAAGCAATCGATATTTCCCATGCAATGGAAAGGAATCTTCTGGATGTTCAAAGATTATTTCCAGAAGCAGCAGTTACAATGGATACGAATATTTTTGAACAGTTGGACAGTGTAGATCAGGAATTTAAAGTTCAAGTGGACAGGTTAAAAGAATTGTATCCAGAGAATACAGAAGAATATGATAGACTATTAAAATTGTATGGCAAAATGTATGATGCAGGAAGATCATTCATGTTTACCATTACATCTACTGCTACAACAGAACAGGTAACGGAAAGCTGTAATCGTTTCATAGAATTATCAAAGGCGATGTCAGTAGTTACAGAGAGCTATGTGGCAAATGCAAATGCTGATATTACCGATTCTCGGGATAGTATCAAGGTAATTATTATGAAATTAAGAGTCTGGGTAGGTTTAGGACTTATTATTATTACAATCATAACAGCAATTTCCATGTTCTATACAAGAACGAAGATTATAGCTAGAATTATGAGAGTTACACGTAGAATTACAAGTATCTCCAATAAAGATTTGACCAGTAAGAAAATTAAAATAAAAACACGTGATGAGATTGGACAGTTAGCAACGATGTCCAATGACCTGCAGGATACTTTGACAGGCATTGTTTCAACCTTGAGTGTTACATCGAAAGACCTAGATGTTTCCGCGGAGAGTATGAATGAACAGATTCAACAGGTCGTTGTTTCTGCAAATGAGGTTGCGGAAGCTATGAACCATGTTGCACACAATACAGAGATGCAGACCAGTAATATTGCAGAAACGGTAGAAAAATTAATGATACTACAGGATACTGTAAAAGAAAGTAAAGATGTATCAGCAGAAATCTCTGATACAAGTAAAGATATTTTCCAGATGAGTTCGAAAGGACAGGAGATCATCAATGCGTTACTGAAATCATCTGACGAGAATAGAGTGGCTACAACAAATATCTTCGAAGCAATTACAAAAATCAGTGAAAGTGCATCCGGTATTAGTTCGGCATCTGATATGATTGAATCGATTGCATCTCAGACGAATCTATTATCGTTGAATGCATCTATTGAAGCTGCAAGAGCAGGAGAAAATGGAAGAGGGTTTGCTGTTGTAGCAGATGAGATTCGTCAACTTGCAGAACAGTCAAGTAAGAGCGTATATGTAATTAATCAGATGATCGACAATCTACAAACGTGTGTAGAACATGCAAATCTTCAGAGCAATATTGTAAATTCTGCATTGCAAGAGCAGACAAGTGGTGTAGAACAGACGAGAAATGAATTTGAAACAATTGCAGATAGCATTAAGAAGATAAATGAAAGTGTTGTTGAACTTGACCGCATTAGTAATCAAATGGATGATGATTGTGAAAGAGTTATGCAGTTGACAGGTGGACTTACCAGCTCAGCTACAGAGAATGCTGCTTCAACGCAACAGACCAGCGCATCTACACAGGAAATCACAGCGAAGATGGAAATAATCGCAGAAGAGAGTACCAAGGTTAAAGCGCAAGCAGAAGTAATTAAGAATAATATTGAAGGATTCAAGTTAGCAGAGCAGTAATCTAGAAGAAAAAGCGGATTAAAGGGGGTAAGGAACATGCAGAAATCAAGAAAAAAATTAAGATACATATCCATTGCACTTACAGCAATACTCACATTTTCGGGATGCGGGTTGAATAGCGCAGATCGTGGAAGTGCTTCAAATGAGACAACAGAGGCCCAGTATGCAAAATATTTAGATGATGAAGTCTCCATTGACTTTGAATGTATTTGGGCGGGAACAGATAGTAAGGCAGAATATGTAGCCAATATGATTAGTTCTTTTAATGAAAAGTATAAAGGTCAATATCACGTAAATGTGATTGAACAGACAGATTACAATACATATGAGTCGAAGTTAAGTGCACAGATTAAAGCAGGACAAGTTCCAGATGTCTTTACCATGAAGAATTATGGTCAAATCAAAGAGTATGCAGCTGCAGATAAATTGATGGATTTCTCCACCTATCTAGGACAGGGAGATCGTGCATCCAGATATGCAACTGGTGTATTGGACGAGTATAAGGATGGGAATAAAATGTGCTGTATCCCTTATGAAAGTGGTGTGGTACCAATCATGTATGACATGGCTCTTTTAAACAGTGTAGGTATTCAGAGTATACCAACATCCTGGGAAGAATTTTTTCAGACATGTGATACCTTAAAAGAAAAGGGCATTGATGCAACTTCGTTTATGACAGGTTCCAATGCATGGACAGCACAGTTGTGGTTTTCCTATGCAGTCGCAGCTACGGTTGGTCAAGATGCTTGGAAAGGAGATATGACAAGCGATGCATATGAAAAAGCAGCAAAAATAGTTAAAAAAATATATTCGTATTCACCACCTGATGCGATTGGAGCGGAAGCAGCAACTGTAAACCAACACTTCTTCAATAAAGAGACAGCAATCTACACCAATGGTACATGGATTCTTGGTGGAATCAGGAATAATGCAGGACAGGAATTTTACGATCAGGTTCAAGTATCTCCAGGACTAAGTTATGAAGAAATGAATGGTAACTCTTTTATCAGTTACATTCAGGCATTCATATGTGCAGCGAAACAGGAAGATCCAAAAAAACAGGAAGCAGTGGAAGCTTTTATTGATCATATAACAGATACAGCAAACGTTACTGGATTGTCGGAAGCATCAGGCGCAACATTCTGTATCAATGTAGATACTTCTAAAATTACAGATCCATTACAGGGACAGATTATCAATGGTTGTAAAAATGCTGATTTTACCATACGAAGCTTTGAAAGTTCTGTACCATCGGATACATCAGCAGCTTTTCCGAAAGCACTGGAACAGTATGTGACAAATCAAATCTCGGTACAAGAGTTCTTAAATACATTGCAATCACCACCGAAAAATGAATAAGTAAGATAAATTAATATACATTGCCGCAACCCTACCAGGCCATTGTGCAGCGATGTAAGAGAAAGCCGTTAAACCTTAGCAAAGCAAGGGGAAACGGCTTTTTTGATACGTTGATAAAGTAAAGCTTTTCTCAAATCATGGAAATGATCGAAGAAAAGCTTAATATGTAGTACACAATATCCGTTATTGGTTAAAACAATTGTCCAGGAAGTTTCAATTTTTCTTTTGGTGGAAACTGTTTATCGAATTCCTCCACCTCGGCATCATCCACAAAATATCCCTGAGGCGTATGATAAACCCCAGTTACCCCATCAAGGTATCCTGGTATTAGTTCTTTTAGTAAGAAATATGGGACTACTGCTTCTCGTGGTTCTCCATGATAGTGAATGCCTTTTGTGCTGGCGACAACAAATCCGGATTTACCATAAAAATCGATATTGCCCTCAAAACATACGGCACCTGCTCCCATTTCTTTTGCTTTTTCCAAAGAATAGTCAAGTAATGCTTTTCCATAACCTTGACGCTTATACGCTGGTAGTATACCAATTGGTCCCATCGTCAGGATTGGAATATTCTGTCCATCATCGCCTACGATCTCAGCTCTCATATACATTGTCTGACCAATCAATTTACCGTCCTTTTCCATAACAAAGTCAAGTTCTGGTATAAATGCTGGATTCTGTCGCAAGGTGTGCATTACATAGTGCTCGGAACAGCCTGGTTTATATACATTCCAAAATGCTTCTCTTATTAAATTCTCATTGTCTCTATAGTCTGCTTCTGTTTCTCTACGAATCAAATACTCTTTATTCATGTTCTTTTAATCCTCCAATCTTTTGTATTCGTTAACTGACCTTATGAGATGATGCATGAGATCATCAATATAATGGCTTATATACACTTTTACATCTTCCTTTTCATTTGTATCGTCATAAATACTGTAATACAAGAACATTGGTGCATACAGTTCCACCGCTTTTCTTTTTGCTTCTTGTTTACTTAGCTTCAATATTGCCTCAAACAATTCTGTAAGATAGGAGACTGGTCCAGCAGATAAGTACTGATTAAATAATTGTGCCATCTTAGGATTCCGATATTGCTCCAAAGTCAACATCTTCCGAAAGTTTGATGCAAAAGCATCCTCCGTCCAGTAATAAAACATTTCCTTACTATAATTGCAAACATCTTTCACTGTTACCGATTGAGTTGTTGTGAGATCAATAGAGTCTGCAGGGACATTTCCCTTATTTGCTTGTACGGTATCCTTTTCTTCCATACGTTTTACAATATGATCGAATATGTCTTGTTTGTTTTGATAGTGCTTATATAATGCACCCTTCGTCATCCCAAGTTTTCCTGCGATCATACTGACAGAGACTGCCGTGTATCCATCCTTAGCAAACAAGATTAAAGCTGTTTCAAGGATACGTTCCTTTGTATTGTTCATATCATTCTCCTTATTGTTGTTTTTCTTAATTAATTGAATCTTGTTCGCATCATATTCCTTGAAATATAGAAGAAATAATGATCATAGTCCCTAATTCGAGGTCTATCTGCATCGATCTTATGTATTTACTTTCTTACAGAAAAGGTAAACGGTCGTTCACAAAATAATATAGCAAATTATCGTTTACCTGTCAAGCCTATATAATTTATAAAAATGCATTGGCCGGGAGAATCATCTGTGCCATATGCTTGAAAAAAAAGCACGATACACAGAATGGTATAGAAAAACTTTTGATTTAATGGTATAATTTGTTGTATTATCTGTATTTTATGGTCAATAGAAGCAGTTATGTTATCATATTGCAGAGCACAAAGTACGAATGAATTGATTGCTCATCATTTCGATAAACAAATGATTTAAGGGGGAGTAACAGTGACAGTTATGAATGAGGGAGAAGAGATAGAAATTACCAACCACAAGAAAAATCTTACCTATCAAAATATGTTCTATCTTTTTATGATAGCAAATGTAGTTGGGGTGATTCTTGAAGGAATATGGACGATTTATAAATTTGGACGTTGGGAAACACATACGATTACAGTTTGGGGACCATTTTGTCTGATCTATGGGGCAGGTGCAGTTACCTTTTATGTTGGAAGCACGTTATTTCGAAAAAAGAATATCGTATTACAATTCTTACTATATGCATGTATTGCCAATACGGTTGAATACATAAGTGCGTGGGTGATCGAAGACGGCCTGGGATTACGAGCTTGGACGTATAAAAAACATTTTATGAATCTTCAAGGTCGAATCAGTTTGCAGATGACAATTATCTGGGGAGTAATCGGAATTCTGTTTTCCAAAGCACTGGTTCCACAAATTGATCGATTATTCAAGAAATTGCAAGGAAAGATATGGAAGTATGTGTGTATTGGATTAACCATATTTATGGTAATCAACTTAAGTATGACCACGCTGTGTCTGATTCGTTGGAGTGATCGACATAAGGGGAAAGCAGCTACAAATCAGTTGGAACGGTATCTGGATACGAATTATGATGATGAACGGATGAAGAACACATTTTGTGAGTGGTGGTTTATTGATGAGCAAAAAGAATTTTGGAAAGAATATAAGAATAGATAGTAGATCGTATCATTTTCATGTAGGTCTATTACAATATTTAGCGGAAAGGTGTGAGTTTGAATGAAATTAATTAGGAGAGTGTGTCTTTAAAAACCATACATATTGCATTGCACAATTTTAATTACTATCTTTTTCACAATTTGAATAACAATTAAAGGAGAAAAAGATATGAAATATAAGCGTGCAAACGAGGTCCTGCCAAAAGACGTCTTGGAATTATTGCAGAGATATGCAGCAGGGCAATATATATATATTCCTAGAAGAGAAAATGAAAAAGTTGCTTGGGGTGAGAATACAGGTTATCGCCAAATCCTTTGTGAAAGAAATCGACAGATCAAGACGGAACATGCAAAAGGAAAAAGTGTCGAACAACTGGCAGAGGAATACTATCTGTCGGTAAAAAGCATCTATCGCATCTTACATAATGGATAGAATCGGTGTAATGTATCGTGATCTATATTCAGGAACATAGGAGATAGACAGGAGAAAGGAGAAAGGAGAAGAACAAGCGCAATGAAGTGTTTGTTTTTCTCTTTTTCCTTTCTGAATGATTCTTAAGAACAAAAGTTGATTTGGTTGTGATATAGTTAATCTGTAGAAGTTCTAAGTTGTGACAGAACAGAAATATAAATTGGCGGTGGTGCCAAATTGAAAAGTTTGCCAACAATCGAAGAAAAGCGAAAGATCAAGTGAACTGTACTGTCAAAGAATAAGCAAAGGAAGTACCACATAAAAAAACCACAGATAATACTCACGAGAAAGGACAAGGAAAATAGTATGACAATAGAAGAACAAAGAAGAATCGTAGAAGAACAATTTGCAATTGACTACAATTGTACCGTAGAAGATTTTCAGAACGCAGATACAATCGTAACATTGAAAACAAACAATGCAGAAGCGAGAAAATTCGAGCAGGATAGTCCGTTATCAATCTTATCGTATCGGGGGAAGCTTGTAATCACGGCAAGTGAAGAATTGTTGCCATGGTGCCAGGAGGTATTGAAGAAACATTTGTCTGCGGAATGGTGTATGGATGCAGGCAGTCTAATTCGTATTGATAAGAAATTAAACGAGTTCAATTGTGAAATTGATCAAGCGCATCTATTCTTTTTACCAAAATATGACCAGGAAGATTCTCGATACGAAATACATATGATGTCAAAGGAAGAGATTGCAGAACTGGAAGACGATGAGAGAATCGATGAAGCATTCTTATATGAGGATTACATAGAAGATGTCTTAGGTGCAAAGATTGTGGATGAACACAACCAGATTCTTGCAGTTGCTGGGGCAACTAATAATAGCAATCGTATGTGGGAGATGGGGGTGAATTCCTTCGTGGATGGAAAGGGCTATGGACAGAGTACGATATTGGCTCTAAAAAATGAAATACTGAAACTTGGAAAAGTTCCATTCTATGGGACAGCAATGTCTCATCTAGCTTCCCAAAGTGTTGCAATGAAAGCGGGAATGACTGTTGGATTTACGGAGTTGCGTTCTGTTCGCAGGGAACGTTGACGGTTGATTCCATTTAATTATTTAGACGTAAATATTGGAAAATTGACATTTTCATTTTTTACTAGACTTTTTTCGCTTTGTATATTATGATAGTTCCCATAACTAAATTTGTACATCGTATAAAGTTGAAGATATGGTTCAACAGTTTCTACCAAATTACCTTAAATAATTTGACTACGATATGATAAGGGAAAAGCATATCATTTAGAGACTCATTATACGTGTATCCAAGTGTATGGAGGCATTCGTAATGAAGAAGTATTCTAGTATCTATGAACTGGATGGGAGGGTTCCTGTAGCAAAGGCAATTCCATTTGGTTTACAACACATCTTAGCCATGTTTGTCGCGAATATTACCCCAATAATTATTGTTGCGGCGGCGTCTGGTTTATCAAGTTCACAAACTGCAAAATTAATTCAAGCCGCGATGGTCATCGCGGGGATTGGAACCATGATACAGTTATATCCGGTATGGAAGATTGGTTCCAGATTACCAATTGTTATGGGAATCAGTTTTACTTTTGTATCGATTCTCTGCTTTGTGGGTAGTCAGTATGGATATTCTACTGCAATCGGTGCTGTTTTAGTAGGTGGAGTAGTGGAAGGTGTTCTGGGCTTATTTGCTCGCTATTGGCGAAAAGTGATTACACCAATCGTGGCAGCAAGTGTCGTAACAGCCATTGGATTTTCCCTTCTTAATGTTGGTGCATATTCTTTTGGTGGAGGAAATGGAAGCGCTGATTTTGGTTCGGCTTCCAACCTAATCTTAGGCGCAATTACATTAGTATGTTGTTTAGGATTTACCATTTTAGCAAAAGGACAGTATAAGCAACTTTCTGTATTATTTGGTTTAGTAGTCGGTTATGTTGTGGCAATCTGTATGGGAAAAGTTGATTTTCAGGGAATTACAGATGCCAAGTTGCTTGCATTTCCAGAATTATTACCATTTAAACCAGAGTTCAATATTAGTGCAATTGTATCTGTGGTCTTGATCTATTTGGTATCTGCCACAGAAACGATCGGAGATACATCGGCATTAGCAGAAGCAGGTCTTGGAAGAAATGCCAGTGAAAAAGAGATTGCAGGAGCGCTAGCTTGTGATGGTTTTGTCAGCTCTTTATCAGGGCTGTTTGGCTGCTTACCAATTACCTCATTTAGCCAAAATGTTGGTTTGGTGGCTTTGACCAAAGTAGTGAACCGTTTTACATTGTTTATGGGTGCAGTCATTATGATCTTAGCGGGATTATTCCCACCATTAGGTGCAATCCTTGCTACCTTACCTGAACCAGTTCTTGGAGGTTGTACCTTGATTATGTTTGGTTCAATTGTGGTAAGTGGGTTACACATGATAGCGAAATGTGGGTATAATCAGAGAAATATGCTTATTGTTGCATTATCACTCAGCGTAGGAATTGGATTTACGCAAGTACCAGATATGTTTCATGTATTTCCAACGATCATTCAAAATGTATTTGCAGAAAACTGTGTTGCAGTTGTTTTCTTAACTGCCGTAATCTTAAATCTAATCCTTCCAAAGAAGATGGAAGAAGAACAACAGGAAAAAACAGCTATAAGGAAGGAGATTGCATAGATGCAGCTTTTAAAAGATAGAATTAACCGAGATGGAAAAATTAAAGAAGGAAATGTTCTTAAAGTGGATTCTTTTCTAAATCATCAAATTGATATTGCATTGTTAGAGGAAATCGGTAAAGAATTCAAACGTCGCTTTGAAGGGAAAGAGGTTACGAAAATCCTTACCATTGAAGCTTCAGGAATCGCAATTGCATGTATTGCAGCGAAGTATTTTCAGGTTCCTGTTCTGTTTGCGAAGAAATCAAAGACGAAGAACATTGCGGGTGAAGTATATACCAGTAAAGTAGAATCCTATACCCATGGAAAAGTGTATGATATCATGGTTTCAAAAGAGTTCCTCAAAGAAGATGATAAAGTATTGATCATTGATGACTTCTTAGCCAATGGACAAGCCTTACTTGGGCTGATCAAATTGGTGGAAGATGCCAAAGCAACGGTAGTTGGAGCCGGAATCGTGATTGAAAAAGGGTTCCAAGTTGGAGGAGAATTGATTCGCAAACAAGGAGTTCATCTGGAATCCCTTGCTATTGTTGATAAAATGAGCGTTACAGATGGTGTGACTTTCCGATAAAGAAAGCGGTGTCCAAAACCCCAAGCGTGAGCAAACTATTCTATTTGTTTAACTACGAATAGAATAACGATTTGCTCAAACTTGGGGTTTTTATTGTATGAGAATTATGAAAGTGTCTTGGTATTTTAATTGCAAACACAGGGAAATAATAGTATAATTCCATGTAGAGTTATCTGTTATTTCGTCGAAAGAAACAGTAAAGAATTGTGGGAGGAACGATGGAGGTTATATTAGAAACAGACCAATTTATATTGAGAAAATTGACAATGGATGATTTGGACGCGTGGTATGCAATTTTATCCGATGAAGAAGCAATGCAGTATTATCCGAAACCATTCGATCGGGAAAAAACGAAAAGTTGGATTGAATGGAATATTGATAATTATAGCAAATATGGCTTTGGCTTATGGGGAGTGGTAAGCAAAGAGACGAATCAATTCCTTGGAGATTGTGGTATAACAATGCAAAATATTCATGGGAAGATGAGACCGGAAATCGGATTTCATATTGATAAACGGTATTGGAAAAGAGGGTATGCAACCCATTTGGCTAAAGCATGTTTACGGTATGCCTTTGATGTGTTAAAGCTGGATGAAGTGTTCTGTTACCAGAAGTATACGAACATTCCATCAAGAAGAGTAGCGGAAAAAATGGGTATGAAATTCCGGGAAGAATATCCAGATGAAGTGAATACAAAAACAAGTGTGTATTCCATAAAGAGAGAAGAGTATTGTTAATTTAATTATGATTTTAGAAAAAATATAGGATATACAATGATTATGAAGAGGATACCATTTCAAGCAGGAATTTAATTTGAGAAATTAATTTAAAGTCCAGATTAGTGAAGCCTAATAGCAGTATGTATGACGATAAGAAATGAGGAACAAAAAAATGAATGTTACTCTACGATTAGGAAAGAAAACAGAAATCCATCAATTAGAGAAACTATATGACGACGTCAATGAGTATTTGGAAGCAAATATCAATTATCCTGGTTGGAAAAAAGGTATCTACCCTACAAGAGAAGATGCGGAAAATGGAATCGAAGAAGGTACTTTATATGTGGCAGAAGCAGCGGGGGAAATTGTTGGTTCTCTGATTTTACGACATAAACCAGAACCCGCTTATGCGTCTGCTACCTGGCAAACGGATGTGGAGTATGAGAAAATCCTTGTAATCTATACATTTGTAGTTGATCCAAAGAAGCAAGGGCAGGGGATCGGACGGAAGATGTTAGAACAGATAGAAGAACTTGCAAAAAATCTGAGGATGCGAGCACTGCGACTAGATGTATATGAGAAAAATACGCCCGCAATCCATTTATATCAGAAATGTGGCTTTCAATATATTGGAACGGTTAGCTTGGGATTGGAAGAGATTGGACTTAATTGGTTTCAGTTATACGAGAAATTAGTTGAAGTATAATTGGCTGGAAGGGAAACCTGTCCTTTTTACGTTTATGCAAGTCCGTTGTGAAAGAATCTTTCACCCCTTGCTCATAATGAGTTGCTCGACAAATGCCTGTTGTTATGTTTTCGATGAAAACGATTTGGTAGGTATTTGTCGAGCAACTTATTGAAGCAAAGTTATAAGAGCACAATCAGCTAAAACCCGAGTGTAAGTGGATTAGGAATCGAGTTGTTTGGTTGCGTGCTCTTTCATTCGATCTTCTAGCTCTTTGGAATACTTTTCTTTTGCAGCTTGTTCTAGCTGATCGGTTTCCTTACTACTGTAAGTAGAAGAATCAGATTGTAATGCTTTGGCTATGGATTCAAGACGTGCATGAAAACCAGCAGCTTTTGTGGCCACTTCCGTTAATTCTTTAACGAATTCCCCTTCCTCTTTTAATAATTTAGAAAGAGCATTTTTTACTTCTTTATCATCACTCATTATTACAAATCCTTTCGTAGTGTATTGATCATCTCTTATTGTGGGATGATAGAAAGAAAATTATGCAAGTGAATAAAATTTACTTGACCTTCACCTAAGGCGAATGGGTATACTCGGAGTATGAATTCAATACCAAGGAGGATGGAAACGATGTATTCTATTAAGGAAGTTTCAGAACGGTTACATTGTAAGGCGAATGCCATTCGTTTTTATGAAAAGAAGGGGCTAATAGCTCCCACGAGGGATCATAATGGTTATAGAAGATACACAGAGGAAGATATAGAACTGCTTCAATTCATCTTATTGTATCGGCAACTTGGTTTCTCGATTGATGCAATTCGACAAATCGCGAAACAGGAACAAAAAGAAAAATTAGATATCTATACATCACAATTTGCCATTGTTAATCAACAGATTCATTCCATGGTGAAGATTCGTGATGCTCTTGGGGAGGCCATCGATGAATTGCTAGAGAAGAATGCGTTATCACATGAAATACGTGTTCAACTAGAAGATACCATACAAACCATACGGGAATCCGACCAGTGGAAGGACCATTGGGGTTTTAATGATTGGGCAGCAAACTATGACCGAGATATTCGTAAGGAAGGGATTGGATTACCATTTTATAAGAATTATGACCAAGTGATCAACATGACAGCCAACGAGGTTGGGAAAAAAACGGGTCGTGTGATTGAAATTGGCATAGGAACGGGAAATCTGACAAAGAAAATACTAGAGATATCCCACTTGCAATTTACAAGTAAAGATATAATGGGAGTGGATCAATCAGTGAATATGCTGAAAGAAGCAAAACGAAAGTTACCGCAGGTGGCCATGCGTCAGGGAACATTTCTTAAAATACCAGTGGAGGATTGCTATTGCGAAACAGTAGTATCATCCTATGCATTTCATCACTGTAATGAGAAGGAAAAGGCATTGGCGGTTCAGGAGATGGGGCGTGTGATCAAACCGGGTGGAAGAATCATTATAACGGATTTGATGTTTGCAGATGAACAGGCAAGACATAGATTTGAAGAACAGTGCACAGAACAGGAGAAGGAAGAGCTAGAAGACGAGTATTTTACTAACATCGATCGACTAGAGAAAATCTTTCATGCCAATGGATTTACACTACAGTCCATTCAGATTGATTCACTTATGTGGATGGTTGTGGGGGAAAAAGAGAGCGCTTAATTTATTTATCACAATAGATTACATAACAAGAGCAAGAAGGGGGAGAAATTATATGCATATTATATCTACAAAGATACCCAACTTTATCAAGTGACAGAAGAATAAGAATCAAGTAGGGTGAGATTTATAATGAGAAAATTACAAACAATAAGGGGAGATTTATAATGAAAAAGAAACAAATAATTGGAATGGTTGCTATGGTAGCAGTTGTTGTAGGAGCTTGTGTCGTATTGAAGGAAACTGGTATATGGAAAAAAGAAAAGAAGGAAGAACAAAAACCGGCGATTACCTTTGATATACCAGAGGAACAAAAGAATGCATTTATTGCAGAGTATAGTGAAGAAGATTATCAAGTAGGCTATGGTTGGGCGCAAAAGGTTTTAACACAAACTAGATGGCCATTGAATCCTGAGAGTATTGAACCGTTAAAAGAATCCTATTCTGTTGAGGAAGTAAGTATAAAGTCCTCTTATGATGGACATAGCATCCCAGCAGACTATATCTTAGCTGATGGAAAAAAGGACTGTGATACGATGATCGTTGTTCATGGGTTATCTTGTAACCGTAGAACGAATATGGGAATTGAGGAAGCATTTCTTGGCTGGGGATACAATGTATTGTCTTTTGACTTAGCAGGAGCGGGCGAGAATGAATGTCAACTAAGTACGTATGGTGCATTTGAGCAGTATGAATTATTGGATTGTATTAATTATGTAAAGAAGAATATGAGTAAAGACAAGAAAGTAGTTGTTTATGGTTATTCATACGGTGGTGGTGTTACTGCAGTTGCCTTAGGAAATGAAGAAATCGATAAAAAAGTAGATATCGCTATTCTTGATGCGCCAATTGCAAATTTTAAAATGCAACTTTTAAATGGTTATGGCAATTTGTATTCTTATACCGAATACGAGAATATGTTCCGTTGCTTTGATAATTTCTGTGAGATGATGTATGGATTCAATTCTTCAGATATCAGTGGTAAGGAACGAATTGCATCTACTACGACGCCTGTGTTAGTCTTTACAAGTGAGGCAGATACGGTGGTTCCTACAAGTCAACCAGAATCCATCTATGATGCAGTACCACATGATAAAAAATATATTCATGTTTTCGAAAAGGTACAGCATACCTGTGAATTTGGTAGTCCAGAAGAGGAGATCTTCCTTCAAACGATTAAGGATTTTCTTGATGGAAAATTATATTAATATATTGATAGGTGACGAAAGAGTCCCTATTGTGACATGTAATATTGAAATATTGTTCCTGTGATTGTTGCTGTGAAATTACTAAGTAAAAATAGGTTAAAAAATGACAATCTTCTATCCCGGATGGGCATATCAATTTTAGACAAAATATCTATAATTATAAGTAGATAGTATATAAAAAGCAAAAGCTATCGAGGCTAATCCGGATTTAGCAGATTGGAGGTTTTATGAGAAGTGGTAAGAAAAAAATTGTAACATTTCTAGTTGTGATATGCTTGATTGGTACGATGGTTCCACTGCATACTGGTAAGGGACATGCGAAAGCAGCTTCCGCCTCAATCACCTATGAGTTTACTGGAGAAGATGCCAATACACCTGGATATGCACAAGGTACAATCCGTCTGAATGCAGCGAAAAATGGAGTATATCATTTGTATTGGGCAGATAATACCAAAGCATTAAGTGGGTATTATGAAATTGCAACAATGACAGTAAAGAAAGGCCAAACAGGATTTTTTACCTTTGGAAACCAGACGGCAATTCCAGCGGATGCAACAAAAGTGATTGCTGTTGCAGATGCAAAAGCGAAAGATGGGGTGAAAGTAAAGGATGCTGTAGCGGTATATACAATACCGAAGAATAAGATATTAGGAAGCAAATCAACAGAAGCACTGTATACATTCAATTCGTACTCTGATATTCATATTGATGAGGAACATTATGGAGATACACCTGCTTACTGGTGGATGCATTCAGAACAGCATTGGGCACAAGCACTTACTTATGCCGTGAATCAAAAGTCTGATTTCATTGTCTCATCTGGAGATCAGGTTACCAATGCATCGCTTGCAAACCTGAACAAAGAGTGGAAAGCTTATCAGTATATCTTGGCACAGTCGGATTATGTGAATCCAGTCTGGGAATCAGGTGGAAATCACGAAGTAAGACAAGATGGGGCTGTTGATAAAGAACTACAAGCATTTATAACGGGTTCAGGATTAGACAGCACACAGGAAACCTTAGCAAGTGGAAAACCTTATTATTCCATAACAGAACCAAAGACCGGGGATTTGTTTTTGTTCATGGCATTGGAAGAAGGATATCGTCCAGCCAAATACGATGAGTTCAGTGAGGAACAGCTAAACTGGTTAGAGAAGATGTTAGCAGATAATTATGGAAAAGGAAAGAATATCTATCTGATACAGCATGCCTTGATTTCCGGTTATGGTGCTGGTGATGATACAGAAAATCCTTACTATGGTGGTGCCATTAACCCTAGCTTGGAATCTGCAAAACGATTCATCTCGATTGTAGAGAAGTATCCGAATATTATCTGGATATCTGGTCATACCCATGAAGCGTTTGAGTCAGGATATAATTATTCCAACAATGAGAATACATCCTGCCATATGATTCACAATAGTTCCATTGGTAATCCTACGCATGTTAACGAAGCGGATCACAGCTTGGATTATACTTTTTTTGAAAATCAGTCCGAGGGGTATTATGTACAGACCTTTGAAAATGCAATTATTTTCAGTGGAGCCAATGTCTGTGATCAGAAGATCTATCCTTCTTACAGTTATATCATTCCAGGTCAAACAAAGCAAACCGCTACCACTACGACACCTGCATTTACATGGGTTTCTGATGAGGTGACACCGGCAATGCTTCGTTCAACATTAGCGAATGTAAAGACAATTCTTGGGATTGATTATCAATATAGTTCTTATGAGCAATATCAAACACTGAAGAAATGTTACTACGAATACAAAGACAGCAACATGGAGAAGTTAAGCGCCAATACAAGAAAAATGGCATATAGTATGCTAGGTTCTTATATAAAGAATCTACAAACAATTATTAAAAACGTTTCCCAATAGTTAGTCATATACCGTAAAAGGGATGATGTAAGGATCAAAAAGCATCGGTTGTTCATGCTTGGCGCATCAATACGTCATAAAAATGTCAACACAGAAATGCACGAACAAAATCGCTACAAACCACAAATTTGAGTCATTACGTTACTCTTACTCCCAGAAGAGTGACGTGATGACTCTTTTCTATATGATAAGAAAGTCCTCCGACGTTCCTATTATAAAAACTCTTTAGGGATACGCACACATAAGGTAGATAAAGAGCTCGGTGAGGAGAACAAAGGGGTGAACAAAGGTTTGACAAAGGGGAGAAGAAAATGGAACCATAAAAAGCAATTACATGTCGCTTACAAAAGTAGTATCTCACTTACAAAGTAGTGTAAAAGTAGCATCTTGTTTTACAAGTCACCTTTCATTTTACGGACACTTTCTTCTATATCTAACAATTCGAAAAAATATGGTATAATAAGGATATACATAGAAGGAAATGTTGTAGAAAACACAGAAGGAATATACAATATAGAATACAGAATGGAGGAATAAGATGGGATACATCTATGAAAAGGTGACGTATAATGAGAATTTACCAGCTAAGATTCTTATGCAGGATAAGCCAGGAAGAAGATGCAACACGTCTTTACATTGGCATAAAGAGATTGAATTGGTCTACATGATCAAGGGTTGTTTGCATATTCGAACGAATGGCTTGGAATCAACGATTGAAGATGGTGAATTCTACATCTGCAATAGTGAAGAAATTCATATAACATATGTAGATAATATGTCTGCCAATTATACATATCTTGTTCTATTACTATCCTATGATGAATTGAAAAAGTATTGTATAGAATTAGATCAATATAGTTTTCAAGTGAATCGAGAGGAACTTGCCTATGAGCAAGTAAGACAACAGATTCTAGAATTAGTTTCACTGTGTAGAAGTAAAGATCCTTATGTTGCGATAGAGGAAAAAGTGTGCTTGCTGAAAATCTACCATATACTGTTGTCTTCCTGTGCTGTTCCAAAAGAACAGCATACACCTGTGAAGAAGATTAAGAATACGATGCATGCGAAAGAAATCATTCAGTATATCAGCGAGCATTATAAAGAAAAGATCACCCTACAGGATGCAGCAAAAGTTGCAGGTTTTTCAGCTCAATATTTTTCAAAATACTTTCGAAAACTTACAGAAATGGGATTTGTTCAGTACTTGCAGTATGTACGAGCGGAGCATGGGATTCAGGATATGTTAAACCGTGATCTTACGGTAACGGATACAGCATATGAGAATGGATTCACCAATGTGAAATCCTTTATTACCACTTGTAAAAGAATATACGGCTTAACACCAACGCAATATAAGAAGGAAATGAAGAGAAAGCGTGTTTGTAATCATTAAATTAGCGAATAAACAGTATGAATTATTACATACCGTTTATTCGTTATGAAAAAAGTTTAACTTGAACGTTTCTTTGGAAAGAAAGTGGTGGCTGTTAATCAGTACACGAATTCCTATTTAGAGGCTAGATGGACGTTTTATCACAACTTTTTTATGATACAGGATCCACATGGTTAAAGTAAATAGTAATAAAACTGCAAGATATATATATCCGGTATCATCAAGATAAATAGCTCCTTTTTCTGGGACAGTTGTAAAAATCATCTGTGCTAATATATTATGTATGGCATGTATTGATACAAACGTCCATATACTACGTCCAATCTTCATTTCACTTAGGATTCCATAGATAAATGAGAAACATAGGATTCCGACTGTAAATAGAATAATCCATGTAGGCGTACTACGCTGTGTAACATAAGCGCCTCCTGGCAGCATCGGTATATGCCAACCAGCCCAAAGAAAACCTGTGATTAAACAAGCATTTTTTAGGCTCATATGCTTTTTCAAGAAAGGTAAAAAGAAGCCACGCCAGCCTATTTCTTCACAAAATCCTGCAAATGTCCATTGAATACACAAGGTTACGATATCCTGACTACGCATATGAAACGCATTCAATGTATTTCCACACAAAACATACACAAGGATAGAGACACCATAATAAAAGATAGGAATCCCTGCGCCAACAAGTAGCCCTTTAATCGAACATTTTTTCAGATTGATCTGTATGGCTCCTTTGCTGAGAGCATTGACAACGCAGGTAGAGATCAGAGGTGCCAATATTGGTATGAATAAAAAGAGAGCACCATATTCCTTGCTATTTGTTTGGAACCAAAATAGATAGCCAAACCCACTGATCACATAGGTAAGCAGGATATAAATAATGGCTAAGTGTAAATCCTTAATTTTTCTCATAAAAGCCTCCTTTCCATGAGAGGAATCAACAAGTGAATCTCATACATTATAGATTTCAATCAGTTTTGGTGAAACCCTTGTTGCTTACTAAATCGTATAATATGCTCTCTCAATAACGTATATATGTTTCCTTTATCAGTTACGCCATCATATAGGTGAATTAATAGAAAGATTGGTCCATAAAACGCAAGAGCTACTTGTTTTGCATCTTGTGACTCGTAATGATACATCTTCAATAGTTCAGCGAAAAGTTCTGTCATCTCATCCACAGGACCTTGACCAAGATACTTTTGATATAGTGCATGCATTTGAGGACTATGATACCGTTCTAATTCAAGTACTTTTCGAAATTTAGAAGAAAAATCGTCTTCTGTCCAGTGAGTGAAAAGCGCTTCACTATATGCAATGATTTTCTCTAATGGCATACTTTTATAGTCATTTGCCATCTGCGCATATTTTCCTTCGGGCATCTGGTATTGTACGATTCGCTCTTGATCCAGTTCCTCCATCCGTTTGACAATACAGTCAAATAATGCCTGTTTGCTGTCATAGTGTCGGTATAGTGCTGTTTTAGTGATACCAAGTTCTTTCGCAATGTCATTCATTGATGAAGCGTTATATCCGTATTGCGAGAACAAGTTTAGCGCTACTTGTAAAATACGTTCTTTGGTACGAATCTCCATACATGACCTCCCTATATAGTATTTTGCTTTTGTTACCAATCGGTAACTTCATTATACTTACCGATTGGTAACGTGTCAATACAGTATGTTAATATAAACCAATATATTTATATTGGTTGGAATGGGCTTTCGCAGTAAATTTTAATGTCATCCAACAAAATGTGAAAAAACTGTGAAAAAGGAATCAATTACTTGACATAATTTATAATAAGTGTTATATAATAACTATAACAAATAAAACAAAAATGATTAAGAAAGCCAATATAAACATTAACAACTTACCAAATCATTTCTTGATCAACATTCTATAAGGAGGAATGAATTATGTTAGTACCAAGTATTTTTGAAGACAATGCAGTAACCGGTTTATTTCATGACGTTTTTAACACAGCTGGATTCGGAAGAGACCTAAATAGTCATTTCTCAGCTATGAATATGGACGTTCAGGAATTTGATCAATCCTATCAATTAGAGATGGAATTACCTGGATACAAGAAAGAAGATATCCATGCTGAATTAAAAGATGGGTATTTGGTTGTTGAAGCATCCCATAACCAAGAGGATACAGAGAAAGATGAGAATGGCCGATATATTCGAAGAGAACGATATTTTGGAAAATGTCAGAGAAGGATCTATGTAGGTGAAGAGGTGAAGAGAGAAGAATTAAATGCATCCTTCGAGGATGGAATTCTGAAGATTATGATTCCGAAAAAAATGTATAAAAAGGAAGTAGAAGATAAACAATATATTCCGATTGCATAGAAATCCGACAATAAGAAAAGGGGATGGTACCAATGTTTTCAAAGTATGAAATTGTTGATATGTTTGACCATGTATTTGATGATGAGGAATTTTCTAGTATGAACATACCAGATATCATGCGAACAGATATATCAGAGATTAACGGACAGGTTCTGATGGAAATCGAATTACCAGGTTACGATCGAGAAAGTGTAAGTGCTGAATTGGAAAACGGGTATTTGATCATACGTGCAATTAAAGTGCAGTCCATTGAAGCACCTTACGAAAAACGAAATTACATTCGTAGAGAACGCAATATCGGTAGCTGTATGAGACAATATTATGTTGGCAACAGCATAAGCCGCCAGAATATACAGGCAGCGATGAAGAATGGTGTACTTCGAATACTAATTGATATCGGTGGTATGGATATAGAAGATTTCCGAAGAAAGATTGATCAAGCCTCTAATTAATTATGAATTTCGTATATACAAGATGTAAACGATATAGCCTCTGGAACAATCCAGAACGCTATGCCGTTTACATCTTTTTTTACGCGTGCAACGAGCCAAAGTCCAAGTTTACTTGAGACCTTGGCGACTGCCGCTATAACTTGATAAACTCGCAAAGCGTGTTTATCATAGTTTTTGTTCAGAGCCAAGTATGCTTGATGAAAAACATGCGATGAATACATGCATTCAAGACATGGCTGTCATCAAATTATGTATTCTTACATTCAAGATTTGGAGCGATGAAATTCCTCCAAACGAATTGCTTTTGTAATAAATAATAAAATAACATAGCAAACAACTAAAAATACGCAAAAGCTGAGAAGTAAGAGCAAACCATTCATACTGGAATGTTCTTTTATATAGAGGTAGGAACGATTGGTTAAGAAACCAACAAATGCGGTGATCAAACCTGGTTTTACAATCCAATCCATGGCATGGAATGAAATCTTAATATTTCGAAGGATTGCAAGGGTATCCAAGGTGGAGATGAATACTTGACTAACAAGCATTCCAATCAGATATCCCCAGATTCCATGTTTCGGTACGAATATGATTACAAATGCAATTCGAACACTAAGTCCTACAACGGTATTGAAGAAGGTAACATGTGGTTTTCCAAGACCATTTAAAATACTACTTAGGGTAGTGGTAAGGTAAAGAAACGGACAAAGCCATGCAAGAATGGTAAGGAAAATTCCAGCGGCTTTGTTATTGAATACGATTAATCCAAGAGAATTTCCAAAGGTAATGAAAATCCCTGTACTTAGTATACCGATGATCAAACTGTATTTCATAGATAAAGCAGCAGTCTTGTAGATCATATTGTTATTGCCAGCAGCTTGCGCTTCCGATACGGTAGGGAGTAGGAGTACCGCAAAAGAATTGGTAATCGTGGAAGGAAACATGATAAAGGGAATGGACATTCCTGTTAAAACTCCATATACGCTTAGTGCCTCTGCGGTACTGAGTCCATGTTCTCGTAACATAGAAGGAATCAGGATTGCTTCTATACTGCTGAGAATCCCAATTAACAACCGATTACTGGTTAAGGGAACTGCCAACTTTAACAGGCTTCCAGCAAAGGATACCTGTTTTTTTTGTCCTGCCATACGATTCCGTATGGATTGTATTTTAAGTTTGTAAGCTGCTTGAATCTTTGAAGGTTTGATGAACAACATAGATATGATGTTGTACGCATTGGAAGCAATTTCACCTAGAACGATTCCCCATACTGCTAGTTCGCAAGCGCGTTCTGAATTAGCGACGGCGAATAGAGGAGCTAGCGCATAGACACTTACAACTCGAATAATTTGTTCAAACAACTGGGTCATTGCAGGAACACCGGCTCGTTTGATCCCGTAATAATAGCCATTGATACAGGCAGTGATACCACAAAATGGAAAGAGGTAGGACAGGATCTTCAGGGAACCACTGCATCGACTTTCGAGTAGAATATTCGTGGCGATAAAGGAGGAATTCAGGTTTAAAAAGAAGGATAAGGTTAATGCAATGGTTATGGAGAAGAACATTCCAGTGCGCAGGATCTTCTTTAGGTAGCGGGTGTTTCCTTTTCCAATCTCAGCAGCAATGAGACGAGAGATGGACGTTTGAATACCGGAAGCATATAGGGTAAAGCATATCCCATATACAGGGAAGATCAATTGATAGACGCCCATGTCTTCGGGTTTTAGGAGATTGGATAAAAAGATTCGGTAGAAAAAGCCGATAATACGAGTTGCAAAACCAGCTATTGTAAGGATTAAGGTACCTTTGAGGATCGAATTTTTACTCATAGATATCAGCCTTTCTCTTACTTTATTTTGACATAATTAAGTATATTAAGAAAGGAAAAAAATCATGCTAAGTTCTGTAATGATATGCTTGACAAGTAGTATTGAGAATGGTATCATTAACTTGACTTGATAACCAAGTAAAAAAGTCGGAATTAAATTACTCGGAATTAAATTAAGGGTAAGAGGTGAAGCAAATGAAGTTATCAACTAAGGGAAGATATGGATTACGAGCCATGCTTGATCTGGCACTTAATAGTGCAGAAGAAGCAGTTGCACTAAGTAGTGTAGCGGAACGACAGAATATCTCAATTAGTTACTTGGAACAATTAATAGCAAAATTAAAAAAAGCAGGTTTAGTCAATAGTATTCGTGGAGCGCAAGGTGGTTATGTATTAGCAAAACCAGCCAAAGATATATCCGTAGGTGATATTTTACGAGCATTAGAAGGTGATCTCAATCCAGTAGATTGTGCCGAAATTATGGGTGGAGAATCCACATGTAGTGGCTCTGATTTATGTGTAACAAAATATGTTTGGAAGCGTATTAGTGATAGTATAAATAATGCTGTGGATGAGATCATGTTATCGGAGCTTGTAGAAGAAAGTTTACAACTACGAAGCGAACATGGAATCTTAAAGGATACAAAAATAGAGACGATGTGTGATAAATAGAATTATTATAGGAGATGACCCAAATGGATAAGAAAATTTATTTAGACAATGCAGCAACAACACCTACAAGACCAGAAGTTGTGGAAGCGATGTTACCATATTTTACAGAGTACTTTGGTAATCCTTCCAGTGTATATGAATTATCCAATGTATGTAAGAAGGCAATTGGTAATTCCAGAGATATCATTGCAAATTCTTTAGGAGCAGATGCTGCTGAGATCTACTTCACAGCTGGTGGTTCTGAGTCTGATAACTGGGCTTTGAAGGCAACTTGTGAAGCATACCAAGGAAAAGGTAATCATATTATTACATCGAAGATTGAACATCATGCAATTTTGCATACTTGTGAATATCTTGAAAAACATGGTTTTGAGGTAACGTATGTTGATGTAGATGAAAATGGTGTGATTAAGTTAAGTGAATTAGAAGCAGCAATCCGTCCAACAACGATCTTGATTTCTGTCATGTTTGCGAATAATGAGATTGGTACAATTCAACCAATTAAAGAAATTGGTGAAATTGCAAAAAAACACAATATCCTGTTTCATACAGATGCAGTTCAGGCATATGGACAACTACCAATTAATGTAGATGAGTATCATATTGATATGTTAAGTGCCAGCGGTCACAAATTAAATGGACCAAAAGGAATTGGTTTCTTATATATACGTAAAGGCTTGAAATTAGGTTCTTTCGTACATGGCGGAGCACAGGAACGTCATAGACGTGCAGGTACAGAGAATGTACCAGGTATTGTTGGATTTGGTAAAGCAGTTGAAATTGCAATGGCAACGATGAAAGAGAGAACAGAAAAGGAAATCGCTCTTCGTGATCATTTGATCGATCGTATGACGAAAGAAATCCCATATACACGTTTGAATGGTCATCGTACAAAACGTTTACCAAACAATGCAAACTTTAGTTTCCAATTCATTGAAGGAGAGTCCTTACTGATCATGTTAGATATGAAAGGAATTTGTGGTTCCAGTGGTTCTGCATGTACTTCCGGTTCTTTAGACCCTTCTCATGTGTTATTAGCAATTGGACTACCTCATGAAATAGCCCATGGTTCATTACGTTTGACATTAAGTGAAGATATTACAGAAGAAAATATAGATTATGTAGTAGATCAAGTAAAAGAGATCGTAGATCGCTTACGTTCCATGTCTCCACTTTATGAAGATTATGTAAAGAAACAACAAAAATAGAAATAATAAAAGAAATGGAAAAAGAATAAATATAATAGAGGAAAATAAATATTTAGTTCGAATACGAAAATGTAATAGAATAAACGACGAATTATAGATATGGAGGAATAATCAATGTACAGTGAAAAAGTTATGGATCATTTTACAAATCCAAGAAATGTTGGTGAAATTGAAGACGCAAGTGGAGTAGGTACGGTAGGAAATGCAAAATGTGGAGATATCATGAGAATGTATCTTGATATTGATGAAAATGGAATTATTCGAGATTGTAAATTCAAGACATTTGGTTGTGGAGCAGCTGTTGCAACAAGTAGTATGGCAACAGAATTAGTAATGGGCAAAACGATTCAAGAAGCATTACAAGTAACGAATAAAGCAGTTATGGAAGCACTTGATGGTCTTCCACCTGTTAAAGTACACTGCTCCTTACTTGCTGAAGAAGCAATTCATGCAGCATTATGGGATTATGCAGAAAAACATGGTATTAAGATCGAAGGATTGGAAAAACCAAAATCAGATATTCACGAAGGTGAAGAAGATGGAGCTGAGGAATACTAATGGGTGAAAAGGTAGTTGTAGGTATGTCAGGAGGAGTTGACTCCTCTGTGGCAGCTCATTTATTAAAAAAAGCAGGATATGATGTGATCGGTGTAACGATGCAAATCTGGCAGGATGAAGACCATTTTACACAAGAAGAATCAGGTGGTTGTTGTGGTCTTAGTGCAGTAGATGATGCAAGAAGAGTTGCACAGGATCTGGATATCCCATACTATGTAATGAATTTTAAACAGGAATTCAAAACAAATGTCATGGACTATTTTGTGAACGAGTATCTACAAGGTCGTACACCGAATCCATGTATTGCTTGTAATCGCTATGTAAAGTGGGAATCGTTGTTAAAACGATCATTAGACATTGGGGCAAGCTATATTGCAACAGGACATTATGCGCGTGTTCTTAAGTTAGATAATGGTAGATATACGTTACGAAAATCAGCAACAACAGCGAAAGATCAGACCTATGCATTGTATAACCTTACCCAGTATCAATTGTCACATACGTTGATGCCAGTTGGAGAGTACACAAAGGATGAAATCCGTCTGATTGCAGAGGATATTAATTTACGTGTTGCTCATAAACCAGACAGCCAAGAAATCTGTTTTATACCAGATAACGATTATGCCAAATTCATCGAAGAGAATTCAGGTGAGAAGATTGTTTCAGGTAATTTCGTGAATACAGCTGGTGAAGTGATTGGGAAACATAAGGGAATTACCCATTATACAGTTGGTCAGAGAAAGGGATTGAATCTGAGTCTAGGTCATCCTGCTTTTGTACTGGAGATTCGTCCAGAAACCAATGAAGTAGTGATCGGTACCAATGATGAAGTGTTCTCGGACAAGTTATATGCCAATAATCTAAACTTTATGGCTATTGAAGACCTAGAAGGTAGTATGGAAGTAGAAGCAAAGATCCGTTATAGTCACCAAGGTGCAAAATGTACCATTACAAAAGTGGCAGAGGACGAAGTGCTATGTGTCTTTGACGAACCGCAACGTGCCATCACACCAGGACAAGCAGTAGTTTTCTATAAAGATGACTATATTGTTGGTGGCGGAACGATTATGAGAAAATAAGGAATTTTCAATAGTAATAGTTGAATGCAAGCATATATAAGGAAATAATTTATGATAACAAATCTTCAATGAAGGGAGTGTCAAGAGTAGACAGAAATGTCAAATCAGTGGCTTTCCTCATTGAAGATTTTTTCTATAATAGGAAAGTCCTCCAACTTTCCTATTATAGAAACCCTTCGTGGGATGCGCACTCGCACCACCTTATTAGCAATCCGACAGAATAGAGCAGAAAAAATCGGATATGAATCATACGAATTTGTTAGTATAGTTTTAGCGGGAGGACAAGGGATGAATTATCTAGAGCAACTAAACCAAGCGTTACAGTATATCGAAGAACATCTGGACTCTACCATTGATAAGGAGGAATTAGCAAAGATCACTGGATATTCTTTTGCATATTTTCAACGAACATTTTCTTTATTAACGAACATCACATTGGGTGAATACATACGGAGAAGGAAGATGACAAGAGCGGCCATTGATCTACGTAATGGAGAGGAACGAATTCTGGACATTGCATTAAAGTATGGATATGACTCCGCAGATTCCTTTACAAGAGCATTTCAACAACTACATGGGATTACCCCTTCATTAGCTAGAAGAGAAGGAAGTACCATCAAATCTTATCCTCCGATGACTTTTCATATCTCGATTCAGGGAGACACTTCCTTGAATTATCGATTTGAAAAAGTACATACGATGCGAATTGTAGGAGTGAAGAAAGTTTTTGTTGCACCACAAGAGAATGAAGGAAGTGTAGATGTCTTTTGGAATGAAGTGTTTTCAGATGGAAGATACGAGCAATTATGTACATTGCTCATGAAAGAACCTAAGGGCGTTCATGGATTTATGCAGGTAATTGATGAAAACACAGTGGAGTATACCATTGGTGTGGTGACAGATGAAAAACCACCAGAGAATATGGAGGTGTATGAAGTACCTGAAGCAAACTATGCCATATTCGAGGCAAAGGGTCCTATCCATAAAACGATGGCTGACCTATGGAGTCGAATCTTTCGGGAATGGTTGCCTACATCGGGGTATCGACATGCAGAAACCGTAGAGATTGAATGCTTTAGAAACCAAGGAAACCGCCAAGCAGAAGATTTTCAGTATGAGATCTGGATTCCTATTAAGAGGATAAGATAATTCATAAGGGAAATGTAGATGCAGAAAGTACAGGTAGCAACTATACGTATGGAATGAAAGGATAGGGTGATTATATGGGATATTCGATATTCGAGGATACAATGGTAGATCAATCATGGGAAGAAATTGAACTTGCGGCAAAAGCAAATGTTCCTGTTTTTCTTCCTCTTGGAGTAATTGAAGAACATGGGCCACATTTACCTCTTGGTACAGATTGTTATCTTAGTTATTTTACTTGTAAGCAACTAAAGAATGCCATGGAGAAACATGGGCAAAAGGTAATGATCGCACCACCATTTTATTGGGGAATCAATAAGGCGACCTCAGGATTTCCAGGATCGTTTTCTACTCGGCCAGAAACGATGATTGCTTTATTAGAAGATATCTTTAGTAACTTAAAAAGCTGGGGGTTTCAACATGTATTCTGCTTCAATGCACACGGTGATTATGAACATATAAAAACCGCAATCACAGCAATTGAACGTTCCAGAAAACAATTGAATATGAACATTCGATTTGTTATGGAGGGCTTTGTACTGGGACGTTATGGCTTAACCGGAGAGGAAGATAGTGTATTGCCAATTGACCTTAAGTTACCAGAGGAGATGTTCGAGGAGCAAAAAACACAAGAACGAGGAGACGAGGAAACACAAGAAGAAAAATTGGATATTCATGCTGGACAGATTGAAACTGCAGAAATGTTAAAATACTGCCCAGAGCTAGTTGATACAAAAACTGCAAAAACATTACCTTCCTATTCGTTAACAATGGAACAGCTTAGAATCTGGAACCAAGGTGGAGAAGCAACAAGAGAGTTGGTGCCATATGGGTATGCTGGGAATCCTGCTGAGTATGGACAGATCAATGATATAGATGAGGTTGATCAACTATTATGTGAAGCAGGAGTCAAAGCAATTATGGGATCGATTGGAAAAGAATAAGAGATGTTTTTGGACTTTAACATATAGGAGTTGCTTTGCAAACTTTGTAAGGTACATAATTTAATCTTGACAGATGAAATTGTAGTGTTATAATGAACATATGAACAGATAAACATATATTTAAACAATAAAGGTAATAAGTAGGATAGTTTATTAGAAAGAATGTAGATAGAAAGATAACATGCAAGTAATTATCGAACTATTTATTTTCTAATAATAAACGGAGTGTTAATTAATTTATGTACATACACAAAGGAGAATGCATATGAATTCACAAATTATCTATCGGTTTCTTGCAAAATTTTATGATCTACTGGATGTAACCTATTTTCGAAAGAAGGAGGAAAGTCCAAGACGTGCAGTAATGAATCAAATTACAGATTCAGATCGAGTGATTCTTGATCTTTGTACAGGAACAGGTGCCAATGCACTGACCATTGCAAAGGAAAAGAGGCACGCAAAGTTGTATGGTGTTGATTTATCCACAAAGATGTTACAGATAGCAAAAGAAAAAAAGAAAAAAGAGCAGGTTGCCAATCTGAAATTCATGGAGATGGATGCCACGAATCTTACCTTTGAAAAGGAAAGCTTTGATGTGGCATTATTATCCCTGGTACTACATGAGATAAAGGAAGATTTGGCAGCAAAGATTTTAATGGAAGCGAAGAGAGTATTGAAAAAGGAGGGAAAATTGATTGTTGTAGAATGGGAACAACCAAAATCCCTATTAGAAAAAATCGCTTTTTTGCCAATTCATGTGTTAGAACCTAGAGGATTTCATCATTTCTTATATATGGATATTTATGAATACTTTGAAAAACATGGATTTACAGTTACAGAAAAGATTACATGCAAATACTCCAAAGTCCTTATTCTACAGCCTGTTACAACGAAGTAATTCATGTGCTTTCATTACTTGAGAAGGGTTCAACTTGTCGCAGTCTTTTAGTAGATAGATCTTGGAGGGGAGTATTTGCAATAGAAGAATGCGTATACCAGTCAAAAAGTAGTAAGCGATAAGATTTATATATGGATATCAAAATTATACAAAGGTATTAAATTGATAGTGTCAAATGATTTATGAAAAAAATGAGCAAAGAAAAAAGGCTCAGATGAACCTTGAAAATTGCAGATATTATAGGTTGTGGTAGCTTGCCGCCACCCTTGACAGCACGAAAAAGAACT
>NZ_JAAQRO010000051.1 GCF_012070565.1 Anaerosporobacter faecicola
TATTCAGCTTCTTTCTTTTGTATGAATTGATATGGTTCATCATTAAATCTATGTCTTTCTGTTCCAATTGATCAAAGCTAGTACCTTTGGGAAGTATCCTACGTATCAATTCATGATTTACTTCAATGGCACCTTTTTGATATGGCTTACCTGCATCACAGTAAAATAAACGCGTTCTTCTTCCTGTTAGCTTATCACTGCTCTCTTCTATAGCCTTTGGATTAGAAAATTCACTTCCATTATCCGTAAGTATTACTGGAAATAATTCTTTAAATGTTCTTAATCCTAATACTTCATATATGTGTGCAAATATATCTGTCACCGACTTTGACGTATTTGCATCACGTATAAAAGCTAACATAAAGCTTGATTCTACGAAATGAATCGTTAAAAGACACTTTCCACTTTTATTACCTATCACTGAGTCCATCTGTACAATTGTTGTGTCTGGATTATCTTTCATATGCTTTTCAAATTCATCATAGCTTCGACCAACGCGGCAACTTTTATCTACCTTGAATTCTGCTTTCTTATATCGTTCACGAAACTTAACCTTTCTTGGTAGATCAATATTTCTGACATCAAACAGACAGGCATCAATGTAATTGTACATTGTTTTTTCACTGCACATTAATTCATCTCGATGTTGCATATAGATTTGATTTAATGATTGACCTTGTCTTACTAGTGGAGTTAATAACTGATTTAGTCTGCTTACTTCTTGTTCTGATACACATATACCGCTCCTTGATTGTGAAATTGTTTCAAATGCTTTTAAATGTGCTTTTTCCGCATCATAAAAGTTTTTTAACAAACTACATTTTCCTATTTTTTCACATCCATTACATATGTATGGAGCTTTGAATCTAGCGAAACAAACTTCTTCAACATAGTCAGTACAAGTGGTGTTACATACGTTACAATACTTGCAATAAAGTTTTCTTCGAACGCAGCTTTCCCCACATATATGTCTCTTGTTGCATGTTCTTCGGTTTTTACATGGATTAAATGGTTGTCCAGGATATCCACTTGCTATTTCTATACTATACTTGCGAACTTCTCTAGAGATTGTACTTGGATTCTTACCTAACTTGTGACTTATTTCTTTAAATGAAAGACCTTCTTTTAAAAATCTTTGCAACTCGAGTCTCTCTTCATATGTAAAAAACTTAGCCATGCTATCCTCCAATCTGCCGCCAACAGTATTAGCATAATAATTTATGAAAAAAAGAGCAAACAAAAAGATCAGTATATAGCATATATACCAATCTTTTGTAAACCGAAATGCAACTTATCTTATTCTAATTTATATTAACTTATTTCTACTTAGTTGGTATGAAATGTGTTGCGTTTAATTTTACAATTTACCT